>CAWGJI010000001.1:0-21131 GCA_963822895.1 uncultured Acidobacteriota bacterium
CCGGCGACACCTTCCCCTTCCAGTCGCCTCCCACCGCCCGGAGGAGGCAGTCGCAGCCCTCCAGGCGGATGATGGTGGTCTGCAGCGTGTAGTAGGCCAGCGCGGCCAGGAGCAGCACGATGCCGTAGGGGCGGTGGGCACCGGCGCGGCGTGGGTCTCCCCCATCCAGCCGGTCGTGAACGGTACCAGGGAGAGGGAGAAGAGCAGGCCCATGTTCGCCCAGAGCACCGCCCCGCTCACCCGGCGCACGGATGGAACATGTGATGGTGGTTGTTCCAGTAGATGGCCAGGAAGACGAAACTCAGGAGGTAGTACAGCAAGCGGGCCACACCAGGGGCAGGGCGGCGAGCTCGCGCCGTGGGGCGGGCGGAGTTCCAGCACCATGATGGTGATGAGGATGGCGATCACGCCGTCGCTGAAGGCTTCGAGTCGACTGGTCTTCATGCCTGGGCCCAGTATCGCTCCCACCTTCTAGCCGTGGGAGGATCTCCGGCCCAAAGGGTTCGGCTAATGTTTCCGGTGCCGACCTGGCAAGCCCACATCACGCAAAGTCCAGCCACTGGGCTTGGTCGGGCGACTCCCGTTGGCTTGCCGACGACATTATACCTCAAGCTGATGGCTCAACATTCCGATTCAGCAAGTGAATCATCGAAGGGGCGTCATCACTTCCGATGCCTTCCACGCCAACAATCAGACATTTCTCGGCAATCCGTTGAACGATGCCGCTTTGCGGGGCGATACGGCGGGTGTCGTCACCGCCGTGGCACATCTCGTTGCCGATGTCTGTGGGCCGGCCACCGTTGCGGTGGGGCGAGTGCAGAACCATCGACTGGCACTCACCGTGTGGCATATGGATGGGGACTTCCATATGGGGGCGAGGACTCAATGCTGAGCGTCAACAGCCAACACCCTGCCGCCGAGGCCGTCAGGACAAAGGCTCCGATCGATTGGTCACGCCGGATCGACGGTTCAACCTGGGATGTGGATGTGGCGGTTCCAATCGTGGCCCGGGAAACGGCCGTGGGGGTCGTCGGTGTGAAACCTCACCGGGGACAGGACACGTACCGACTCATCGAAAATCTCACTGAGCTGGCGGCTCGCTCAACTCTGGCGTTCGAATATTCAACTCTTCCGGGAGTCCCGGCAGCGCCTCCGCGACAGTGAGCGTCCTGGCCGCGTTGATCGAGGGACGAGACGCATATACCAGACGCTGCTGAACCTCGCTGAGATGTCGCTCGCCATCGGGCTGCGGGTTGGGCTCCCGAATGACCGTCTTGACTTGCTCACCTATGGCGGCTTGCTCCACGACATCGGCAAAGTGGCAATTCCGGACTCGATTCTTCACAAGCCCGGTCCGCTCAGCGATCCGGAATTCGAGCAGATGAAGACTCACGCCTCCGTCGGCGAGAACACACTACTCGAATCAGTTCTCTGGCCGACGTCGCCCCGATCGTCGGTCAGCACCACGAGCGATTCGACGGATCGGGTTACCCGAGGGGTCTCAAGGCGGACGACATCTTGTACGAAGCGCGGGTCCTCGCCGTCGTCGATGCGTTCGATGCCATGACCACAACCCGGCCCTACCGTGCCGCCCTTTCCTGGTCCCGGGCGGTGGAGGAGATATCCGCAGGTTCGAAAACGCAGTTCGACCCCGACGTGACCCAGGTCTTTCTTCGATACCTAGAGGGCGAGGAGGCCCAGTGGAGAACAGCACTATCTGACTGAGAACGAAGCAGATGGGATCCGTGACCTACTCGAGGTGGCGCGGGCAAATCAGTCGAAGCTCATCGAGCAGCAACGTGACCTCATCGAGCGCCTGGACCCGTCACAACTTCGCCCCGAGGCCGAGATGCTGGCAGACAGCGAGCAGGGATATGCCGCTCTGCAGGACGCGGCCGAAGCACGCGACCTGACTCCATATCTCTCAAACATGAAGGCTCAGACCGCCGAACTCGCCGATCAGGAGCTCTCATTCGAGACCATTGGCCAGGCTCTCGTCGACCTCATACGGCCCATTGGCGGAATGATCGAAGAGGCGTTTCCCAAGGACTCCGCCCGCGCGATCAGGGCCTTGCGGTCCCTTCACCTTCTTGAATCCGAGTTTCTGCTCGCTGCCGGGGGGGCGTTCGCAGCCGCCCGCGAGGGCACCGTTGAGTCCGAGTTCCAGGAGACCATTCGGCGGCTATCAACGCCTGTGATAGACGTCTGGGATCACATTTTGGTCATGCCTCTGATCGGCGTGCTCGATTCCGGACGGGCACAACAGATGATGGAGCAGCTCCTCGAAGCGGTCGCAGCGAGGGAGGCGCGGTATATCATCATCGACATCACCGGCGTGCCCACTGTGGACACCGGAGTAGCCGACCACCTGATCAAGACCACGAAGGCCGCTGGGCTGGTGGGCGCCAAGACCCTTCTGGTCGGTATCAGCCCTCGTGTCGCCCAGACCCTGGTACGTCTGGGTGTATCACTCGGCGACGTAGTCACATTCACCAATCTGCGCTCGGGCCTGGCATATGCCCTCGAAGCCCTCGACTTCGAGGTGAAGAAGCGAAACCTGCGATGAGCAGCCCCGTACCGATCCTCTCGCTCGAGAACTTCCTGATCGTCTCGATCCTGGAGGATCTCAGCGACCGCGAGGCGGAGGGACTGCAGAGACGGCTCCTCGAGCGAATCGACGAGAACGACTCCCACGGTGTCCTGATAGACGTCAGCGGGCTCGATGTGGTCGACTCGTACTTCTGTCGTATCCTCAGGGACAGCGCCGCAATGGCTGAGTTGATGGGAGCCAGGACGTGCGTCGTGGGCCTTGCGCCGGCGGTGGCCGTGACACTCATCGAGCTCGGTCTCGAACTGCCTGTCCACACCGATGCCAACCTGGAGCGCGGTCTGGACTGGCTGCGCGGTGAGAATGCCTGAAATCATCATCGCCGCCGACGATGAAGCCGCCATTGTCACTACTCGAGGCGCGGTCAGAGAGCTGGCCCGGTCCATCGGCTTCGGGACCATCGACCAAACAAAGCTCGCCACGGCCGTTTCGGAAATAGTCAGGAACGTCGTTCTCTATGCGAAGAGCGGACGCGTCGAGTTCGCCGTGCGGGAGTCGGGCTATGGGGAACGAGGCATCGAAGTGATCGTGGAGGACGAGGGACCCGGGATCGCAAACCTGGAAGTGGTCCTCGATGGGGGGTATTCGACGTCGGGCGGCTTTGGCCGGGGCATCTCAGGCGCCCGCAGTCTGGTCGACGAATTCAGACTGGAATCGGAGGTCGGCCTGGGCACTCGCATTGAGATGCGGAAGTGGCTCTGATCCGTGACCAACGTCTCGTTCCTCTGGGGAGGGAGGTCGACATCTATGTCGCTCGGGAGCTGGCAGCGCGAATGGCAGCCGACGTTGGGTTCGACCAGTACGCATGCGCCGACATCGAGACGGCGATCTCAGAGCTCTGTTCGAACGCCATCAAATACGGCGGCGGCGGCTGGGCAAGCCTGAGGGTCTCCGTCGAGGGTTTCGACGCCGTCGTTACCGATGAGGGCCCTGGGATCGAGGCTCCTCCAGGGAAGAAGGTCGGCCTCGGGGTCGGTCTCGAAGGCGCTGGGCGACTCATGGACACACTTGAGGTGCGCCAACTCGAACGGGGCACGCAAGTAGCGATGAGCAAGAGCCACCCCATTGGGCCGCGACGAGATACGGGGTCATGGGAGGCAAGCGCCGTCACAAGGGCCAAGAGAGGTCAGACAGTGAGTGGCGACCGATGGTGGGCTGGGGGGTCTGGAGATGTCCTGCTCGCCGTCGTGGCAGACGGGCTGGGTTCGGGCCCAGCCGCTGCCGAAGCGGCCGGCGTCGTAGTGGACACCATTTCCCGACAGGCCTTCGACGCTCCTCTTGATGAGATGATCGCGGCCGCCGACAAGGCGGCGGAGTCGACCCGAGGCGCCGTGGCAATGGTGGTGAGAGCGGCGCCACCGTTGCTGGAGGTCTGCGGCGTGGGCGACATCAACGGGAGAGCCGAGCCGTCCGGCGTCGCCTTGGGGGTACGACCAGGAATCGTGGGAGTCGACATATCCAGAATGGTCGTCGATGAGGTCGAGTGGCACGGACGCGGTCAACTATTCATGTGGACCGACGGTGTCGAATCGCCTCTGACGAATGACCTTTACGAAGCCGGGGGTGGCCCGACCCCCGATCGCCTCGACGAGCTCATCCTCACATACGGCCTCCACTCGGACGATGCACTGTTGATGGTGGCGTCCAGCCGCTGGACCGAAGACGGGTGAGCCCGATGGTCGATCGATACGGGGACACCAAGCTCACCTCGGCGCTGACCGGTTTCAGTGCCGGTGATCCCGATCGGGTCGCCGCCGAGTTGTTCGAATGGAGCCGGCGCCTGGTCGGGATCGACAGTGGTGTCGTGTTCGTTCTCGAAATGGACGAAGTGGTCGCTAGATACACGTTCGAGACTCCGGGAATCGCCTTGGGAAAGGTACGCCTCCGCCTCGACGGCAGTGGAACGATCCAGGACACGTTGCGGCGAGGCGTGAGCCAAGTGTCCACCGGCGTCGACCTCTTCTTGGGGATGACTCCCAGATGGGCCACCTCTGCGTGTATCCCCATGAGAATCGACGGGACACCCATTGGTGTCTACCTAGCCAATTGGGATGTCGATTACCCAATCAGCCGGGAGACTTTGCTCGTTCTCGAGGGTGCTGCGGCAATGGCAGCCTCGGCCATATATGGTGCTCGTCTCCTGGCTGACGTAAAAAGGGAACAGCAGCGTCTCCAATCGCTGATCGACATTCTCCCCATACCCGCCATCCAGTTCAGGGGCCCCGACTTCCAGATCGACCAGCTGAACGCCGAAGCACGGCGACTCCTCGGTGACGTGCGCGGGCGCACACTCTTTGATCTCGGAAGCACTGCCCATGCCGAGCCTCTGATTGGTCCGGAAATCACCAAACAGAGCACGGTGAAAGCCCTGAGCCTCGAGGCTCCGGCCCGCCGGCTGCGACTCCTCACTCCAGATGGCTCCCAGCGAACAGTCCTCCCTCACATCACTCGATTCGGCAAAGACGGAGGCGTGGTGATGCTTGTCGACATAACAAACGAGGCAAGTCTCGAGGCACAGCGGCACCGCTTCATTCGCATGGTGAGCCACCACCTCCGCACACCCCTCACCCCGCTTCAAGGCTATGCCGCGATTCTCGAGAGTGCTGAAGTCTCATCCGAGGTGATCCGGCGCGCCGCCGGTGACATAGGCTCCGCCACCACCGAGATTCTCCACCACGTTGAACGGCTAGAGCAGATCGCAAACCTCCAGCCGGCCGATCCAGGGAGCCTGCAAGACGTGCTTGCCATTGACCTGATCACATCGGCGTGGGCGGCATCGGGGGGCAAGCCCAAGGACTTGAAGCAGATCGGCGATGTCGCCATCCGGGTTCGCTGCAAACCGGAGAACCTGACGAACGCATTGGCTGAAGTCTTCACCAACGCGCACGTCCACGGAAATCCACCCGTCAAGGCGTCCGTGACCAGGTCGAATGGGACCGTGGAGATCGAAGTGGAGGACGCCGGCCATGGCATCTCATCCGATTGGGCGTCCGCCGTCTTTGCCCCGTACGTGGACGCCAAGCCCGGTTACGCTGCCCCTTCAGGTGGCCTCGGGCTCGGGTTGACTCTCGCCCGTGGTCTCACCGAGGCATCCCAGGGCGAGCTCTCGCTGGAGCATGGCAGTTTCATCTTCAGGCTACCGGCCGGTGTCGAAGCACCCAGCGGCGTTTCGCAGCTCGACCCTAAACCTGACGATGCCACCTACTGAGAGGTGGCCATTGCCGCCCCTCTTACCCGACCGACCAGCTCCGTGTGGCGGGGAGCTGCACATCGCCGTACCCGCTGCATCGGGCCTCGCTCAGGTGCAACTCGAACAGGATGTACCGGTCGGCGGGCTCATAGCCGGCCGAGTCGGCCACCTCAGACCAGATGTCGACATCCTCGACGGTGAGTCCACGGCCGGCGAGATAGAACTCACCACCCGAGCCGGCGTTGTCCGGGACACCGTTGTGCAAGGCGAACGATTTTCGCTCACGAAGATCTCTGCCTTTCGGCGAGGTCGGCTCCATGAACAAGAACAAGCCGGCGTCGGTGAAGATCGGTGTCACGGGATGGACTCGGGGGGATCCCGACCGGCGGATCGTCGCCAGATAGGCAGGCGCCGCGGTCAGCCTCTCGGCTCCGAACCGTGCAAGGTCCGGTTCCAGTGTGGCGAACTCACCCCAACTGACGGTCTCCGGCACAGGAATCCGGTGTTACTCCTGCTCGATGCGGAGCATGTTCCCCGCAGGATCGCGAACCGCTGCGTCCCGGGCTCCCCAGAACTGATCTGCGGGCTCTGAGAGCACCTCGACCCCTGGTGCGCCGGCGACCTTGTCGAAGGTGGTGTTCAGATCGTCGGTGCGGAAGAAGGGACCGGGTAGCTCGCCCTTTGCGAGCAGGGCGGCGAGGGCATCCCCGTCCTCCTGGGAGCGACCGGCATGCGGCTGGGACAAGACGATTCCGACCTCAGGTTGGCTGTCGGTGACCAGGGTGATCCAACGAAAGCCGTCGTTGGCGACCTCATTGGTAACGGTCAGGCCGAGTGTGTCCCGGTAGAAGGCGAGGGCGGCATCTGGATCGTCGACGTATATGTGCACGGTGCTGAGTGAAACAGTCATGGCCTCGACCCTATGACGCCGAAGTCACGGATGCTTCTCCGAAACTGCTCTCTTCTGCTCGTTCGGGACGGCCGCGACGAGGCCTCGTCGACACCATCGTCAGACAAGCAGGGACCGCACGCAGCTCGTCGTGGTTACGGGCTCGGTAAGCGCTCGGTGTCTCTCCGACCAGCTCAGTGAATCTGCTGGAAAAAGAGCCGAGACTGGTGCAACCAACCGCGAAGCAGACCTCCGTCACGCTCATGTCGCCGAGACGTAGCAGCGCCTTGGCCCGCTCGATCCGACGTGTCATCAGATAGGAGTACGGCGTCTCCGAGTATGCCTCCCGGAACCGGCGGCTGAAGTGTGCCGGCGACATCATCGCCGTGCGGGCCAGCGCCGGGACGTCGAGGGGCTGTGCGTACTCGCGATCCATTCGGTCTCGGGCCAGACGCAGCCAACGCAACTCGTCCAGATCTGTCCTCATACGCGCAGTCTACGTCTGGCCGAGACCACCGATCTGTGGCGCCCCGAATCGAGCGGCCTGGAGAAGCGGTGGGAGGAGGGTCGAGTCTCTAGCTCATCCCCGAGCGCGTTCGCCCTTCGCAGCCGCGGCAACGATCGTCGCTATCCGCTGCGCCCGGGTGTCCTCTCTGGCTGCGCTGATCACCCACCACAGCATCGCCTTGCGGGCGCTTGGGGGGAAACCGCCCCAAGAGGCCCTCGCCGGGGCGCTGGCATCGAGGGCCACGGTGAGATCCTCGGGCTCGATCAAGTCTTCGACACTGTCGGATATCGTCCACCAGCCGTTTTCTCTGGCGACCTCGGCGGCCCGACGACCGGCATCGGTCATCCAACCTGCCGACTCCATGTCCGCGAAGCGCTGACGGTTCAACCGGGTCCATGTGCTCTTGGCCTTGCGCGGCGTGATGAGCTGCATGCCGCGTTCGTCATCGAGAATGTTCACGGTGGAATCGATCCAGCCAAAGCAAATCGCTTCCTCCACCACCTCGGGATAGGGGCAGACCAGCTTCCCCGTAGTTGGCCGCCATGAGCAGAGCCAGACTCCGGGCGTGTCGGCGTGGTTTGACTCCAGCCAGGCCCGCCACTGCGCCCTCGTCTCGGCGTGATAGATGGGGTAATCGAACTTCCACTTCTCCGGGTGGTCGGACGAAGAGGGAGGAACATGCGTCATCGAGGGGTCGCTCCAACGTCAGACCCACCGACGTAGGCAGCGAGGTGTTGGCCGGTGATCGTGGAGCGATCGGCCACGATATCGGCCGGTGTGCCCTCGAACACGACCCGGCCGCCCTCGTGCCCGGCACCCGGGCCGAGGTCGATGATCCAGTCGGCATGGGCCATCACAGCCTGGTGATGCTCGATCACGATGACCGACTTGCCCGACTCAACGAGCCGATCGAGAAGCCCGAGCAGATGGTCGACATCGGCCAGGTGCAGGCCGCTGGTCGGCTCGTCGAGCACGTAGATTCCTCCATCTGTGGCCATCTGGATCGCCAGCTTCAGCCGTTGGCGCTCACCACCGGACAGGGTGGGGAGCGGCTGGCCGAGGGTGAGGTAGCCGAGACCCACGTCGGCCAACCGGGCCAGGATCTTGTGGGCGGCGGGGGTCCGCGCCTCCCCGGTCCCAAAGAAGTCCTTGGCTTCCGTGACCGGCATGGCTAGGACTTCGCTGATGTCCTTGCCACCTAATTTGTATTCGAGCACCTCGCTCTGGAACCGCTTTCCCTCGCACTCCTCGCAGGTGGTGGTGACGGTGTCCATGAATCCAAGCTCGGTATAGATGACGCCGGCGCCATTGCAGTTGGGACAAGCGCCCTCCGAGTTGGCGCTGAACAGCCCCGGCTTCACGCCATTTGCCCTGGCGAATGCCTTGCGGATCGGGTCGAGCAACCCGGTGTATGTCGCCGGGTTGCTCCGCCGCGACCCGCGAATCGGGTCCTGATCGATGGCCACCACACCGGCGCCGGTGGGCACCGACCCGTGGATCAGCGAGCTCTTGCCGGACCCGGCCACACCGGTGATCACACAGAGCACCCCGAGCGGGATGTCGACGTCGACATCTCGCAGGTTGTGCGTCGTCGCCCCACGGATCTCCAGCCTGTCGCCGGCAGCCCGGACCTCCTCTTTGAGGACAGCCCGATGATCCAGGTAGCGGCCGGTGACCGTGTCGCTGCCCCGCAAGCCCGCGATGGCACCCTCGTAACAGACAGTCCCACCGGCGGTGCCGGCCCCAGGGCCGAGGTCGATGACGTGGTCGGCGATCGTAATGACCTCCGGCTTGTGCTCGACCACAAGCACGGTGTTGCCCTTGTCACGCAGTCGCAGCAGCAGTTCGTTCAATCGCTGGATGTCATGGGGATGGAGACCGATGGTGGGCTCGTCGAAGACATAGGTGACATCGGTCAGCGACGATCCGAGGTGACGGATCATCTTGACGCGCTGTGCCTCACCGCCCGACAGCGTCCCCGACGCCCGATCGAGCGAGAGATAGCCGAGCCCGATCTCATCGAATGAGTCGAGAACCTGTTGCAGGGTGGACAAGAGCGGGCCGACGGACGGTTCGTCGAGACTCCGGACCCACTCGGCGAGGTCGCTGATCTGCATGGCGCAGGCCTCGGCGATGCTCACTCCCTCGATCTTGGACGAGCGGGCGCCTTCGTTCAGTCGGGTGCCGCCACAGTCGGGACAATCGGTGAAGGTGGCCACACGGTCCACGAACGCCCTGACGTGGGGCTGGAGCGAGTCGGGGTCCTTGGATAGGAACGACTTCTGTACCTTGGAGACCAACCCCTCATAGGTCACGTTGATCCCATTGATCTTGACCTTGACCGGCTCCTTGTGGAGGAAGTCCTCCAGCTCGGTCTCGGTGTAGTCCCGAATCGGCTTGTCCGGGTCCACGAACCCGGATTCGGTGAATTGGCGCACCATCCAGCCCCCCACCTTGTATCCCGGGATGGTGATCGCACCCTCGGCCAGGGACTTGGAATCGTCGTAGAGCTCGGACAGGTCGATGTCTGAGACCATTCCCCGACCCTCGCAGCGGGGGCACATGCCCCCGGTCACGGTGTATTCCCTCGTCAGCCTCTCGCCTTTGCCGCGCTCGACCGTGATCGCACCACGGCCATGCACCGAGGGGACGTTGAAAGAGAAAGCTTGCGGTGAGCCGATGTGCGGTCGGCCCAGACGACTGAAGAGAATGCGCAGCAGGGCGTTGGCGTCGGTGGCGGTGCCGACGGTGGAGCGGGCATTGGAGCCCATCTTCTCCTGATCGACGATGATCGCCGTCGTCAACCCGTCGAGAACGTCGACGTCCGGACGCGCCAGTGTCGGCATGAAGCCTTGGACGAAGGTGCTGTACGTCTCATTGATCATCCTCTGCGACTCGGCGGCGATGGTGTCGAAGACGAGTGAGCTCTTCCCCGATCCGGAGACTCCGGTAAACACCGTCAAACGGCGTTTCGGGATCTCGACACTGAGGTCTTTGAGATTGTTCTCTCTTGCCCCGGTTACCCGGATCAGATCGTGGCTGTCGGCGACATGCATCGGGTCAACGCTAAATCAGCTGCGTCTTGAACGATCTGTAGGTCAACGCCGCACCCACCAGGCAAGAGCCCCCCGGATGCAGCCCAGAGCCCGATATCCAGAATCGCCTTGGATCAGGTTTTAAGTTCTGGTCGCTCGACATGGTCAAGCGTGTTGGTCAACCAGAACACCTTCTCGACCGCGACGCCGAACGCTGCCGCAATCCTCAAGGCCAGAACCGCTGAAGGGACGAAGTGACCGTTCTCGATCGTGTTGATCGTCTTCCTAGTGACCCTGGTCATGTCCGCGAGTTGCTGTTGAGTGAGGCCTAGCTCGGAGCGCCATCGCTGAATGGCATTCTCGATCTCGTCGGACGCTGGACCTGCATTGCGACGAGTCATCTGTCCGACAGAAGCCTCGACACGGCGAGGGTGATGCTGCCCAAACAGAACAGGCTCGCCGCAACAATCCCCCCAGACCACTCTGCAGCGGAAGGGAGTGCGGCGATGACCCCTGCAGCGGCCAGCGTGGCCAGGGCTGCTCTCCTCGTCGCCTGGTCGTCGAGAAAAGAAGTGAACTCATCGGACAGCTTCAACCGCTGATCCGTGGACAATCCCTCGTTGAACCTCCATGCCGAGACCAGTGCACCCCCAAGCAGCAAGAATCCCACCGCAGCAATCAGACCGACCAGAAGGGACCACGACGAGGTCAGCCACCCCGCCGATCTCCCCGCATTGCCCAGAGCGCTGGCCACGACCGCCACTCCCGCTGCGATTTGGCCGTAGAGAACACGTCTCTTGACCAAACCATGTCTGGTCTCGATGTCCGAACTGCCGTCCATGATCGACCTTTCCTTGTTCTGAGAGCCTATAACCTATGGGTTACTTTGTATCACATAGGTTACATCGATACAACCGGCGACCTCATCGGATGCGATCTCCTGGAGAATGCATGAATGAGCTCCACGAGGATGCCTCGAGGAAGCACCCCGTGGACACAGCCGTCAGATCGACACGGACCCGAGACCGATGAGCGCTCGACAAGAAGGGTCCCGGTCTTGACAATTCCCATTGCAGACACGGCGGAATCCCTGCAGTCGCTATCCCGATTCCCCCCGGCTCTGATTCCTCGGTGCCCCAAAAGACAGCCGAGACGGATCTACGATGATCGGCACAGTTCAGATGTGCTCTCCAAGCACTGTGTGCCGATTTGCACGGGAAGTGGCCCTTCGATCCGGAATGAGTGAGTTGTGTTTCGACTGATCCGGGCAGGTGTTGCAATCGCAATAGTGCTCGTGTTGCTGGTCCAGCTCAATCACGAGACTCAACGCGACTTCGACGTGGTCAACTATTTCAGCTACTTCACCGTGCTGAGCAATCTCATAGCAGCAGTCGTTCTCGTCGCTCTTGTCATCCGGCCCGAGCTCATCCAGTCATCGAGGTTTACCAACTTCCGGGGCATGGCCACCCTGTGGATGGTGACGACCGCCGTGTTCTACTCTTTTTGGGTGTCTCCAAGCCTCGGGGACGCACTACGACACGTCATTTCCCCTGTAATCCTGCTCGCAGATTGGATACTCAATCCCGGTCCCAAGCTCTTACCCACACGCCACACCGTCGTGTGGATGATCCCGGCCGGCATCTATCTGGCCTACTCGATGATCAGGGTCTCTTCGTCGACTGGTATCCGTACTATTTCCTCGATCCTGCCCGGCAAGGGTATTGGGCGATTGCGGGGTTGGTGCTCATCGTGACGGTGATCATGGCTGCGTGCGGCTTTCTGCTGGCGTCCTGGCCCGGTCGTGTCGCGTCGTCGAATGTCGAAGGGGACTCAGACGATTCATCTGAGCACCGTCGGCGTATGACTGTCTGAATCCTCCCTCCGGCTCGATCTTTCGGTCAGGCGAGAGCCACGTTTCTTGCGACCACCCCCCCTCGACCGATTCGAGTCGACGTTCCTGTGGATGGCCTGTGTAGGTCTCGGCACTTGTTTGGTGCCAGATATGGTGCCATAATGGCACCATGAATTTGACCAGGTATGTGGAGACTCTGCGTGAACAGTTGATTGCCGCTGCGGAGATGGGAGGCGCCGAGAGCAAAGCCTTGATCGTTCGTCTCTCGGCCGGTCTCGATGCGGCAACGCGTTTGGTGCTGCTGGAAGCCATTTCCGACGCCGCCGATGAGATCACGACAGAACTGGCCCCGGGAGCCGTGGAGGTCCGTCTGCGCGCAACCGACCCGGAGTTCGTCGTCAAGCTACCGGCCGAGGCCGCCGACGAGGTGTCGGAGGGGACTGTAGGGCTTGCCGGTGGGATCCCCCAGGGTAGTGACGAGGGAGCCACATCGAGACTCAACCTCCGCCTCCCGGAGACACTCAAGGCGAGGATCGAGGAGGCGGCGCGACAGGAAGGGCTGTCACTGAATGCGTGGCTGGTGCGAATCGTCGCGGCTGCGGCCGATAGTCCCCGAGGACGGATGTCGGGGGCAGCCCGCCACAGCCAGCGATACACCGGGTGGGTCAGTTGAACATGGCAAATCCCGAGAGCGCACGAAAAGGCCAGATCCCTCCCTTCGAAACCCCCCAGCCCATCGCTCTCTCGATCGAATTGGGTCGGGGCATGGTGCACGTGATCCTCAGCGATCGCACCGACACCGTCGTGGCCGTGAATCCGAGCGACCCGGGCACCCCGGCCGATGTCGAGGCGGCGAGTAAGACCGCGGTTGATCTGGCCAATGGGACCCTGTCCATCACGATGCCAAAGCCGGGCGGCATGGCCGCGCCCATCGTGGGATGGAAGCGGAGCGGATCTGTCGACGTGATAGTGGAGCTTCCCGAAGGATCCTCGCTTCGAGCCGACACTGGCGTCGCCGACTTCCGATGCGACGGACGACTGGGCGATGTTGATGTCAGGACGGGCGTCGGCAATGTCCTGCTCGACCAGACCGGGGCGTTGCAGCTACACAGCGGAATGGGACGATTCGCCCTGGAGAATGCATCCGCCAACGCCCAGATCGTGACTGCCGGCGAGATAACCATTGGCACCATCGCTGGGGACGCCGACATCAAGAACCGCAATGGCACCACGTGGATCGGGCAGGTCGAGGGCAATGTCAGGGTCAAGTCGGCCAACGGGGGCGTCACGATCGAGGATGCGGGTGGTGACGTCAATGTCAAGACTGCGAACGGGGACATAAGTCTTGGCCAGATCACCCGTGGATCGGCCACCGTCGAGACAGCCATGGGTCGGATCGAGATCGGGATCGAGGACGGCACGGCGGCTTGGATCGACGCCAACACCAGATTCGGACAGATCAACAACGGCCTCTCCCCTGCCGTCCACCCGGACCAGTCGGTGGAAACGGTCCAGGTTCACGCCCGAACAGCTTTCGGCGATGTTCTGATCACACGCTCATGAATTGCGACAAGGAGACAGAAAGACGATGAATTCGGTAACCAATGCGATCGAGGTGAGAAGCCTCCAGAAGGGATACAAAGGAGTGCAAGTGCTAGCCGACGTCGCGTTCACCGTCGAACGGGGCACAGTCTTCGCCCTGCTCGGGGCGAACGGTTCCGGCAAGACGACGACGATCAACATCCTCACGACATTGATCAAGGCCGACGGAGGAACGGCAACAGTCGGCGGTTTCGACGTGGCGACGCAACCCGCCGGGGTTCGCGAGCAGATCAGCGTCACCGGGCAATTCGCTGCGGTTGACTATGTGCTCACAGCACGCGAGAACCTGGTGCTGATTGGCGAGTTGCGCCACGTCCCCGACGCCGATCGAACCGCGGAACAATTGCTCGACAAGTTCGACCTGAAGGAGGCAGCCGACCGTCGTCTGCTCACCTTCTCGGGAGGAGAGCGGCGTCGGCTCGACATCGCCATGAGCCTCGTCGGCGACGCACCCATCATCTTCTTCGACGAGCCGACCACCGGTCTCGACCCCAAGGGCCGCACCGCCATGTGGCGGACGATCGAGGAATTGTCCGACAACGGGACCACCGTCTTCCTCACAACTCAGTATCTGGAGGAAGCCGACCGACTTGCCGACCAGATTGCGATCCTCCACGGTGGCCGGATAGTGGCCGACGGTCCACCGGACGAGCTGAAGACGATGGTACCGACCGGCCTTGTTGAACTCGAGTTCAGCGATCCCGAGCAGTTGGCCGCGGCGCAGTCGGCACTCGACGAGCACCATCACGTCAACCGAGTGGACTCGAAGCTGGTTGTCGCCACAACTGGTTCTGCGGCCGAGATGGCGGACGTGTTCATCCGACTGAGGGACGGCGGCATCGAGCCGACTCGGTTCTCGAAGCAGACGAGCACTCTCGATGACGTGTTCTTCAAGATCCTCGACGAAGAAAGGGAGGTCTCCCATGCGAGCTCTGAGTGACACGTGGATCATGGCCAAGCGGAGCCTCCGTCACACGACGCGCAGCCTCGACACGATCATCACCGTCGTTTTGACACCGATCGCAATACTGCTGCTTTTCGTCTACGTATTCGGTGGTGCTCTGGGGACACAGACCGGCTCGATTCATTATGTCGACTTCATCACACCGGGGGTCATCATCATGACCGTCGGCAGCGGCATCGCCTACGCCGCAGTTCGGCTCAGCATGGACCTGCAGAAGGGCATCATCGGCCGCTTCCGGACCATGCCGGTAGCGCCATCGTCGGTGTTGAGCGGGCAGGCCCTGTCATCGACCCTCTCGAATCTGTTCTCCTCTGTCCTCGTGTTGGTAGTGGCATTCATCGTGGGGTTTCGCCCGTCCGCCGGCATTGCCGGGTGGCTGTGGTTCTGTGGCGTTCTGGTGCTATTCACGCTGGCCACGACATGGATGGCGATGTTCTTCGGCCTGCTGGCAAAGACGATGGAGGGCGCCGGTGCCTTCGCCTACATCCTGCTGCTTCTGATCTTCATCAGCCCATCGTTCGTGCCGACCGAGTCGATGACACCGTTGCTCAGGGGCTTTGCCGAACACCAGCCGATGACCCCGATCATCGAGACGATGCGCTCACTGCTGACCGATGGCACCCCGGGCAATGAACTCTGGGTAGCCCTTGCCTGGATCCTCGGCATCCTGGTCGTGTCATACACGCTTGCGTTGAGCTTCTATCGTCGGAGAGAGCCCGTGCCAGTAGCCCAGTAGGGACGACATCCAGATGGCATTCCCAGGCTCAAGACGCGGCTACGACCGCTACGAGGCGGCGGCCTTCACCATGGCAACGACCTTCTTCTCCACCGCTGGGGTCCAATCGGTGAGGGCGTAGGACGTCGGCCACATGGGGCCGTCGTCGAGGTTGGCGGCCTCCTCGAACCCGAGTGTGGCGTAGCGGGACTTGAACTTGCCGGCGTCCTTGAAGAAGACGACGACCTTGCCGTCCTCGTTGGCGTAGGCCGGCATGCCGTACCAGGTCTTGGGTGACAGGTGAGGTGCCGTCGAGGTCACGAGGGCATGCACGCGCTCGGCGAGGGCACGGTCATCGGGGTTCATTCCAGCGATGCTGTCGAGGGCTGCCTGGAGGGCATCGGCCTTCTTGGCTCCCTTCTTTCCCTCGGCGCGCAACTCGGCGGCGCGCTGCTTCATGGCGGCGCGTTCCTCGGCGGTGAACCCACCGGATTGGGTCTTGCTTTCAGGCGACATGGTCGCTCCTTTCTCTCTCGAATCGGGGAGAAACGGTCTCTGACGTGAAACGCTAGGGACTTGCCCGAGAGCCTGCTTCTTCATTCCTGCTCGGTTTCGAGCCGAGGCGGGCCAAATCGGGTCCCACGTGGAGGTACCTCCTCTCTACCCACTCGAGGGCGGTTCGAAATCGCTTCGACACGACTCAAGCGAGCAGGATTCGAGAAGCGCCGACTTCGACTCACCTGTACGGTGGCCAGCGGGCTACGACCGAAACGCGTTCGTGGCGTGAAAACGACAAGCCCACCCAAGATCAACCACCAAGGAGGTTCCAAGCACATGTTCGCAAAGAAGGGTGACGAAGCTGTCCTGGCGAAGATCGCCGATGCGCCCGAGCCGTATCGGGAGATCGGAGAACGCCTGCACAACATCATTCGGGAGAACGCCCCATCACTAGAGCCGATCGTGCGCTGGGGACTTCCGTTCTATGTCAAGGACGGTCAGGACGTCTGTTACATCAAGATGGACAAGGATTTCATTGCCTTCGGCTTCGGAGAAGTGAAGAACCCGACTGTCGAAGAAGGCGGCCGCATGCACCCGGTTGCATGGACACTCACCTCGCTGGACGCGGCCACCGAAGCGAGGATCGGCGAACTCGTCAAGAAGGCGGCGGACTGAAGAGGAGCACGAGCGACTAGTCCGGTTTCTCTGCCCTCCAAGGTTCATGGCGGGCCTGTCGCGTTCGATCTCTCCAGAGGTAATGGACAATGCCAGCTGGCTAAACGACAAGGGAAGTCGTCAACCGAGGTCTTCGGCCCCCGTGACGTCGCGGTGCAAGAAGGTTGAGTAGGGCACCGATGGCGACACCGCCGAGCAGGGCGGCTCCGTGGATGTCGGTCCCCCCGACAAGAGCGAGAGCCACAACGACTGTAACTGCCGCGCTGAATCGCGCGGCTTCGGCACCGAACCGCCCGGCGACTTGGCTTGCCGGAAAGACGGCGACCAGGAAGATGAGTCCCAACAGCCACCAGCGTTGCGCGAGAAGGGCACCGGCCCAATACATTGCGGCGTACGGTGTCAAGGTGGGAAGGAAAGAATCGCCGACCCAGAGCGCAACAACCAGGGCACCGGCGAGTCCGCAGACTGCCACGGAATTGCCGGCACCGACCGGTTGCCAGAAATGCCCCACGATTTCACCGATGACACCCGCACCCAGATAGCAAGCCAGCCATTCCCACCGTGCCAAGACCTGCTCGCACAGGGCACCCAGCACCAAGAGGAACGCCAGGTTGGAGACTGCTCCCAATACGCCTCCGTCCTGGACAAAAAGCGCTGTTCCGAGGCGCCACCACTCCCCATGCAGCATCTGAGGGGAACGTTGCCAACTCTCAACCAGACCCGAGTCGACCACCTGAGCAGTATTGGTGATGACCGTGATCAGGAACACGGTGAGCGTCATCACGGGGACACGACGCAAGCCAGCTTTCACCCACAGCCCGTTGTGGTCGTCAGCACTGGTAGCGATCCGCGAGTGCATGGAATACCCTCCTTGGCTTCCAAATCGACACGGGTCTGTTTGCCCCGCGTCTCCGGTGGCGTCGTCTCACACGGGAATGGCGAGAACCAGATCTCCAGGTCGAACTCTGCCGCATGTTTGGCCGCAATCGACAAGCGCCCAACCTCGCCACCGGTCATGTGTCATCAGGTCAACTGCCCGTCGCTCCCGCTCACCTAGGAAGTCGGGGGTCATCTCACAACGCTTGAGCCGCAAGTCTGCAGAACCTACCCCTCAGCCGCGCACCGCAAACACCGACCCGTCGATATCTACCACCCAAAGACCCACTTGCCTCTTGCCCCAAGCGGCGCTGCGTGGTCCTGACTCAGCGACAGTCAGGTAGGTGAGGTTGGTCCCTCACCGGACTGAACGCCGCAATCGACTAGTTCCGCCAGCTGAGCGTTATCTCGCTGAGGGCATCGAGCTCTGCTGTGGTCAGCGAGAAGGTAAGGGCAGCGGCGTTGGCGGACGCCTGGTTCTCGTTCTTCGCTCCCGGTATGGGCAAGACCACCGGGCTTTCGATCAGCCAGCGGAGGGCGACCTGGCTCGGTGTCTTCGAATATCGGTCATCGATCTCGGTCAGCAATACAACGACCGGCTCGATGGCCTCCAGGCCCTTGCGCCGGTACCGCGGTAGCACCTGTCGGAAGAACCCACCAGGACGGTTCTCCGTCGAGTACTTGCCGGTCAGCAGACCCCCCGCGAGGGGGGTGTAGGCGATCAAGGTGACCCCGAGCTCACGGCAGGCGTCGAGGACCCCGTTGGTCTCGGGTTGTCGGTGGAGGAGGGAGTATTCGACCTGGTTGGATGCGAGGGGAATGCCCCGCTCGCCAAGCGCTTCGTGTGCGTGGCGCATCTGGTCGGCGGAGTAGTTGCTCACGCCGACCGCACGCACCATGCCGGCCTCTACGGCGTCGGCCAACTGGTTCATCAGTTCCGGGATCGACACTCGTCTGGTCGGAAAGTGATGCTGGTAGAGGTCGATATGGGATCGTCTCAGCCTGGCGAGACTCGACTCCAGCTCCTCGGGGAGGTCCTCAGCCCGGAAGCGGAAGCCGGCGGGGAACTTGGTGGCAATCAGCACATCCTCGCGTCCGGCGCTCAGCTCGCCGAGACGGCGCTCCGAAGCGCCACCGGCATACATAGCGGCGGTGTCGAACAGGTCGACCCCGGCCTCGAGGCTGGTCTCCAAGGCTCGATTCTCTTCTTCGTAGCCGTGGGCGCCGCCGTAGGCCATCTGAGCCGGGTGGAGTCGGCCCATTCCTCGGGCCTCTCCCCAGGTCATGGCGCCAACCCCGAGCCGTGGAACCTCGAGGCCGCTGCGTCCTAGGGGAGTCCTGTCGCCCATGGTTCAACCGGTCCGGTCCAGGTCGATGGCGACGGGAAGCGCCGTCTCCCGCCAGCGGGTGAGGTCACCTAAGGAGCGGACGGCGTACTTGTCGTGGACGGCGTCGCGTGCCAGTCGATCTTCGTGCGTGTCGGTGACGATGCGCCCCACGCCGGGGAAAACGCCGCCTCCGGCGCGAACCCGGACTTCGGGCGTACGGATCAGGTTGCGCACCCAATCCGAACGGTCACCACCGCCGGAGAGGAGATAGATGGTCGTCTCCCGGTGGGCGAACCAGATCTCGATGGTATGAGGGCGCCAGCTCACCCTTCCCACCGTGGTCAGGTCGATCACCGCATGACCGTCGAGATCCGTCATCACGGTCACGGTTGCCCGCTTCCGGCCTCACCCAGTTGCGGGATCACCTCGGTCGCCAGCAGCTCGATGGCTTCGGGGTTGTGGACGTCGGCAGTGTTGATGATCACATGCTGGACCCCGGCGTCACCGAGACGGCCGAACCGGTCGACGAGCTGTTCGGCGGATTCGGGACTGGACTGCCAGGCGTTGGGAGCGAACAGGCTCACCGACTGCAGGGTGGTCCGTTCGATCTCGTCGAATGGTCTCCCCACCGCCTCGCAATGCTCGGCGAGGACCCGATACTTGTCACGGAGCTGGTCGGGGTCGCCGAACAGATTGGAGGCGTCGGCATATTGGGCGACGAGACGAAGCGTCTTCTTCTCGCCGCCTCCCCCGATCATGATCGGCACTCTCGGTCGGGAGATCGACTGGGGCACGTTGAGGAGACGTTCGGCCTTGAACTGGCGACCTTCGAAACCCTGCTCGCTCCCGCGCTCTCCTTCGAACATCTGCTGGGCAATCTGCAGAGTGTCCTCCAGCATTTCGAACCGCGTCCTAGTGTCAGGGAACCCGAATCCCAGGCCGACGGACTCGGCCCGGTTCCAGCCGGCTCCGAGACCCAGCCAGGCCCGTCCTCCGGAGAGCACGTCGAGGGTGGTGGCCGCCTTCACCCACAACCCGGGGTTGCGGTAGTGAACACCGCCCACCATCAATCCCAGACGAGACCGTTGGGTATGGGCGGCCACGAACCCCAGAGCGGTCCAACCCTCCAACATCGGCTCGGTCTCCGAATCCGGCGCGCCGATTTGCCAGAAATGGTCCATCACCCAGATCGAGTCGAATCCCGCCTCATCAGCGTCACCCGCGACCCGGGCCAGGGTGGGACCGATCGCTGCAGGGCCGCCAGGCCAGGTGAACGAATAGACCTGGAGCCCGAACCTCATCGCACCACCTTGACGTTGAACATCGGATTCTGCGTAGCTCCCATGATCCGAAGCCACAGCGGCAGGTACATCTCGGTGCCACGGGAGGTGGTGATGTCCCCGAGGTCGACGATGTCAGACCAGCCGAACGACGCCAGAAGTTCTGTGACTTTGGTCTTGGCGTCGGCGTCGTTTCCGGAGACGAATACGGTGTGGTCGCCGCCAGCGAGCTGCACGGGGTCGACCATGAGGTAGGCGTTCACGGTGTTCAGCGTCTTCACCACTCTGGCGTCCGGAAAGCGGCGTTGGATCTGCTCGCCCAAGGAGTCCGTGTTGGAAAGAGCCAGTGAAGGTGGCATCCCCTGGGAGAAGTCGAGCGGGTTGGCGATATCGACGATCATCTTGCCCGCCAGGTTGTCCTCCCCAGCCGCCTCCAGGGCCTGGATTGACACGGTGCCGTTGGTGGCGTTCACCACCAGTTCGGCACCGGCAGCGGCATCCGCCAACAGGGCGACGGCGACATCAGGATGTTGCTTGGCCCACTCCGGGAAGGGCGGATTCCCGAAATTGTCGGGATCATTCCGCGCCATTGTCGCCTCCACGTCGCGGGTGCCCACCGTCACCTGGTGACCCAGCTCGTCGAGCTTGGCCGCCACCGTCTGGCCCACCGGGCCGGTGCCCAACACTGCAATCCTCATGTCCTGTTCCCTTCAGATGAGACAGATCTGTCTACGAGACTGGAAAGGTACAGACAAGTCTGTATCATGTCAACCTGATGACCACCACAACAGAACCCTCGGTGCGAGAGCGGATCCTGGAAACGGCACAGCGGCTGTTCTATCGGGATGGGTTCCGGGCGGTAGGGATCGACACCATCATCGCCGAGGCCGGCGTGGCCAAGATGAGCCTCTACCGCCACTTCCCATCCAAGGACGACCTGATCGTCGCCTACCTCGAAGAGTCCAACCGCCAGTATTGGGAGTGGCTCGACGGTGCCGTTGCCGACATCACAGACCCGCTCGACAAGCTTGTGGGGATGTTCGGGGCGATCGAGAAGCTGGCCACCAGCCCGGAATGTCTTGGCTGCACCTTCCAGGGCACCGCCGCCGAG
>CAWGJI010000002.1:0-7310 GCA_963822895.1 uncultured Acidobacteriota bacterium
GGCCTCCCACGAGGTCAGCCGGGGTTCTCGATGGTGAGATCGGCGAAGCTGGACCATGACTTGCCGAACTCCCACCACCCTTCGACACGGGGGCTCCGCAGCGAGGTGTTCCGGGTGTAGACGAGAGGGATCAGTGCCGCCAGCTCGGCGACCGCCAGTCGGTCTGCCCGGTGGAAGAGCCCGAGACGGGTCCGCTCGTCCCGCTCCAGCCGGGCATGCTCGACCAGCCCGTCGAACTCCGTATTGGAGAACCCGCCGGTGTTGTCCGTACCCTCGGTGTGCAGGAGCAAACGGAGGAAGTACTCAGGATCGGTGTATCCGGGATACCACCAGGCAGGTGCGATATCGACCTCACCCCAGTCCTCCGCCAACCTCTGGAACGAGGCCGGGTCCAGGCTCATGACCTCCACCTCGATGCCCAGGTGACGTCGCCACTGATCGGCCGTCCTCTCCACCAGGGTGCGGTAGACGATGTGGGGCAGGTCCAGGTACGCCACCCGGATCGGCCCATCGGGCCGGGCCTCATCGAGGAGGGCACGGGCCAGATCGAGGTCAGGAGCCGGGGCGACGTCGGGGGTGTGCCCGGCGAGCGCCGGCGGCACGACGCCACCTGTGGCCGGGAGCAGATGCCCGCCCAGCCCCTCGGTCAACTCGACCCGGTCTAGGGAATGGGCCAGCGCCAACCGCAGACGTTGATCGGCCATATTCCTCCCGGCATGGTTGAGCACGAAGTAGATGAGACCGGCGGTCGGCTCGAGATGCACGTGATCGATCGGCAGCCTCTCCGAGCCGGCACCATCCCAAGGTCCGCTGACCCAGGCTATGTCGTATCGCCCCCCGACATACCCCTCGACGACCTCACTCACAGGCCCGGTTTGCCATATCACTGTCTCCACGTTTCCGAGACGATGGCCGGGAGAGCCGGGTCGGCGCCCGAGGTCGACACGGTTCCCGGTGTGCTCTCTTCGATGAAAGGCTCCGCTCACCACCTCGACGGCCACGTCATCCCAGTTCTCCGGGCTCGCCTCGATGACATGACGCGGCGCAGGCCCGCAGTCCGGCCGGTTCAGCATGCCGAGGAAGTAGGGAGCCGGCGCGTTGAGGGAGAATTCCACAATCCGGTCGTCGAGTGCCCTCACGCCGATCAGGTCGGGGTCGGTGCGTCGACCGAGGGCATGGTCGGCGGCGCCTTCGAGCACATAGAGCATGGCCACGCTCACCCCGGGCTTATGAGGGTTCAGGTTGCGCTTCAGCCCGAACTCCACGTCGTGTGCCGTCAATGATGTCCCGTCGGACCATTCGAGCCCGTCACGCAGGGTGAACCGGTAGGTGAGCCCATCATCGGAGATCTCCCAGCGCTCAGCCAGAGAGGGGACGATGGTGTCGTCGGGCCATCTCTCCACCAGACGATCAAACAGTGCCATCTGCAGCTGGATGTCCTGTAGCGAGTAGGAGCGAATCGGGTCCGGGACATCGAAGAACGCTGGGCCGGCGAATCTGAGCGTCTCGGTCGCCTTCGGGCTCGGTCCCGGGTTCCACAGCTCGAAGGCGCGCTGGTAGGTGGTGTTGGCCTCGCCGAATCGGAGAGCAGTGTGATAGGCGAGCGCCAGCTTGAGCAACACCAAGGTCGTGGTGGCCGTGTCTCCACTCCGCTCCAGGATGGGGAGCAGTTGCCGATAGTGCTCGATTGCTTCCTCCAGGGCATGACGACCCCTTGCCAGATCACCCGCCCGCAGGAGGGCCGGCGCGGCTCGATCGTCGACCCCAGCCGCCATCCAATGCCTGGCGAGAAGCTCGACCACCTCCTCGTCACTCCCTTCGAATTGTCGCTCCAGCCAATCGGCGGCTCGTCGATGGAGGGCCTGTCTCCTCTCATCGGTGAGGGTGCGATAGGCGGCCTCTCTGGTCAGGGCGTGTTTGAACAGATACTCGGCCTGCGGCCAGCGACGAGCCTCGATCAGCAGATCCGATCGCAACAGGTCCTGGACCGCGGGGAGAACGCCGCCCTCCTGGTCGGCGATGCCCTGGAGGAGAGGGAGGCCGAAGCTCCGGCCTAGCACCGATGCCGAGGTCAGCATTTTGTGAGTAGAGGGGTCGAGACGATCGATGCGGGACTGGACGACCTTTTCCACCGTCTCCGGCACGGTCAGCACTGCCCCGCGGTCGAAGACCCATCCCGAGCCGGAGGGAGTGAGGGCACCCTCGTCGATCAGCGACCCGATCAGCTCCTCGAGATAGAACGGATTCCCCTCGGCCAAACCGAGGATCCGACTCGTTGTCTCTGCGGGGAGGTCGGCGGCCCCCAGTAGTGAGGAGAGCAGGGTCTTCTGATCGGATTCCCCGAGAGCGTCGAGGGTGATCTCGCTCGTCAGGTGGGGCACCCGATATCGGGCCGTCTCCGCGATGCGATTCGAGACGTGATCGGGATGGGGGCGACTGCTGAGCACGATCAGGATCCGGTGACCCTCGGTGAGGGCCACGAGATTTTCCAACAATTGGACAGAGGTCGGGTCTGCCCAATGGACGTCTTCGATCACGACCGCCGTTGGAGACTCCTTGGCGATGGCCATCAGCAGCTCGGCGACCACCTCGAACGTCCGGAACTGGATTGCCTCTGGTGCGAGGGACAGCCGCGCCGTTTGCTCGGGGTCCGTACCGAGCCCGAGCAGATGCGCCAGGTAGGCATATCTCGACTCGTCCGGCCCTCCGGTCACTCCCTCGAGATGATTGCGTAGCTTTCTCCTGGAGGGGCGGTCCTTCTCGTCGATACCGAGACCGATCCACGAGCGGATCAGGTCACGGAAAGGCCAGTAGGGGGTGGCCTCGCCGTAGGGGTCGCAGTGACCGAGGAGCCAGGTGACCTCGATCCCGGATGGTGACCGCCGGAGCTCGGTGATCATTCGTGTCTTTCCCACTCCGGCGTCACCATTGAGCAGGAGCACCCCGCCTATCCCGCGTTCGAGGGACTCGAGCATTCTCCCGGCGTGTGCCATCTCCATCGCGCGACCCGCCAATGGGGCGCGAAGACGTCGGCCCAGGCTCGCCTTGTCCGCAGTGCGACGTACCGTGGTGGGGCGCCACATGACGTCGGATCCCGACGAGACGGCCTCCTCCCAGTCGAACGCATCGTTCATGAGACGACGGGTGTGGTCGTCGACCAGCACAGGATGCCGGCCGGGGACTTCCAGCATCGCCTGCAGCGGCCCGCTCTCCCTCCCGATCCCGCCTGTGGTCTCGAAGGGCAGTGTCACCGGCAGGGTGGAAACGACACATCGGCCTTCCCCGGCCAGGCCCAGTGTCTCCCCCACGGCCATGGCAGCGCGAATCGCCCGGTAGGTGTCGTCCTCCCTGGCGATCGGTGCGCCGAAGACGGCAACGGCATAGGTGCCATCCTCGTCGACGATGGTTCCCCCGAAGCGGGCGAGTTCGGATCGGGTCGATGCGGGAGCGTTTGCCGATTCGGTTGTCACCAACAAGAGGGTGGCTAGCCGCTTCTCGGGTGGCAGGGGCGGTCCCGGGCCGGGCGGAGGCTCTGTCTTTGCCCGTTCCGATGAGGAAGGCGACAGGGATCGGTCCTGTGCCAGGACACGGTCGAGCAGATCTTGCAGCTCAGGCCCCGGCTCGATCCCCAGCTCATCAATGAGAAGCCCGCGCACCGTCTCGAAAGCGCGCAGGGCGTCGGCCTGCCGGCCCGAGCGGTACAGAGCAAGCATGTATCGGCTCCACAGGTCCTCACGAAGTGGATACTCCTCGAGGAGAGAGTGGAGGTCGGCGGCAGCCTGTTGGTGATGGCTGGATTGGAGCTGGGCATCGGCCAGGTCGACCTGGGCCTGGAGACGCACCGCCTCCAGTCGGGCCTTCAGCGGGCGGACCGTGACGGCTTCACGGGCATCGACCAGTGGTTCACCACGCCACCAGGAGAGAGCTTCACCGAGTCGACCGGCCGTTGTCTCCGGGTCCTCGGAGGTCGCCTCCCTGGCTTCGGTGACAGCGAGCACGAAGCGGTGGGCGTCGACCTTGGTTGGCTGCAAATCCAGTTGGTAGCCGGAGCCCTTGGTGGAGATGGAGTCTTCGGGGAGTAGCGAGCGCAGGTGATGGATGTAGGTCTGCAGCGCTTTTGCCGCCGTCGCCGGCGGGGTCTCGCCCCAAAGCCCGTCGATGAGCCGATCGCTGGTGACGACTCGACCGACATCGGCCGCCAACAGCGTGAGAAGGGCGCGCTCCAGAGGGCGACTGACCTCGATCTGGTGGCCATCATCGCTCACCTCGAGCGGTCCCAGCACGTCGACTCGCACCATCAAACCGTACCGATGTCGAGCCCGGCCCACCGCAGGTTCTTGCTGGACGTCTTCCGGTTCTTACCGGGCTTTTACCGGGCTCGGGCAGATTCCGAGGGCAAGGGTCAGTCGATCTGAGGAGGTATCAGATGCCCCTGTTCATGGATGTCCACAAACAATTGCCCGATGGCGCGACCGAAGCCGATGTGGCCGGCGCCCATGCCGCCGACCTGGCGACACAGGACCAGTATGGAGTCCAGTACCAGCGCTACTGGGTGGACGAGAAGGCAGGCAAGGTGTTCTGCCTGGTGGAAGCCCCCGATGCCGACGCGGCGATAGCCGTGCACCGTGAGGCGCATGGGCTGGTCGCCGACGAGATCTACCCCGTCAGCGAACACAGCTGAGAGAAGGGATTCAAATGAGAAAGACGACGATTGCGTTGATGACCGCGCTCGTGATGATGCTGGGGGCGGTCCCCGCCCTGGCTCACGATCGGGGTCATGAGGAATGGCGTGACGTGAGAAGCGACCTGCGCAAGGCCGCCAGCGTCAGCGTGAGATATCACCGGGTGGCGAAGGCGATCCGGGACGGTTTCGCCCCCTTTGCCATACCGGAGGAGGTGGGCGGAGCCCTGCTCACCATCCGCGGCGAGGAGATCACCTGCTTCGACAGTCCCACGGGTGGGATGGGTGTCCACTACGTCCGTCACATCGACGGGAACGTGGATCCCGGCGACCCGGAGGCCATGGTCTACGAGGTGGGCCGACACAATCGGCTCAAGCTGGTGGCACTGGAGTACATCATCCCCGAGGAGTTCGTCGATCCGGGTGCTCCGCCGGTGCTCTTCGGTCGGACCATGCACCACCACTCCTACCTGCCCGTCTACATCCTCCACGTCTGGCTGTGGAAATGGAATCCGAGCGGGTTGTTCGCCGACTTCAACCCAAGAGTCAGAGACTGTCCAGCGGCCTGAACAGGGCGAGGCCGTCGACAGAGAGGAGACCGGTGATCGCCGGTCTCCTCCCGCGATCAGGGTGAATCCCGATGGGCGGATCGGAGGAAACCCCGAATGCTTGGTTGCATCAAGAGGGGTCGCCGCCGACGGGGGGAGTCCCAGAGCGACAGCGAGAGGAGCAACTCGTGAGCACTTCAGACGATCGGTCTTCTTTGGAAAGGAGCGGTGTGGATCCTCCGGGTGGGCCGGGTTGGGCTCACACACTGATCTGGAGTGTCCTCCTGCCTCCGATCGTGTTCTTTGGCATGGCATGGCTCGTCATAGTTCTCACCAACAACCTCGACGCCGCTTATGCCCTGGGCATCTCGGACGACCTTCTGACCGGGATTCTGATCGGCGCCAGTGGTCTGGCGACCGGCCTCATAGTCGCGGTCATCTCGGTCCGGAGCGGCCGGCGTCTGTTGGCCCCGACCTCCGTCGGAGCTTTCGTCGGGTTGGTCGTATATGTGACGTTTCTGTACCTCGACACAGGAGTATCGGGGGATTCCGCCCACACGGCCAGGACCCTCTCCGTCTGGTTCGGCATTTCGGCCGGGGTGTTCCTCGCCATGCGGCTCTCCGGGTCGCCGCTGGTCGGGTCGATCCTGGTGCTCACACTGGCCGGTGTCGGCGGAGCGGCCATCGTCGAGTCGATCCCGAGGCCACCAACAGAGGTCTTGTTGGTGCTCCATGACTACGCGGTCGACGACGCCACCGGTGTCTGCTCGGGTACCGGGACGCTATCTGAGATCGTGGCCGGGTCCCACATGAGCTTGTTGAAGTATCCCAACGCCGACGGTTCCGGGTACCCGGAGGCGGTGGGGACCATCGTCCTCCCCACGCCTTCCGAGGGCGGAGGTGGTTGCCTGTTCGAGTTGGGTGATCCGCTCGGCCTGTCACCGGCTGAGTACGGCGAGTCGTTTGACTTCCTCCACGAGTCCGACCCGGACGTCCCCTACAGCGTCTCGGTCGAAGGCAGTCGGCTGGTCATCGAGATGGGCGGGTGATTGGGTCATGAATTCGGGATGTCGTAGCGGCCGGTCTTGTGTCGCCAGGCATCGTCGAGGAGCTCTTCGACGAGATCCGTCTGTGCGAGGCGAAGGTCCACCACGACGCAGGCGAGCCGCGTGCCCCACCAGCCCTCGGTACACACCTCGGGATACTCGGCGACAGCAGAGAGGATCGCGCTCTCGTCGGCCATGATGCGCATGTGGTCGGGGTCGGGAATGGTGGCGAGGACTTTCGAACCGATACGGAGGGAGCGCATCCCATGATGGTCCTGCTCATGTGTCTCGGGCAGACGCAAGCCGAGTCCCAGTGCTGTGTCCGGGTTCATCTGTGAAGCGATCGTGTCAAGTGCGTTTCGATGGGACGAGCTGCGGGTCTTCCTTCTCGGAAAGGTTACGCCCCTGAGTTCCTCGCCGGAGATGCGCCAGGTTTTCCCTGGTCAAGCCAAAGAAATATCTCGTCACGGCGACATCCGAGCCGTCGATTTGGCAATATCTGGACCCTGACCACTGGGAGGTTGAAATTGGAATCGGCGCCCGCCGGTGTGCGAAATTTGTTCCGGGCTGCACTCGTCATCTTCGTGATCACGGTGGTTATCGGGATCCTCAACGGGACCGATGTGTGGAACCCGCCCCGCAACACCCTTCTCGCCCACGTCCACGCCGGGACCCTCGGCTGGATCACGCTGTCCGTGTTCGGTTCGGCCATTTGGATGTTCGGCAAGCCCAACGACGCCAAGACCGGGAACATGGCGATGTACTGCATCGTGGCCCTGTCTCTGTATGTCCTGGCGTTCTGGTCCGGTGACATCTTCAACACCACCGAGAGCATCCAGCGACCCATAGGCGGCACGCTCGCCTTCATCGCCATCACCTGGGTGTTCGTCTGGGTGGTGAGGAGCAAGAAGGGGGAGAAGTGGAACGTAGCCGAATTCGGCATGGGCCTGGCCCTCTTCTTCCTGCTGATGGGTGCCGTCCTCGGAGTCCTCCTCGGTCTCCAATTGGCCGACGTCGAGGTGGTCTCTCCGGAGA
>CAWGJI010000003.1:0-194874 GCA_963822895.1 uncultured Acidobacteriota bacterium
ACCCCACGAGCAGGCGCGAACCCATGGCCCGTAGTTGGTGAAGGTCGCTGCCTCCTTCGTGTTGGCATCCAGCGCCCCGACACCCACTACTCCTTCGATCACTGCCGGGAACAGCGGGAGGCAGGTGGCGTCGTTACCGGCCGCGGCCACCACCACCGTCCCCTCCTGCTGCAGCGCCGAGATGGCTTTGGTCAGCGCACCCATTCCCATCGGGGAATAGCCCCCGAAGGACAGGTTGACCAGATGGGGCCGCTCATTGGCGCCGCGTCGGGCGAGCGCTGAGACAGCATTGGCGATCTCCACCTCGTCGCCGTCGCCGTAGGTGCTCAGCACCTCGGCAATCTCGATGGCGCAGCCCGGGGCGAACTGCTCGATGAGCCCGGCGATGAAGGTCCCGTGTCCGGCGGCAGGGTCGAGGAAGCCGTCACCATCCTCATCAGGCTGGTCTCCACCCTGCGGACTCACGTTGATGTTCGGCAGGCCCGTCGGCGTGTGAGTCTCCGCCCAGCCGGTGTCGAGGATGACCACCCTGACCTCGCCCACGGCTTGCTTACCCGATGCCTGCGGGGCTTGGGCGGGTCGGGCCGAGCTGCTGCGTGCACCGCTGTGCTGCGCTGCCCGATTGCTGAACGGGCTGGTGTCGGCGTTGGCGTAGAACGGGTTGGCATAGAAGGGGTTGGCGTAGAAGGGATTGGCCGAGGCGCCCGAGCACGAGCAGGACGACTGACAGCAGCCACACTGACCGAACGGGTTCGCATAGAACGGGTTGGCGTAGAAGGGGTTGGCATAGAACGGGTTGGCGTAAAACGGGTTCGCATAGAAGGGATTGGCGTAGAACGGCTTCGCCTCAGGGTCACTGGGATGGGGCGGACAACAGCCAGTGGCGAAGAGGACGTGGTTCGGCTGAGCGAGGAGCCCGCTCTGATGTAACCGCTCTATGGCCCCATGGGTCTCGAAGTTCCCCGTGAACCTCACGTAGGCGTCGGCAATCACCGAATCGTCGAGCTCCACCGCCATGCCTTCGTCGGTCTCGCTCTGCCACTCGAGGAGCCGCTCATGCGCCTGTTCCGCTACCTCTGCGTTGACCAGGACCTCACCGGGACGATATGCAAACGTGCCATTGGGCCCGAACCTGACGCGGTCCTGCCAGGGGCCGGTCGCTCTATCGGGCATCTTTGTGGGCCTCCCAGCTCATGATGCGACACTACCGACTCGTCAGACCACCTGTTGGGCTGCGGTCAACATCTCGTCGGCTAGGTCAATGGCATCGGGCAGGGTCATATCCCGGCCATGGGCGTAGGCGGTGTCGAGACCTTCTTGCCCGAGCTCGTCCCGGGCCGTGGCGAGAAGCTCCTGGATCTGTCGCAGATCGTCGTCGTAGAGAACCAGGCCTATCTCGCTGAGCTGCTCCTCGCCCTTGGCGAGAAGGTTCACCGCCGTCACCCAGTTGGCCCGCCATCCGGCGAGCCGGGCCGCCACTATCAGCGAGAACGCAACGAGTGCCGGGGACCCCTGGGCCATGGCCAGGTGCAGGCAAGATTGCTGATGATCGGCGGCCGCGGCCATGTCACCGAGACGCATCGCCACTTCGGCCAGGTTTCCATGGGCGCTGGCCACGTAGCCCTCGTAGCCCAACCTCTCGTTCAGCTCGAGCTCTCGCTCACAGGCGTCGTAGGCGGCGTTGAGGTCGCCGAGAGCCGCAGACGTGGTGCCGAGGAGGTTGTACATCCTCGATCGGCCCCGGTCGGTCACGGGCTGGCCCAGGGTCTGGCGGGCGATCTCAGCCGCACGCTCGAGATCACCGTTCCGACGGGTGATCTCGCCCAAAGTGCGCTCCACGGCGACATCGTCCCAGTCGGGCGCCCCATACTGCTCCCGCAGCGACGCCGCAGTGTCCACGAGCTCCTGGGCTCGGTCGACCTGGCCGGTGCGGAGATAGAGGTCACTGAGGGTCGTCAGCATCGACACCCGGGGGGCAGACGGCGTGGTCAACACCGAGACCAGGCGATTGAGCTCCTGGATGCCCTCCTGGAAGGACTGGTTCGCATCGTGATAGCGGCCGAGGGAGCAGGCGATCTGCTGTGCCAGCTCCTGTTCGTCCTCGGGGACCAAGGGGATCAGCGCCCGCAGGTTGTCTTGCTCCGCCCCGACTTCGCCCACCCATCGCCGGTCGGGGGGAAGCCATGGCCCGACCCGCTCCAAGAACCACCTGGTTAGGCGTACGGCCACTTTCGGCGTCTCTTCGGACTCGTCGAGATGCTGCCTGCCGTAGCTCCGCACCGTCTCCAGCAACCCATAACGGGTGTTTGCGGTCGCGAAGTCGGCCTCCACCAGTGACTTGTCGATGAGCGCCCAGAGCACCTCGTCGACGTCGCCGGCTTCGATGTCGTCACCGGCCACCGCCGCCCGGGCCGTGTCGAGGGAGAAACCAGACACGAACACCGAGAGCCGGCGGAACACGGCCTGCTCGGATGGGTCGAGCAATCGGTAACTCCAGCCGAGGAGCCCTTCCATAGTGCGATGCCGGTCGGAGAGACGGGGATCGTGGCTGTGCAGAAACCGAAAGCTGTCTTCCATCCCGGCCAGGATCTCCCCCGGTGACTGTGCCGAGATGTGGGCGGCGGCGAGCTCGATCATGAGGGGCAGTCCGTCGAGGTGTTTGACGATGGCGCCTACGGCATCGGCGTTAGCGTCGTTGATCGCGAACCCGGGACGCACGGCCTTGCCTCGCTCCTGGAACAGCCTGCCGGCCGGGGAGTCGACCACCGCATGAGTAGAGGAGTCGGCAGGCACATCTAGTGGCTCCACCGGCCACACCGTCTCGCCGGGAGCCCGAAGTGGCTCCCGGCCGGTCGCGACCAGGGCGACTCCTTCACACTCGGCCTCGATCTCGGTGACCAGATCCCGGCATGCCTCCAAGAGGTGCTCGCAGTTGTCGAGGATCACCACCGCGGAGCGCTTCTCCAGATACCGGAGGACGTCGTCGTCCCTGGCCCCGCCGGAGCGGGGTGGCGCTCCGACCGCGTCTGCCACGGCACTGGGAACCAGGTCGGGCTCGGTGACACCTGCCAACTCGACGAGCCAGACCCCATCCTCCCAGTCGGGGGCTATGGCGAGACCCAGGTCGGTGGCGATACGTGACTTCCCCACACCGCCCGGCCCGGTGAGGGTGACGATGTGTCGTGCCCGAACTAACTCCTCCACCGCAGACAGGGTCGCCTCCCTGCCGATGGTGGGTGTCGGCTTCTCCACGATGTTGTGACGGTCGGCCGGGGTCGCGCGGAGGGCGGGGAAATGCTCATCGAGGCCATCTCCCACCACCTGGTAGAGCCTGACCGGTTGGGTGAAGTCACGAACCCGAAATCGGCCCAGGGGGCGCAGGCGCACGTCGAGATCGGGAGTGGTCAGGAACTCGGTGTCCTGGGAGACGATGATCTGACCCCCATGGGCGGTGGCTATGACCCGAGCAGCCTGATGCACCGCGATCGACACGTAGTGCTCGCCTCGAGGGGCGGCGAGCCCGCTGTGGATGCCGATACGGACCTTCAACGACGTCCCGGCAGGCCAGTCTGCGCTCGCCAGTGCCCTCTGTGCCGCTGCGGCGGCGCTGACGGCGTTGTCGGCGTTGTCGAATGCGACGAGAAACGAGTCGCCCTCGGTGGAGACCTCGAATCCCCGGTGTTCGACCCACACCTTCCTCAGCAGGCGCCGATGCTGGTCGAGCGTCTCGACGTATTCCTCACCGAGGTCCCGGAACATACGGGTCGACCCCTCGATGTCTGAGAACAGGAAGGTAACCAACCCGCTTGGGAGCGCCCGGTCCGCCATATTCGAATTGTTCCACAAATACTTCATGCCCGAGCATGGAGCACATACCTCCTCGTCTCCGCACGCGACGACGTCTGACCCAGGCGACGCGAGCTAGAGCGCGGGCCAGATGTTCTGGTTGACGTGGATCGACTCCTGACGATTCGCTGCTGACGAAGCCCACGGCCAGCCGGCGATCCACCTCACCCGCGACGAGTTGCACGGGTCGCGGCGGTAACTCTTTCGTAACGATTCGAGACGAGAATCAGGTAGTGGAGAAACCAGCTCACGTCGGGGAGAGACACCAAGCGCCTCGATGGGCGTGGCCGGTGTGGTTGGCCCTTCTCGGCCTCTTGGCCGTCGGGTTCGTGCTGTGGGTCGTAACCCTGAACGTCAACGATGCCCCAGGGCCGGTCGTCGTCGGGGTCTTTATCGACGGTCCGGTCGAAGTCGACCTGCTGGTCATCTACGTCGTGGCCTCAGCCGTCCTGGCCACGATCTCGACCGCCCTGATCCATCGGGCTCCGGAGAACCGCATCGGATGGGTTCTCTGGCTGATGGCGACATGGGCGGTGCTGACGTTCTTCACCACGATGCTGGTCTTCGCCCTGGGACGCCCCGATTCGGACACATGGAAGCTGGCAAACTGGCTTGGGGCATGGACATTCGTGTTGACAGTTCCTTCGAGTCTCGCGCTGATGCTGTTCCCCAAGGGCAGTTGGATATCCCCGAGATGGCGTTGGCTCGGATTCACGGCGGTCACCGGAACCGTCGGCTGGGCCATCACCGAAGCGACCGGACCCGGGTTGGGCCTGAGCGACGAGATCGCCAACCCCTACGCCAACCACCTCCTGTACACCATGGGAAGCGTTCTGACACTTCTGCTGTTGGCCGCACTCGTCGGCACCGTATGGTCCCTCGTCCTCCGGTACCGAATGGCGACCCCGGTCGAGAAGCTCCAGGTCAAATGGGTGATGCTCGGCGGCATCCTCCAGGTCGGCGCAATAGCGATCACATGGGTCATCAGTGCCGTATCGACGTCTGACTTCCCGATCCAGGCCGTCATGGTCGGACTGATCTCCACTCTGTTCGTCCCGCTCTCGTTGACGGTCGCCATCCTCCGGTATCGGCTCTACTCGATCGACCATCTGATAAGCAGAAGCGCGTCATACCTGCTCTTGACGTCGGTCCTCGCCGCGTTCTATTTCGTCGGCGTGATCGCCGCTCAGTCGCTGATCGGCCTCAAGAACAGCCTGTCCGTGGCGATGACCACCTTGGCCGTGGCGGCTGTCTTCAATCCCGTCAGACGCAGACTCCATGTCGCGATGGATCGCCGTTTCAACCGCAGTCGCTTCGACGCCGAGAACGAGGCCGCCGCGTTCGCTGACCGGATCAGCTCGACCACAGCCATCGAATCACTAGTCACAGACCTGGAAATGACCGTGGAGAGAACCCTGGCCCCCAAGGTCATCGGGGTCTGGATTCGACAAGACCGGGCCGGAGCCCTCGACTAGAGCGGACCGACTCACCCTGCCCCGGGGCGTATCCGGTGCACCGGGATCCTCTCCCTGACACCCTTCATGATCCCCTCCTCCTCCGTGATCTCGAACGACTCGAGGAGTTCGGAGACACCGGGTGAGCGGTAGACCCCGGCCGAGACGACGATCTCTCCGGCGCCGGCCAGCTGCTGGATGCGGGAGGCGATGTTTACGTCCTGGCCGAAGTAGTCGATGCGATCGTTGAGCGTCACCGCCACCGACCGACCACGGTGGATCCCGATCTTTATGGCCAGATCGGTGGACGCCGTGGTGTTGAAGTCGGCAAGGACAGACAGAATGTCGATCGCCGCCCGGACCGCATCCGCCGGGGTGACGAAGGTGGCCATGATGGCGTCACCGATCGTCTTGACCACCGCACCCGAGTTGACTGCGACCGCCGTCACCAGCGCATCGAAGTGACGTCGCACCAGGTCGTAGGCATTGACATCGCCCACCGAGTCATACATCAGCGTCGAGTCCTTGAGATCGGTGAAGAGGTAGGTGAGGTCGTTGACCCGCAATGTCTCTGATTCGGGGACCGTCTCGGAGCGGAAAAGACGTCGGAATGTCTGGTTGCTCAGCAACCTCTTGGCGGTCAGCGTCGGCAGGAACTCGACGGCAGCAGCCTGATCGGGTACTGCCGGGTATTGGACCACCCAGGTCGAGGCCCTCTCCGTCCCACCGTTGTGGATGCTCATGCTGAGCGGCCCGGTGGGGATCTGGGCGATGGCCGGGATCGAGAAGGTGAAGGTCCTGGCCTCCCCGTTTGGTCCCGGGTCCGCATCGGGCGCTGGACTGGCGTCGACCGGCTCACCGGTCAGGTACAGGGACCTGCCCTCGGGGACGTTCATGTCGAGCGACGCCAGCTGCAGCCCGCCACTCTCTGATATCTCCCCACCCGAGATCTCCAGTCTCAGTTTGGCTGCGGCCTGATCACCATCGGGCTGGGCGGCGAAGATGGCGCTGATCGGACCAAGCGCATCCCAGACCCCGATGAAGCTGTGAGGCAGGGGTTCGAGGTCGACCTCCACCGTCTCGTCGGGCTCCAGATAGGCGAGGAGCTTGGTCCAATTCCTCAGGGTCTCGGGGACGGTCAGCCCGTTGGCCAGTGGCTTGACGTCGGCGCTGAATTGGACCCGAAAATAGAGGTCTTCGACATCGAGAGACTCCGGGTGAACGAAGACGATGTCACGGACTTGGGGGGAAACGGTGAAGGTGACCTGGATCAGGTCATCGAGGGTCGCCTCGTTCTCGTTGGTGCACAGCGTGCACACGAAGTGAGGGTCGAGTGCCTCCAGGGTGCGGAACCTGTCATACACGTTGGAGCACGCCCCGCAGACGATGAGCCAGTCGAGGTCGAACAACCCGACATTGGTGGCGTGTAGAAACAGGTCGATCGCTTCCAGCTCCTCGATCGACTGCTCGGTCGCATAGCGGAGCGGGTTGATGCGAAAGAGGTCGTAGTCGTCACCGGTGCGGATCAACGCCTCGAGTTTCGAGATCACCCGTGGGCTCCACGACCTGGCTGACTCGAGTGCGGCGAGCCGACCTTCGAGGACAGACTCATCGATCTCAGGCGTGGTAGGCAACGCGGTGCTCATTGCAGTAGGCCGGAGAGGACACTAACTACCCCGTCTTCCCGGCGGACACGGACGAGCAGAGACGAGACAAAGCATGCTCTTTCATGCTGCCGGACTTGCCGATGGCGAGTGTGCGGACAACCCTGATCCTGCACCATATGGTCTACCATATGGTCATGGCGAGACGTGAAGTCCTGGTTCAACTCGAAGACGAACTTGTCGAGAAACTCGACGAGGTGGCAAAGCGCTCACAAGTCAGCCGCTCCGAGCTCCTCCGGAGAGCGGCACAGGCCGTCATCGACGCCGACGAGTGGGCCCAGGCTGACCAGCGTCTGGTCGAGGGGTACACCAAGTACCCACCGGACCCCCTTCTCCTCCGGGCGTCCGAAAGACTCGCCACCGAGACGGCACCTGAGTGGTAGCCAGAAGCGAGATCTACTGGGCCGACCTGGGTGAGGTCGGTGGTCGTCGGCCTGTCTGCATCCTGACTCGTGACAAAGTCATAGCTGTGCTCGACCGTGTGACATGCGTGCCGATCACGCGAACGGTCCGTGGGATTCCATCGGAAGTAGCCGTAGGTCCTGAGCATGGTTTGCCTCGAGAGGCAGTGATCAACTGCGACAACATAATCACGATCGGCAAGCAACGACTCGACCCTGGGCCAATCGGCAGCCTCGATGAGGTCACCCGGGCAAGACTGGACCAGGCCCTTCGATTCGCCCTGGACATCATCTACTGAAAAACGGGTGCCGGGGCCTCGTTCGGGCTCAGTTTCTCGTTATCTCGTAGTAGAGGGTCATGAAGTTGATCCCTCCCAGATAGAAGCGGTGGTCGGTCCGCAACTCCCCATCCACCACATAGACCTCGATCTCCTCGGCGAACGACTCGAGCTTGGCCACAGTGACGTCTCCAGAATCGGTATCCACCACCGACAGATAGTGGCCTTGAAAATCCCCCTGCCGGCTGGTGAGGAGCAGACCGTCTCCTCGCACGATTGTCGGCAGGAGCGTCGCCGTGAAGCTCCCCGCCGGCAATGGGAAGCCCACACTCACATAACCGGTCTCACCCATCCGGACGACGGTGTATATGCCGACGTAGAGGGGCTCGTTGGAGTCCTGATACGCCCTCACCCACGCCCTGAAGTCGGGTACGCCGTCCTCGTCGAGATCGACCGTGTCGATCCAACTGACCACCCCACGCTGCACCTCTTCGATCTGGAACGGGGCGTTTGCCTGACCGAGGGGCTTGGCGAACGTCTCCCGGTAGATCAAGTAGGGCAGACGCATCCATCGACGCCACTCCGGAGTGATCGACAGGCTGAACCGGCTGGTGTGCTCGTAGAACTCGCGGATCAACGGATGAGGCGAGCCGGGGTCGAACGTGGGACCGGCGAGATCATCGAATGAGGCCAGTATCCCGATGTCGGCCGGGCTCCGCTCGAACACCGCCCCCACCCCCTCGGCATAGCGCTTGAGATAGTCGACGCCCACATAACCCTGACGCTCGACAAGGGGCACGACAAAAGGGACCTCATCGGCCGTGACCCCTTCGGCGAGAAAATTCACCTGCTCCCGACCTCGATACAACAGCCCGGCGATCGTCCGATGGATGAGGACGGTTGCGGCGGACACGACACTCCACCCGAAACCGGCTGTCGACGCCTGAAGGATGACACCGGTCACAACCCCCAGGACGAGACCCAGGGCCAGCTTGCGCACCCGCCCACCGAGAGCCCCGGCCACAAACCCGCTGACAGCACCCACGACGACTAGGGACCGATCGGGGAGGATCACATCGAACAGGCCCCCGATGGCGGCAGCGAGAAAGACCGATGCCATGACCCGAACCCACAGGGGTTGTGGTCGGCCCGGGACTCGAGTGGCGTCGGCCCACCCTGACACCAACCCCACGACGACACCACCGACGATGGCGCCGGTGCTGATCCTCACCCCGGGGAGCCCATAGCCCAGGGCGCCGCCACCGAGCACCCCGATCAGCATCCCGGTCACGGCGGCCCCGATGATCTGTGCCACGGTGCGTTTCGGAGAATCCTTGTGGTCGCTCATCGTCTCCGAACCGTAGGGCTCCCTGAGCCGGGCCAGACGACAACTCCCTATTGTCCGCCCGTGCTGACGGCCCCTCCTTGAAACGCATCCGGCACTCGCTCATGTCGATCGGCGCCTACGCGGGCGAGACCGACATCACCCGCGGCAAGCGGCGGATCGTTGTCGGCTACTTCTTCTTTCGGTGCCCTGGCCCGGCTGCTCGTTGCCACCGGTGAGTTGAGCTCAGGGTCGCCCCAGGCTTGGGTCGATCTCTCTGCGGGTCTGATGAGTGTCGCTTTGTTGATCCTGCTCGGTCTCAAGCCGAGATGGTTCGTGGGGATCGTCAACGCCGCCCTCTTCGACGACTACGAGTCGGCCTCGGTGCTCTCCGCCGACGTGGTCGACTTCACACCGATGTCGACCCGGATGACCCCGCCAGAGCTGGTCGGGCTCCTGAACACGGTGTTCACGCCTTCGATGCATTTGTCGAGGAGTTGAGCCTGGAGAAGATCAAGACCGTGGGCGATGCATACATGGTCGCCGCCGGAGTGCCGATCCGCCGCCCTGATCATGCCCAAGCCATCGCCACTCTGGCGTTGCGGATCCGGGACCACACCGAGCACAACCAGTTCGACGGGCATGCCATCCGGATGCGGATCGGGATCAACTCCGGGCCGGTCGTCGCCGGGATCGTGGGCACCCACAAGTTCGCCTACGACCTGTGGGGCGACGTCGTCAACACCGCCAGTCGCATGGAGTCTTCGGGTCTCCCCGGAGCGATTCAAATGACACCGGCGACCTGCGAGCTGATCCGAGACGAGTTCGTGTGCGAGCCCCGTGGTGTGGTGAGCGTCAAAGGGAAGAGTGAGATGAGCACATACCTCCTCGTCTCCACCCGCACCGACGTCTGACTCGAGGCGCTACCCGGGCTAGACCGCGGGCTGGATGCTCTGGGCGACTGGAAAGACGTTCTGGGGATCGTATTCGGCCACCGAACCACGCTTCGCTTGGCCATCGTCGCCCGACGAGACGCACCCTCTAGCCTCCAGCACGTGACGATGCATCACGAAGTCGAGCAATGGCCCCCACTCAAGGTCTGGCTCTACACCCTTCTCCACCGGACGCCAAAGAGCAACGTGGCGATCGTGAAGTACGCGAACCTGAGCACCACCGATCGATTCCTCGACGTCGGGTGCGGGCCGGGAGCGGCTCTGGAACGCGCCATGAGCACCGGGGCCGAGGTGGCCGGTGTGGACCCCAGTGCCTCGATGGTGGCCCGTGCCGCCAAGAGAGTCCCCGATGCGGAGGTGAAGGTGGGCTCGGCCGAGGACATCCCCTTCCGCGACGACAGCTTTACCGTCGTCATCAACGTCGCATCGTTTCATCATTGGGCAGACCGGGAGGCCGGGCTTCGGGAGATCAGACGTGTCCTGACCCCGGGAGGACGTCTCCACATCGTCGAAGGCAAGCTCGGTAAAGATCAGCATGGCCACGGGTTGAGCACGCAAGACGCTGTCGTCCTCGAGAAGAAGCTGGGCGAGTTGGGCTACGCCGACCTCGATGTCGACACCATCAAGACGGGTCGACGTCACGAATACATCGTCGTGACGGCGATCAGCCCGGTCTGAGCTGCCCTCTTCAGCCGTCGACCTCGACGAGACCGCTCCAAGACCAAATCGGGAGTGGGGCCCGGTCGGGCACCGTGTCAGGTGTGTCGGGATGCTCCGCCATCCGATCCGTCGACCATTGGAAGTAGTCGTGCAGCAGCGCCCGAAGCGGGTCCTCGGTGATCCCGACGTCGGTCAGTGCCGCGTCGAAGCAGGCTACGGCGCGACGATCCATGTCGAGATGCTCCCCGTTGCCGGCATGCATCCTGAGTACCAGGGTCTCGTCGCCCATCGGAGTCGGTATACAGGGCCGGGCCACCGAGCGCCTCTCCCCAATAGGCGGCCAGCCGCTCGAGATGGTCGGGGTGCTGACCCGGATGGGAGAAAGGATGCTCCATGACCGGGTCGGCCAGACATCGCTCATGCCAGGCATGGGCGAGGGCGAGCAGCCCGTCCGCACCACCGACCGCTTCGAACACCGAGGGCATCGGCTAATCCTGGTACGTCACGGTGTCCTCGGGCAAACACCCAATCAGGCGCGGAACGTGCCCGGCCTGGGCTGCAACTCCGGTGTGGAGTATCCGTCGTCCCAGGGGTAGCGACCGTCACGTCGTCATAGGTCAGCTGCAACAGCGGGACCGAGGCCTCCGCCGGTCGGTCGTAGAAGCGGTTGGCGTCGAAGACGATTTCGCCCGGGTTGGGCACCACCTCCGGGATGACCTTGTGCGGCCAGTCCTCGAATTCCAGCTCCATCCCGGGCATCAGATGCTCACCACTCCTCACCGTCGAGCCGAGCTCGTTGAGCAAGCCTGCAGTGTCCTCCGGGTCGAGCCCGAACACCAACAACTCGGCGTGCCCCAGACCGAACAGCCCGATGGTGTAGCCAAATGGAGGGTCGTCACCGGGCTCGCACTCACAACCGGGCCGCGAGCACTCTTCGCCACCGATGTAGGAAATGGCCCAACCCCACCGTCTGATCGCATCGGTCATCCAGGCGACTCGTTGGTCGCCCCACGCCAATGTCGATGCATCCATGTCTTCCCTCCTCTACGGGTCTCCTCGCGAAGGTAGGAAAGGTCTGTGACATTTCTGGGTCGGCATTAGATTTGCTAGCGGTGTCCTCCCTCCCCTTCTCCATCCGTCGAATCTGGCTGCTCGTCCGGGGGATGCTGGTCGACAGGGACCAGCCCGATCTCGAGCACCTCGCACGAATCGAAGATCCCGAAGCCTTCGTCTGGGCGATACTCCCCCACGCCGCCCGCTCCTTTGCCCCCAGCATCCTGCTCCTTCCCCGCAACGAGGCGCGGGCCGCCGCCGTCGGCTATCTGTATGCCCGGATGCTCGACACCTACGAGGACCTCTCGGCCACCCCGTCGCAGACACGAGATGCCCTCGCCTCGTTCGGTGCCCGATTCGACGCCGATCGACCGGTCGAGGCGCCACCCCTGGCCACACCACCCGGCACCGACTCCCGCGACCATGCCCATCTCCTCCTCGTCGAGCGTCACCACCTGGTCGACCAGGTCTTCCGCAGCCTCGATACCGCCACCCGGCACCGCATCACCCGACTGGTCCGGGACATGGCGGCGGGGATGATCGAGTTCTCCACCATCTTCGAACAACAGGATGGTGTGCTCGACACCGAGGGGCAGGTACTCGACTACTGCCATCGTGTCATCGGGATCCCGGCCCTCTTCATCATGGAGACCCTCCTCGGTGAGGTGCCATCCGATCATCGGCGCGACGCACTCGAGGCATCCGAGTTGATCCAATTGGCGAACATCACCAGGGATATTGAGAAGGACCTGCTGCGGGGGGTCGCCTATCACCCCGGTCTCAGGGCTCATCTCGGCTCCAAGGGTGGGGGCGTCACCGACCTGGCGGTGGCCAAAGCACGACGTGACCTCATCCTCCTCGCCACTCGGCGGGCCGGCTCATTCCGTCGTCTCATCGACGCGGTGCGCCTACCCCGGCTCAGCCCCGCCCGGGCCGCAGCCGTCCTCATGGTCCTGTTCACCGACCGTCACTATCGGGATTGCGCCGTGGAAGCGGGCATGACCCCGCTGTCCGGCTATCGACCTGTCCCATCTCTCGTCCTCATCTGCCTGCCCGCCGTCTTCTCCCCCTGGTGGGCCGACCGGGTGATGACCCGTGTCGAAACGGATCTCCTGGCCACCGTCTGACCTGGCCGCCCGTCGGCGAGGCCAGTGACGGCGAGGTGGCTGTGGGGGGCACCGTTTTCGCGATTGAGACAGAACCGTGAACGGCCGTTGGTGCGTTTGCCTTCAGCGGGTGTCCTGGAACAGCTCGATCGGGTTGCCGGCCGGGTCCTCGAGAAGGATCTGATTTCCCCCAACCCCATACACGACGTCGTTCCGGAAATGAACGCCGGCATCGCGCAGCTTCTCCACCATCGATTCGAGATGGTCCACCTCCAGTGAGATGCGGTTCCATCCTCCCGGCTCGGGCGATGTCCCGTCCGGCATCGACTGGCCGCCGCCACCCTGACCGCTTGGTGCGCTGAGCAGGAGACGGAGGTCGCCGCGATCGATGATGGCGAAGGTGGGAGCGGGGTGCATCACCTCGGAGAAACCGAGGTGAGTGGTGTAAAAGCCGATAGCGGCATCCACGTCATCGACGATGTATCTGACGCTGACCTTGCCCATTTTGCGCTCCTCGTATCAACTCGACGCTAGTGCCGTGCGGGCGGTGACTGTGGGGGGTGCGCCGTCCCTGCGATCGAGACAGAACCGTGAACGGCAGTTGGGCGGGAGTGGGGTCAACCCCACCGGTGGTGTGTGGTTGTCAGTAGTCCGGAATCCCCTTCGGTCGGGTAGCTTTCGCAGAGTCATGGTGTTGGTTGGCTGGCTCATGGTGGGTGCGTTTCTGATCAGTTCGGTCGGGTCCGGAACCGCCTATCGGACCGGCGGTTACACCGGCCAGTTCTGGGCATTGCCCCTCGACGACAAACTGGACCATCTCCACACCCACCGTCGCGACTGGTGGCTGCTCTCGATCGGGCAGCTCATCGGGCTGATCGTGATGACTGCCGGGCTCGCCGGCTTCACATTTCTCCTCGCCAACGCCGGTGAGGGAGCCCTGGCGTGGGTGGGGTTCGGCACCTATCTGGTAGCCCTCATCGCCTGGATGATCGGATTGATCGCCCAAACCGCAACCCTCCCCACGGCGGCCACTCAAAGAGCCGAGACGGGCACGACGCCGCCGTGGATCCACGCCTTCTGGGCCTCCGGCTACCTGGCAGAGGCCACCTGGGTGATCGTGGCCAATCTCGCCTATGCGGTACTCGGGCTGGCGATCCTGCAATCGGGTCTCCTCGCCGCCTGGGCCGGCTGGGTGGCGATCGGTCTCGGGATCGGGATTCCGATTGTGGTGGTGTTCGCCCGATATGGATCCCCCGAGATGACCCAGATCGTCCCGCTCATCGTCGGGATCGCACTCATCTTCGGTTGATCGGACGAGTACTAGATTCCGTCGATGACGATGATGGTGGTGGGCGACACCACGATCCATTACGAGGTCGCCGGCAACGGGCCTCCCCTCCTATTTCTCCACGGCCTTGGCTCGAGCACGGCCGATTGGGAGCGACAGGTCCCTCACTTCAGCGAAACCCACGAAGTGATCACACTCGACTTTCCCGGCCACGGTATGTCCGACATCCCGCCCGGGCCTTACACCATCAAAGGCTTCTCCGACGACGTAGCCCTCTTCATCGAGAAGCTCGGCCGGCACCCGTTGAAGGTGGTGGGGATATCACTCGGGGGCATGGTCGGGTTCCAGCTGGCCGCCGACCATCCCGAGCTGGTCGAGCGGCTGGTCGTAGTCAACGCCGTTCAAGCATTCCGTCTCGAGACCGTCGCCCAGCGAATGCAGATCCCCGTCCGACGACTGATCGTCCGCTTCATGGGGATGAGGAAGATGGGAGAGGTGCTGTCGAGGCGTCTCTTCCCCGATGAGGACCTGGAGACTGAGCGGGCGGTCTTGATCGAGCGCTGGGCGAAGAACGACAAACGCGCCTACCTGGACACTCTCTGGGCCATCTCCCACTGGGAGGGGGTGGAAGAGGAGATCGCCGGATTCGACAAGCCGATACGGGTCCTCTCCTCGGACATGGATTACATGCCGACCGAGGTGAAGCGCCCCTATGTCGAAGCGATGCCGACCGCCACGATGAAGGTCATCGAGAACGCCCACCATGCGGCGCCGATGGAACGGCCGGAGCGTTTCAACCAAATGCTCGATACCGCACTCGTCGACTGAAGCACCACCGGCGATAGTGTCCGACATCACAGGCGGGAGCAACCCCAACGGGAGTCACAGGTGAGTGAGCCGCGTATCGGTCGAATAGCGAGAATCGCCCCGCCACGTCTCCAAACGTCGGAAGGCAGCGGGCGGCGTAGCGCCACCTGGCTCGAGTTGTTCTACGACCTTGCCTTCGTGGTCGTCATCGCGGTGCTCGCCGGCCGTCTCCTCGCCGACATCACCTGGACCGGATGGTGGTCATTCCTCGGCTACTTCTCCCTGCTGTGGTGGTTGTGGGCCAGCCACACCTTCTACGCCGATCGCTATGACACCGACGACTTCTTCTATCGCCTCCTTGCCACCGCCCAGATGGTGGCCGTCATCGTCATCGGCGCTTCGCTAGTCCACGGGCCGGCCGAGTCGACGATGGCCTTCGCCGGCGGTTATGCCACCGCCCGGTTTGTGCTGCTGGCCATGTATTGGCGGGTCTACCGGCATGTGACCGAGACCAGGGCCCTGGTGGCCGGATACCTGATCGGCTTCGGGATCGCCGCCGTCGTCTGGCTGGCCTCGGTGTTCACCCCTGAGCCGGCCCGAATCGTGCTCTGGGCCGTGGCCATCACCATCGACCTGGCCACCCCATGGTTGGTGCGACGCCAGCAGGCGACGGTTCCCCTCGATGAGTCACATCTCCCGGAGAGATTCGGGCTGCTCTTGCTCCTGGTGCTGGGTCAACTACTGACGGCGGTCGCCACGGGCCTGGGCAAGATCGAATGGTCGGGGTCCTTGATCGTCCTTGCCGTGCTCGGTCTCGGCATCGCCACCTTGCTGTGGTGGCTCTACTTCGACAACGCCGAGGGGAGTGTGGTGCGACGACGCAATGTCGAAGGGCGGACCTGGCGGCCCACCGTCTGGATCTACACCCATCTTCCCTTGGCGGCGGCTCTGGTGATGGTGGGAGTGGGACTGGAGCGGGCGCTCTTCGAGGTGGGCCACACCACGATGGACCATCCCTCCCGTTGGCTCCTGGTGGGAGGGATGGGTCTGGCCCTGGCCTCCATGGCCGTCATCCAAATCTCATCGTTGAGCCATCCGTCCGGTTCGGTGAACCGCGCGATCGCCATAAACCGCCTGGCCGCCCTGCCATTCCTGGCATTGATCGGGATCATCCCCAACATGGGCCCGATCTGGGCCCTCGCCGGAGCCACCGCCGTCGGAGTGGGGGTCCTCGTCACAGACATGAGGATGTGGGACCGAGCGCGCACCGCTTGACGTCTTTTCAGTGTGGTCGGGTGCGGGAGCGAACCTCGGTGGCGAAACGGATCCTCTCGTTGACATTGAGGACTACTTCCTCGCCCTCGGCCTCGATGTGAAAGCCATCCGAGCCCTGTGAGATCTCGATGTCGTCGAGCGACCACGAGGCCAACTCGTTGTCGTCGACCATCACCGTCAGTCGGTGACCGGTCAGGTCCACGACGACACCCAGTGGAAATCCCGGCTGTCCCACCAGCCGGAGTCTTGCATCGAACGAGGTCATCATTTCCTCCGCTCTCAGCCAGCCCGAGCACAATCATATCCGAGCGACGAGCCTTCAGTGGCAAGGGTGGTCTCCCACATCGTCCTCATCCGCATCGAAATCACCCCGACCGCAGGACCGTCCGATGACAGGCCCGGCGAATAGGAGCTTTTGGCACTAGGCGCCGCCTCCCCAGGGCGGCACGATCGGACGAATGTGATCATCGAGAAAGGAAAAGCGTCATGATCACCAATGAAACGGTCGACCGTGTCTCGACCACGCACCGCGGCAGGTATTGGTGGGTGATCTCGGTGAGCAGTGTTCTTCTCGCCGTGCTCTTCGCCAGTGTCTTCTCCCCCGACATGGTCACGGGGTCGGCTCATGAGCATCTGCCCCTGGTCGGTTTCGTCGACTGGATCTGGGCGGCGGTGGCCATCGGCTACCTGGCGTTCGTCCGCCGCGACCGCGCCGACATGACCCTTGGGATCTCGGTGACTGTGCTTTGGCTGGCGGTGGCGGTTACATCCATCGCTGCTCCAGTCTTCGTGACCGGGACGGATCCAACACAGATCCCCCTGGCCGCCATGCTCGCTCCCGTACTCGGGTCCATCGTCACCGGGTTCCTGGCGCTGCATGCCACCAGTCGCAACGACGACGTCTGGCGCTACGAGCTCTGATCTGAGCTGAACGCGACCGTGTGCTGATCGAATCTGATCAGAGCTTGGCCAGGTCGTCCTTCACCGACTTCCACACGGTGGTGAGCTGGGACGAGGGTGCACCGGGGTCGCCGACGGAATCGAGGAGAGCGAACGAGGAAACCGGCAAGCCGACCTCCCACTCATCACCCCCACGCCATTCCAGCGTCTTGCGCCCGACCCAGGGACGTCGTCCCGTTTGGATGCCGGCCCCGGCGACACTCCTCTCGATCACGGCCACGGCATCTTCCACCAGATCGCCGGGCAAGGCCTGTCCCCGAACCACGGCCCAGCGGGCCAGGACTCGGAGGCCACGAAGGACGTCGTAGTAATAGAACCGGGGGAAGCAGAGATGGAGCCAGTCGCCATCGATCACATCGCCACCCAGCGTCCTATAGAGACGATGTGCGATCAGGTATCCGGCTCCCCTGTCGAGGAACTCGGTCTCCTCGAGAGTGAATTCCCTCGGAGTGTGGAACAGAATCGCCTCGAGCGGTGGAAGGGTGGAGACGATCGAGCTCTTCGGTGTCGCCTTGGTGTAGGCGGCCTCGTCACAGTTGAGCCCGCCGTCGGGCAGCTGATACCTGAAGATCCACGGTCTCATCCAGGGAAGCTCGGAGTCGACGTCGACTCCGCAGGCGCTCATCACCTGATACATGGTCCCGACGGCGCAGTGACAAATGATGTGCCGGTAACCATCGATCTCGGGAGGAAGGGTCTCCTCACGGAGGGGGAAGAACGGGAGGAAGTGTGTGGCCAGCTCGTCCCGCATGGCCACGACCACATCGCTCGGGATCTGCCCCGCCTCGCCCATCTCCCACAGAAGGGTCATGTGCCACCAAGGTGAGTCCCACTTGGGCCAATACGGGTCGCGTCGGATGCTCTCGACGGCCTCCATCTGAACCGAGATACCCGACCGACTGCCGGATTGCGTCCTCGACCGTGACTGCGATGCTCATCGAGTCAATGTAACCCGACCACCCATTCCCGACGATTGGCACGAGAGTTGGTTATCAATGGCTGCTGGTGATCTCTCTAAGTAAACGTGTCTCGAGATTGGCGGTGGCCCTCGTGCTCGGCTCCGCGCTGGCGGCTTGTGCCGGGCCTGTCCCTGCGACCACCACCGCTGAAATCACACCCGAGGAGAGTGTCACCACGACGACCAGGCCCGGTGCGGTGACCACGGTCACTACCGCGACCACCACAACCGACCTGCCCACGACGATCACATCCGGGAGAACAGGCCAGCGTCATCTCCGTCACCGACGGCGACACCATCCGGGTCGACTACGAGGGTGGCAACAACGAGGCGGTGCGGCTGATCGGGATCAACAGCCCCGAGATCGGCGAGTGTTTCGCCACTCAGGCAACGGTGGCACTGACCTCTCTGGTCGGCGGTGGCGACATCGTCATGGTCCGCGACGTCTCCGATCGGGATCAGTATGGGCGTCTCCTTCGCTACCTCTATCTACTCGATGGCACCTTCGTGAACGAAGAGCTCGTCCGTCAGGGTTTTGCGCTTTCCAACGACTACCCACCGGACAGCTCGCAGTCCGACGTCCTCGACGTCGCCCAATCTCAGGCCGAATCGGAAGGTTTGGGCATGTGGGCTGCCGATGCGTGTGGCAATGCCGACACTGCTTCGGGACTGGCAATCACGGACGTCGTCTATGACGCTCCCGGTGACGACAACGACAACCTGAATGGTGAGTGGGTGGAGATCGCCAATGAGACTACGTCGACCGCCACGCTGACCGGCTGGGCCCTGAAAGACGAGTCGGCCTCCCACCGCTACCTGTTCCCGAACGGACTCACCCTCTCCCCCGGCGCCACGATTCGGATCTACACCGGCTGTGGTAGCGACAACGCCACCGAGCTGTATTGGTGCAACACCGACAGCGCCGTGTGGAACAACTCCGGCGACACCGCCTTCCTGCTCGACCCCGGTGGGAACATCCACGACCAATTCTCCTATTGAGCCGTGACGACATCGGCGGCACCTGTCGGGTACAACTGGCCCATGCGGAGGACCCACCCCGCCCTGACTCCCGATCTGCTCACCCTCTCCAGATTGGGTGTTGCAGTGCTCGTTGTGCCGGTGGCATGGTCGCTCGACCTCGAGCTGACCGGGATCCTGGTCTCGGCGGCGTGGCTGACCGACTTCCTCGACGGTCGCCTGGCCCGTCGATCCAACGTCGAAGGGCGGATGGGGCGTTGGGACCTTACCATGGACACGCTGTCGGGGCCGGGTTGCTGATCGGTCTGACCGGTGCCGGAGAGGATCCCGGTCGTGGTGGCGGTGGCGGCCATCGTCGGGCTCGGCGGCTGGTTCTTCAGCGGTAATCCAGACCGCCTCGATGCTGGTCGCAGCTGGCCGGTTACGTGCCGCTGTTCGGATCCTCCTATCCGAAAGACCCACCGCCTGGTGGTCCCCTTCCTCACCGCCCTCCTCATCGGCGTCCTCGATTGGCGGCGTCTGCTCACCATCAACATCCCGGCATTTCTTCGTGGCTTGGTGGGGCGAACCCCCAGCCGTGGGGTCGACTCGAATAGGCAACGCCGGACAGCAAATCGAGGCGCTCACGCTGTCCACAGTGTCGCCGAACAATGAGCATCACCGGCCGAGCCGGCACAATGGTCTCCTGCTCCATAACCTGTCCCTCGTGCGATCCGCCTACCGACCCATCGTCATCGCCCTCATATCTCTGGTGGTATTCGCCGTGCTCTTCATCATCGGCGGGGCCAACGGCTGGTGGGCTCCGGCGGCCAACGAGCAGGCAATAGGCGAGATCTCCCGGTGGTGTGAGCGGGTCAGCGGTGGTCTGCTCCGGGAACCGGTGAACACCCTCGGAAATCTCGGCTTCGTTCTCTCCGGGCTGGCCATGTTCGTGGTGCTGGCGATCGACACCAGAGTCGACCGTTCCCGACTCAATCGGTTCATCGGCAACCAGCCCGTGGCCCTGCTCTACGCCTCTGCCTCCCTGTTCCTAGGTCCCGGGTCAATGCTGATGCACGGCAGCCACACCTTCTTCGGCGCCTGGCTGGACAACGTGTCGATGGTCACCTACATCCTCATCCCCTGGCTGTTCAACCTAACCGTGCTGGGAAGATGGAAAGACAGGACCTTCTTCGTCGTCTACGGGTCGATCCTCGCCGCCTATGGGCTGGGGTATTGGCTTGTCGGACCCGACCTGGGAATCGGGCTCGACCTCTTTGGTGTCTCCATCGGTCTCTGGATCATCTCCGAGGTGCTCTATCACTTCTGGTCGGGGCCGATGCGACCGATCTCCGGTCTGGTCGGTTTCGCCGTGTCCGCTGTGTTCGGGATCACACCGATGGTGATCTTGGGCGATCCCGGCGAGTACTGGTGGGTGATCCTGTTCTGGGTGCCCGCCCTGCTCGCCACCGGACCGCCGGAGACCCGGCGCCGATACACGCCGTGGTTTTGGGCAGGGCTCGTCTCCTTCCTGGTGGCATACGCCATCTGGACCACCGGGACCGACACCAGCACCTGGTGCCGACCTGACTCCCCGATCCAGGCCCATGCCATCTGGCACATCCTCACCGCACTGGCCACCTGGTGCTTCTTCATGTTCTTGCGAACCGAGCGGGTAATGGTCGCCTCCCCGGACTGACCACCCGCCGTCTTCCCTTGTGCCAGACTCGCCCGAACCGGGACGAGGTCATGGCAGCCGAAACAGATGTAGTCCGATCCCCACGTCAGCTCCCCCCGGCCGTCGAACGATTCCTCTCTTTGGCCGTGCTGGACGGGGACGATCCGTGACTTCCTGACTTCGATATCAGACCGTGCCGATTGGGCAGTGACCGAGCTTCGGGATGAAGGCGGCTGACGAAGCTCAAGATCCCGGGTTGATCTCCACCTTTTCGAATTCGACATGCCCGCCTTCGGCGTAGCGCCGGCCATTGGTCTTGTCGTGACGCCCGAAGTCCGGGGCATCGAAATCGACCTTGAGCTTGTACACGCCATCGGCCGGGACCTGCCAATTGCGGGCATAGTGATAGAGCATCGGGTGCCAGACGAATTGGTGCCACTCGGTCCCGAGTTCCTCCCCAGTGTCGTCGACCAGAGTCACCTCGACGTCGAGACCCGGGATGAAACGACCATCGGCGGCATCGCGGACCGTGATCTCGATGTGGGTGTTCTCCTCTTCGGGCTCCCTCCAGACCAGCTCTCCCCCATCGAGCCAGTAGAGGCCCTCGGCATCTTCGATCGCGTACCCGATCAGGTAGTCGCCTGAGCGGAGCTCGTCGCCGCCGTCGGCGACGTCCTCGACCATGTGGTCGAGCGCACGCCCGTAGGCTTCCCCCTGCACACGGGCACGGCGCAACTGCTCGATCGACGCCTCGTCGGTATTGGGGTCCATTGGTGGCAGATCGCTCATGAAGTCTCCTGATGGGCTCGCTATATGACTCTTTCCCCGTCTGCGGCTCGACCAAACGACTCCCACCACCGACAGCCAGCCGGTGCCAACGATCGTTCAGGCGGGTTGATTCGCCGGCTCACCCACGGTGATGCTGCCGTTGGGCAGCGTCCAGCGCTCGGAGACCTTCCCGTCGATCAGACGCGCCACCTCGGCGGTGCGAAAAGTGAATTCCATATCGTCGACGCGAACCTTGGCAGTGACCAGCCCCACCACACGATCTTCAGATTGGGTCATGTCGAGGATGTCCACATCGATCTCGGCGTCCTCCATCAGCGACATCGAGTCCACCAACGCCTGCCCGGTCCGAGGCGCCCGCCACGACGCCATTTCGACGACGTTGAAGTTGGCGAGCCCGGACCGGGTCTCTCCTCTGTCCAGGCTCTTGAATGCTGCCAGGGCCTTTCGATAGATCTCACCGATCCGGTGCTCGGCCATCGATCCCTCCTCGGGGTCATGTCCTCCGTCCGCCAGCGGTTTTCGAGCGACTCTCCTTCTCGCCCCCTGCATGGCGGACCGGATTGTGGTCATCATCTCGCTTGTCTCCGACGTGCACCATCGAGGCTATTGGGGCTTGATGAACGTCAGGCGATCTTGGAGTTACAGATGCACGAAATGTGAAAGCAGGACCGATGGGACGCACCATCGCGGCAGATTCGATTGCCACTGCATTTCAGGATCTTCGGATAAGAATGCCACGCAGAGCGATCAGGAGACACTCTGGGTGAGAATCAACCGTCCCAATCTCTTTGCCAGCCGATGCAAACATCAGGACACCATCGTGGTTCGGTCCGCGGGGATGGAAAGGATCGTTTGCGAGGACTGCGGTCACATCAGCTTCTCGTTCGATATCGACCTGACCGATGAGCCGGAGTCGGTCACGGAGCAAAGGATGCACCCGGCGGAGACCTGAGCCACGACGATGGTCAGGGCTACGGCACCAGGCCCACGTCGCCCAGGAGGAGTGTCGAGATCTCACCCGGTTCGTCCTCGATGTCCCACTCGTCGAAGAACGCCGACGCCCCCTCCCTGGTCTGCCATTCGGCGATGGCAATGAATTCCGAGCCGTCGCTCGCGTGCCAAGCCCGATGAAATCGGCACCCGTGACCAACCGCGCTCTCCTTCATGGCGCTGGTTATGCCGCGCACACGTTTCTGGTAGAGGTCCTCGGCTGTTTGCCCATCAGGAGTCGGGCACGGAACGCGAAACATGACCCACATCACTTGCACCTCGATAGAAGCTGACTTCGCCTATCTGAATTGTCGTCGAACGACCACCAGGGGGTGGCAAGGCCCTGAGCCTCAACCTGCCGGTCTCGCCCGCATCAATCGGAACGCCTCGGTGAGCAACCAGATGTAGCCGGCGAAAGCGAGACCACGCTGCAATAACCCGGCGTGGCCGGCGAATACGAGCATCAGCAACGGCACGATCGGCGTGGCGAGCACGATTGCCAGGTCGAATCCCCGCCGCCATCGACCGGGGTGCTGCCTGCGATAGCTCACGATGAGAACCCCCAAGGCGAACCCGACACCACCCCAGAACACCGAGAGAGTGTGGAGAAACGCCTCGACCAAGTCGTGGGGGACGTCCTCCCAGCTGGCCTTGGCGAATATCGCACCCGAGATCAGCCCGAAGGCATAGAGACGCATCGCGGCGCGCCCCAGTAGCCCCAACGGGTGGACGCGATCGAGCACATCAGGAGCACGGCGATGGCGGTGAGCAAGAAGCCACTTCGGGTAACCCAGGCGCCATGGACTCCCTGGCCGCCTGACTCGCTGATGGTGTCCACCAGCCAGGAGTAGCTGTCCGGCATCAGCAGGGGCGCCAATGCCACTGCGAGCATCGAGAGGAAAAGAAGCCAAATCGCGAGAAGGGATACCCCGGTCTGGCTGAGACGGCCCAACGGAAGCGAATCTCTCATCGGGAGATCGCCCGGCACCCGGCCCTCGCGGTCCTCCCTTTTTCGCGGCACCGGGTGATTGTTACGCACCGGGCACCCACGCGTCGAGTCGATTCTGGGGGCCACCTTCCGCTCCAGTTTGCTATGTTCGCTGGTGGGAGTGCTGGACGTGTGGGCGGAGGTTGAAATGCCCGACTGGGTTGGGAGCGTGATGTTCCTCACGGCCCTTGGTCTCACCGGGGCCAAGATCGCCGAGGACTTTGGCGAGCGGGGATTGAGGGGCTATGGGATGCTGATGGTGACGATCACCATTTATGCCGCCGCCGTGGCAATCGCATTCACCTGAACCTCGACCAAAGCCTTCAATTACAGGATCCCCTTATATACGGGCTCCATGCCGACCACCCCTGCTTGTCCCGAATCTGGCTGGCGATCCACAGGTTGATGCTTGGATTGACGAGGTCGCCCACTGTGTAGCCGTAGTGGCCTGCCCAGAAGGGCATGACCTGCATGAGCCCGGTGGCCCCGGTGGATCCGTTGACCGCCTCGGGATTGCCACCACTTTCGCGCGCCATGAGACAGACGGCACGCTCCACGTCGGCCGGGTCGAAGTACACGGCGACCAGGGGGCGCCACTCGTCAGGATCGCTTCCCATTCCGCGGTATTCGGGGCTGGCGTCCCAGTGGTTGAGCGATGACTCCGGCGGCAATCCAAAACAGGCATCGATGACCATCGTCAAGGAGTGCAGGTCATCGAGCATCTGCGCAGTCAGGCCATGTCTCGACTCGCTGGCGCCCCAGTCGGCGAGACGGTGAACCGCCGCTCCACATACGTCTTCCTCGGCCCGGGCCGGCGTCGGCCGCCACACGAGGGCTGCGAGCAGGACCGTGATGATGACGATGGTGAACCGCAGGGCGCGAGCGGGCAACTGAGTTTGGGCAATCTGGGACATGGGCGAGTGACTCTCCTGGACCGACAATGGGTATGCCCGATCGGGCGAGCAGCCCTATACCCCTGGGATCGTCGCTTCTAAACCATCGTCGGTGATCGCATCGGGCTCAGCCCGATCGATGCCAGTCGACTCTCTGTACCTGCATCGGCTCGCTGATCCCCTTCAACTCGACGGTGAGCGGCTCGGAGAGAACGTAGGGGATCTTCCCCGCCGCTTCCACCGTTGCCGAGCTGACGACGATCTCCTCTCTGTCGGCCAGAGCCCCGACGCGGGCGGCGGCGTGAACCCCCTGCCCGGAATAATCGCCGGCCTGCATCGTCGCCTCGGCCAGATGCATGCCGATCCTCACCCAGGGGGCAAACCCGTGCTCGCGCCGATGTCTTTCCAGGTCGCGTTGAATGGCCACCGCGCACTCGATCGCCGGTCGCACTTCGTCGAATGTGACGAAGAACCCGTCCCCGGTGTGGCGGACCTCGTGTCCGCCGTGACGGCCGATGGCATCGCGTAGAACCCGATCGTGCCATTTGAGGAGGTCTTCCCAGGCGGCGTCGCCGATGATCCCGATCAGATCCGTGGAGGTGACAATATCGGTGAACATGAAAACCTTGGTGACACGGTGGCTCTCAGGACGCTCACCGGTCTCCGCTCTGCCGGTCAGCTCATCCAATCGACGCAGATCGGTGGCAGCGCCGAGTCTTTCGAACACCGAGCGGGCCGCCCCGAATTCGAGACTCGCCCCCACCTCGTCCCCGGCAGCGCGTCTCGCCTGACCCAGCACGAGCCTGGCCTGGGCGCTCTCATAGGGAAGCTCGACTTCCTGCCAGATACGCCAGGCAGAGCCGAGGACCTCGACGGCATGCTCCAGCTCGCCCTCTGCGAGGTCCAAAGCCCCCCTGCAGGTGAGTGCGCTCGCCCTCCAGGTGGCACCTTCGTAATGGTCGGCCGCATCTTCGAGCCTGGTCACCGCCTCCTTTGCAGTGCCCAGATCGCCAATTCTCAATGCGATCTCTGTCTGAGCCGGAAGGAGACGGGCCTGGGAGAGGACACTTGCCGTCCCACCTTCACCGCCGCCACGGCGCGCCACGGCTCTGGCGATAGAGGAGGCAGCGCCCTCTAGATCACCTTTGTCCATCAAGAGGAGCGACATCCCTGGCTGAGCACTGTTGCCGTACTCATAGGCACGGTGAAAGGCCTCCTCCGCCGCATTCAAGTCACCCATTCGGCGCCGAACTTCTCCGATTTCGTAATAGGCGAACCCGATTCCGTTCAGGAGATGGAACCGTTCCAGCTCGACACAGGCGGTCCTCGCCTCCTGCTCGGCTTCGACCCAGGACCCGTGCAGACGCTTCAGCTCCGCACGGTGGACCTGGCAGATGCCGGTGTAGCCGCCGACGGAATGCGACCGCATCCAGCGTTCAGCCTGCTCGGTCCACTCACCGGCCCGTCGATAGTCGCCGAGATTGCTACAGGCGGCAATGGTGTTGCAATAGACGTCACTGGCCGCCCTCAGATCACCCTGCCCGGACATCGCCACGACGGTCGCCTCGTCGACCAGGCTTATCCCCTCACGCCACTCGCCCTTTTGGATGAGGGCGATCCCCTTGAAGCTCATCGCCAATGAGTGAAGACCGGCGCTTCCGAGGTTCTTCGCCGTGGCTATCGCTTCATCGGCCAGACGGATGGCAGCGTCCAGATCCCGATCCACCAACAGAGCGTTGGCCAGATAGATGACCTTGAGCCAGCCGTGGCCCAGGGACTCGGGTTCGCCTTCGAGCAGGTGCTCGGCACGGGCAACCCATCCTGCCGAGACCGACATCGCCATTCTGCGCATGGCGAGATAGGCGAGCAGCGCCGCCGCGACCGAGGCATCGGTTGGCCGATCGACCTCGATGAAACCGGCATAGGCTCTTTCGATGACCTCCTCGGCCTGATCGGGCTTCCCGGTCCACCAACAGGCGTCACCGAGTAGGAGCAGGTCATCGGGGCCAAGCCCCTCGTGTTGGTCGACTTCCGTGAGGGCTTTCAAGGCCTCATCCCAGTCGTTTCTCTGGATGGCCTGTCTGCCCATGGTCAATGAGTCGGGCATGGTCTCCTCGAGAGTGCGGACTTCATAAGAACACTAATGCGGCCAGGCGCCTGCCACTTCGGGCGACCCGGCTCAGGTCTGATCGACGAGTCTCCGCGCAAGTGTGGCCAGCATGCCCATGGCCACCGTGGGTCGCTCTTCGAGGATCGAGAGCAAGTCTGACTTGGTGACGACCAGCCCATGCAATCCCTCGTCGCCGGCCGTGACACGAGCGGATCTCGTGTCACCACCGAGCAACGCCAGCTCCCCGACGTGCTCGCCCGGCCCATAGATGCCGATCGTTTCGAGGATTTCGTCCGTGACTTTCGCCACCACCGCCGCGCCCTCGACGATCACCAGCATCTCATCGCCCTCCCGGCCTTCGATGTAGATCACCTCGTCGGGGTCGTAGCGAATCTCCCCGGTGACCGCTGCGATCAACTCGAGGTCCTCGGGATCCAATTCATGAAACATGGGGACCCGGTGCAGGGCCAGGGCCTTGTCCATCGGATTCAGGGTCTCTATGTGCTCGGCCGGCATGAGTGGCAAGCTTGCCACGGCATGATGGACGAGGTCGGACACATCCTCGGCTGCAATGCCCTGCAAGTGCCGGAAGTCAGACTCGACGTCCTCGGCCAGGCAGCGGAGGGCGAGAGCCCTCAACCAAACGTCGAAGTCATTTGCGAGCAGGCGCAATGCCTCTCGCTCGCCCATCTGCGACGACCTGCCATCGGGGTCCAGAAGGGGAAGCAGGACATCGAGGGCACGCCTTTCGCCGATCGTCTCCAGCGCCTCGATGGCCTGGGACTTCGTCTCGATGCGCGCGGAACGGACTCCCCTCTCGACCAGCGGCATCACGTCCGCCGTGTCCTTCGTGGTCATGGCGAGGAGCACCCACTCGACCAGACGGGCCGAGCGACGCTTCAAGACCTGGCTGAGGAAACCTCGAGTCGAAGGACTCCGATCCTCAGGGAGCGCCCGACGCATCGAATCCAGCCAGGCTGCCCGCTCCGCCTCGGCCCCGGCCCAGTCGGTGAACTCGCTCACCAGCTCGTTTACCGGTGTCAGCGCACGCAGCGCCACATCGGTGGCATTGACCGACCCTGTCTGCAGGACCTCCAGCAATTTGCGCCTGCCGGCCGGATTGAGCGAAAGACACCTCGCCGTTGTCTGCCTGACCCGCATCGAGCGATCGTCGAGATGTGGTACGAGCCGGTCGAGATCCACCGACGACACCGCCGCCGCCCTCACGGCCGCATCGCGCACACCGGCGTCGGGATGCTCGAGAAACCCGAGCGGCTCGAGGCCGAGACCCGGCCCGCCCCGCCCCACCTCATCGAGCATGGCTGCCACCGCCCGCGGATCACTATCGGAGAGGAGCCTTCTCGCAGTCTCGCCTCCCCTGACGCCCCCGACCACCAGGGCGGCAGCCGCCCGAACCCGAGGATCCGGGTCCGTCAAGCCCACCTCGGCGGCCGATCTCTCCTCCTCTGGTCTGCCGTTGAGGAAGCGAATGGCCTGGAGCCGCACCTGGGGCGCCTTGTCGGAGAGGGCGACGGCCACATGCCTATCGACCCTCTCGGGGTCGAGGACACACAAAGAGTCGAATGCAGCCGACCTGACCAGCGGGCTCTCATCCTCGAGGAGGGCCTCCACACCACTCACCCCCTCGCTCATCGGCGCTTGGGCAAGAGCAGTGGCGGCAAATGCTCGTGCCTCGGGTCTGTCGTCTGCCAGGTAGGACGTGAGGAGCTGGGCCGCATCGCGGTCGACGGGGACGGACAACCCCCTCTGTGCCACGGATAACACACCGACCAGACCCCGACGGACCGCTTCGACGACGGCCAACCGGTAGGCCGGACGCATCGAAGCGACGACGACGACTCCGACCAACGCAATCAGCAAACCGATGCCGAATCGGGCAAACCTGCCCAAAGCCTCCCCCGCGATCAGGATCACGCCTGCAGTCATGGTGCCGACCTGTGCCGGGATCGCGCTCATGAAAGCCATCACCTGACCTCGGCGGCGCCCGGTGAGCACATTGAAGACGGCCGGGAAGGCGGTTCCCCACACGGCGTTCACCCCTATCCACTGGAGCCCACGCACCACGGAAGCGGTGAATAGGCCGAAAGACGCCAGCCAAAGGCCAAATCCCCCGGCATAGACGAGCGGGACGATCATCAGCGACAGGACGATCCCAAGTCGGGAGAACAGCCGGTTGGTCACGAAGAGAGAAACGATGAAGGTGAGGGCGGTGGCGGCGGAGGCGAACAACCCGAGAAAGCCGGCGACCTCCGCCTCGCTGGGATAGGCGGCGGCCACCGCCTCGCTGAACGGGAACACGACGAGGAAGAAGAGCGCCGAGAGGGCGAACGCGGCGAGTGCGGCCAGTCGGAGGAGGCGGCTCGAGCGAACAGCCTCAAGAGCCGCCGACATCTCAGAGCGGATCGAAACAGGCTGATCCGGGTCTTCTTCGTGGAAACGGGGACGGAGCCGGAGCAGGACCACCGCGCTCGACCCGAGCAAGATGGCCTGGGCGAGGAGGAGGCTCGGAGCCCCGAACACGGAGGCCAACGGCCCCGTGATCAGATTTCCGATCACACCCCCGGCCACTCCGGCGGTGGCGAATACGGGGAAAAGACGCTTCGCCTGCCGGGTGTCACACGACGACTCGGCCGCGTTCCACATCATGGTGAACGTCACCATGATGAGCATCTGGGTCGACACCCAGATCACCGGGTAGATGACACGGTTGTCGAGGAAGAGACCACTCCACTCGAGCACCACCCATAGGGCCGAGACGCCTGCGGTGAGGGGGAGCCAGCGGGCCGAGCCCCGGTATCCGAGCCCGGCGGCATAGATCAAAGTCATCACCATCACCGCCGCACCGGACAGGAGGATCATGAGAGGTAGCTTCTCGACCCCGAATCGCAGGAAGAACAAGGCGTCTGCCGAGTTGGCCCCGAGACCGTGACTCGCCTGGGTCAGGGCGAACAAAGCGGCCATCCACCCGACCAATTGCTTCTCGCCACCTCGCACCCCGAGCGCGGCGAACAGCCGTGGCGGGTCACTCCGATCGGCCGTGCGGGTGCTCATCAGCCAACAGGTCTACCAGCCAATGCCTCCATCCGGTCTTCACGAGATCTCCGCATTCGTGTCCGACCATCGGTCATGTCTCGAAACTCGAAAGGAGTCGATTGAGATGAGACGGAATGTGATTGGCGCCATCCTGGCAACCATCCTGGTGTTGGGAGCTCTCGGCGCAGCCGGCTATGGCGTCTACCAACTCGGATACCAGCAGGGCCTGGTCGAGACCGGCGCCCAGGTGGTGGTCAATGGCCCCGGCTATTACCCCGGTTTGTGGGGGTTTGGCGTCTTCGGGCTCCTCTTCAGGGTGATATTCCTCTTCCTCGTCTTCGGCCTCATCGCCCGCCTCGTCTTCGGGCGACGGCGTTGGGGGTGGGGGCCGGGCCCATATCGCGGCCGTGGCTACGACGGCCACGACTCGCCCATGGAGCACCGTCTCGACGAGTGGCACCAGAGGATGCACGATCCGGGCCGGGCCGCCACCGAGGGGCCCGACCGCGACGGTTGAGCCGCCAAGGACGACAATGAAGGGCATGCCCCAGGTTCTGATAGTCGAAGACGAAGTCAAGATCGCCCGCCTGGTCAGGGACTACCTGGCCGAGGCGGGCTTTGGCGTCTCGATGGCGCACAACGGCCCGGCCGCCCTCGCCACCTTCCACTCCCAACGCCCGGACCTGGTCGTGCTCGACCTCGGCCTCCCCGGCATGGATGGTCACGACGTCACCCGTGCCATACGGAGCCGGTCGACCGTGCCGATCATCATGCTCACGGCGCGCAGCGAGGAAACCGACCGCATCGTCGGATTGGAGCTGGGAGCCGACGACTACGTGGTCAAGCCATTCAGCCCCCGGGAGCTGGTGGCGAGAGTAAAAGCCGTCCTGCGAAGGGCGAGCGGTGTCGTGGCCACCGAGATGATCCGAGTCGACGACCTGGTGATCGACGTTCCCAGGAGGGTGGTGACTCTGGCCGGTGAGGAGATCCCGGAGCTCACGGCGACCGAGTTCGAGCTGCTCCGGACGATGGCTTCACAGCCGGGTCGGGTCTTCACCCGCGGGCAGCTCCTCGATGTCTTGCGGGGTGTCGCGTTCGAGTCATATGAGCGAGCGATAGACGCACACGTCAAGAATCTGCGCAAGAAGTTGGAGCCGGAGCCGGCCCGGCCGACACACGTGGTGACGGTCTACGGCGTCGGTTACAAGTATGCCGATGCCTGACCGGGGCCATCGAGGGCCACCGTGGGCCGGCGGTAGACCCGGCTTTCCGGGTTGGGGCCCGGGTCGGCACATGTTCCGCAGGATGATCGGGCTCCTCGTGTTCCTGATCTTCATCGCCGGCCTGGTCGGTGCCGTGATCGCTACCGGATTTGCCTCGGCGGGCTCGAATCGTTGGCTGATCGTCGGGCTGACCCTCCTGGCGATGATCGCTCTGGGCTCTGTGGGACGACGGTTGTTCCGTAGGTCATGGGGCCCGATCGGTGAATTGATCGACGCCACCAGACGTCTCGGAGAAGGTGAGACCGACGTCCGTCTCGAGACCTGGAGACCGGGCCCATTGGCGCCGGTGAATGCGTCGTTCAATCGGATGGCCGAGCGTCTCCAGGAGGAAGATGAGCGAAGACGGAGACTGCTCGGAGACCTGGGACACGAGCTGCGCACCCCCCTCACCGTCATCAAGGGAGAGATAGAGGCAGTCATGGACGGGCTTCATCCCCCGGAGAGCCTCGCCAACGTCATCGACGAGGTCGACTTGATGGAGCGGTTGTTGGAAGATCTCCGAGACATGGCCTTGGCCGAGGCGGGGAGACTTCAGCTCAACATCGCTGCCACCGACCTCGAAGGCCTGCTGAGAGACGTCGTCTCATCGTTCACCTCCAGGATGGAAGCCCGGTCGATCACCATCGAGATGGTGATCGGGGCCACCATCGGGGAGGTCGAGGTCGACGCCCATCGAATGCACCAGGTGTTTTCCAATGTGATCTCGAACTCGATCCGTGTCATGGCCGACGGCGGACGACTGAGAATCTCGGCGGAACGTGGGGATGAGAGTGTCACCATCGCCATCGCCGACACCGGCCCGGGCATCGCCCAGGATCGGATCGACCATGTGTTCGACCGCTTCGTCAAAGACGACGACTCGTCCGGAAGCGGGCTCGGCCTATCTATTGCCCGCGATCTTGTCGAGGCTCATGGCGGCGAGATCGCCGCGTCCAACCTTCCCGGGGCCGGGGCGGTCATCACCATCGTTCTGCCGGTCGCCGGCGGCGCTCAGCCCTCCGGGCTTGGCGGGAGCTCCGCGCTTGGAGGAGGCTCGGGGCCGGGCGACACGCCTACTGGAGCCGTTTGAACGGCGTCCGGTTCCGCACCACCGATGTCGAGACGGAAGGGCGGGTACTCGTCACGCATCAGCGCGGCGTAGGCAGCAACGCGAAACACCCATCGGTTGAGACCAACCACCAGGTCGAATAGACCCTGGGGGTAGCGCCCGGTGAAGAGAAGGGCGAGGGCGGCGACGAACACCAGGATGCCGATCAACCCACCGCCGGTCCGAACCGCGGCGTTGCCGCTCTCACCGACGTTGGTCGCCCACCAGACGAGACCGCTGGTGAACAAGCCGACGATGATGTAGTGCGGAATCGCCAGCAGCCACCATTTGACCAGGACCAGGCCTCTGGATAGCTCCGCCGGGTACTGCACGTCGAACTCGGCCGGGTAGTCGGCCGGCGCCAATGTGAAAGGCGGGTACCGATCGGTGCCTAGTGCGCTGTATGAGTAGTACCCCACCCGCCAGCTCCAGCGGAGAACGCCGACGTTGAAGTCGAAGATGCCCCTCGGGTAGCGGCCGGTGAACAAGATGGCAAAACCGGCCACGACCGTCAGCAGCATGAAGGCGATCCAGAGGAACGCGAGGACGAAGTAGTGAGGTATGGCCAAGAACCACTTGAAGATCCACTGCCAGCGGCTCATGTTCGGGTCCAGGGCCGCCTCGAGGCGAACGGGATAGTGACCATAGCCTCCCTGGAGCTCCGTGGGCGCCACCGTTGCCGGCACCGACCCACTGCCACGGATGGCGAAGACCAGCATCACCGCTGCGATCACCCCGAAGATCGCACCGACGATCAAAAGGCCGATGGCGATCGGGATCAGGATTGCCACACTGGCGGCCGCGGAGACGGCAGCGTTGACACCGGTCGATCCGTCGGCGTTCATGATGACGACCGCCCAACGCCCCGACTCCAGGTCCCAGGTCAACGATTGGGCATCGGCCGACTGGGAGGAGGCGACCCAGAACGTTTGCTCCTCGGGTGGTGTGGGGGGAGCCTCTCCCTGGGTCGTCTTGTACGTGACATCCGAGCCACGCAGACCGAAGTGTGTCACTCGGGCAACACCCACTCCGTCGAGATAGTCACTGACCTGATCGTCGGGACCGATCCCGATGAAAACGGGGCCGTCCGATGACGGCTCGACATTGAAACGGACCGTGGCGATCTGACCCGATGGGAACCAGTCGCCGGGACGTGATCCCAGATCGACCTGGGCGGTGGTCAATGCATATGTGCCCGTGGAGAGCTCGGTGGTGGCACTGGTGAAGTACCCATCGGCACTTCGCTGCGTCCCGTAAGCCCACATCAGTCCGGCACCGGCAGCTAACAGCCCTACGGCCAATAACCCCAACAAGGCCCCGAATATGGCCAAGACGACCTTGCCAGCACTCATGAAAGCCTCCGTTCAGCGAATCCTCGGGATCGCACGACCGTACGGGATCGGCGACCAGCTGAATAGGGCCAAAAGTACGGTTTCTCTCAATGGGCGTTCGACGAAACCGCTCAATCTCCGCTGGTGAGATCCCGCCGAACCAGACTCGAGCCATCCGCCAGGGCCGTCATCTTGGCGCTGGCCACCGCCCGGCTCAGCGGGACCATCCCACAGTTGGTGCATGGGTGAACCTGGATCGCCGGAACGTGCTCCAGCACCGATCGAATCGTCACCGCCACCTCTTCGGGTGTCTCGACCCGGTCGGTCGCCACATCGATTACCCCGGCCAGGACGTCCTTGTCACCAAGGAGCTCGAGCAACTCGAGAGGGACCCGAGAGCCGGCGACCTCGAGGGACACCTGATCTATCGAAGACGAGGCCAGGACCGGAAAGGTTTGCTCGTACTGGCGCCACTCGTCTCCGAGACCCTGTTTCCAGTCGATATTCGCCTTCACCCCATAGCCGTAACAGATGTGAACCGCAGTGGTCGCGTCGAGCCCCTCGATCGCCTTCTCCAGCGCCCCGATCCCCCATCCGGCCACCTCGTCCAGGAACACGTTGAAGGCGGGCTCGTCGAATTGGATCACGTCGACACCCGCCTTCTCCAGATCGCGTGCCTCCTCGTTGAGGATCCCGGCGAACGCCATGGCCAATGCCTCTCGGTCCCCATAGTGGTCGTCCTCGAGTGTGTCGACCATGGTCATTGGCCCGGGCAACTGCCACTTGATCGGCAGATCGGTCAGCGAGCGCAGGTACCGGGCATCGTCGAGATAGACCGGCTCGGACCTTGCCACCGGGCCGACAACGCGAGGCACCGACGCGTCATACCTACGGCGAATCTGCACTGTTGCCCGGTTGACCGCATCCACACCCTCCAGACCCTCTATGAAGGTGGTTACGAAGTGCTGCCTGGTCTGCTCGCCATCACAGATGATGTCGAGGCCGGCCATCTCCTGGTCGTCCACGGCGAGCCGGACCGCGTCCCGCTTTGCCTCCTCCAACGCGGCCCCCTCCTGCACCCAGCCGGCCCAGAGTTGATCGGCGGTCGAAAGCCATAGCGGTTTGGGAAGGCTGCCGGCGATGGTGGTGGTGAGGAGTCGCGTCATCTGGCTGGCGAGGCTAGTTGCGCCTCCGTCGAGTGACACGGGCCGACCCTTGAACATGGCATGCGGATGATTGCTTAAATTGTCGTCCGGCCCTAGCAAACTCGTGGGACTTGTCCGACGATTCTCCAAAGGAGGCGAGGACGAATACGAGCACCGTCGACTTGGAGCCCAGACCGGGCAGCCCGGAGGAAGCGGCAGTCTTCGACTCGTTACAGGCGCGTTTCCCGGACATGTACCGACGAGTGTTCTCCAACCCCAAGGAGCCGCGCACGGTGGTCGTCATCCCCTCGATGAGTCTCGACCAACGCGAACTGGTCAAGATCCCGGGCGCAATCCACTACGAGGAGCGCATGCTCTGTCTCCTCATGCTCCTTCGACTGCCCCGCACCCAGCTGATCTACGTGACCTCGACGCCATTGGATGCTGCCGTCATCGACTATTACCTCCATCTTCTTCCCGGGATCCCCGGGATGCATGCCAGGAAGCGCTTGCATCTGATCTCATGTGAGGACCCATCGTTGACTCCGCTATCGCAGAAGATCCTGGATCGGCCGTCCAAGCTCGAGGAGCTGCGTCGTTCGATCCAACACCCGGAGTCGGCCCACATGACATGCTTCAACTCGTCTCATTTGGAGAGGACGCTTGCGGTGCAGCTCGCAATACCGATGTATGCCTGTGACCCGGCCTTGTCCCACCTCGGAAACAAATCGGAGAGCCGTCGTCTGTTTCGCCGAGTGGGCATGGACATACCTCGGGGACACGAAGACTTGAGGAATCGGGCTGATCTCGCCGAAGCAGTCCTGGCTCTCAGCAAGGCGACTCCCCCGAATACGCGAGCGGTCATCAAGCTCAACGATGGCTTCTCCGGGGAAGGCAACGCCGTGATCGACCTCGACGGATTGGCCGATATCGACTTCCCGGAGAAGGAGATACACAGCCGGATCACCAACGAACTCAGGTTCGTGGCACAAGACGAGTCGTGGGAGCCATACGAGGTCAAACTCGAAACGATGGGCGGGATCATCGAGGAGATGATCGACGTTCGTGGCGCCAGGTCCCCATCTGTGCAGATGCGAATCGACCCGCTCGGCGAGGTGCAAACGGTCTCCACACACGACCAGATCCTGGCCGGGCCTAACGGCCAGGTCTACGAGGGGTGCACGTTTCCCGCCCGAGCGGGCTATCGCTCCGATCTCCATGACGCGGGTCGTCGTGTCGGCTCGGTCTTGCGAGACATTGGTGTGCTGGGTCGATTCGGCATCGACTTCATATCCGTGCCGGAAGGAGACCGCTGGCGCAATTATGCGATCGAGATAAATCTGAGAAAGGGTGGGACCACCCTCCCCTATCTCATGCTCGAGTTCCTGACGGATGGCTCATACGACTGTGAGGAAGGAGTGTTTCGCACTCCAACGGGGGATACCCGGAGCTACTACGCCACCGACAACCTGGTCGATCCTCGGTACAAGGGTTTGAGGCCTGACGAGCTGATCGACATCGCCGTCTACGAAGGCCTTCACTATCACGCCACCGCGCAGACCGGTGTCGTCTTCCATCTGCTTGGCGCGGTGACCGACCACGGGAAGATCGGGATGCTCTCCATCGCGCCCACGCGGAAAGAGGCAAAGGCCCAGTACCGAGAGGCTGTGACGACACTCGACCGAGCCACCCGAGTCGTGTCGACATGACCAGGCGCACCTTCGCCTGAGCTCTCCACCCCGCTAACCCGTCATATTCTGGTCGCGGTGTCGCGACGACCGCCCCTGGCATTCATATTCACCGTCACCCTGACCGGGATCCTCACCAACACGCTGATCACACCCGCCCTGCCGGACATCCTCGACGAGTTCGGCGTGCCATCCGACCGGGCCGGGCTCCTGGTCGCCGCCGGCTCGGTGGCCGGGATCTTCCTGGCGCCCGTGGCCGGTCTTCTCGCCGATCGTTATGGACGACGGCTGGTGCTCACGACCTGTCTGGTGGTGTTTGGCCTGGCGGGTGGCTTTGCAGCCCTTGCCCCCACCTTCAACCTGCTCCTCCTCGCCCGCCTCATCCAGGGGGTCGGCTCGTCTGGTCTGGTCAACCTGGCAGTTGTCTTGATCGGTGACCACTGGAGCGGGCTGGAGCGAACCCGCCTGGTGGGGAGGAACTCGGCGGTGCTCACCATCGGCCTGGCGGGTCTCCCGCTCCTCTCCGGGGCGACCACCGAGGCTTTCGGCTGGCGAGCGACCTTCGCCATCTACACCGTTGCCCTGATCACTGCGGGAGTGTCGTGGCTGGTGCTCGACTCGTGGCGACCGGAACAGCGGCAAACGCTTCGGGATCAGATCGGTGAGGTCCGGGTGCTCGCCCGCCAACCGGTGGTGCTGGTGACTCTGGCGGCCGGATTCCTCGGCTTCATCATCATCTTTGGGCTGTTCCTCACCGTCTTTCCCGTCGACCTTGCGGAGAGGTTCGGCCTGTCGGCCGGCTCCCGTGGGGTCGTGATCGCCCTCCCGGCCATCACCTCCACTCTGATGGCATTCAACCTGGGACGCATACGGGGCGCCCTCTCTTCGAGGATGGTGCTGCTCATCGCGTCGGCAGGCTTCGCTGTCGCCTATTTGACCCTTGGTCTGACCGTCACGCTGTTGGTGGTGGTCCCCGCGGTGTTGGTGGTGGGCGCGTCAGAGGGGCTTCTCGTACCCACTCTCCAGGATCTCGCGATGGACGCATCCTCCGATGAGCATCGTGGCGCGATAGTGGCGGTCTGGGTGAGCTCGGCCCGTCTCGGTCAGACTGTCGGCCCGATACTGGCCGGTTTGGCCATCGCCGCATGGGGGACTGCAACCACACTCGCGGTCGGCTCCTCGGTTGCCGGCCTGATCTTCCTCCTCGGGCTCTTCGGGCCCCTGGTGGATGACCGTCACCGTCACCGTCTCGATCTGACCGGGAACGGTTGAATGTCACCCAACGACTCGAGACCATGAACTGAGAGGATGGGGAGCCATGAGATTCGGCGGTTTGTTGCCGGTCATCGCGATTACGTTGGCTGTCACAGCTTGTAGTGGTACCGATGGGCCACCCGAGCAGGCGATTACCACGACCAGCATCGCCGACGTCAGCACGACGACGGCCGTGCCCGAAGAGGCCATGACGCTCAGCTCGCCGGTCTTCGTAGAGCAAGGGGCGATCCCACCTGAATACACATGCGACGGCGAGGACGTCTCCCCGCCCCTCCATCTGGAGGCCACCCCCGTCACCACCGTCTCCCTTGCCCTTATCGTTGACGATCCCGACGCACCGTCCGGGACATGGGTGCACTGGGTGGCCTATGACATTGGGCCCGTCACCGAGATAGCCCGCGCAGCCGACCCGCTAGGGATCGCCGGGGTGAACTCGTGGGGCGAGGTGGGATATCGAGGCCCATGCCCTCCGTCGGGAGCCCACCACTACGTGTTCCACGCCTTTGCCCTCGACACCGAGTTGGGTCTGACGCCCGGAGCCTCGAAACAAGACGTGATCGATGCGATGAATGGCCACGTCATCGGCAGCGCCGAGCTGACCGGTATCTATGGGCGATGAGCCCGACGCGCCCGGGGCAGAGGCCACCGCGGTGCTATTAATGCTTCGTGCGGGTCCTCTTTGCCACAGCCGAGCTAGCTCCGTTCGTCAAGGTCGGCGGGCTTGGTGATGCCGCAGCAGGCCTGATCAAAGCGCTGCTCAGTCGTGGTGTCGAGGTGGAGGTGGTCCTGCCCGACTATGGCAACCTGCCTCTCGCCGTCACCGAGAGAAGACCACTCGACCTGCCGCCGTGGGCGGGGCCGACTCGACAGATCCGCGGAAGGCTCGACGGGTTCCCAGCGGTGACCCTCATCGAATCGCCGCTGCTGGCGAGGCCCCACCCATACAACGACGATGAGGGAAGGGGCTGGCCGGACAACGACACGCGATTCATGATCTTCTCGGCGGCGATCTCCGCTCTGGCCCGTCTGCGAGGTCCCGACGTCCTCCATCTCAACGATTGGCACACTGGGGCCGCCCTTGGCTTGCTCACCGATCCGCCCCCTTCGGTGTTCACCATCCACAATCTCGCCTATCAGGGCCAGGCGCCCGCCTCCTGGCTGGCACGGCTCCCACACAGGTCTGAGGCATACGAGTGGTATGGCGGAACCAACCCACTCACCGGTGCCGTGGCCCTGGCCGACCGGGTCACCACCGTCAGCCCGACCTTTGCCATCGAGGCAACGCGCCCGGAGACCGGGTTCGGGGCCAACGAGGCTCTGGCGGCGCGGGGCGACGATTTCACCGGAATCCTCAACGGCATCGACACCGAGGCCTGGGATCCACTGACGGACTCACATCTGGCAATCCACTATGACTCTTCCAACCCCGGGCGGAAGAGGGAGATCGGGCGAAGGTTGGCCCTCGAGGTGGGCTGGGACGGGTCGAATGAGCCGTTGATCGGGATGGTCACGCGGCTCACCGACCAAAAGGGAGTCGACCTCGCCCTCGACTCCTCCACCGCCCTCCGGCAATTGGGAGCACGGATGATCCTGCTCGGCGCCGGGGAACGGTCACTCTCAGATTCGGCCCGCACCATCGCACGGGAGATTCCGGATCGCTTTCACTTCAGGGAGGGATACGACGAGGGTCTGGCCCACCGGATATTCGCGGGGAGCGACCTCTACCTGGTACCGAGCCGGTTCGAGCCCGCCGGGCTCACCCAGATGCAGGCGATGAGGTATGGGTCCATCCCCGTGGTGACCGATGTCGGAGGTCTGCATGACACGGTGAGCGATGCGGACGCCCACCCGGAGACTGGCAATGGGCTGGTGGCCCTGCAGCCGAGCACGACGGCGGTGGCTGACGCGCTGGGTCGTGGGATCGGGGCGTGGAGATCGACGAAAAGGCGGGGTGAGATAAGGCGAAGGGGCATGACCCATGATTGGTCCTGGAGCGGTCCGGCGTCCGAATACCACCGTCTCTATTCCGAGATCGCCTCCCTCTGAAGGGGCAGTCAAGTCGGCTCGGTGATCTCGTCTTCCTTGCCGATGGCCACGGTTCCCCCTTCGGATATCTGAAAGCGCTCGCTGTCCCGAGCCGGGTCGACACCGATCTCGGCTCCGGGCGGGACCACCACGTTCTTGTCGATGATGACATTCTTGATCACGGCCCCCGATCCGATTCGCACCCCGTCGAGGAGGATCGCCTCGTCAACGGTTGCCCCTCCCTCCACACGGACTCCGGGTGAGAGAACGGAGCGTCTCACCGAGCCACCGGAGATGATCACGCCATTGGAGAGTATGGAGTCCTCGATCACGCCCGGAGCCCCCATCTCGGTGACCAGCTTGGCAGGGGCGACCGTTCGCCCGGCCGTGTACACCGGCCACAGCTCGTTGTAGAGGTTGAACACGGGCTCGGGATCGACCAGGTCCATGTGGGCCTCGAAATACGAGTCGAGGGTCCCGACATCCCGCCAGTAGCCCCGATCTCTCTCCAGCGAGCCAGGCACACGATTGTCGGCGAAGTCATAGACGTGGGCTTGGCTGGCGGCAACGGCAGCCGGGATCAGGTTCCCGCCCACATCGTGTTTCGACTCCCCGTCTTCGGAGTCGGCTTGGACCAGGTCGTAGAGGAACTCGGTCTCGAACACGTAGTTGCCCATCGAGGCCAAGACCGCGCCCGGGTCGTCATGCAACGGGACCGGGTCGGTGGGCTTCTCCCTGAATGCGTCGATCTTCGTCGTGGCGCCCCGCTCGATGATCCCGAACTGGGTCGCATCGGCCACAGGAACCCGAATCCCGGCAACTGTGACACCGGCTCCCGACTCGATGTGTTGGTCGAGCATCTGTGAGGGGTCCATCCGATAGATGTGGTCGGCGCCAAAGACCATCACGTGGGCAGGGCGCTCGTCGTGGAGGATGTTGAGGTTCTGGAAGATGGCATCGGCCGACCCGAGGAACCAACGCTCGCCGACCCGCATCTGAGCTGGAACCGAAGTCACATAGTTCCCGAGAAGGGTCGACATGCGCCAGGTGAGTGAGACATGCAGGTTGAGACTGTGACTCTTGTACTGGGTCAACACCACGATCCGGCGATACCCGGCGTTGACCAGGTTGGAGAGGGCGAAGTCGATCAGGCGATAGTGGCCGCCAAAGGGGACCGCCGGCTTGGCCCGATCGCGGGTCAGTGGCATGAGCCGATTGCCGATGCCACCGGCGAGCACCATCGCCACCACCCGGGTTCGCTCGGAAGTCACCCGGGCAAACCTAACCGACGGTCACTGCCCACCGATGAGGTGGCCCGGGTCACCCAAAGGGTTGACATGTGAGTATCTACTCACCTATTCTCATTCCACATGGACGACGTGTTCAAGGCCATCAACGACCCGAGTCGGAGGACATTGCTCGATCAGCTTCGCCATGCGGACGGCCAGACGCTGGGGGAGCTCTGTCTGCACCTTCCGGAGATGACCAGATTCGGCGTCATGAGCCATCTCCGAGTCCTGGAGGAGGCGGGGTTGATCAGCACCGAGAAGAGAGGACGATCGAAGTACCACTACCTGAATCCGGTTCCGATTCGCCTGATCCACGATCGATGGATCAGCAAGTACGCCGAGCTCACGGTGGCGGCCATCACCGGTTTGAAAGCAAATGTCGAGTCAGGAGAGAGAGACATGAGCAAGCCCGATCACGTCTACAAGGCATACATCGCTGCTCCCGCCGTGCTGGTGTGGGATGCAATCACCAATGGAGATCGCACCGTCGAGTACTTCTACAACACACGTGTTGATTCGACATGGGAGGTCGATGCTCCACTCAGCTACACATACCCAGACGGGACGGTGGCGGCCGACGGGCGAGTCATCGCCGTCGATGCCCCCCATCGCCTGGAGCACACCTTCCATGCCAGATGGAGCGAGGAGTTGTCAGAGGAAGGCCCGGTCCGCCAGGTCTGGACGTTGTCCGAGCGAGACGGGATGACCGAGCTCACCGTGGAGATCTACGACATGGCGGAGGGCACGGCCACCCATCGGGACTTCACCGAAGGCATCCCCTTCATCGTCTCGGGTCTCAAGACGATCCTCGAGACCGGAAAGGAGATGGCCGCCACCTGAGCCTCGACCTCGATGAGTGCCTCTTTGGCCGTTCAGCGGAACGTGAGCCATCCGGCGAGAAGCGAGCCCAACAGGGCCATAGGCCCGAGCAGGAGACGTTCCCAGCGGGTTCCCCGGATGAAGCTGTAGAGGGCGGCGATTCCCAGGAAGACCGTGATCACCCACCCGGCCGACCTCATCCAACGCTCCGGGACCGGCGAGAGCTCGACGACTCCGCCATAGGCGGCCAAGACCCAGGCCGATAAGAGGACGAACAGGGCGTATCCGAGACTTCTCCTTCGATACTCGGGGGTGAGGAGCCTCGGGTACCGGCCTGACCAGACCAGCTCGCCCCTCCTCACCCCGAAGGCGAGCACGAAGTGGACGAGGGCGACCCAGGCCAGGAGCGCCGCGGTGACCATGGAGATGGAGGTGAGATCCAGCGAATCAGTCATGACGGGATCCCACGCTAGTCCATCGCCCGCCCTCCGTGGCTAATACCCACTGTCCGTGGTCGCACCAGACCTCGATCGGGAGCCGGGTCCGATCGGAAGCCGACACCGATCAGGATCTGACCGACAAACGCTCCCGGACCTGGTCGGGAACCCGGATCGGTCGTCGTTCCACCGAGTCGACCGTCACATAGACTTCGACTCCGGAAGCCACCAAACGCACGCTTTCCTCTTCGATGATCTCGAAGGCGAAGACCAATGAGGTGTTGCCGATCCTCTCCGTGGTGATCGAGGTGGCGAGAGTGTCACCCAGCACCGCCTCGGCCCGATAGTCGATCTCGGTGCGGGCCAGCACCATCAGAAATCCTTCCTCCCCGTGCTCCTGAAAGGCGAGACCGGATGCCTCCAGATAGTCGGTGAGGGCGTCATCGACATAGATCAGGTACCGGGCGTTGAACACATGCCCGTTGGCATCGATATCCCAATATCGAACCTTGCGTCGATACGGCTCCATCATGCCAACCTACCCGCGACTCAGTGTCCTTCCGTGAACCAAAACCGACCGTTCCCGCCCAATTCCGTTCACAGAAAAGACCTCACGCGGGAGACGTCCTGTTTGGCCCAAAGCCGGCTGGGGTAATGGTTGGGCATCGGTAACCATCTCTTGAAAGGAATTGGATCATGATCATCACCGGAGTCATCCTCATATTGATTGCGTTGTTCTTCGATGTCCCGCTGCTCTACACCATCGGGGGCATCCTGGCCGTAGTCGGCCTGATCCTGTGGATCCTCGGCGCCGCCGGCAGAACGATCGGGCCCAGGGCGCATTACTGGTAAGAGACCGCCTCGAAGACCAACCAGATTCCCTCGACCGTCCTCCGTGCCCCTGTCCTCCCTGATAGCGACACAGGGGACGGTCGAGGGTCTTTTCGCGATCATGCTGCCCGCAATGCCTCGGTCGGTGACATCTTCGACGCCCTTATCGCCCGATAGAGACCAGCGTGCTCCGTTTCGCCTAACCTGAGGCGGTCACGGGCCGGGCGGCGCCCCGATGACCCATCACCTTCCCGAGAGGAGAGAACCTTGGACTCGACTGCGCTCCGTGAGGGGCTCCATCGTCTCGCCTTGAATCATCGCTGGACGTGGACGCCCTCCTGTCGGGACCTCCTGCTCTCCCTGCCCGGTGCGATACCCGATGTGCATCCGGTTGTGGCCATCTCCCGTCTCAGTGGCGAGCAACTCGATGCGTTGCTGGCCGACACCGAGTTCATGGCCAGGTACTCCGAGGAAATCGAAGATCTCGACCGCGCCCTCCGTGATCTCCGGTCACCGCTAGTTGCCTACTGCTCGCCGGAGTTCGGGATCAGCGCACTGGTGCCGCAATACTCCGGCGGTCTCGGCATCCTGGCAGGTGACCACCTGAAAGCGGCCAGCGAGATGGGCCTACCCCTGGTGGGTGTGGGGCTGTTCTACCGGCACGGGTATTTCAAGCAGGTGATTGTGGACGGCGCTCAGACCGAGACCTACCTCGATTTCGAAGCCGGCCACATAGGCGCCGAGGACACCGAATCGACAGTCTCCATCCCCTTCCCCGGCAGGGAGGTGACTGCTCGCGTCTGGCGACTGATGGTGGGCCGCATCACCCTCCTACTCCTCGACACCGACGTAGGGGCCAACACCGAGCAGGACCGCCTCATTTGCGACCGTCTCTATGGCGGTGATCGCCAGCACCGGCTCGACCAGGAAATGGTTCTCGGTGTGGGTGGGGCCCGGGCCGTGAAGGCACTGGGATGGGACGTGCCGGTTCATCACCTGAACGAGGGTCACGCCGGATTCATCGTCCTCGATCTCATCGACGACGAGATACAGGGTGGTGAGCTCGCCAGTGCGATCGAACGCGTGAGACCGGGTCTCGTGTTCACCACCCACACGCCGGTTCCCGCAGGCATCGATCGATTCGACCGTGGCCTCATCACCCCCTATCTCGAGACCTGGGCCGCCCGCTGGCAGGTGCCGGTCGAAGACATCTGGGCCTTGGGGGAGGATCCCGACGAGCCCGGGCAGTTCAACATGGCGGCGCTCACCTTGCGTAATTCCAGTGCGGCCAACGGGGTGTCGCGTCTCCACGGGGAGGTGAGCCGCCAACTCTTCGATGGTGTGGGGATCGGCTCCGAGATCGGATCGGTCACCAACGGGGTCCACGCGAGAACCTGGGTCGGGGACGCACCTCAGGAGGTCTTCGATCGGGTGCTCGGGCCAGCGTGGTCCGACGGTGATCCCGAGGCCTGGGATCGCGTCGGATCGATCGACGACACACTCCTGGGCGAGGTCCGTGCTCGATCCGCAGGGCATTTGGCGACGCTCATGGCTCGACGCACCGGACGTGTCCTCGACCCCCGCGCCCTGGTCATCGGGTTCGCCCGCCGCTTCGCCCCATACAAGAGAGCGACACTGCTACTCCACGATCCCGAGAGACTCATGGCTTTGCTCGGTGACGACGAGCAGCCGATCCATTTCGTGTTCGCAGGCAAGGCACATCCACGCGATGGCATGGGCAAGGAGCTGGTGGCGGAGATAGTCGCACAGAGCCTTTCCCCCGATGCCCATCGCCGGTTCACCTTCATACCCGCGTATGACATGGAGGTCGGAGCGGCGATGGTCGAGGGTTGTGACATTTGGCTCAACAACCCGATCCGGCCACGAGAGGCATCTGGCACGAGCGGGGAGAAGGCTGCGCTCAACGGGGTACTCAACTGCTCCATCCTGGATGGCTGGTGGGCCGAGATGTACGACGGGAGGAACGGGTGGGCCATCGAGGCGTCAGAGCAGAGCGATCCGGAGATGAGGGATCGCGAGGAAGCAGCATCACTGCTCGACATGGTCGAGACGATACGCGATGAGTACTTCAGGGCCCGTCACGACTTCCACGAGCGGATCAGGCACGCCTGGCGGACTCTCGGGCCACGGGTGACGGCAGCCCGGATGCTGCGGGAGTACCAGGAGGGGATCTATCTCCCGGCACTTCGGCGAACCGAAACCGTCGCCTGACCGGTCACGACCAGCGGGACATCAGCGGGACATCGCCGCCGTTCGACGCAGAAGCCTCTGTCGAAACAGGAGGCTGACGAGCGCTCCGAAGACAAAGCCGCCGACATGAGCTTCCCAGGCCACACTGGTCCCTCCCAGGCCGAATTGGGTTAGAAACCACAGGACCAAGAAGACCACGGCCGGCACGGGCAGGATGAACCAGCCCACCAGGGAAATGATCCGGTTGCCGGGGAACAGCACGGTGTATGCGCCCATGGTCACGGCGATCGCCCCGGAGGCGCCCACCAATGGGATGGTCGAATCCGGGTTGCCGAACACATAGGCCACCGTCCCGGCCAGACCGCCCAAGAGATAGAGGGACAGATACCCGAGGTGACCAAACGCCTCCTCGACGTTGTTGCCGAATATCCACAGAAACCACATGTTGAACAAGACGTGGGTGACACCCCCATGGAGGAACATGGAGACCAGGATTGCGAAAAGCACGTTCTTGTCGGGAAACGGGACCTCCGAGGGGGAGCCGGAGAGTGGACACCTCTCGGTCACGATTTCCTCGATGTTCAGCGGTGAGCCTTTGGTCACCTCGCACGCGATGGCCGCCCGCTCGTAGATGAGAGCCTGTTGATCGGCCGCTGTCCCCCGAGATTGGATCAGGAAGAAGACACCGAGATTCACCAGGATGAGCAACACGGTGATCACCGGCTTGACACGCGTCGTACTGGGATCTCGAAGTGGAATCACCTTTGGGGATGGTACGCCGTCGTCCCGTCGTCTAGCTTCGGAGGGAACCCATTGGGAGCCGAATGCCAAAGTACGTGATCGTTGCCGAATTCCAGGTGACCCGCGACGCGTTGCCTGCCTTCATCGAGGCGGCGGGCCGAATCGCCGCGGCAGTGGCAGCCGGCGAGCCGGGATGCGAGAGATATGACGTCATCACATCGGTCGATGAGCCGGGCAAGGGCATGATCTACGAGGTGTACGAGGACCTCGAAGCCTTCGAAACCCATCGTGAGTCGGCCCACTTCGCCCAATTCTTCAAGGACATCGACCGGATCGACGTCCGGTGGGCGTCGGGTCGATACCTACTCGAGTAGCTCGAGCCGCCCGAGGCGCCTACTCGAGAGAGGTGGCGGCAGCCAGGATCCCCCTGAGCGGTATGTCGACCCAGTCGGGTCTGTTGTTCAATTCGTACTCGAGCTCGTATGCGGCCTTCTCCACCAGGAGGGCATCGAGCAGCCAACGCAGGTGAACCTCGTTTGTAGGGATGATCGAATGCCCTTCGGCAGTGTCGAGGTAGCCATGCAGGAACGCCGAAGCGAGCCACCTGTTGATTGCGTCGGCCCACTCGGCCAGCCACTCTTCGTCTCCGGGCTCACCCGCCCCGGCCTCGATCATCGTGCGGAGCGACATCAACGACGTGTAGTGATAGCTGCGCAGCATCCCGGCCACGTCCCGAAGCCCGAGACGCTTGATCCGACGCTCGGAGAGCGCTCTCATCGGCTCTCCCTCGAAGTCGATGATCACGAAGTCATTGCCGGTGAACAGGACCTGGCCGAGGTGATAGTCACCGTGAACCCTGATCCTCCTGGCGTCGATCTTCTCCCTGGTGATCGAGCGGAGATCCTGTAGGAGCGCCATCTCCTTCTCAAGAGCCAGGTCGGCCAGCTCCAGTTGACCTGGAGTCAATCGTGAGCGTTGCTTTCGGAGCAGGCCGAATGACGAGCGGACCGACGACCTGACCGACTGGTAGAGGGACCTCTGATAGAGGGTCGTCAACCTCTCGGCTTTGAACACCGGATCCTCCGGGTCCGAGGCGAGGGCGAGGTGCATTTCGGCTGTTCGCCGACCCAGGAGCGCCGCCTCGTGATAGAGCGGCCCCAGGAGGTTGCGTGCCGTCTCCAGCTCACGCTCTGTCACATCGAGGGGATGACGCGGGCGTGGTGGGCTGCCCAACTCGTTCCTCTGCGCCGAGATGTGCTCCAACGCCAGAATGATGCTATTGGACGTGTGGGACCAGGCATCGCCCTCGTTGGGAACGAAGTCCTGGATCAAGGCGAGCAACGAGCTGGTCGGGCCGTCGGCCACCTCCACCACACCCCTGATTCGGGAGGTGTGCTCGAAGCCGGCGCGGTCGCGCAGGAACTCCCCGAGCTCGACCTCGGGATTGGCCCCGGGCTCAAGCTTCCTGATCATCTTGATGATGTATCGCTCACCGATGACGATCGACGTGTTGGTCTGCTCGGCTTCACCCACCCTGACCGGCTCATCACTCACTTCGGCTGCCATGGCACGGCCCCCGCGTATCCCGTTGGCGCTCATCGTCAGGATCCGGCCTTTGACCTTCTTCCGCCCAGAAGAAAGCCCGACCAGGGCCTTGACGAAGTCGGCATCGATGGTTGCGTCGTACAAGAGGCCCGACTCGGTCCCCGAGCGCACTTCGGCGATGACGGCACCGGGGCTCTCGCCCGCCAAACGTCCCGCCTCAATGCCGGTGGCCAGGGCGAGAGGCATCACATAGGTCTCCGCCTCTCGCCCCAGGTACTCGACACGAACGAAGGCGATGACCGATTCCGTCCCGGGGAGATCGAGCCGATCAACCAGGCTGGCCGAGCCGATCCGCTCGGCCTTGGACCGGAACCAGCGTCTCGTTTGCATGTCACCCAGAAGGACCCTCTCCAGTTGGGCGCGGGCCCTGAATACGGTGCTCAGCTCACCACGGAGATTTATCCGGGGGGTCTCGACCGTTGGCTCGGCTTGGGCCGTCAGGTCGAGAGAGAACCAATAGAACTCGTGTGGCCCGACCGTCAGGGAATACGGAGTCGGGCCGATCTCGGGAAAGCGAGTCCGCCCGAAGAGCTCGATCGGCTCGACGCCATCGAAACGACTGAGGTCGAGCTCGACCGGCTGGACGTGACGGGAGAGATTCACCAGCACCAGGACCGACCGCTCTCCCAGGGTCCGAAGGAATGTCAGGACCTTGGGGTTCTCGCTCGGGATGAATTCGATTGCGCCCCGAGACAGCTCCGGTGTGGCACGGCGTAGAGCCAGCGCTCGCTTGGTCCACCACCAAAGGGAGCTTGGGTTCTCACGTTGGACGGCCACATTGACCGTCTCGTAGTGGTATTCGGGGTCGGTGACCACCGGGAAATAGAGACGCTGAGGGTTCGCCTCCGAGAACCCGGCATTGCGGTCGCCGGACCATTGCATCGGTGTGCGGACCCCGTTCCGGTCACCGAGGTACATGTTGTCGCCCATGCCGATCTCGTCGCCGTAATAGAGAACCGGTGTCCCCGGGAGGGAGAGGAGGAGCCCGTTCATCAGCTCGATCTCGCGGCGATCGTTGCCCAGGAGCGGGGCGAGGCGTCTTCTGATCCCGACATTGATCCTCGCCTGCGGATCCGAGGCGTAGACCCGGTACATGTAATCGCGCTCCTCGTCGGTCACCATCTCGAGGGTCAACTCGTCGTGGTTGCGGAGGAAGATCGCCCATGCCGTCGACTCCGGGATCTCCGGGGTCTGCTCGAGGATGTCGATGATGGGAAAGCGGTTCTCCATGCGTAGCGACATGAAGAGGCGTGGCATCAGCGGAAAGTGGAAGGCGACATGGCACTCATCTCCGTCACCGAAGTACGCCACCGAATCCTCCGGCCATTGATTCGCCTCGGCCAGGAACATCCGGTCGTCGTACCGGGAGTCCATCCTGGCCCTGAGCTTCTTGAGAAACTCGTGGGTCTCGGGGAGGTTCTCGCACATCGTCCCATCGCGCTCGAACAGATAGGGAACGGCGTCGAGTCTCAGGCCGTCGACCCCGGCGTCCAGCCAGAAGTCGAGGACCTCGAAGATCGCTTCCTGGACGGCAGGGCTCTCGAAGTTGAGGTCGGGCTGATGGGAGAAGAAGCGATGCCAGTAATAGGCGTTGGCCACCGGGTCCCAGGACCAGTTGGAAGTCTCGGTGTCCTGGAAGATGATTCGGGCGTCCTCATAGCGATCCGTGGTGTCCGACCACACGTAGAAGTCTCGTTCCGGGCTTCCCGGGGGCGCCTTGCGCGCTCGCTGAAACCACGGATGCTGATCGGAGGTGTGGTTGATCACCAGCTCGGTTATGACCTTCAAGTCCCGTTGATGTGCTTCACGGAGAAATCGGCGAAAGTCGGCCATGGACCCATAGGACGGGTTGATGGACATGTAGTCGGCGATGTCGTAGCCATCGTCACGAAGCGGTGAGGGGTAGAAGGGAAGCAGCCAGATAGCCGTCACCCCCAGATCACGCAGATAGTCGAGCTTCGAAGTCAACCCTCGGAAGTCACCGACACCGTCCGCGTTGGCATCTGCGAATGCCCGCACGTGGACCTCATAGATGATGGCGTCCTGATACCACGCCCCATCCGGGGACCGATCATGCGAAGTAGTCAAAGCTCCGCTCCGTCCGCATTCGTGTCCTGACCGAGAAGACGTGAGCCGGGACACCTGCGGGGTCCAGTTGGACGAAGGCACGTTCCCCCTCCCACAGATAACGCCGATCGGTCAAGAGGTCGTGAACCTGGAACGGTTGTCCCTTCTCCAGGGCCAGAGCCTCTGTGTTGAGATAGATCCAGCCGGACTGCTCGTAGTTGGGGTCGAGGTTGACAATGACCAGGACCACATCGTCGTCGTGACGCTTCGAGTAGGAGATGATCATGTCGTTGTCGGCAGGATGGAAGGTGAGATTGTCGGCTCTCTGCAATGCGGGATGGGCGTTTCGAGCCTTGTTGACCTGTGTGATCAGTCGTGAGAGCGAGTCGGGGCGATCGAGGTCCCAGATCCGAATCTGGTACTTCTCCGAGTCTCGATACTCCTCGGAGCCGGCCTTGAGAGGAGTGTGCTCCATCAGCTCGTAGGCGGGGCCGTAGATGCCGCAGCTGGGGCTGAGAGTGGCTGCCAGCACATAGCGGGTCACGAACACAGGTCTTCCTCCGGTCTGCAGCGGCTCGGTGAGGATGTCGGGTGTGTTGGGCCAGAAGTTGGGGCGAAAGAAGTCGGAAACGCGGGTGAGATCACCCATGTACTCCATGATCTCATGACGCGTGTTTCGCCAGGCGAAGTAGGTGTAGGACTGGGTGAACCCGAGCTTGGCCAGGCGATACATCACCTTGGGCCGGGTGAACGCCTCGGCGAGGAAGATCACGTCCGGATGCTTGGACTTGATCTCGGCGATGACCCACTCCCAGAACGGAAATGCCTTTGTGTGTGGGTTGTCGACGCGAAAGATCCGGATCTCCTCATCGATCCAGTGTTGGAAGACACCCTTTAACGCCTTCCACAATCCCTGGGCGTCACTTGTCTCGAAGTCGATGGGATAGATGTCCTCGTACTTCTTGGGCGGGTTCTCGGCGTACTGGACCGAACCGTCGGGGCGATGACGGAACCACTCCGGGTGCTCTTCGACCCATGGGTGATCCGGTGAGCATTGAAAGGCGATGTCGAGGGCGATCTCCAGACCATGGGACGAGGCAGCGTCACGCAACGAGCGGAACTCGTCGATGGTCCCCAAGTCCGAGAGGATCTCGGTGTGCCCGCCCTTCGGAGAGCCGATCGCCCAGGGCACACCCGGGTCCTTCTTGCCCGGTTTGAGGGTGTTGTTCGGGCCCTTGCGGTGGGTCGTCCCGATCGGATGGATGGGTGGCAGATAGAGCACGTCGAATCCCATGCCGGCGACGTAATCGAGGTTTCGCTCGACGTCGGAGAACGAGCCATGCTCACCGGTCCCCGACCAGGACCGGGGGAACAACTCGTACCACGTCGAGAAACGGGCCCTTTCCCTGTCCACCGAGACACCCAGTTCCGGCTCGGAGCGGGTTGCAGAGCTGCGGTCGGGATGCGACGTCATCAGGCTCCCCAGCTCGCTCGAGAGTGCCAGGGCGACTCGATCATCCAAAGGGGTCTCGTCGTCTGCGAGCGCCGTGGCGTGGCGTTCCAGGCCCTTGGCGCCCTTACCCCTGGCGCGTTCGACCGCCGAGCTCACCAACCCGGCACCGATCAACAGATCGACGGTGACATCGAGGCCGGCGTCGACCTTCTTTCGCAGGCCATCGACCCAGGTGGCGAAGTGGTCCACCCAGCCCTCGATCTCAAAGCCCCAGGTGCCGATCTCGTCGAGCAGGAACGAGCCCCTCCACCGATCGTTGCCGAGGTCCTCCATCTCCAATTCACGCCACGATCGAGATCCGGCCCTGTGGTAACGAAGGAGGGAGCGGACCACGTCGTGCCCATCGGCGAAAACATCCGCTTCCACCACGATCACGTCGCCTGCGACCCGCTTCACCGGGAAGCGCCCGCAGTCCACCTGAGGGGAGATCGACTCGATGACCACGCGGCTGTTGGTTGTTGGAATCCTGGCCATCGCTCGCGAATCTAGCTGGGGAGGTTTAGACGTTCTGACCCGCCATGTAGGGGCGCACCTCCGAGTCGAACACATCTCGCCCGTTCTTTCCGTCGATGTTCGACGGCGCCAATTCGATGCGACGGAGGAACTCCGACTCCAGGTCGGAGCCGATCACTTGACGCGCCAGGTCGAGGACCCTCCCGGCATGACGGAGCACGAAGATCGCCTCGAGACCCGAGATGTCGTCGAAGAACCATCCGCACGATGTGTACATGAGCAAGGAGTGATGCTGTATCTCCAGGAGGCCAACGGCGGTCCTACGATCGTTCTCGTCGAGTGGGGCCCGAGCGTGCCGGTCGAGGAGATCCTCGACCGAACCGCCGAGTATCACCGAGATGTAGGCGTCTCTGGCTGCCCACGGATCATGGAAAAGCTTCGAGCCGAGTGTCTCGAATGGTTGGGTCATCTGATCGCGGAGCCAGTCGAGCGCATCACGAAGCGGCCCACGCCAACTCTGGTGCCAGTCGGGGTGCTGCCCGGTCGAGCACCCACAATCCGACCGCCATCGGGCCACACCGTGCATGCAGCTCCACGAGCTCGATTCGACCACACGCGCCTGACGGGTTGGCGGGCTGATCTGAAGGAACTGCTCGTAATTGGTGAGCGTCACCTCAGGATGGCGATCGATCTCCTCCAGGGCGGCGGCCAGGGCCATCTCGCCGTGGCGATGATGATGCCCGTAAGTCTCACCGTCGGTGGCCACATGGGCCAGGAACACCTCACCGTGAGACTCCCCCAGCGACTCGATGAGACGTCTGGCAAGGATACGACCGTCCTCCAGGAGCCCGTTGAATGCGATCTCCTGTGACAGGTGGCCGTTGTAGAAGAAGACGGCTATCTCCCTCCCATCGGGGAGGTCCACCCGGTAGGGCACTCGGGTGTCGACCGTCCCGAACCCGGTGTCGACCCAATCCCCGCCCGGGTCACGGACCGCTGCCGCCTGGAACGGTGACAGGACCGTGAATTTGATGCCTTCGGCCGCCAGGATCCCGAGTGTCTCGGTGTCCACCGCCGTCTCGGGAAGCCATAGACCGGCAGGGAAACGGCCGAAACGGGCCTCGAAATCGGCGATCCCCCAACGCACCTGGGTGAGCTTGTCCCTCGTGTTGCTCAGGGGGAGGATGGTGTGGTTGTAGCCCTGGGCCATGGCCGATCCGTGCCCGCCGAACCTCTCGGCCGACCGACGGTCTGATTCGATGATCGATCGATAGGTGAGCGGTGCCTTGGCCTCCAGCCAGCTCAGCAATGTGGGGCCGAAGTCGAAGCTGATCCCCTCATAGGTGTTGACCGTCTTGATGATCTGCCCATCGGCATCGAGGATGGGTGCGGCCGTGTTCGGGGTGTAGCACTCGCCATTGATCTTCTCGTTCCAGTCGCGCCAAGGAGCCGCCGACGGTTGAGGCTCGACCTCACCCGTGAACGGGTTCTCGCGCGGGGGCTGATAGAAGTGCCCGTGGATGCAGACGTGGTTCATGAACGCAGAGTGGGTGACAAAGTTAGAAGAACCCGCTCTCTATCGGGGGGTTTCCCCCGACGGTTGATGTTTGAGGAGGACCACTCCGAGTGGTGGCAGTGTCAGATCGATCGAATGAGGCTTGCCGTGGTGGGGCACGGCCAACGGGCCTGTGCCCACACCTCCCAGGTTGCCCTGGCCACTTCCACCGTAGATCTCGGCGTCGGTGTTGAGGATCTCCACCCATGAGCCTGGCTCGGGCACGCCGATGCGGTAGGCGTGACGTGGCACCGGTGTCAGATTGGCCACGACGAGCAACGTGTCGTCGCCATCTGTGCGGAAGTAGCCGAGCACGCTGTTGGCCGAGTCATTGGGCACCGACCATTCGAACCCCCTGGGGTCGCAGTCATAGAGATGGAGGGCGGGCTCCTCCCGATAGACCCGATTGAGGTCGCCGACGAGGCGGGAAACACCTTTGTGGGGCTCGTAATCGGCCAGATCCCACTCCAGCTGGCCTTCGTGCGCCCACTCCGATCGTTGGGCCATCTCCCCACCCATGAAGAGCAGCTTTTTCCCCGGTTGGGTGTACATGTATGTGTAGAGCAGTCGCAGAGTGGCGAACTTCTGCCAGTCGTCGCCTGGTGCCTTCTCCAAGAGGGATCGCTTCCCGTAGACGACCTCGTCGTGTGACAGCGGGAGCATGAAGTTCTCCGTGAATGCATAGACCCCCCGGAAGGTGAGCTCGTGATGGTGGAAGCTGCGATGAACCGGCTCCCGAGCGAGATAGGCCAAGGTGTCGTGCATCCAGCCCATGTCCCATTTCAGCCCAAACCCGAGGCCGCCGAGAAACGTAGGTCGTGAGACCATCGGCCATGCGGTGGACTCCTCTGCGATCGTCTGAACATCCGGGTAATTGGCGTAGACGACTTCGTTGAGCCTTTGCAGGAACCCAATGGCCTCGAGGTTCTCCCTGCCACCGTGTCGATTCGGTATCCACTCCCCCTCCTTCCTCGAATAGTCGAGATAGAGCATGGAGGCGACGGCATCGACCCTGAGCCCGTCGGCGTGATAGCGGTCGAGCCAGAAAAGGGCGTTGGAGATCAGGAACGCCGGGACCTCGACCCGCCCGTAGTTGTACACGTAGGTGTTCCAGTCAGGGTGGAACCCGAGGCGGGGGTCATCGTGCTCGTAGAGATGGGTGCCGTCGAACAGCCCGAGACCGTGCTCGTCGTTGGGGAAATGTGATGGGACCCAATCCAATATCACCCCCACCCCGGCCTGATGCAACTCGTCGACCAGAGTCATGAAGTCCTGAGGTGTCCCGTAGCGGCTGGTCGGGGCGAAGTACCCGGTCGTCTGATACCCCCAGGAGCCATAGAACGGATGCTCCATGACGGGGAGGAACTCGACGTGCGTGAACCCGAGACCGCTCAGATACCGTGGCAGCTGGTCGGCCAGCTCGAGATAGGTGAGATGACGACCGGCCTCGCCCCTGCGCCAAGACCCGAGATGCATCTCGTAGACGCTGACCGGCGCCTCGAGTGAGTTGCGCCTTTCCCTGCCGTCCATCCAGTCCCGATCACCCCACTCGTAGCCGAGATCCCAGATCTTCGACGCCGTCTGGGGAGGGGTCTCGTGGTGAAAGCCGAAAGGATCGGCCTTCTCGACGGAAAAGGCACCATTGACTATCCGATACTTGTAGGCCGCAGTGGGATGGGCGTCGGGCACAAAGCCCTCCCAGATTCCGGACGAGCCTCGCGGGCTGAGCGGGTTGGTCTCGGGATCCCAACCGTTCCAATCCCCTATCACCGATACTCGGTCTGCGTTGGGCGCCCATACCGCGAAGTGGGTCCCCCGCTGGGTCCCATGGGCTCCCAACTTCTCGTAGAGCCGGTAGTGGGTCCCTTCATTCCAGAGGTAGAGGTCGTCTTCGGTGAGCAGGGCCGTCTCGGTGGCGCGGCGAGGCAAAGTGTCTTTCTGGCCGATCGAAGCTGATTGTAGGAGGACGGCGGAACCGCCTGTCGCGTCAGCGGAACAACTCTGGCACGAACGGGTTGAGCCCCCCGGACGGTCCCGGCGTGCCTCTCAGGTCGATGGGGAGAGCATTGTCGGGAACGATGATGCCGGACAACTGGATCAGGCTCCAATTGCCGGACCCGCTGAAAGACCCCGACTCCCCGGGATGGAACACCGTGGTCGTGCTTCCCTTCTTCCACCATGTCGCCTGGAGCCAGGTTGCCTTGAACCTCTCAACATGACGCCAGCTGTTGCCCGATCCGTACGAGTTCTCCCAGAACTGCGGGACGTATGCGAATCGTGGCGACTTCTTGAGCTGGTCGAGGAAGAGGATCCCGTTATACGCGTAGTTGTGGGCCCCTCCATCCCCTGTGGCATAGGTGGTCAGGCACTTCGTCAGATGCTGCCATGACTCCGGGTTGTCCAGCGTCCCGTCGCCGTCCCAATCGAAGGTGGGGTTGCTTGAATTGGAGAAGGTCGACTTCTCGCAGATCGATGGGATGTCGGCACCACCCGACGACGTGACCGAGCCATCGATGTAGTACCAAAGCGGCCGGTCGTCCAGGGAGTTCCCATAGACCGACTTCTTCGGGTTGCTCCCCTGCTGGAGACGGGGTAGGGCGATGCCCCCGGGCACTGGACCGGTGGCGAGGCCTTCCGCCAGGCCCTGTGAGATGCCCTGAAAGGTGTTGAGGGTGTCCGGGGTGAGGCCATTGTCCATGTTGTTGCAGGTGTCCTGGACCTCGACCGAGGTGTTCAACGGCGGTCCGTGGGGGATGATGCGATGATCGATGCCGAAGGCGAGATTGACCGCAAGGAGGTCCTTTTTCGGGCTGCCGGTGCAGTTGCGAGAAGGCCCACCCGGCTTGGTGCCATAGAAGGGTGACTCGATCGCACCGAAGTTGCCGGCGTCGGGGCCGTCACAGGGCTCCTCGGCCAGACCGCCTGAGCTGTCACGCAGGCAGGCATGCTCACCGTCGCCCGAGGTCGACAGGAGGCCAAAGGGGAGGATCCCGCCGCCGCCACGGTTGCCCAGCACGGCGATGGCATCGGCGTTGGTCTGGAGGGTGTCGACACCGAGTAGCCGGCCAAAGGTCGTGTCGAACTCGAGCTCGGGGAGATTGACCCTCACGAAGCCCCCCGCGTCGAACGAGATGCAATCGAGCGTTGCCACCGACCATCCACTGGGAGCGGCAACAGGAATGAAGTTGTACCCCGATGAATTGAGGCTCACACGCTCGGGATCGGAGCATCCCTCCCACCTGGACCTCCAGTCGGCATCGGTATACGAGGCAATGACGTTTCTGCGGGTGAAGTCGAGGATCTCATTGCGAATGAGCGTGTTGGGCCCAAGGGTCTCGATGGCTCCGGCCATGACTCCCACGTCGGCGGCCGTCTGATCCTGTCGGCGTTGGTTGAATCCAACTCCAAGGTCGATGGCGACGGCAGCAAAGCCCATCAACACCAGCAGGCTGATGGCGACGAGCACCGCCGAAGCGCCCCGGTCGCCCCTCAGGTTCGCTAGGGGCATGCCGTGGGCCCGTGGGTGGACCAAGCGTCCGATGGCTGCTCCAATCTGAACTCGATCGTCGACTCGATGGTGTTCGGCAGGAAGATCTCTATGAGGCCCAGCCCGGACAGGGAGCCAGGGTTGGCCGACACCGTCACGATTCCGGTATCGCCGATCGCTCCCGTGGCTCCATCGGTGAATTCGACTGAGACATTTGAGGTCAAGTCCATCGAGTCGCAGGTCTCGGTGTCGATGAAGGCGTTGTTGCCTGCGTTGACCGCCGCGATCCTGGCGCCTTCCCGGGCGCCGTGCCTGACATCGTTGAACTCGCCGAGAAAGTAGCCAAATTCGATTATCCCCAGGATCATCAGTATGAGAAACGGCATCACCATCGCGAACTCGACCAAGGCGGCACCGCGCTCCCCGGACACCCCACCATGGCGTGGACGGCGAAAACCCCAACACTTCGACATTGGCCTCACACCCACACAATCGCTTTCTGACACGGTTTTGATACGCCCCTTGACTGGGTCGATGGACTCATTCGAAAGAAAGGCCCCGGAACAGCCGATATGAGTCCTACTGATGATTATCGGGTATCAGCGGAACCGACTTCAGTCGTATCCGCTGAAGTCTCCGGTCGATCAGATGCGAGTCACACCCGGGCGGAAAACATGAGCGAAACAGCATCAATCTCAGGCCCCGATTGGGGGCCGATCGGCTCCGATAGCTGGGGTGACCACGACTTCGCAACCGTCCTCGATGCGGCCAAGGACGGCCAAGAGTGGGCATGGCAGTTGCTCTTTCGACGATTTGCCGGGCCCGTGACCGGCTATCTGACCGGACGCGGATCACCCGATCCCGAGGATACGGCAGGCGAGACATTGCTCCAGGTAGCGCGAAACCTCCATGGTTTCGAAGGCGACGAGGATTCGTTCCGCTCCTGGGTATTCGTCATCGCACATCGTCGGATGATCGACGCCCGCAGAGCGTCGAGTAGGAGACCTCTACTCCGTCCATTGGAGTCGGCGCCGGACCGGAGCTCGGCAAGCGAGACGGAGGATGAGGTCATCGGCTCGCTGCTCTCACCCGACATGGTGGAGGCGTTGACGGCAATCACGGACACCCAAAGGGAGGTCCTGCTTCTCAGGACGGTTGCCGACCTCTCCCTCGAGGACGTCGCCAAGATCCTGGGAAAGCGTGTCGGTGCCATCAAGGGATTGCAGAGACGCGGACTGACCGCCCTCCGAGATCACCTGGAGCGGCGGGGCGTATCCCCATGAGGCGGGTAGGCGATTACATGGAAGAGATGAGATCTACCACCATCTCCAATGAGCAGGCCGAGGCGCTCGTGACTCGGAGTGACCCGGGCAGCCCAGCTCTGCAAGATCTGCGCGACTACATCGAGCGCATGAGGATGGCTCTAACGGCAGAGCCTTCCCAGTACCCGACACTGGTCGCTCAGGCCGTCCTGATCACCCAGGAGGCAAATATCGCCGAGATGACGCCCAACCTCACTCGACGGCCTCGCCTCAGACAAAGAGTCGCCACCGTCATGGCCACGCTGGCGCTGGTCGGCGGGACCGGCGGTGTCGCCTTGGCCGCCAACGCCGCTGTGCCCGGTGATGCTCTCTACGGGGTGGACCGAGCTCTCGAGTCCATTGGCGTAGGCAGTGGTGGGAGTCTGGAGCGTGTCGAGGAGGCAAAGGCCCTGAGCGCCCGGGGAAACACAGCCATGGCATTAGATCACATCGTTGCATTGCTGCGGACGGAGGGGTCTCAACCCGGGGAGGATGCCCTTCTCGAGGCCGCCGACATCATGTCCGAGAGCAGAGAGACGCTTACCCGAGCGCCGTCAGACAAGGTCGATCGACTACTCGAGTACATCGGCGCCAACATCGGCAAGTCCAATGGAGTCGATGGCCGCGAATTTGGCAACGGGGTGGCGACCCTCGTACGCGATGCGTCATCGCCGGAGGGCAACGACGCATCGGCGCCCGAATCGGGGCCGGACTCGAACAGCGGCGCTCGGAACGGGAACGGGAACGGGAACGGGAACGGGAACGGAAACGGGAACGGGAACGGGAACGGAAACGGGAACGGAAACGGAAACGGGAACGGAAACGGGAACGGAAACGGGAACGGGAACGAGGGACCGTCGTCGACAGCTCCTGGACAGAGCAAGAGGCCCTAGACCCCTCGGCTGAGCCCATGCCCCCGTAGGGAGCGTGAAGGCGAGCGGTGATGTCAACTCGAACACCACCGCTCCTGCCTCCATCGATGTCTGAGCTCAACGGTGGGAGCCGACGAGGGACTCGTCGCTCCGTTCTGCCTGAGTCTCGATCGATCGACTTCGCCCTTGGATCGCGACGTGGGTCGCGATCGGCTCAACGTCCTCAGGAGTGCGTCTGGACACGTCACGGAGTCTCCGATTGGACGCCTCCTTGGCCCTTGCGTGAATACGCACGCAAGCCATGGCGAGATTCACGTTGGGGTCATACTGGCTCATCATTTTTCCTTCTCGTACGGGTGCCCGCTGGCACCTGGGGCAAAGAGAAAGCCGCCTCATCGGCGGCTCGGGGCAGACAGGGCCGGGTTACGGCTCAGTCCATGCCACCTCCGAGCGAGCCTCTGGGGCCCACGAATCTCATTGCACTCGTCATTTCGACCTCTCTATTGCGGTGGTCCATTTGCGATGGTCTATTGCGATGGCTCGACACAAGCCTTCCGGCACTCTGGCCTGGCGATGACAGCGATGTCAAGGCAATTACGACCGTGCGCGAGTTGCCGGGGCGCCGCCGGCCGGGGCATCGGTGGATGGAGCACCCATCTGGCGAAAGTTGGCAGCGAGCACCATGGCCGGCTCACCTTTTGCCCCCGAACCGAGCTTGGTCAACATGGTGAGGCTGAACAGGGCGAGGAGCCCGGTGGTGATGGCCATGGTGGCCAGCCACGGGGCGAGCCCTGAGGACTCGGGTGGGGCGTCGTTCGCCGACGGGCGGACGATCGCCGTCGCCGGAGGCACAAACCACGTCCGCTTACCCTCTAAGTCCGGATTGACCGGGGCCGGGGCAACGGCGACCGTAGTCGCGACCGGAGGCGTGTCACTGAAGGTCAGTCGGGAGCGCTGCTTGGGGAAGCCAAAGGCAAACATCATGTCGGACTCGGACTCAGTCGTAACGACGATGCGAACCGCCAGGTATCGAGAGGCTCCGAACTCATGGTCGACAATAGGGAACGTTGCGGTCGACTCGACCCAATCCGCTCCGGCCCCTCTCGGGACCGTCAGCCTCTGACGGCCCAGCTCGTCGCATCGCTGTCCGAAGCTCGGGCAGTCGAGGAGATACACGTCGTACATGCCGGACCTGCCGACATCGAAGTCGGCAGGTGCGCTCCAGATCACGACTGTCGGATATCCCCGCACCCGTTTTCCCTCCATCCCGATCTGCCAATGCTGGTATCCGGTCTCGTTGGCCTCGGACAGCCCGCGATCCGTTCTCTTCAACAGGAGCCCCGGATGGATATCACGACCGGGATCGAAGTTCGGCATCTGGCCACCCTCCACGGCATAGGAGAGGGACGCCTGCGGAAACCCGTCGCTGCCCAGGTAGAAGGTGTCAGAAGTCTCGGCGGCAAATGCCGGCAAGGCGAGGGAAGCGGTCACGGCCACCGCCGCTGCGAGAAACACGGCCTGACGGGCCGACATCGCTCAACTGACCCCTGCTTCCATCGGCCGATGCGACGGTGCCAACTGTCTCCCCGTCTCCACCCCCAAAGGAAGCCTCAGCGAAAAATGGGTCCATCGGGCGTCACGTCTGTATGCCAGTTGGCCACCCAGGACCTCGCCAATCGTGCGTGCGATGGAAAGACCCGAGGAACCCCGCATCGCCGGATCGGACGCCCCCAGGTCCACGGTCCGCTCCATGAGCCTGGGCTCCACCTCCGAGGGCACCCCCGGCCCGTCGTCCGACACGGCGATCCAAAGGGACGACTCGTCACTCTCTGCCCAGATCGCGATCCGCGACCCACCGTGCTCCACGGCATTCGCCACGAGCGAGTGGAGCAGATATCGGAAGAGATGGGGATCGGTCACCATCACCACGTCGGGCACCGCCACTTTGAGATCCGGCCTGGCAAACCGGTAGTCGACCGCCACGGCGAGGGTCTCCGCCCTGAGACTGCATCTCTCCGGATGGAGCACCAACTCATGCGCAATGCCGGCCAGTAGCTCGGCGCGGGCCTTGCCCACCATACGCTCGACCTGCTCGTTGCCGCCGAGACGGGACCGCTCGAGGTGGGCCACGCGCTCTTGTGCCTGCCGCCAGAACCAGCCGACCACACCGGCCGGGATGAGGAGCGTCACCGCTATCTGTGATGCTCGAAGGACACCGAGGAAACCGGCCAAGACGACGAGCACGACCAGCCCCAGTACCCACGCCAGCGGGACAACGACCTGCCTGGTGCCGGGGAGGGGCACTCGAAACGTTCTTTCCAAAGTGACCACAGTCCTATATCGGCCTTATTCGAGCCGTCTATAGGACCGTCAGGTATCGCCTGAGCGGGAATGCAGACGTCCCCATGTCATGTCGGGGAACCGCCCAAGTACCATCGGGCCCTTGAGCGGGACACCGAGGTCGATGCCCGCACGCCATCGAGTCGAATCGGTTGGGTGACACGGTGAAAGAGCGCTTCTCGTCAACAGCCGTGGCCATTGCACTGGCAGGGACGATCGTCCTTGGCGTCCTGGCGGTGCTGGCGCTGGCAGTCACCGGCTCCCGCCGGGAGTTGTCCGACGCCCACAACACCGTGGCAGTGGCCGAACTTACGGCACGCTCCCTCGACACCACCTTTGCACTGCAGACCGAACGCGGCCTCGCGGCCGTGGTGGCCACCCGGTTCTTCTCTTCCCTCCGCCCCGACTACGAGGCGGCCATCGAGAACACCGACCAGTCTTTGACCGATCTCAGGGTGGCGTGGTCCCAGTATCGAGATGAGATCCCGGACCTAACCAGCCCGTCGATAAGTGACGTGCTGGCGTCATCTGTGTCGCTGGCCGAGTTTCGCAGCGCGACTCTCGAGCCCAGCACCGAGTCGACCTACCCGCTGTACACCGAGCTCGTGGAGCAGGCCAACGGCGCATCTGCTGAATTGGTGAAACAGGCCGAAGACCCGGAGACGATCCAGGACCGGGCCCTCATCGGGGCTCTCCTGTCGGTGGTAGAGGGAATGCACAACCAGCGTTACCTGGTTCAGGAGGCCCTGCTGACCGATGGCACTCCGACGGACGAGCTCCTCCTGCAACTCGACGTGGTGACGGACAACATCCGTCAGGGGTTCTTCCAGGCGCGCTCATTGGCCGAGGGAAGTCTCCTCGACACAATCGAGCAGATTCGGACCGGTCCTGACACGGACGAGGTCGACGGCGTGCTCGCCGACCTGACCACGACCGACGACGGGGTCACCACCACCACTCCGGAACAGTGGTACGACCTGAGCACCAAGCGCATCGAAGAGGTTTCCTCGCTGATACCAACGATCAACAGTCGCGTGACCCGGATGGCCCGAGACAAGCTCGAGAGCGCGAGCAGTGGCCTGTGGACCCGGGCCATACTGCTTGGCACCCTGTTCGTGGTGGCGCTCCTGGTTGCGGTGAGCACGGTCCAGGCCACGCGGGAACGCGCCGAAGCCCTCGACGAGTACACCCAACTCTCCGACGGTCTTCGTGAGTGGTTCGTCGCCGCCGCCTTTCCGGCCGTCGACAATGTCGTGATCGCTTCCCGCTATGTCCCTGCCTCGGTGCGGACGATGTCGGGAGGCGACTGGTATGACCTGTACATGTTGGGGAGCGACCTGGCGGTGACGATTGGCGACGTGGTCGGGCACGGTACCGAGGCGACATCGAACATGGCCCAGCTCCGAAACGTCCTCCGGGGCCAAACGATTGCCGTGAGCCTGGGTCCGGCCGCGCAGATGGACCTTCTCAGCTCGACGGTTGCGGGATCTTCGATAATGGCAACCATCACATACGGGCTGTTGGATCCCAGGAGCGGAAAGTTCACCTACACCAGGGCGGGTCACGTCCCACTCCTGATCAGAGAGCCGTCGGGCAAAGTGAGGATCGAGGAAGAGGGCACCGGGCCACCGGTGGGCAGCCCTTTCGACCTGGAGCGCAGGGAAAAGATCACACAATTGGAGCCCGGGTCGATCATGGTCCTCATGACGGACGGCATCGTCGAGAACATCGATCACGACATCGACGCCGGGATGCGGGTGATCGCCGATGCGTTGACCAATGCCGAGCCCACGCCTCAGGCCGTGCTCGACGCACTGTTCGGATTGGTAAACGACAAGCCGCTCGACGACGCAGCTGCCCTCGTCATCGCCTGGGATCCTCGGGATCAGACTTCCTGAGCCTGCTCTCCGAGACTCTCCCTCAGCTGCTCCAAGGATCTCGAGATGATCCTCGAAATCTGCATTTGAGACACCCCGACGACTTCGGCGATCTCGGTCTGGGTCATGTCCTCGAAGAAGCGTAGGAAGAGGACCTCCTGTTCGCGATCGCTCAAATCGGCGATCAGCGGCTCCAGGGAGTACCAGATGTCGGCGAGATCGAACTGTTCGTCGTCGTCTCCCATGACACTGAGCAGATTGGACTGGTCGTCCTTGCCGACAGGGGCGTCGACCGAGCGGGCATCGTAGGCGAGCGCCGCCTGTATCGCCGCTTCGACCTCATCGACGGACCGCCCCAGCTCCTCGGCTATCTCCACAGGGTCGGGTGCCCGGCCAAGCTTCTGACTCAGGTCGGCACGAGCCCTCTTGAGCTCGACGGATGCATCGGAAAGGGAGCGGGGAACACGTACGGACCAGGTCGAGTCACGCAGATACCTCTTGAGGGTCCCGATGATCGTCTTGCGGGCGTATGTGGTGAACTTGACACCGAATTCCGGGTCGAAGCGATCGATGGCGTTGACCAGGGCTATGGATGCCGCCTGCCCGATGTCATCGTAATGGGCACCGCGGCGTCGGAACTTGTTCGCAACCGAAGCCGCCCAACCCTCGTATCGGGTGAAGATCTCGTCGCGAGCCTCGCGATCAGTCGAGGCAAGCGCAAACAGCTCCTCCTCGGTCAGATGCGAGAGGGTCTGGCGTCGGATCAGCTCCAGCTCGAACCACATCGAGTCGTCCTGGACACCCCAGGCGTCGGCCAGCCTGTCGAAGAGCCTTGTCACCAGTTGCCCGGTGTCTGAGCTCACCGATTGCTCGCCCCGGCAGCTGACCCGCACACGACGGGGCAATTCGTCAACACGCAGCCAGAGCGCGGCATCGGGGACAACCATCATGGTCACCATCTCACTGACGAGGAGGGCGGCGTCGACCGGCCGACTGGAGGGCGCCTCTGTGATCAAGGCGGCCACGAATCGTCTGGCAACGAATGGTGCTCGGGGCCCGTCCGGGAGTCGAACCTCAGCCAGCAAAACCGGTTGGGGAGTCTCAGCCGCCACTACTCGATGACTTCGCTGATCTCGAAGACGTCACGAACTCCGGTCAGCTCCAGCAGCCGGGTCACGTTCCCATCCCCAACCACCAGTTTGAGCGATCCGCCCGAGTCACCGAGCCGCGCCCGCTGGTCGATGAGCACCTTGAGACCGGCCGAGTCCATGAATTCGACGCCCCTCATGTCGAGTATGACCTCCTGACCGTCGAAGGCCCCCAGCGCCGCCTGCAGATCGGGCGCCGAGGCCAGATCGATCTCCCCAGTGGCAACCACGACGTCGTGGGATCCGACACGCGTCGTTTGGAAATCCACTCTTGGACCTAAACCCATCGCCCGAACCCTTTCTGCCACTGCCTACTCCACGAGAGAGCCCGGGAGCCTACGCCCCACTCACGTCGGCGGTCTCCCGACCCAGCTCGAACCAGGCCCAAACCTGGTCGTCAGTCCCGTCTACACCCCAACGGTCGGCGATTCTGCCGACTATGGCAAGTCCGCGGCTCGCTCCAGCCTCCCGAGACGGGGGTCGCTCCACTGCCTCGAACGGCTTTCCTGAGTGTCGCACGGTGAATCGATTGTGCCCATCCAGAGCCTCGAACTCCACCTGCAGCACTTCTCCGTTTTCGAGCCCGGCATGGAGGACGGCGTTGTTGACCAACTCGGTCAACGCGAGTTGGGCATCGTCGAGTCGTGGATTAGAAGGCATCCACTCGTGGAGTGCGCGTCTGGCTTGAGCACCGGCCTCAGGTCGGGCCCGAATGATGAAACGACACTTGGCGTGCGGGTCGACGCTCTTCGCCATCAGATCTCTCTCGGGTGATTTCTCCGGGTGATTATTCCCGGTTTGGGTGAATTCGAAACGCATTTGAGCACAACGAGGCGGAACGGCGGGTGTCACCGATGTTTGCAGACGAGGGCTCCGGGGTAACCCTGGTGGCCAACCACCTCAAAGTCCATGACATGCCTGGAACCTATGGATCTCTGGGGCCTCCCACTGGGGTGAGGGGGGAGCCCGCCCGGCTCCTCCCCTCCCCTGGACCTGGCACCCCCCTCCTCCCGCGGGACACACTCCCTCCTCCTTGGGACAGCACGGTTAGCGTGTTGACGCCCAAACCGAGTCGGGCAGAAAAGAGCGGACATTGGCCCTCCAATTGGAAGACAAGTGGATCTGGGACTTCTGGCACGCAGAGGAGTCGGGCGTGCATCACCTGTTCTTTCTCCAGGCGCCAAAGGACATCGGTGACCCATCGGCCAGACACTGGAATGTGTCGATCGGGCACGCAGTGTCCGATGACCTGGAGAGCTGGGAATTGCGACCGGATGCGCTCGAGCCCGGCCCCCCAGGCGCCTGGGACGACCTCAGCACATGGACGGGGAGCATCACTCGTGACAAGGGTCGCTGGCACATGCTCTACACCGGCACTTCGACCGTCGAGGACGGGCGGGTGCAGCGAATCGGCGTTGCGGTGAGCCATGATCTCGATCACTGGGAGAGGCCGGTCGACCACCCGGTCATCGAGACGGACCCGTCGTGGTATGAGACACTGGATGCCGGTGTGTGGCATGACCAGGCCTGGCGGGACCCTTGGGTATTTCAGGTCCCCGGCGACCAACGCTTCCATGCCCTGATCACCGCCAGGGCAAGATCGGGGGCACCATTGGAGAGAGGCGTGCTGGGTCATGCCGTCTCCGAGAACCTGATCGACTGGGTGGTGGGACCGCCGCTGACACGACCTGATGGCTTTGGCCAGCTCGAGGTTCCTCAACTGGTCGCCCTTCACGACCGCTGGTTTCTCCTTTTTTGCAGTGACACGGAGACCCAGAGCGAAGCCCGCAGACGGACCGTGCCGGGGACCGGCACCTATTACCTGAGTGCCGAAAGCCCCTTGGGACCGTGGGAGACATCGCAGGCGAGGCCGCTTTCTGCCGACCTCCACGGCTCGTCCTACGCCGGGCGGCTCGTCCCTCACCGTGGTGAGACGTATCTGCTGTCGTGGTTGCGCAACACCCACGATGGGCGATTCGTCGGTGAGATAGGCGACCCGGTGCCGGTCCGGGGAGGGCCTGATGGCGAGATGACGCTCGTCTCACCCCTGTGACAACGGCGTGGACGGCGGGAATGGTCGCCTCGATCGCCGCGCAGGATGTCTCATATGCCCCACTGATCACCGATTTCGACACCCGGAAGATCCTGCCGGATCTCGACCTTTGGGACATGTGGCCGGTTCGTGACAGGGAGGGGCGGATCGCAACGCTTGGAAGCGCCGAGGGTTGGATGGCTTTGTCCGCGTCGGCAGTAGGAGCGCCCGGAGGACGTCACGATGTCGCTCGGATCCGTCTCATCTCCCGGCGCGACGACCGATGGCTGGATCTCGGCAACCTGTTCCCCGATGGCGAGTCACCGGGGTCGAGGGAATGGGCGGGGTCAGCCATCCTCGAGAGCGATGACGCTTCCATGACCGTCTATTACACGGCGGCGGGCAGACGAGGGGAGCCAAGCCCGACCTTCGTCCAGCGGATCATCTCGGCTCGTGCCGATGTCTCGACGGGCCGTTGGGACGGCCTCGACTGGGAGCTCCATCGAGTCGCAGTGGAGGCGGCCCACCCCTACCAATCGACGTTGGGCCAGGAAGACGGCGAGCCCGGGTACATCAAGGCCTTCCGCGACCCGTTCTTCTTCAGCGACCCGGCCACCGGAGAGGATCACCTCCTCTTCACTGGATCGTTGCTCGGGTCGAGCACGGAATTCGACGGTGTGGTCGGCATCTCATCAGGTGATCGGCGGGGTCGGTTCCGGCCCGGTCCCCCGCTCGTCACGGCCGATGGCGTCAACAACGAGTTGGAACGGCCGCATCTCGTGGTGCTCGACGGTCTGTATTACCTGTTCTTCTCCACACAGGCCCGAACCTTCCACCCCGACACGCCAGGCCCAACCGGTCTGTATGGGTTCGTCGCGCCTTCTCTCGACGGCGAATGGGCCCCGCTCAACGGATCCGGGCTGGTGTTGGCAAATCCAATCGAAGAGCCCTTCCAGGCGTACTCATGGCTGGTGCTCGGCGACCTGACGGTCACCAGCTTCATCGACTCTCACACCCTCGGTGGCGCCCATCCAGACGAGATCGAGGCCATGGGCCTGGCCAGGGCTCACTTTGGAGGAACACCCGCTCCCACCCTCAGCCTCCGGCTCGACGGTGACCGGGCAGAGCTCCGCTGATCGACCCAGGACCGTCACCACCTCGACGGCCAATTCGAGTTTGCCTCAGACGAGAGCAGCGTCCAGGGTGATCTCGACGTTTCCCTTGAGTGCCTGAGATACCGGGCAATTCAGTTTGGCGTCCTCGGCGAGAGCCTGGAAGTCCTCGTCGCTGATCCCGTCCACATCTCCACGAACCTTGAGGACCATCGTGGTGATCCCCTCTCCGGGGACGAATGTGGCGGTCGCTTCGGTGTCGAGGGCAGTCGGGGTGTGTCCCGCCTTGGCCAGCCGGGAAGAGAAGGCCATCGAATAGCAGGAAGCATGTGCGGCGGCGATCAACTCTTCGGGGCTGGTGAGCCCACCGTGCTCCTCGGTCCTTGCCTTCCACGTGACACGGACCGGTCCGGCCGCGCCGCTGTCGAAGGTCGTCGTGCCGCTGCCATTGACGAGGTCGCCCTCCCAATGGGTGCGACCGATGCTCTCGAGGGACATGTTCGGGGTCTTTCTGTCGTGTCCCATGGACTTTAATGACCTGGCTCGGGAACCAATCGGCCGGCTCCGAGCCGACCGGGCCGATCGACGAGGACTGCCGACAGCATCATCGCCTCGGATAGCATCCTCTCCATGCCCACACCCTCGGTTCGAAATGTCGCGCTGGTCGCGCATGTCGATCACGGCAAGACGACCCTGGTCGACTCGATGCTCGGCGCCGCCGGTGTGTTCGCCGCTCATCAAGAGCGTGTCGATCGAGTGATGGACTCCACCGACCAGGAGCGCGAGCGGGGCATCACGATCCTGGCCAAGGCGGCGTCCATCGAGTGGAAGGGCACGAAGATCAACCTGGTCGACACCCCGGGGCATGCCGACTTCGGGGGTGAGGTCGAGCGTGCCCTAGCCATGGTCGACGGCATCCTCCTCCTCGTCGATGCCGCCGACGGGCCGATGCCCCAAACCAGATATGTCCTGTCCAAGGCTCTGGAGAGCCACCTCCCGGCGGTGGTGGTGATCAACAAGGTGGACCGGCCAGACGCCCGCCCGGCCGAGGTGGCCGACGAGATATACCAACTCTTCTTCGATCTCGACGCTCAGGACCATCACATCGATTTCCCGATCGTGTCGACGATCGCCCGGATGGGGAGGGCGATGACGGGCATAGGCATTCCCGATGAGTCCTCCGACCTGAGCGCGCTACTCGACACGATCGTGTCCACGATCCCCGCTCCAACGGGTGACCCCGACGCCCCATTGCAGGCACTGGTCACCAACCTCGATGCCTCCGACTACCTCGGCCGACTGGCGGTGGGTCGTGTGGTCGAGGGCACGCTGGTTAGGGGAAGTCAGGTGGCGTTGTGTCAGGAAGACCCGGGAAAGCCTCCGCTAAAGCGGCGGCTGACCCAACTCATGGGATTCTCCGGGCTCGATCGCGACGAAGTCGAAGAGGTCGCAGCCGGCGACCTCTTCGTACTGGCGGGATTCCCCGAGGTCGAGATCGGTGACACATTGGCCGATCCCGGCGATCCTCAGGCACTCACGAGGCTGACCGTGGATGAGCCGGTGCTCAGGATGACGTTTGGCGTCAACACGTCACCACTCTCGGGTTCTGAGGGGAGGTTTCTCACGTCGCGACAGATCCAGGATCGACTCAAGAGAGAGGTGCTGGGCAATGTCTCGATCAGGCTCGGGCCAACCTCGTCCCCTGAGGTCGTGGAGGTCTCAGGGCGTGGCGAGCTCCAACTGGCCGTCCTCATCGAGTCGATGCGGCGTGAGGGGTACGAGCTCCAGGTCAGCCGTCCTGAAGTGGTGGTCAAGGAGATAGACGGTCGCCCCCACGAGCCGGTGGAACGGGCTGTCATCGACGTCCCCGACGAGTTCGTCGGTGCCGTCACCCAGGCAGTTGCCCCGCGGAAGGGGAGCATCGTGGGCATGGTCCCCGGTGACCCGGGAAGGTCTGTCGTGACGATCACGGCTCCCGCCCGTGGGCTCCTGGGATTCCGCTCACAATTGATGACCGGCACACGCGGCACCGCCCTCATCCACCAACATCACGAGGGATGGATGCCTTGGGTAGGTGAGCTACCCCATAGGGCTGGCGGAGCCATGGTGTCGGACCGGTCCGGGCACAGCACCGGATTTGCCCTGGACAACCTGCAGAAGCGCGGGGAGCTCTTCATCGGGGTCGGCGAACAGGTCTACGAGGGGATGATCATCGGTGAGGCGTCACGCCCCGCCGAGATGGTGGTCAACCCGGTGAGGCCCAAGCAGCTGACCAACATCCGGACTCACGCATCGGATGAGGCGATCAACCTCAAGCCTCACCGTGCCATGACCCTGGAAGATGCCATCGAATGGATCGCCGACGACGAACTGGTCGAGGTGACGCCCGGGGCGATCCGGGTGAGGAAACGGCGCCTGACGGAGCCAGAACGGCGACGTCAGGGGAAGGCCGTCGTCCCCGACCCTGTCGCCTCGTGACGGCGCCGGCAGCTCAGAGGGCGTGACTCAGGAGTCTTGGCGTCGACGCCGACGGGCCTTCTGAGAGTATCTCGGCCATCTGCCCACAGTTGCAACGGAATCTCAGCACGATGCCAAACTCGTTGTTCGACATGCCCAGCAGATCCGAGGGCCAGATCAAGGTGTCGTGGTCGAGCGTGGGGCAATGGACCCTGAGCATCAGCCCTTCCTCCCCTGGCGAGGGCGACCACCCGTGGCGCGGGCCTTTCTCTCGGAACGCCGGTGACGTGCCTGACGATGGCCGGCGGCCTCGTCACGCAAATCAACGAGCATCTGCTGAGCCATCACGTAGGCAAGGGCCGGATGACTGTTCATGATCTGATCTCCTCTGGCTCCGTAAGGAGCCTTTATTGCTATGCCCATTACCATACTGCAGACCGTGTAAGGAGTCAACCTCTCTTCTTCGCTTACATCACCTGGCCCGGGGCCCCCTGGAGCACGCCGGCGCCGAGAACCGGTCGACGACAGAGCCTCACGCCAGATTGGAGGCTTGCCGGTGCCAAAGGCCGGGATAGAGTCAACGGTCCGGGAGCCGGATCGGTTCTTCGATGAGTGGAGAGGGGTCTGGGATGACTGAGACAGCCGCTGCAACGGGCACACCGATCTGGTGGCGAGCCCACGACATCGCAGTGGGTCTGTTGGCGGGGCTCGGTGTGGGAACGATCGGGGGGTTGTTCGCCAATCGTCTCGTCGAGAGCAACATCGTGATCGTGGGCTGCGCGATCGTGGGGGCAGTCCTCGCCATCTATGTGCTGATCCAGAGCCATAATCGCAAGAGGAGTTTCATCAACGGAGTGGTCATCGTCAGCTGGGTCTTGCTCGGCCTGTCGGCGCTTTTCCTGGCGGCCCTGATCCAGGCCATACTCAACTTCGAGTAGACGCCGCCCCTTCGCCCTCGGGGTGGTCGATCGGGCCATCCAGCGCGTACTCGACGGCCTCTTCGATCGCCATCTCACGACCCCGGCGGTAGGCCTCTGCAGGCTCGCCCGTGATCGCCTCGAGTGTCTCGAACTCGAGCCCCTCGATCTGGTTGGTGTCGAAGCGGACGATGTCGACCCCGGACGTGATGCGAAGACCGTGAAACGCACCGGCGAGGCGATAAGCACGCATCGCATCGCCCAGGTCTTTGGCGAGGCCGGCGGCGACCGCGATGAACATGACCACTCCGCTCACGTCTTTGTGGCCCGCAAAGAGCTCGAGCCCATCGTGAACGAACCCCCAGGACTCCTCGAGCCGGCCGAGACGTCGCTCCATGTCTCCCACTTCGAACATGCCCCAACCCATCCCGAACTCGTTGCCACTTCTTCGATAGTGCTCGATGCTCCGCTTCATGTGCTCGACGGCAGGCTCGAAGCTCCCCCCCGCATAGGCGATGGTGTTGCCCCGCCCCCATTCGACGTCGCCAAGCCCGCTCTCATCGCCCAACTCGCCGTACAGGTTCTCGGCCTCGTCCAGGAGGGCCCAAGCCTGGGCGTACACCTCGGATTCGGCATCCATCGCCCCGTGCCCGAACGCTGTGACAAGGGCGAAGTTGTAACAGGCGTTGGCAATCTCCTTCTTGTCACCCAGTTGACGCTGCAAGGCGAGAGTCTCCTGGTAGACGTCGTAGCAGCGACCCATCTCGGCCTGCCACCAAAGGATTCCACCCAAGGCCTCCATCGCCTTGGCCCGATGACGGGGCTCACCCCCCGGCAGGGTGAGAACGTCGTCCACACGACGCCGCGCCTCATGAAGATGACCACGCGCCTGCCAGAACCGCCATGTGGCGGCGGCGAGGCGGAAGCCGATGTCGGCATGCCCCGTGTCGACCGCCCAGTCCAGGGCCGATCGAAGATTGTCATGATCGTGCTCCAGGAGGTCGAGCCACTCCTTTCGATCGCGCTTGAGCAATTCAGGTGCGACGGTTTCGACATAACCGGTGTAGGCGGTGGCGTGCCTCTCATGCATGAGATCTGCCTCTCCCGAGAGCTCCAGACACTGAAGGGCGAACTCTCGGATCACGTGAAGCATCCGAAATCGGGGGTGGCCATCGTCGTCGACGCGTCGGATCAGGCTGTGGTCGACGAGGACACCGAGACAATCGAGCAGGTCCGCCCCCAGCTCTTCGGTTGGCCCCGCGATGCGCTCTACTTCCTCGAGACGTCCCCCGCCTGAAAAGACCGAGAAACGGGCGAAGAGCTTCTGACCGGGAGGCTCGAGCAACTCGTAGCTCCAATCGATGGCGTTTTGGATCGTCCGCTGGCGCTCGGGCAGATCGATCGAACCACCCTCGAGCATGCGGGCGTCGAGACGCCCCAATATCTGGCTGACCGAGAGCACCCGAAGACGCGACGCCACCAATTCGATCGCCAGCGGCAGACCATCGAGACGTCTCACCAGCTCGGCGACCGCCGCGGCGTTGTGCTCGTCGACGATGAAGTCGGGGCGCACCGCGAGAGCGCGCTCCGTGAAAAGCTGCACTGCCTCCGACCCCAAACTCGCCTCGACACTCGACCCGCCGGCTTTCTCGCGCATCCCCAGGGGAGGGATCGGCATCTCCTGCTCCCCGCTGATCTTGAGTGGTGCTCGCGATGTGACCAGGAACTTGGTCATTGGTGCCGACCGAACCATGGCTGCCACCAAAGGGGCGCTTTCCAGCAACTGCTCGAAGTTGTCCAGGATCAGGAGGAGTTGGCGGTCCGAGATCTGCTCGAGGAGACGGGCCTCCGGGGTCTGATCCCGTGCAGACGCCGATAGGCCGAGGCTGTCGAGTATGTGGGAGGCGACGACGGACGGGTCGGAGGTCGAGGCGAGCTCGACGAAGAACACACCATCACGGAAGGTGTCGGCCATCTCGGCGGCCACCTGGAGGGCGAGACGGGTCTTGCCCGTCCCCCCCGGGCCGGTGAAGGTGAGCAGTCGCGAGGCCTCGAGGAGCCGTGTCGCCTCTTCCACCTCGGCCTGACGACCGACGAAGCTCGTCAGCTGCCTGGGGAGGTTGTTCGGGACCACGTCGAGAGTTCGCAGTGGGCCGAACTCAGTTGCCAGACCGGCGGCGATGAGTTGGAAGATCGTCTCCGGCTCCGATAGATCCTTCAATCGAAATTTCCCGAGATCCCGCAATCTGGCGTCCTCGGGGAGATCTCTCTCGACCAGAACCGCCGTGGCCTCCGACATCACGACTTGACCGCCATGTGCCGCATCGGAGATGCGAGCGGCGCGATGGACGTCGAGACCGACGTAGTCGCCTGCCCCCAAGACACCGATCCCCGTGTGGATCCCGATTCGCACTCTGACCACTCCTCCTTCGGGCCAGGGCGCGGCGGCGAGTGACCTCTGGACTTCGATGGCGGCGAGGGCCGCCGAGAGTGGGGACGTGAAGACAGCAAAGAAGGCATCTCCCTCGGTCTTCACCACCGTGCCGGACTGACTCTCGATCGCATCGCCCACGAGACGGTGGTGTCGTTCGAGCACGGCCACCCAATCGTCACCGAGCGCCTGGACCATGCGTGTCGACCCTTCGATGTCCGTGAAGACGAAGGTGACGGCACCGGCTGGAAGCTCCTGGCTTGGCGTCATCTCAACTCGAGGCTGGCGGAAGGCTCCACGAGCGGACTCTACCGATGGGCGGCTCGAGCCGATCTCGTCATCGTCTCACGGCAGTGGGCATGAATCGGCGCTAGGTCAGGGCAGGGATGATCTCCGCGCCATACGCCTCGAGCGTCCCGTCCATGTCGTCGTGCATCAGGTAGATGCCGAAATGGTCGACACCCATCTCCTCGAGGAGACCGAGTTTCTCGACATGGGCTTGGGCGGGCCCGAGGACGCAGAATCGATCAACGATGTCGTCGGGGACGAACTCCGTGGACGGATTTCCGGTCTTGCCATGATGGTCGTAGTCGTATGACTCCCGGGCCTTGATGTATTCCGAGAGCACGACCGGCACCTTCGACGGGTCATCTCCATATCTGTTGACCATGTCGACCACATGGTTCCCCACCATTCCACCAAACCAGCGAAGTTGATCACGCTGGTGGGCCAGGTCTTCACCCACATATGCAGGGGCCACGACGCAGATGGATATCGAATCGGGATCGCGGCCCTCGTCTTCAGCCGCGGCCCGCACCGCCGCCATGGTCCACTCCAATATCTGGGGATCGGCGAGTTGCAAGATGAAACCGTCGGCGTATCGCCCGACTGTCTCCAGCGTTCTCGGGCCATAGCCCGCCACCCACATCGGGAGGTCCCAACCCTTCTCGACCCAGGGAAAGGAAAGGGTCTGCCCGTTGTACTCGACCTCTTCGCCGGCCACGAGGCGCTTGATGACGTCCATCGACCGCACCATGGTTTGGAGAGTGGTCGGCTTGCGCCCGATGTAGCGCAGAGCCGAGTCACCCCTGCCCATGCCACAGACCGTCCTCGGGCCGTACATGTCGTCCAGAGTGGCGAACAAGGAGGCGAGCACGGTCCAGTCACGGGTGCCCGGGTTGGTCACCATCGGGCCCACCACCATGTGCTCCGTCGCGTCGAGAATCCGCGAGTAGATGACAAAGGGCTCCTGCCACAGCACATGGGAGTCCCAGGTCCAAGCCTTCGAGAACCCGAGCTCCTCGGCCCGAACGGCGATGTCCACCACGTGCGAAGCCGGCGGATTGGTTTGAAGCACTACACCGAAGTCCATGGGTGAAAGCTAACCGATCACCCATGGTTCGAGGTCACCTTTGGCTCACCGACGATCGGCGGGGCTTGACTCGGCGCATCCCCTCCGATACCTTCTCCTCCAATGTTCGCCGCCCACACCATCGGTTGTATGTGCATGGCTCACAATGAGCCGTGTGGGACCGACGTGTAAGCAGCGACAAAGCGCCAGAAGATCGGATCCGCACCGGCAACGGTTGCGGATCTTTTTCGTAGACGGTTGCCGGAGCGGATCCTCGACAGAGGAGAAGCAGAAGTGACAGCCGACTATCGATACGAGACCCTTCAGGTCCATGCCGGACAGGAACCGGCACCCGGGACCAATGCCCGGGCCGTTCCCATCTATCAGACCACCTCCTACACCTTCGATGACGCCAGTCACGGTGCGAGGCTCTTCGCCCTCCAGGAGTTCGGCAACATCTACACACGGATCATGAACCCAACCACAGATGTCTTCGAGAAGCGGATAGCGGCGCTCGAGGGTGGCGTGGCCGCGGTGGCGACGGCGAGTGGTCAGGCGGCACAGCTCACCGCCATCCTCACCATCGCCGGGAACGGGGACAACATCGTCTCCACCAGCTTCCTGTATGGAGGCACCTATAACCAATTCAAGGTGACGCTGGCCCGACTCGGGATAGAGGTCCGGTTCGTCGACGGCGACGATCCCGAGGACTTCGAGAGCCGGATCGACGACAAGACCAAGGCGGTCTATCTGGAGACGATCGGCAATCCGAGATTCAACGTGCCGGACATCCCGGCGATAGCCGAGCGAGCCCACGCCAAAGGCGTCCCGGTGATCGTCGACAACACGTTTGGGGCCGCCGGGTACCTGAGCCGACCCATCGAGCAGGGCGCCGACATCGTGGTTGCATCGGCCACGAAGTGGATCGGAGGCCACGGAACCTCGATCGGCGGAGTGATCGTGGACTCCGGGAATTTCGACTGGAGGAACGGCCGCTTCCCGGTCTTCACGGAGCCGGCGCCCGGCTATCACGGCCTGGTCTTCGCCGACACCTTCGGGCCGGATGGACCATTCGGGAACATCGCCTTCGCCATCAGGGCCAGGGTGGAGGGTCTGAGAGATCTTGGCGCGGCGCTCAGTCCTTTCAACGCATTCCTGTTCCTCCAGGGGCTCGAGACGTTGTCGCTGAGGGTCCAGCGTCACGTGGACAATGCCCTCGAGCTCGCCAGATGGCTCGAGGCCAATGACGCCGTGAGCTGGGTGGACTATCCCGGTCTCGAGACGCATGCCTATCACGAGAACGCCAAGCGGCTCCTCAGAAACGGTTTCGGCGCCGTGCTCACATTCGGCATCGTGGGTGGCGACGAGGCAGCAATCAGGTTCATCGACTCGGTGGAGCTGGCCTCACATCTGGCCAACGTTGGCGATGCCAAGACACTGGTCATCCATCCCAACTCCACTACGCATCAGCAACTGAGCGCGGAGGAGCAGGAGGCGGCCGGAGTGCGATCCGACCAGATCAGGGTGTCGGTGGGAATCGAGCACATCGACGACATCATCGCCGACTTCCAGCAGGCCTTCGACAAGGCCGTTACCAAGGAGCCCGTCGGTTGACTACGCAATCGCCGGATGAGACCCGGACCCTGAAACTCGAAGGTGCCTTCCCGCTCGAGGGCGGGGAGGCACTCGACGAGGTCACGGTCGCCTACCGAACCTGGGGCACACCGACCAGCGAGGCGACACTCATCTGCCATGCCCTTACCGGGAGCGCCGATGCCGACGAGTGGTGGAATGGCCTCTTCGGGTCATCACGCAGCTTCGATCCGGATCGGGACTTCATCGTGGCCACCAACGCCCTGGGAAGTTGCTACGGCACGACGGGCCCAACCAGCCCGCGCCCTGGAGCCGACAGGTGGTACGGGGCCGACTTCCCGGCCGTCACCATTCGCGACATGGTGGCGCTCCAGGCCCGGTTCCTCGACCAGATCGGCGTCGAGACTCTCGACCTGGTTCTCGGGGGCTCGATGGGTGGGATGCAGGCCCTGGAATGGGGGGCCATGTACCCCGAGCGAGTCAAGGGCGTCGTGGCCATAGGTGTCGGAGCCGCCCACTCGGCGTGGAGCGTTGGCTTCTCGGCGGCCCAGAGAGCGGCAATCGTCACCGACCCGGCATTCAAGGGTGGCGAATACCCCCCAGGGGACGGGCCCGACAGCGGACTGGCGCTGGCGCGAATGATCGCCATGATCTCCTATCGAGGTCGCTCCAACTTCGAGAGTCGATTCGGGAGACGAATCGTCGACGACGAGTTCGAGGTCGGGTCGTACCTCGAGTACCAGGGGCGCAAGCTCGTGGACCGATTCGACGCCAACACCTACCTCCGGCTCATGAATGCCATGGACAGTCACGATCTCGCACGCGGAAGAGGCGAGATGGCCGACGTGCTGGGCGGTCTGAAGACGCCAACCCTGGCAGTGGGCATATCGAGTGACATCCTCTACCCCGCCGAGGAGGTCGAGGAGATGGCCCGCGACCTGCCCAACGCCCGCTACCAACTCTTGCACGCACCCCAGGGACACGACTCGTTCCTCATCGAGACGGCCAACCTCGACGGCATCATCAACCGCTTCCGCAACGACCTGCGCCGCGGCATAACACCGACCGACGACAGCATCACGTCGATGGGCCGCGGGGCGGCGTGGGCCTGACACTCCCGACGGTCGGTCACGTCGGGTAAGTTGGCGAGCCCGACCCCAGCCCCCGATGACCGCCCTCCCTTTCAACCTGCTCCCCGAGACCGCTGCGGTCGATCCCGACGGAATGCTCCTCATCGGCGGGTGTCGCATGGACGAGTTGGCCCGGGAGCACGGAACACCGTTGTTCGTATACGACGAGACCCATCTTCGGGTCCGCTGTCGTGAAGCGGTTGCCGCTTTCCCGGACGGCGTCTCCTATGCGACCAAGGCGTTTCTCTGTGGGGCGATGGCCCGTCTGGCCCACGAAGAGGGAATGCGCCTCGACGTCTCCACCGGTGGAGAGCTCGCTTATGCCCTCGCCGCCGGAATCCCCGCCGACCGCCTGGTCTTTCACGGAAACAACAAGTCCGACGACGAGCTGAGGGAGGCGCTCGGGGCCGAGGTGGGCCAGCTCGTGATCGACTCCGCTGCCGAGATCGAACGCATCGAGATGATGGTTGCGGAAGGCCTCCGCCCGCCAAGGGTGATGATCCGCGTCAACCCCGGAGTGGAAGCCCACACGCACGAGTTCCTGCGAACTGGAACCGTCGACTCCAAGTTCGGTATCCCGGTCGAGAGCGGCGCGGCGGCATCGGCTATGGAGCGCGCTGCTCGATCGGGCTCGATGATCCTCGAAGGCGTGCATGCCCACGTAGGCAGTCAGGTCTTCGACGTCGGGTTCTTCGAGAAGGCACTCTCGGTGATCGCCGAGTTCGTGGGCGAGTTCGATGTGGAGGAGCTGTCCATCGGGGGTGGGCTGGGAGTGGCGTACGTCGAAGGCGAAGAGGCGCCTTCCATCACCGACTGGGGAAACGTGTTGGCCGCTGCCGCCAGGTCGGCTGGGATCCGAGCCAGGCTCGTCGCTGAGCCGGGAAGGTCGATCGTGGCAAAGGCCGCCATCACCCTCTACACGGTGGGGGTCATCAAGGAGATCCCGGGGATCAGGACCTACGTCGCGGTCGATGGGGGAATGAGTGACAATCCCCGCCCGGTCCTATACGGCAGCGGTTATGAGGTGTTTGCCCCGGCCTCGACGAATGCCGATCGGACACGGGAGATACGCCTCGTGGGCAAGCACTGTGAGTCGGGCGACGTCCTTGCGCGCAACGGGATGGTGCCTGAGTCCGTGGCCGTCGGCGACTTGCTCGCCACGCCCGTGACCGGCGCCTACGGGCATTCGATGGGGTCCAACTACAACATGGTGCGACGACCAGCCGTGGTCTTCGTCGGGGACGGCGACGCTCGTCTCGTGGTGAGACGCGAGACCTATCAAGACCTTTGGTCCCGCGACCTGGTCATTGCTCCCGGCGTGTGAAGGGCTCGGAGAACATCGATTGCCGCAGCTCACAGGGGTCGTTCGCCAGGGTGAAGGTCAACACCTCTCCCTCGAGCTCTCCGGTGTAGACCCCGGTCTGACCGGGACAATCACCCTGTGTGCCGGTCACGAAGTCGAACTGCTCACCGTTTCTGGCCACGAAACCGGTCATGACGAGGACATCGGGCATCTGAGGGTCGGAGAAGATCAAGTACGACCCGTCACCGGCCACCTGCAGCAGGATCAGGTCGTTCTCCCATGACCCGATCAAGTCGGAGAGAGTGATTGTCGCCGTGGTGGTCTCAACGACCACCGTGGCGCCCGAGCAGGCGGCGAGCGTCACCAATGCGGCTCCCAGCCAGGCTCGGCTCCGGGTCAATGGTCAGCCGTGTGTCGGAAAGCCGAGGTCCACGCCGCGATGGATCGGATCGGCCCAACGCGAGATCACGACCTTCTGCCGGGTGTTGAAATGGACTCCCTCCGGCCCATAGATGGCATGACTCCCGAAGATCGAGCTCTTCCAGCCGCCAAAGCTGTAGAACGACAAGGGCACGGGAATCGGGACATTGATGCCCACCATTCCCACCTGAATCTCGGACTGGAACTTCCGCGCCGCCCCGCCATCGTTGGTGAAGACCGCCGTGCCATTCCCGTACGGATTCTCGTTGATCAGGCGGATCGCCTCCTCGAAGTGGTCCATGCGCACCGTCGACAGGACCGGGCCGAAGATCTCGTCGGTGTAGATCGACATGTCCTCGGTGACGTTGTCGAAGAGGGTCGGGCCGAGAAAGAAGCCGTTCTCATGGCCCTCGACCACCAGGGTGCGGCCGTCGGCCACGAGATTCGCCCCCGCCGAAACACCTGCATCGACATATCCGCGAACCTTGGCGAGATGCTCCTTCGTGACCAACGGGCCCATCTCGACACCCGCTTCATCCCCGGGGCCGACCTTCAACTTCTCGATCCTGGTCTGAACGCCCTCGATCAGGGGATCACCTGCCTCGCCGACCGCCACCACGGCGGAAATCGCCATGCAGCGCTCCCCCGCCGATCCGTAGCCGGCGGATACGGCGGCGTCGGCGGCGAGATCGATGTCGGCGTCGGGGAGGACGATCATGTGGTTCTTGGCACCACCCAGTGCCTGGACCCGTTTGCCGTTGTGGGTCCCTGTCTCGTAGATGTAACGGGCGATCGGTGTGGACCCAACGAACGAGATCGCCGCGACCTCGGGATGGGCCAGCAGCGCATCGACCGCCACTTTGTCACCGTGAACCACGTTGAAGACACCGTCGGGAAGACCCGCCGCCGCCAGCAACTCGGCGGCCAACAGCGATGAGGAAGGGTCCTTCTCCGAAGGCTTCAACACGAAAGTGTTTCCACATGCGATGGCGATGGGGTACATCCACATCGGGACCATGGCCGGGAAGTTGAAAGGCGTGATTCCCGCCACGACGCCCAAGGGCTGGCGAATGGTGTAGGTGTCGACGCCGGTGGATACCTGCTCGGAGAAGTCACCCTTCAGCAGATGGGCGATGTTGCAGGCGAACTCGACGACCTCGAGGCCGCGTTGGACCTCACCGGCGGCATCGTCCAGCGTCTTGCCATGCTCGGCGGTCAGGAGGCGGGCAAAGTCCATCTTGCGTGCGGCTACCAGCTCCCTGAAGGCGAACATGATGTTCTGACGTTGGGTCAGGGAGGAGTAACGCCATGTCTCGAACGCCCGGCTCGCCGACTGAACTGCCACATCGACGTCTTGGCTGGAGGCGAGCGCAACCTCGGCCGTCTGCACACCCGTGGCCGGGTTGTAGACCGGGCCGGATCGGTCCGAGCCACCGGTCATCAGCCTTCCATCGATCCAATGGTCGATTTGCTTCATGTCTCGCGATACTCCCGGGATGACGACGGCCTGAAGCTAGTCACTGCCACGTGCAAGGTCAGCGGATGCCCCTGGGGCCTCGACCCGAAGCGAAGTCTGACTGACTGCCGGCCGAGGTCAGGCGCCCGGCGCCCGCCAGCCGCTCTGCTTCTCGCGGGCCTGGTCGATCTGCTCGGGCGTCAGCAGCACGGTCGTCGCGACGGCAACGCGGCCCGATGAAGATGTTTCCATGGCAAACCCTGCCGCGGTCTCGTCGTCTGGCAGGTCACAGATGAGAATCACGTCATCTTGCCCGAAGGCGAAGTAGAACCCCTCCAGGGTCCCGCCCAACCGCTCGATGGCATCGCGGATCACCGCATGTCGAGCCGTGCCGCCCTCTTTCATGACACCGGCGATGCCTTCGCCGGTGAGCGACGCCTGGAACATGTACTTCCGCATATGTGAGTTTCCTTTCTGGGTAAAGGGTGCCTCCAGACCCTAATCCTCCGCGGGGATGGGGGTTTGCAGGAGGTCACCCTGTGTCGGCGTTTCAGGAGTCTGGGTATCTCGGGCGAGGGCGCCGTCCCGGGTCAACGATCTCCACGCCTTGTGGCCTCCGATGAGATCGGTGGCGTTCACCACCCCGAGCCGTTGCAGGCGTGCGGCCGCGAGGCTCGAGCTGTACCCCTCGGAGCAGACGAGGATCACAGGTCGGTCGGTCTCCAGATCGACGATGCGGTGAGGGCTCGTCGGCGCCAGACGCCACTCGAGGACGGTCAAGTCGATGACCTCGGCCCCAGGGAGAAGCCCGTCTCGCTCCCTCTGCTCGGAGGTGCGAATGTCGACCAGCAAGGCGCCTGACTCGACCATCGCCTCCAGCTCCTCGACGGGGACCCTCTGCAGGCCGCTGCGGGCCTCATCGAGCATGTCATCCAGGCGAATTGCGCCCTCGAGGTGGCCGGGATCCGCAATCCCGGGACGCTCATCCATGACAGGACAATGTACACCTGGCCCGCTTGCCCTCTCCATCCGATATCGTCGCCCTTCCGGGTCACAGATCCGACGAGGCAAAGGATTCATCAGATGAGATGGAAGAGAGATCCAACAGGCCCGGGCAGGGTGATCGACCGGCGTGGCGCTCGACCGGGGATGAGGACGATCGGGCTCGGTGGCGGTGGGCTGGCCATCGTCATATACCTGGTGATAACGCTCCTCGGTGGGGGTGGGAACCTGACCGACTTGACCAATGCCCTGGATCCTGCGGGATCGGTCTCACAAGAGACTCCACTCGACCCGGCCACCGACCCCGATGCCGACCTGGTTGGCTTCTTGGGGGATGTCCTGGCTGACGATCAGGCGATGTGGCAAGGAGTTTTCCAGGAGGCGAACCTCGACTATCGCCCTACCGACCTGGTGGTTTTCAGCGGCGCAACCCAATCCGCCTGTGGCGGCGCCCAAGCCCAGGTCGGGCCCCACTACTGCCCCAGGGACGAGCTGGTGTACATGGATCTCGACTTCCTCCGCGAGCTCCAGACGAGATTCGGGGCGGCGGGCGACACGGCCCAGGCCTACATCCTGGCTCACGAGGTCGGTCATCACATTCAGAATCTGCTCGGGATCACCGACCAGGTCCAAAACCTCGGCACCAACGACGCGAGCATCGCACTGGAGCTTCAGGCCGATTGCTTCGCCGGGGTCTGGCTGTCGACGCTGCGCACAGGCACATCGGCGGCGGTCTTCGAAGAGGGCGACTTGCAGGAGGCGCTCGGAGCGGCTGCATCGGTCGGTGACGATGCGATCCAGAGACAGACCACCGGGCAGGTGACCCCTGAGACCTGGACCCACGGCAGCTCGGACCAGCGGTATCGCTGGCTCAACCAGGGCTTCACGACCGGCGATCCCGGGAGCTGCGACACGTTCTCCTAACCGGGTTTATGCTCCGCAGAAATTGGGTATTTGGGTCTATTCCGATAGCCACTCACCGCCGATACCGTGATAGCACAACCACCTGATCGAGCCGTCCGGTCACGTGACCTCCCACATGACCGGCCCAGAGCATGAATCTCTTTACAACAGCACTGACACTCGTCGCCTACGCAGTCGGCTTCCAAACCCTCGTCTATATCGTTCTCCCGTGGCGAGTGCGCGCCACTTGGGCTCCGTTGGTCACGGGGTCAATGGGAGCCGCAGTGGTGCTGATCGGCGCCCTGTGGGCCGGGCCCACCGCAGTGGGGCTGGCTCCACCGAGCGGTGGCATGCTGGCCGCATGGGGGTCGGGAACCGTGATAGCCATGACCGTGGTCGGCCTGACCATGCTCTCGAGGGACTCGTTGCGGGATCACCTGGCCGATCCTCGAATCGGCTCTCTGTCCAAGGGTCAGGCGGCCACCCAGATCTTCATCCGCATCCCCATCATGACTGCACTGATCGAAGAGGCCGTGTTCCGAGGTGTCCTCCATGGCGCACTGATCGCCCTGTACCCCGCCCCGATCGCACTATGGGGAGGGGCGGTGCTCTTCGGGTTGTGGCACGTCGGTCCCGGTCTCGATCAGGCGAAGGCGTCCGATCGCCGGAGTCTGGCCGGCCTGACCCACGTGCTCGTGACCGTGATCGCCACCACCATCGGAGGGGCCGGCCTGGTCTGGCTGCGGATGGAGACCGGATCGATCTGGGCGCCGGTCGTGGTGCACGCCGGCCTCAACATGACCATGGCCATCTTCGCAAGGCTCGCCGCTCGCCACCCCGACACCCGGTTGGAGCCGATCGCACAGAGCGTCTGATCAGGCCTTGGAGCGGTTTCGGATCAGATCAGGTATTGGTTGGTGCCACGCCTCAGATAGCGCCCGTCACCGGCTTTCCCCAGATAGGAGCCATCTTCGATGAGAGTTTTCCCTCTACTCAAGACGGTTTCGACCTTGCCAGTGATCTCCATGCCCTCGTAGCAGGAGTAGTCCACCCACATGTGATGGGTCTCAGCCGAGATGACATGGCGTTCACCGGGGTCGAACACCACGATGTCGGCGTCGGAGCCGACGGCGATGGTCCCCTTTTGCGGATAGAGGCCAAACATCTTGGCCGGCGTCGTCGCCGTGATCTCCACATACCTGTTTAGGTCGATTCGCCCCTCTTGGACCCCACCGTGGTAGATCAGCTCCATTCGGTTCTCCACACCGGGCAGGCCGTTGGGGATTTGGGCGAACGAGTCGCGGCCCAACTGCTTTTGGGTGCCGAACTTGGGGTGGTCCCCCCAGCAGAAGGGGCAGTGGTCCGTCGACACGACCTGGAGGTCGTTGGTGGCCAGACCGGTCCAAAGCGCCTCTTGATGCTCCTCGGCACGGTCACGCATCGGTGGCGAGCAGACGAACTTCGCCCCCTCGTAGCCGTTGCCGAGATCGTCGAGTGACAGAAAGAGGTATTGGGGACAGGTCTCCCCGAACGCATTCTGGCCCTCATCTCTGGCGACGGTGAGCTCGACGAGGGCATCGATTGCAGACATGTGCACGATGTAGACGGGGCATCCGGCGAGCTCGGCCAGCTTGATGGCACGATGTGTTGCCTCCCCTTCCAGGATCGAGGGCCTGGTCAAGCCGTGATAGATGGGATCGGTCTCGCCCCGGGCGAGGGCCTGCTCCACCAGGACGTCGATGGCGATGCCGTTCTCGGCGTGCATCATGATCGTCGATCCGTTCTCGGAAGCCTTCTGCATCGCTCGGAAGATCTCCCCATCGGTCGAGTAGAAAACACCTGGGTAGGCCATGAACATCTTGAACGAGGTGACTCCCTCACCCATGGCGATGTCCATCTCTTTGAGCGATTGGTCGGTCACGTCGCCGACTATCAGGTGAAACCCGTAGTCGATGGCGCAGTTTCCCTCCGCCTTCCCCATCCAGGCCTCGAAGCCGTCCATGAGGTTCTGACCCTTGGTCTGTACGGCGAAGTCGATGATGGTCGTGGTCCCGCCCCAAGCCGCAGCCCGTGTCCCGGTCTCGAAGGTGTCAGCCGCGAACGTGCCGCCAAATGGCAACTCCATGTGGGTGTGCACATCGATACCACCCGGGATCACCAACTTGCCGGTCGCATCGATCACCTTGTCGGCGCCGTCTTCCCAGTCGTGGGTCCCGGGAGCGGCCAAGGCCGCAACCTTCTCGTCGACCACCAGGACGTCTGCCTGCGACCTCTCAGTGGCAGTGACGACCGTGCCTCCCTTGATGAGTGTTCGTGGCATCGCTACCTCCTATGGAGCGACCAGATCGCCGTAAGCATCGGGTCTGCGGTCACGGTAGAAGGCCCATTGCTGTCGGACTTCCTCGATCCTATCGAGGTCGAGGTCGCGGACGACCAGCTCCTCCTCGGTATCAGACGCGGCCTCGCCGACGATCTGGCCCCTGGGGTCGACGAAGTAGGAGGACCCATAGAAGTCGTTGTCGCCAAACGGCTCTTTGCCGACCCGGTTGATCGCCCCTATGTAGTACTCATTGGCCACCGCCGACGCCGGTTGCTCGAGATTCCATAGATACATGGACAATCCCCGGCTGGTTGCTGATGGGTTGAAGACGATCTTGGCCCCATTCAGGCCGAGTGCCCTCCAGCCCTCCGGGAAATGCCGGTCGTAGCAGATGTAGACACCGATCTTCCCCACGGCAGTGTCGAAGACGGGATAACCCATGTTCCCGGGGCGAAAGTAGAACTTCTCCCAAAACCCTTTCACGTGGGGTATGTGGTTCTTTCGGTACTTTCCGAGATATGTCCCATCGGCGTCTATCACCGATGCGGTGTTGTAGTAGAAGCCTTCCTGCTCCTTCTCGAAGATGGGGACGACGAGGACCATCCCGGTCTCCTTGGCCAGATCCTGCATCAACTTCGTGGTCGGGCCGTCGGGGATGGGCTCGGCATACTCGAAGTGATCGTTCTCCTGGACCTGGCAGAAGTACGGGCCATAGAAGAGCTCCTGGAAGCACATGACCTGTGCGCCCTGCTTGGCCGCCTCGCGGGCATAGTCCGCGTTCTTCTTGATCATGGTGTCCTTGTCGCCCGTCCATTCGGTCTGGACGATCGCGGCTCTGACGACATTTGCCATCCGATACCTCCTGAAGACTGGTGGGACCCAAACCTAGCGTGTGCAACCACCCACTTCGATGGTGGGTGGCCACTCACAGGAGCCTGTTAGTTTCCGCCTTCTTGTAGCGCTATGTCGCGCCGCTCGTAGCCGGTGCCCTTGACGTCCGCATCACCGAGGAGCTCGATCGCAGCCTCGGCCAGATCAGTCCGATAGGCGTCCGCCGAGATCTCCTTGCCCTGCAACTCGGGGATCTGTGCGGTGGCCACAGACACCGTCTGGTTCCACAAGTCCTCATTCATGACCCCGATGCCATTGGTGGCCGGGAAGATGAGGGCGAGGATCTCGTTGAGCTGCCACTCCTGATGGCTTTGCCCGAGTGTCGAGCCGTTGTCCAGAACGATCTGGACGCACTCGTCGAAGTTGTCCAGACAGTGGATCCAGCCGCGGAACGTGGCCGCCAGGAATCGTGTCGCGACGTCCTCGTTCCCATCCTCGGCAATCCAGTCGGCATTGACCCACACGGCATCCTGCAGCATCGCGGTGCCGACGTCGTTGAAATCGATCACATTGAGATCGGAGGGCTGATAGAGCTCACCGGTGTCGGGATTCGCTGCCTCCAACACCTGGGCGTACTCGTTGTAGATCATCGCCTCTGCGGCATCGATCTCACCGTTGAGCAGGGCATTCATGGTGAAGTCCTGACCGATCAGCTCCACGTTGGAGACACCGAGCTTCTCGATGGCGGCGGTCAACTCGAACTCGTTGCCAAACCCCCAGTTCCCGACCTTCTTGCCGGCCCAGTCGGCGGGTGAGGTGATGCCCGAGTCGGCCATGGAGACCTCCAGTGTCCCGGATCTCTCGAACACCTGGGCGATATTGACGATGTTCGCCCCCGCATCCCGCGACACCAGGGCCTTGGGCACCCAAGCGAGACCGAACTCGGCTCCACCGGTTGCCAGCACCTGCTGGGGAACGATGTCGACGCCACCTTCCAAGATCTCCACGTTCAGGCACTCGTCGTCGTAGAAGCCCTTGTCCAGAGCCACGTAGTAACCGGCGAATTGCGATTGGGCGAACCACTGCAGCTGCACCCGAACATCGTCGGGAGTGGTGCACTCCGCGGCCGTCGTGGTGTCCGAGCTCGTTCCGCCGCCACAGGCGGCCAGGACCATCGCCAGCACCGCCGTGGACACGACGATCCGACGCCATTTGCCAAACCTCATCAAATCCTCCTAGATCCAGGGGTGGCGGACACCATATAGGTCCCGCCCGGCACGCGTCGCCCCAAATCCCACACCGAGCGGATCAGTTGCTCGAGCGCAGTGAGACATGCCACGGCATGAACACACGCTCGGCGCCCAGCACGAGGAGGTAGAAGGCCACTCCGAGGATGGATGCGACGAGGATCGCAGCCCAGGCGTCGGGGAACTGAAATAGATTGGCCCGATTGACGATGTACTGCCCCAGCACGTCCTGGGGGCCGCCGAAGTACTCCGCCACGATCGCCGCGATGAGCGAGAGGGCACTGGCCACCTTCAGCGAGGCAAAGAAGAAGGGGAGGGACCGAGGCACACGGACCCTCCTCGTCACTTGCGAAGGCGTTGCGGCGAGGGATCTCATCAACTCGAGCTCGGCGAACTCGACCTCTATCAGGCCCCTCGTCGTGTTGATCATGACCGGGAGATAGACGACGACCGCGACCACGGCCATCTTGGACACAGGGCTCGTGATGGTGAACCAGTTGTTGAAGATCGGGGCAAGGGCAACGATCGGAGTGGCATTTGCCGCGATGGCCAGCGGCAGGATGCCCTCACGAAAGCCGAGCCATCGGGCTGCCGCCAGCGAGGTCACGATGGCGAGGCCGACACCGATCACGAAACCGCCCGCAGCCTCGAAGAGCGTTCGCAGGCCGGCCCCCCAGATGACACCGGAGGTCTCGACGAAGCTGGAAAGGACCTCGCTCGGCTTGGGCAGGACGAAGGTCTCGACCTTGAACAAGCGAGTCAGTCCCTCCCAGGCGAGCACGACCAGGATGAAGGCGACGACGGCAGGGAGATATTCGGCCAAGCCCTTTCCGAAGGAGGCGCCGAGCCTCTGCGTGGGAACGTCTTCCTCGAACGCTCCGAACACATCCGTGGTCGAAGTCTCGTGGATGAGGTCGTCGCGCTCGGTCACGAGCCGGCCGTCCTATCGCCGCCGCGCAAAGCCTCCCGCACCCTGGTGATGAGCTCGAAATAGTGCTCGTCCTCCCTGGTGTCCTGGGTTCGACTGCGGGGAAGGTCGATGGAGATCTCCTCGCTCACCTGACCGGGCCGCGGGGTCATGACCACGACCCTCGTCGAGAGAAAGACCGCCTCGGGTATCGAGTGAGTGACGAAGACGACACTGGTCTCGGTCTCCTCCCAGAGCCGCAAGACCTCCTGCTGCATCAGCTCGCGGGTCATCTCGTCGAGCGCCCCAAATGGCTCGTCCATGAGGAGGAGCGAGGGCTCGAACGCGAGTGCTCGTGCGATCGCGACTCGCTGCTGCATCCCTCCCGACAGCTGCCACGGATAATGATCGGCGAACGAACCGAGTTGCACCAGTTCGAGCATCTCGATGGCGCGGCGATGTCGATCGTCGTCACTGAAACCCATCATCTCGAGCGGCAGCTCCACGTTCTTCTGAACAGTGCGCCAGTCCAAGAGCGTGGCCGACTGGAAGACGATCCCATAATCCCGATCGAGCCGAGCCTGGTTCGGAGTCTTGCCGTTGACGGTTAGAGCACCCTCCGTGGGACTAACGAGATCGCCGATGAGGCGGAGAAGTGTCGACTTCCCACAACCGGAGGGGCCGATCAAGGAGACGAAGTCGCCGGGGTCGATCTCCAGGTCTATCCCTGAGAGCGCCTGCACCTGCTCGGAGCCGCTGCCGAACGTCTTTCCGACCCCTTTGGCGATCACTACCTGATCGCTCATGACGATTCCCTCCTGCTCCTCGCCACCCACCGATGCTCCCCGTAGGTGACCACCCCGACGAAGAGCATCCCGGCGAGCCCGGCGATGAAGACGGCGGCGAACAGCTTCTCCGGCGCTGCCGTGAATTGCTGTGAGAACTGAAGGAGGTCACGGCCGAGACCTCCCCTGAAGCCGGCGGGCAACTCTCCGACGATCGCCCCGATGACGCTCGCCGCGGCCGAGACCTTCAGGGCCGTGAATATGAAGGGCATGGCAGCCGGGACCTGCAGTTTCCACAGTGTCTCCCGTGGCGTGCCGGCGTAGCTCCTCATCAACTCCATCGCAGTCGGCTGGGGAGAGCGCAATCCGCGCAAGGTGTTGATCGCCACCGGGAAGAAGGTCAGATATGCGGCGATCACCGACACGGTGAGCCATTGAGGGACGTCGAGCTTCCCGCCCCAGACCACCACCATCGGGGCGATGGCGAGGATGGGCACCGTCTGGGAAGCCACCACATAGGGCATGAAGGCGCGCTCGGCCGTGCGGCTGCGCACGAAGAGGACTCCCAGACCGAACCCGATCGAGCCGCCAACGAGAAATCCCACCAGGGCCTCTCGCAGGGTCAACAGCGCCGCCTTGGCCTCCACCAGGATCAATGGTGGCCCATTCCTCTGAGCGGGCTGAACGAGCTGTAGGACGACGTCCCACGTATGCGGCATGGTCCGATTGTCAGGTCGAACCGGCCAGTCCCATCCCGCAGCGGCCCAGATCACCTTGTACAGCTCCCAGAGGATCATGAGCACACCGAGCACTGCGACGATGTTGAGGGTGTTGCGACGGAGACGAGAGGATGCAACGGGGCCCATGGCGGCGAGACTCTACCGAGAGGCCCACGATGTCGCCCGGGACTGCGCTCCGGGCGCTCCTCGCGATCTCTACTACCGTCACTATCTCACAACCGATCGGACCAATACCAAAATGGCCTACAGCGAGCACTACGAGCTCATCGAGGCAATCGAGAGCGACGTGGCCAGGCTGACCGAGGACCATCTCGCTCGTAGGGCGGACTGGTACTTCCATGACATCGTCCCCTGGGAACGCGGAGAGAGCTTCCGTGACAAGCCCTGGGACGTCTCACAGTGCACCATCTCGGAGAACGCCAGGACCTCTCTGGTCCTCAACCTGCTGACAGAGGACAACCTCCCCTACTACCACGCCCTCATCGAGAGGAACATGCCCCGAACGTCCGCCTTCTCGACGTGGAATCATCTCTGGACCGCCGAGGAGAGCCAGCACGCGATCGGGATCAGGAGCTATTTGCTCACGTCGAGGAACTGCGACCCCGACCAACTCGAGGACGACCGCAAGGCAACGATGGTCAACGGGTACGAGCCCTCATACGAGGATCCGACCGAGATCTTCGCCTACACCGCGACCCAGGAGCTGGCGACACGGATCAGCCATCGCAACGCCGGAAAAATCACGGACGATCCGGCCGCGTTCGAGTTGATGCGAAATATCGCCGCCGACGAGAACCATCACTTCATCTTCTACAAGGGCGTCATGCAGGCCATGATCGACCAGGCGCCGGACCTGGTGCTCGGGGGGATCCACAGTGTCTTCGACAACTTCCAGATGCCTGGAGTGGCGATGCCCAACTTCCTGCGACGCTCCATCGAGGTGGCGAAGGCCGGTGTCTACAACCTGAGGATCCATCACGATCGCGTGGTCATGCCTTTGATCAAGGACTGGAAGATCGCCGACCTGACCGGGCTGAAGCCTGCAGCGGCCGAGCTTCAGGAAAAGATCATGGCTCTGCCCGAGCAGATCATGGCGAAGGCCGAGCTCTTCGAGAGACGGGTCGGCATCGCCTTCGCCTGATCGAGGCTCAATGCCCAACCGATTTCGGCTCATCGGTCGGATCGGGCAACCCCGGTCGCGGCACGTGTCTCGATCGAGTGCGATCGAGCCGACGAGCTGTCGGTAGGAATCCCAAGGCGATCAGGGCGAGCAAGAGACCGGCATAGACCAGTGTCCGCTGCACACCGAGGGCTCCGGCCAGCACCGGGGCAATGGCCAGGGGCATCAGATGCCCCACCTCCGAGTGAACCTGTGTGACACCGGTGATGCGGCCCATCATCTCGTCGGGCGTGTTGAGCTGGATCAATGTTCGTAACAAGGGCGCCATGATCCCGATCAGCATTCCCCAGAAGACCCCGGCGATGACGACGATCCTCAACTGATCGGTACCGACATACGCCAGGACCCCGACGGCGTTCAACGCCACTATCGCCACCAGCGAACGTGCGTTGCGATAGCGCTCAGGCAGTCTGGAGGCGATGACCGTGCCGGTGACCAGCCCAAGGCCGAAGATGGAGTTGACCCATCCCAGCGTCTCCGGCTGAACGAGGAGAATGTCTCGATAGAACAATGGCTCGAGGGCTGAAAAGGTCCCGAATAGGATCCAAATCGTCGAGCCGAGGAGAACGTAGAACCGGATTCTCGGGTGTGAATAGGCATAGGAGAACCCCTGACGCAACTCTGACAGGCCGGTGCTGTCCGACGAGGTGTGGGCCAATTGCCTGATCGAAACCGGGATCATCACCACTGCGGCAATCGCCGAAGTGGCGGCGTCGAGGACGAAGATCCCGTCGAGACCGATCGTGGCGGCGATGATCGCGCCCAAGCCGGGGCCGACGACGAATGCGGCCCACGATGCACCCTCGATCATCCCGTTGACACGCGCCAGGCGATCAGGCTCGTCGGTGAGGAAGGGGGCAAACGACGAGATCGCGGTGAACACGGGTGTCCCCACCAGGCCCAGGGCGAATGTGGCCACCACCAGGGAGGGCAGGGAATCTGCGAAGACCATCGAGATCGCCACTGGCACGAACATGATCTCGCCGACGATCAGCACGCGTCTCGGGTCGAACCGGTCGACGAGGACGCCGGCTATCGCAGATCCGATGAGCGACGCGAGCCCGAGAGCGGCCATGACCGCCGCAACCCCGGCAGCGGAGGCCTCCAGGGCGAATGCGGCCTTGCCCCAGATGCCGACGAAGAAGGCGGCTTCGCCGCCGATTCTGGATATGAAGCGGGCGAGCACCACCCTTCGGACGTCACGGTCAGCCCACATCGGCGGGACGGTACCGACGGCATCCGAGTGAAGTGAACGAATTCGAGCCCGTCAGCGGCAGGTATAGGTTGACCAAGCGATGCGCGAGATCACTTTGGAAGAGCGACGAGCCCGACTTGCCATGCGTCACGGATTGTCTCGACCCCTCGGGAGCGTCGCCGAGGCGGCCAAGGCCATGGTCGGCCTGCACAGCTCCGACCCGGTGACTGTCTACCTGTCGGCCCGTGCCCGCATCCCTGGCCTGAACACGGTCGACGTCCAAGAGGCGTTGTATGACCAAAAGACCGTGATGAGGATGATCGGGATGCGCCGGACCCTGTTCGTCCAGCCAAGAGAACTGGCAGGAGTCGTCCATCATTCGTCAGCGCTCCCTCAGTATCGAGGTCAGCGGAAGCGCACCGTGAGGATGCTCGAGGAAGCCGGCATCACCGACAACGGCGACTCATGGGTCGACGAGGTGAGTGAGAAGACTCTCGATGCATTGCGGCGCCTCGGCGAGGCAACCGCTCGTGAGCTGACCGAGGTGGTACCCGAGTTGGCCCAGAAAATGACCATCTACAAGAGGGACGGCTCCGTGATGGGGACGTTCGGGGTGTCGACCCGGATTCTCTTCCTGCTCGCAGTCGGTGGTGAGATAGTGAGGGGCCGCCCAATGGGCTCCTGGGTCAGCAGCATGTACCGCTGGGCGCCCATGGATCGATGGCTTGGCGCTCCCTTGGAGGCGATCGATCGGCGTCTTGCCCAGGCCGAGCTGCTCAGGCCATGGTTGCATGCCTTCGGGCCGGCGACCGAGACGGATGTCAAGTGGTGGACGGGATGGCCCGTCACCCAGGTGCGGGCGGCCCTCACCGGCGTCGGCGCGGTCGAGGTGAGGATCGAAGACGGCACGGGATGGGTGCTACCCGACGATGTTGGACCGATCGAAGACCAAGCGGATTGGGTGAGGCTCCTGCCATCGCTCGATCCGACCGTCATGGGCTGGAAGCAGCGTGATTGGTACCTCGGACAACACGGCGGACGTCTGTTCGATCGCAATGGAAACGCCGGCCAAACCATATGGGCGAACGGAAGGGTCGTCGGCGGGTGGGGGCAGCGCCCAACCGGTGAGATCACCTGGGAGCTGCTCGAGGATGTGGGTGCCGACATCGAGGAGGAGATCGCCACTAGGGCGGCGGCTCTCTCGGATTGGCTGGGCGATCACGTGGTCGTCCCCAGGTTCCCATCTCCAATGGACAAGCAGCTGAGCCGTTGAGATGACGATGTCCATTGGTCATCTGCGTTCCGGGTCAGATACGAAGAACTTCGGTGGACAATCAACAGAGTCAGCACAGCCACACAGAGGAACCAAGTGAGACTTCATGAACAGCGGAAGGTGCGTCGGCCACTCGACGAGGTGTACGAATACACCGCCGATTTCTCCAACATCGAGAATTGGGATCCGGGGGTGGTTTCGTCCCGGCGTCTCGACAGCGGCCCGATCCGGGTAGGCACCAAATACGAGTTGCAGGTCAAGTTCGGCGGCAGCGTCGTCCCCATGACCTACGAGATCAACCGGCTGGAGCCGGGTGAGAGGGTGGTCCTGATCGGTAAGGGCGACAAGCTCGATGCGATCGACGAGATCTCGTTCTCGGAGGCGGGTGAAGTCACGGTGATCGATTACGTAGCCGACATCAATTTCCACAACTTCTTCAAGTACCTCGTGCCGCTCATCGCTCCGGCGATGCGAAAGGTGGGCGAGCGTGCCTTGGACGGCCTCGTCAACGCCCTGGAGCAATGAACAAGCTCTCAGTCGCCACCTTCACGAATCTCGGCTACCTCATGCATGCTCGGGACTTCGAGCCCATCCCAGGAGACCTCTCCGGCCAGACGGTCATCGTGACCGGCGCCACAGGTGGGTTGGGTAGAGAGACCGCCCTGAGATTGGCGGACCTGGGGGCCCGGGTCGTGGCCGTGGGCCGGAACCCGGCCAAGCTGAGCGCCCTCTCGTCGAAATCCGCCGGCGTCATAACCGGGATGAGGGCCGATCTGAGCCTCATGTCGGACATTCGTGAACTTGCCGCGGGAATCCTCGACTCCGAGCCCAGAGTCGACGTACTCATCAACAACGTCGGAGTCCTCCTCCCCGAGCGGACCGAGACCGACGAGATGATCGAGACCACGTTGGCGACCAATCTCGCCGGTCAGTTCCTGTTGACCAATCTCCTCATCCCGCGTCTCCGAGAGTCGGCCCCCTCGCGAGTCGTGATGGTCAGCTCGGGAGGCATGTATAGCGAACGGATCCGACCCGACGACCTCGGTTACAGCAATAGCCATTACTCAGGGGCATCGGCATACGCCCGCACCAAGAGGGGTCAGGTGATTCTCACGGAGATGTGGGCAGATCGCCATGCAGGATCGGGCATCAGATTCCATTCGATGCACCCGGGTTGGGCGAAGACCGAAGGGGTGAAGCGCTCCCTGCCCACCTTCAACACTCTGATGAAGCCACTCCTGCGAACACCGGCACAGGGCGCCGACACCATCGTCTGGCTGGCATCGGCGAAGGAGCCGGGCATGACCAATGGGCGGATCTGGTTCGACCGGAAGCCGGCACCCACCCATCTCATCGAGTCGACACGGGAAACACTCGAGGATCGGAACCGGCTATGGGACGGCCTGGAGATGCTGACCGGGGAGGCTCAGCGCACCGCCTCATAGGCTGTCAACGCACGCAACCGCGCCTCCTGATGGTCGACGATCGGCCACGGGTAATCGTCTCCGAGCACGACTCCGTGTGACGCCAACTCGAGCGGCGGCGCCTCCCAGGGATCATGGATCAGCCGGTCGGGGAGGCCCGACAGCTCGGGAATCCACCGTCGCAGATAATCACCTCGTGGATCGAACCTGCGGGCTTGGGTCACCGGGTTGTCTCCCCCGCGAAGGTCGCGCCTGAACCAGACGATCGCAGCAGTCACCGCCCCTCACGCGGGAAACCGGGAAAGAAGGCATTGGTCCTGCGGACGTAATCTTCGTATTCGGGTCGCCTCTCTCCGATCGTCTTCTCCAACATGGCGACTCCCGAGACACGGAGGAGAAGGGTGGACATCACAAGTGGTGAGAACACGGCCCACCAGGCGCCTCCGGCGAGGGCCACCAGATAGTGACCCCACCAGACGGCGAAGTCACCGAAGTAGTTCGGGTGTCTCGTATATCTCCACATGCCCCGGTCCATCACCTTCCCCTTCGAGTCGGGCCGAGCCTTGAATGAGGCCAGCTGAAAGTCCCCGACAGCTTCGAAGAACAGACCGACGACCCAAACCGCCAACCCGGCGTAGTCGAGCCAGAACAAATCAGACGTGACCCGCTGAGTGATTGTCACCGGGACCGAGATCACCCACATGATCACACCTTGGAGCAGAAAGACGCGGAAGAGTGAGACGAGCCAGAACCGGTCGCCGGACTGCTTTCTCATCTCCTGATAGCGATAGTCCTCCGGTTTGCCGAGATTGCGCCATACCAGATAGCCGCTGAGTCGGAGACCCCAGAGTGAGACCAGGATGGTCAAGAGCAAACCCCGAGCAGAGTCAGCTCCTGCCGCCAGATAGGTGACCCAGGCGGACACCACGAACCCAAGACCCCAGACCATGTCGACGATGGATGCATCGCGGATGAGAATGCTGATCAGCCACACCACCACCATCAGGGCGCCGATCGCCAGCGCCGAGACCGCCAGCAGCTCCCATGGACCGCTCATTGGGCGAAGCGCTTGCCCGCCACCCAGGCGTCGACGTCGGCCCAGATCTCGAAGAGCCACTCGACTCGTGCCGATCGACCCTCCGGGATGGACGAACGCGGGACTCGCCAGAAATGGACGTCGATGGTCGACCCGACGAGACCACCCGACCAGATGTCCTTGACCCGGGCGAAGCCCTCCAAGCCTCGATGCGCCAACACGACCACGTCGGCGATGGTCGCCTCCAGGAGAGCAAGGGTCCCCCCGGGTTTGGGAGGGAGGACCGATGCGAAGCTGCCCGCGATCTCGGCAAGACGACCGCCTCCACGAACGACGCGCGCCACGTATCGATCACGCTTCTCCTCGCTGAATCGAGTCCCTTCCGGGTAGATCAGCATCCCTTCGTCAGGTTCCATGCCCCCAGCCAGAGCCCGGATGGCGGCCAGCTCAGGATCGGCGAGGGCGATACGCCGATCGACGAAATGGTTGGGCAAGCGAGTGCCACCGATGTCGAGGACCGGGTCGAGGAGCAACTCCTTCTTGAGGACGTAGCGCAACCGGATCCCATGGCTTCGAGTCACCAATCGCGCCGGGAGCATCGTGTCCACCATGGACGCATGGCGAGCCAGGACGAGGATCGGGGCGGGCGGTATCTGCTCGGACCCAGTCACCTCGATCCTGAGACCGAAGATCGTCCTCATGGCGTTGAAGTTCCAGGAAGTCCAGAGCTCCTGGAGCCGGAAGGTCACGTCGCGTCTTCTCTCCCGGGATAATGGCCAGGTGACCAGCATGCCCACCAAGGCCCACATCTCCCCCATCAGGTAGACCCAGAGAAATGAGATCAATCTCGTGGCCATTGCCGGTTTCCCGGTTACAAGACCCCTCACCAGGTCGACCAGACCGCCGACCAGGATCAATGCCGGAAGGGTCACCGTCACCAATGCGAACATGACGATCGTCACCGGGATGGTGAGCAGGCGGCGAAACACGGTCTGGCGGTTCATTCTTGCAATCCAACATTAGGTTCGGCGCCGAAGAGGAGACTGGATGACATCTGGGAGTGATCATTGGGGAATCTGATCGTTGGGACCGGCATGTTCGTGCCCGGCAATGTCGTCACGAATCACGATCTGGCGCGAATCATGGACACCACCGACGAGTGGATCACCACCAGAACCGGAGTCAAGGAACGCCGATTCGCCGACCCGGGCGTCGGTGCATCGGACCTGGCGATCCAAGCCGGCAAGCACGCTCTGGCCGACGCCGGTGTCGATCCGGCTGAGGTCGACCTCTTGGTCACCGCGACCATGACACCGGACTACATCGCCCCTGGGATTGCCGGTCTGGTGCAAGCCGGGCTGGGTCTCGGACATGTGTCCGCCTACGACCTCAGACAGCAATGCAGTGGGTTCCTCTACGCCCTCGACCTGGCCGACGCCATGATCTCGTCGGGGCGAGCCGGCACTGCCCTCGTAGTGGGCTCGGAGGTGCACGCCGGGTTTCTGCCGTGGAGCCAGGCGTCCTGGGATTCCGCCCTGGGGACGAGGGACGACCCGATTCCGGACGAGGACTATGAGCGAAACACCCGCTACCGGGCATGGAGCGTCCTGTTCGGGGACGGAGCCGGTGCGATGGTGCTCCGCGCCGGCGACAACCCCACCGACGGGATCCTGGGCACATCGCTCCACACGGACGGTGATGCTTTCGAGTTGATCTGGGTGCCCGGCGTGGGATTCAAGTCGCGGCCCTATGTCAGCGAGAGCGGCATCGCGAACGATTCGCACCTGCCCGTCATGGATGGAGGTGGCCTCTATCGCAAGGCAGTCCGCCTCATGCCCGAAGCGGCCAAGGCGATCGCGGCGAAATCAGGAGTCTCCCTCGACGAGATCGACCTGGTCGTCGCCCATCAGGCCAACGATCGGATATTGGAAGGGGTCCGAAAGCAATTCGGCATGAGCCCCGAGAAGGTGCCTTCGAACATCGCAGGATACGGAAACACCACCGCAGCCACACTCCCCATCCTCTTCCATGAGCTCCGCGAGAACGGCCGGATCGCACCGGGGTCACTGATCTGCTTCGCCGCATTCGGCGCTGGTGCCCACTACGGCGCAGCCTTGTATCGCGAGCCTTTGGCCTGATGAGGCCGAGCGCCTAGAGCGCCGTGGCATCCGCCCTCTTCTTCACCTGGTTCTTCGCGGCATCGATGTGGACGCTCAACGCGCTTCGCAAGCCGGTCCCACCAGGTGGAGGGTTCCCGCCGCTGTGGTTGCCAGGGATGATCGTCTCAGAGCTGGCACCCTGGCTGTTGGTGACCAGGGCCCTCATCGCCTGGGCGTTCATCGCCGCCGGGGCACTCGACCTGGGTTTGGGGAGAGCAGGGCTGTTCCTCTTCGTCGGCTCCGAGCTCGGGCTCATCCCGCTGATCGGGCGCACGCTCCGCGCGGCCAAGGACACCGGCCATTCGCCAGGGATCTCCACCATCCTCTCGGTGCGCAAGCGTCTTCCCCAGGAGTTGGTGAAGGAGGTCTCGATCCCGTATTGGGACCGATACACCCTTGACACGTACCGACGGGCGGACGCCCATGATGCTCCGGCCTTGGTCTATGTGCACCCTGGCTCATGGATGCGGGGTCGGCCCGGTCGCCAGGCCCTCCCTCTCTTCCATCGTCTCGCCTCCGAAGGTTGGGTCATACTCGACATTCGCTATCCGCTGTCACCGGAGGCCACGTTCCCGGACCATTTGATCGGGGTCAAGCACGCCATCGCCTGGGCTCGCGGACCGGGCACCGACCTCGGAATCGACCCAACGCGCATCTCGATCTCAGGCGGCTCTTCCGGGGCGCACCTGGCCGCCCTGAGTGCGCTCACCTGGGACCGGCCAGAACTACAGCCTGGTTTCGAGGAAGCCGACACATCGGTCATCGCCTGTGTCCCTCACTACGGGATCTACGACCTGCTGGTGAGGAACGGAACCAGATATGACTGGCCCTTCGTCGCCCGGCACGTCTTGAAGCAACGACCGGACCAGGCACCGGATCTGTATCGGCTCGGCTCCCCCATCGACCTGGTTCGACCTGACGCCCCACCCTTCATGGTCGTGCATGGAGACTTCGATTCGGTGGTGCTCGTCGAAGAGTCCAGGCACTTCGTCGCAGCACTCCGATCGGCCGGAGCCGATGTCAGATACCACGAGGTGAGGGGAGCACAACACGGGTTCGACGCCATCGCCTCGCTGCGCACCTGTGCCGTCGATGCGCTGATTGCCGAGTTCCTCGTGGAGATGGCCGGCCGTTGACCGGTCTCAGTGCTCGACGGTCGTCGACTAGGCCTTTGCCGGGAGAGGCTGTTTGAAGAGGCCATCAGGAATCTCTGCGTCATTCCTGAGCAGCGCCAGACGCCAGGTCGGTGAATAGCCGAGCGCCCATCTCAGCCCGACGACCGAAGTCCGCCCGACCAGCCTTGCCCCCGGTCGCTTCCCGAGTCCGAGAATCTCCAGGAGCCTCGTGGGCATCGTGACGAGAGCAGCCTCTAAGAGGATGCGATAGCCGATCCTCAGTGCCGGCTCGAGGGGTGGATCCATGAGAAAGGCCACTGCTTCCCTCATTTCGCTCGAAGGAGCCAGATCGGGATGTAGCTCGATCCACCGTGAGAGCGAGACCGAATTGCCCGGCATCGGGTCTGCCCCCAACAGGGCACCGATCTTCGCTTGTTCACGCACGAAGCGGTCCTCCTCGACAGGGCTCAGATGCACGCCGCCGTAAGCCTGGTGTGCGACGAGAAACGAGTCGGTCAACGCATTGTGAACCCAAGCGGAGAAACCTGGATCGTCGGCGTCGTAGGGGATGCCGCGCGCCGAGACTCCGGAGACGACTCGATGGATGCGCTTGACTTGCTCGACGGCGCGCTCCACCTCGGGGATGGCACCGAAGGTGGTGGCGGTCACGTATGCGGAAGTCCTGGAGAGCCTGCCAAGGGGATCTTCCCTGTATCGGGAGTGGTCCCCTACCCCGGCCACGACCTCTGGATGCGCCGACTGAACGAGCAAAGCTCGTATGCCGCCGACGAAGGCAGCCACATCGGCCAGCACCATCCATGAGACCGATCCCGGGCCGAGCAGCCCCGGGTCTCCTCGATACTCGAGGCTGTTGGCCAACGGATAGGGAGCATGACCGAAGGGCGACGTCACTCCTGACACGATGCGTCGTCGCAGTGCGTCGGCCATTCGATTCAATGAACCGGGGCCAACTCCATCATGGCTCGTCACGACTCGATCACCGAGACGACGTCGCCGGCGCTCTGTTCGACTCCACCCGCCACTTCCCGGGTCAGGGCGAAGCCCGAAACCTCACCGGTCCAGGTGAATCTCGCCGGCAGTGGGGAATTGCCCAGCACACCCGCCGAGATCACCTGCTGATCGGGGGTGATCACCCACAACTGATAGGTGCGATCGGGCCCGAGTGACCCCAGGTCCTCGGTCGGCAGGACGAACCCGTCACCCTCGGGGGTCAGAACCACCTTGGCCACAGGCACGCCGTCACTGATGAAGTCCTCCACCAGGGCCCCCGGCTCGGTGGCCGCCGTCTCAGCTGCATTGACGACAGCCTGGGGGCCGTTGAGCTCGTTGATCGTTGCCCTTTGGGCGATGACGGCTCCACCGAGAACGACAGCGGCCACCGCCGCAACGGAGGCAAGCCAGATCAAAGGCTTCGAGCGGTTGGAGTCGGGCTGTCTCAGATAGACGACATCCGATGGCGGCTCTTGATCGATCGCTGCCTCGATTCTCTCCCAAACGTGGTCCGGGGCCGCGGGAGTCGGGGACGAAGGTGGAGGTCACCGAACGATGAATCGCCAACTCCTCGGCGCAGATTTCACACGTCTCGAGATGGGTCTCGACCTGCTGAAGCTCCTCACCGTCCAATGCGTCCAGCGCATACAGGGGAACCAATTCGACGATCTGCTCGTGCTCGATCACGTCGCTACCCCCTCCAGCTCGGAGGCAAGCTTCTTCATTCCGCTCCTGATGCGGCTCTTCACGGTGCCCTCCGGAGCGCCCAGTCTCTTCGCCACTTCCACATAGCTGAGACCTCCAAAGTAGGCCATGGCTATGGCCTCCCGCTCGGCCTCGCCCAGCTCGAGGAGGGCGGTCCGCACCTCCTCCGAAATCGACCTGGCCCACACCTCTTCCTCCAAATCGAAGGGGTCCGGGTCGGGGGGACGCTGCTCTCTTTTGCTGCGAGCCGTCTCCGACCGAACTACGTCCACGGCTCGCCTATGGGCGATGGTCAGGAGGTATGTTCGCAATGAGCCGCGAGCCGGATCGAACTTCTCCGGGGACCTCCAGAAGGAGACAAAGGTGTCCTGAACGATGTCGTCGGCCAGGGCTTGGTCCCTGAGCACCCGGAAGGCGACCGACTTCACCGGGCCGCCGTGGGTACGAAACAGCTCGGCCAGCCCTTCACGCTCACCAGTCGCTACACGCGATGCGAGATCGGCGTCGCCCCCACTCACAGCGTCGGGGAGCCTGTCCGAAAACCCTCCATGAGAGGATGCTAGGTGGAACGAATTCGCAGCGGCCAATGCCAGCAAGAAAGGACTCCTTCTTCGACCTGATTCGACACCGGCGGGCACTCCGGATGGGAAACCGGGCGGAAGCTGGAGCTAGACGCTCGTCCCGTTGCGCATGGCGAACATACGGAGACGGGTGATGGCCGACTCGAATCTGCGCCGTTCAACGCCGCTCACGACCGCCCAAGCGATGGTCAGGCCGAGCAGGATCATCCAGGCCCAGGAAGCCTCGATCACCTCAGCTGCCAGGGAAAAGTCGACATTGAAATCGGTCGTCGCCAGATCCGGTCGGTCACCCTTCACCTTGCCAAAGATCTGGCCATCGAAATTCGCCTGCAAACCTCGGGCGGCTGCCCGGATCCCGCTTCCGGCCGGTGGCCCTCCGGCAGCCACAGCGATGACGACTTCGGCATCCTGACCAACCGGGTCGCCGCCTCCGGTCTCCTCCTGACGCGGAACGCTGGTGCTAGTCGTGGTGACCGCTACGACCGCCCTCGTGGTGGTCGTCGTAGTCGGAAGGGTGGTCGTCGTCGTTGTCGGGGCGGTTGACGTTGTGGTCGGTGCGGTGGTGGTGATGGCCCGTGGATGGGTGGTCGTCGTAGTGGGAGCCGTGGTCGTGGTGGGCTCGGAGATCGTGGTCGTGGTCGTGGTCGGCTCGGTGGTCAGGTGACCCCCGATCTCGACGTTGTCGACAAAGACCTGCGCACCCGACAACACCGCGTTGTATGTGAACCGAATCTGGAAATTCGCGTCCCGATACTCGGAGATGCCGAAGGTCGGATGTGCATCGAGTCGAGATCCCAGGGCAAAGGTCTCGAGCTCCTTCCACCCACTGCCATTTCCATTGACCTCAACTTTCAAGGACCCGGTCAACCCTTCGGTGCCGATGATGTCGAAGCAAAGTTCGACATCATCACCGAAGATGCTCGTGTCGGCCTTTCTGGTCACGCCGATCTCACGGAGAACTGTCGTGAGCGAACCCATAGAGAGACACTGAGGGCTGGACTTGCAGTTGTCAGAGGTAACGACTCGAACGTCGCCCTTCTTTGAACCATCGTTCTCGCCAAACTCTTGCCATGGCCCGGACCAGTTCAATGACCCATCGGAACCGGTGTAGACGTCACCGTTCTGAAACCTGTCCAGGTAGCTGTCGGTGCCGGTGGTAGCCGACGCCATCATGGGAAGGGCAAGCAGCGCCAACACGCAGAGAATGACCCAAAAGCGCCTCATGCCGACAACGCCCTGATCATCTGAGCCACGTTCATCGGCTCCCGGTCGGCCTCGCGGAGAACCGTCGGCTGTTCTGCCTCGGTTGTTTGGTGAGCTTCGGCCAAGGGCAGGGTCACGGTGAAGTAGCTCTTCTGAAGGAACCTCTGGTAACTCAGCTTGCCACCGAGCAACTCGGTGATCCGGGAGGCGACACCCAGCCCAAGGCCGAGTGTGCCTGTCATGAGCGTGGCGGTGCCATTGTGGATGAACGTGTCGAACAGGTTCTCCAAGCGGTCGTCCGGCACTCCGGAGCCGTTGTCCCAGACCTCGATGTCGACGACACCCTCACCGGTGGAGACTTCGATCCCGACCTCGGGGCCACCATGGGTGGCGGCATTGGACAAAAGGTTGACGAGAACGTGACGGAGACGGGCCGCATCGGTGTTGACCAGTGCATCGTCGCCTGACCTCTTTACATGCAGACCGGCCTTCTCGAAGGGGGCAACCGCGGCCTCGATCACATCGGTCACCAGGGTCTCCCCCTGCTCCACGGCCAGTCCAGAGCTTTCCAACCGGGCTGCGGCGAGCAGGTCGTCGACCATCCTGGTCATCTCCGACGCCTCGTTCGCGATGATGTTGGACATCTCGGCCATCTGGGCAGGTTCGACCTCGCTCCCGTCACTCATGATCTCCGCAAACCCATAGATCGAGGTGAGCGGTGTCTTCAGCTCGTGGGACAACCCGGCGATGAATTCGTCCTTGGCGCGCCCGATCGCCTTCTGCGCCTCCAGCTCGACATCGATCTTGAGACGCATCTCCCGGACCTGGCGACGGGCGATGGACCGGTAGATCACGACCGCGGCGGCCGGGATGGCGATGGTGAGGAAGAACCTTACGAGAGCCGTTGCGCGAGCAGCTCCTGCAGTGTTGGCTTCGATCCGGGCTTGGATGTCTGCCTGCTCGGCATCGAGGGAGGTGGTGAGGTCCAGGTATGCGCTCTCCATGTCTGCCATCACCATGTTCTTGGCCTCGGTGACGGCCCCCACGTCCAGATCGTGCATCACCCCACGCGCCGCCTCGACGAATAGGGAAAGCTCATCGACCGACGCACTCGTCGCCCCTCCCCGCTCCAGGCCCTCCAGGCCGGCCAGGGAATCACGAGCTTCCTGCATCGCTGAATCGAGGTCCTCGGTCGTCGCGAGACCCGCCTGCTCGAGCTCGGCAAATGTCGTGGCCTGGGCAATGGCAGCGCGGGTCAGGGCCGAAGTGCCGGCGGTGGCATTGGCCCAGTGCAGGGCGGCGGCGTTATCGGCAACCTGACTGGCCCCGACCGCATTGGCAAAAGTGAGACCGACGACGAGCACAGTCAGAAGCAGCGTCGCACCCAAAGCGACACCTAGAGCCCGCTTCTGTCCCGCGGGCCGCGTCAGTCTCTCCGACCCCATACCCATAGATCGGCATTTGGGGGGTCATTTCTTCATAGGACAACCGCGTTATTGACCTGGCCGCGAACCGCGCTATTAGAAAGATCCGCTTGTTGGTCGCTCAGGACTTTCGTCAGAGCTTTGGGTGAGCCCAGGAGTCGACTGCCTCTCCGACCAGGGAATCGAACTTGAGACCCATCAGGACGACGCCCGCCGCACCGGCATCTCGCGCTCGCCTCTCCATCTCGCTCGTGTGCTCCCAACCCGATTTTCTGGCGACGTCCGGCGAGAGATCGGCCAGCTTGCTCTTGAGTCCCTCGGTCACCGTGACCGCTCCGATCGATTCCATCTGCTCGACCCAGGCGGCGCTGAATGGGGGGATGATCATGAGGAAGACGGGTGGGTCATCGTCTTTGATGCCGAGGCGCGCCAGATTCGGCTCCACCGTCTCCGGGTCGAGAACAGGGCCGGTCACGAAGAACTGCGCTCCCAATTCGATCCTTCTCCTGAATTGCCACTCGCGGAAACGCGTGGGCATGCCCACCTCGAAGTCGGGCAGATCGTTCTTCAGCTCCCCAAAGTGCTCGACTATCTCGTAGTGATGCGCCATGTGGTCGATATGGGGCACCGTGTCGCCGATCACCACCAGGAATGAGTCGACACCATTGCCCAGCGCTCCCCGCACCTCGCTCTCGATTGCCAGGATGTTGCGATCGCGGGTCGAGACCACCACCGTCGGGTGAACGTCTGGCGTGTCGTGAGTGATCCGGGCCGAGAAGGCGTACGGCGACACCCGTATCCGGCCAAAGACGTTGTCGGTCACCAGGACGTGACTCCACGAAGGTGACAATGCTCGATGGCGCGGGCTGGGCAGCTCGGGTGGGTTGACTTCAGCGATCCGAAGCCATTGGTCGCTCTCAGACAGCATCCCTGGTCTCCTTTGGCTTGCGAGCAACGAAATACTTGGCCTGCGGGTGGTGACAAATGATCGCCGAGGTCGTTTGCTCAGGCTGGTACTGGTACGAGGTCTCCTCACCGACGGTGATGGCGATCCGGTCGGCGCCCAGGAGAAACGCGACCTTCTCGTTGTCCTCCAGATCGGGACATGCCGGGTATCCCCATGAATAGCGGCCACCTCGATACTGCTGTCTGAACAAACCAAGCAGGGACGGGCCATCCTCGGCGGCGAACCCCCACTCCTCCCGTATCCGCCGATGCCAGTACTCGGCAAGAGCCTCGGTCAGCTCGACACCGAGACCATGGAGCAGCAGATAATCGGTGTACCGATCCGCCTCGAAGAGCTCCTTGGTCCGCTCCGAGACCGCCGAGCCCATCGTGACGATGTGGAAGGCGGCGTAGTCGACCTCTGCGCCGACCGGCCGGAAGAAGTCTGCGATACACAGATAGGGGTCTTCCTGCTGCCGTGGGAAGCCGAATCGGGTCCGCTCCGTGGTGGCGCTCTCGTCGTCCCAGATCACCAGTTCGTCACCGTCGGCGTTGGCCGGGAAATATCCGTAGACCACTTTGGGGTGCAGAAGGTCTTGGGACCGCGCCTTGGCCACCTGCTCGCGCAGGAGCGGCTGGAGCCGTTCTTTGAAGGCAGGATCACGCTCGTCCTTCTCCGGTCGGTATTGCCATTGGTTTCGAAACAGAGCGGTGAGATTCAGATACGGCGCGATCTCATCGAGGGCAACACCGCGCACGACGCGGGATCCGACGAAGGGAGGCGTGAAGAGCTGGTTGTCGGCCTTGACCTCCGGTGAGCGGGAGGGGACCGGCGACGCCGTAGCCGACTCGGACGGCCTGGCCCTTGGCTTGGTGGGGGCCGGCGCCGGCTCACCGGCAACGATCCTCCCCATTGCCTCGAGGCCGGTGAAGGCGTTCTTGCCGTAGTAGAGAGGGCCGCCGTAACGAGAGCGAAGATCCGATTCGACGTAGCTCCTGGTGAGAGCCGCCCCTCCCAGGAGCACGGGCACGTGACCGAGCCCACGCCGGTCGAGCTCGTCGAGGTTGTCCCGCATGATCAGTGTGCTCTTCACCAGGAGCCCGCTCATCCCTATGGCGTCGGCAGATGTCTCCTCGAAGGCGGCGATCATCTCGGATATCCCGACTTTGATGCCGAGGTTGCGCACGTGGTAGCCGTTGTTGGTGAGGATGATGTCGACCAGGTTCTTGCCGATGTCGTGCACGTCGCCGGAGACGGTGGCCAGCACGATCGTCCCCTTGTTCGAGCCTTCGGCCTTCTCCATCAGGGGCTCCAGATAGGCGACCGCCTTCTTCATCGTCTCGGCGGACTTGAGGACAAAGGGGAGTTGCATCTCACCACTGGCGAAGAGGTCACCGACCGTCTTCATGCCTGCCAGCAGATGCTCGTTGATGATGTCCAGAGGCCTCTTGCCGTCCTGGAGGGCGATGTCGAGATCGGACACGATGTTCTTCTGGTCCCCCTCGACGATTCGCTGTGCCAGGCGCTCGCCGACCGCCATGTCGTCATACCTGGTCTCTTCGCGCTCGACCATGTGGACGTCGGCAAACAGCTCGAGGATCCGCTCCAGCGGGTCATAGCCCTCTGTCCGGCGGTCGTATATGAGGTCGAGACAGGTGGTCCGCTGTTCCTGCTCGATCCGGTTCAATGGCTCGATCTTGCCGGCATGGACGATGGCGGCATCGAGCCCGGCCTCGACCGCCTCATGGAGGAACACCGAGTTCAGTATCCGGCGTGCGGCGGGGTTGAGGCCGAACGACACATTGGACACGCCGAGCACCGTGCGCACACCGGGCATCTGCTCTTTGATGGCCCGGATCGCATCGAGGGTTGCCATCGCGTCCTTGCGCAGGTCGTCACCACCGGTGGTGAGGGGGAAGGTGAGGGCATCGAAGATCAGGTCCTCTGGCTCGAGGCCGTAGCGATCAAGGGCCAGCTCGTAGATGCGACGGGCGACCCTCAGCTTCCACTCGAGAGTCCGCGCCTGGCCCTCCTCGTCGATCAGGAGGCAAATGACCGCCGACCCGTGACGAGCGGCGAGCTTGAACACGCGGTCGGCCCGCGATCCGGGGCCATCGCCGTCCTCCAGGTTGGCGCTGTTGAGGACACTGCGGCCCCCCAGGTGCTCGAGACCGGCCTCCATCACCTCAGGCTCGGTCGAGTCGAGGACCACCGGGGCAGCCACGTCCGTGGCGAACGAAGACGCAAGCCGAACCATGTCGGCGACTCCGTCGCGACCCACGTAGTCGACACACAGGTCGACCAGATGGGCCCCTTCCCGGACCTGCTCCTGGCCAACCGCGATGCAGGACTCGATGTCACCGGCCAGAAGTGCCTCTCGAAACGCCCGGGATCCGTTGGCGTTGGCCCTCTCCCCAATGATGGTGAACGAGGTGTCCTGATCGAGGCTGACCGGGCTGTAGATCGAAGAGACCGAGGCAATCCGCTCAGGGTGACGCTCCGGCGCCGAAAGGGGGCGAACCCTTTCCACAACCGCTTCGAGATGGGCTGGGCTCGTCCCACAGCAGCCGCCCACCACACCGACACCCATGTCGGAGACGAAGTTCGCGAGATTCTCGGCGAGCTCGGAAGGGCCGAGGTCGTAGACCATCGCCCCATCCTCGACATGGGGCAAACCGGCATTGGGAATGGCTGAGACGACGGCCCGGGAATGCCGGGTCAGGAAACGCAATGGCTCGTACATCTCCGCGGGGCCGGTGGCACAGTTGAGCCCGACTACGTCTGGATGAAGTGCCTCGAGGGCAGTGAGCGCCGCTCCGATCTCGGTGCCTGGAAGCATGCGACCGGTGAGCTCGATCGTGACCTGCGTCTGAAGGGGAAGCTCGATCCCGGCTTGCCTCATGGCACGCCGGGCTCCCTCGATGGCGGCCTTGGCACCGAGAAGGTCGAATTGCGTCTCGATGATGAGAAGGTCCGCACCGCCATCGATCAGGCCCATTGCCTCCACCTGATAAGCCTCGGCCAGCTCCTGGTAGGTCACCTGGCCCAGGGTTGCGAACTTGGTGCCCGGGCCTATCGAGCCTGCGACGAATCTGGGGCGGCCGTCACCCGCCATGTACTGGTCCACGGTCTCACGGGCCAGTTGGGCCCCGGCCGCCGCAATCTCATAGGACCTGTCAGCCAGGCCGTACTCGGCCAGCGGGATGGCGAAGGCGCCAAAGGTGTTCGTTTCCACCACGTCCACACCCACGTCGAGAAAGGAGCTGTGGAGAGAGCGGATCACATCCGGGCGTGTCAGGTTCAACAGCTCGTTGCAGCCCTCGAGCGATTCGTCGCCGAAGTCGTCCGCCGTGAGCCCGATCGTCTGGAGATTGGTGCCGGTTGCACCGTCGAATATGACAACGCCGCTGGCGATGGCATCCATGTAGTCAGTCACGGCCGCACCGCCAATATCGTCTGTCTGGATGAAGACCCTTCGGTCTCACTCACCGGTCACTCCTCTGTTTCTTGCGAAACGCCTGAAGAGCGCCGGGAGCACGAGGCTCCAGGCAACTCATCGATCCAGGCATTGGCACCGCGCTTGCGCCGGTTGCCGCGGTTTCATCGGGCCTAGTCCCTCGACCGCTCTAGATGAGCGCTTCGTTGTCCACAGGCTATTTCACACCGGCGTCTACTTGCAAGATTCAATCCCCCACGTTGACTTGTCCCCGCACACCGGATACCTTGAGTCCTCGATGAGACCCGCTTGCATCACCATGACGACGACCACGGCCGGCCGGCCGTGCGACTCCATCGTGTAGCAAGCACCAAAACTCACGAGAGACGAGACCCGCACCGGCAACGAGGCGGGTCCTTTTCATTCCGCCTCCGATACGAAGTGGAGTCTCCCTACGAGGAGAGGCCAAATGAACGAGACAGCAAAGAGACTGGGATCCCGGCCATGACCGTCCGTGTCGGCGTCTTGGGAGCCGGGACAGTGGGTGGCGCCCTCATCGGCCGTCTCTTGAACGACCGCGACTCGATCCGCGCCAAGTCCGGCGTCGACCTGGAGGTGAGACTGGTTGCCGTCCGTGACATCTCCAAGGCCAGGCCCTTCGATCTGGATCCAAGCCGGATCACAGACGATCCCTCCTCCCTCGTGACCGACCCTTCGGTAGATGTCGTCGTCGAAGCCATCGGTGGGCTCGACCCTGCCGGTGACCTGGTGCTGGCCGCGCTCAAAGCCGGCAAACCGGTGGTGACCGCCAACAAGGAGTTGATCGCAACCCGCGGTGAGGAGATCGCCGAGGCGGCACGGAGATCCGGAGTCAATGTGATGTACGAGGCGGCGGTTGGAGGGGGGATTCCTGTGATACGACCGCTCGCGGAAAGTCTGGCCGGAGAGGACATCGACGTGATCACCGGGATCGTGAACGGGACGACCAACTACATCTTGACTGCCATGACCGAAGAGGGCCGCAGCTACTCCGATGCGCTCGCCGAGGCCCAGAAGCTGGGATATGCCGAGCCGGATCCGACGGACGACGTCTCCGGGCGTGATGCCGCCTTCAAGACGGCGATCCTCGCCGGTCTCGCCTTTGGCCAGAGAATCGGGCCCTGGGAAGTGCAGACCGAGGGCATCGAAGATGTGACCCCGGAGGACATCGCCGATGCCGATGCCGAAGGATCCGTGATCAAGCTGATCGGGACTGCCTGGCAGGTCGATGGCAAGGTCGTGGCGAGAGTGGGACCGCAGGCCCTGCCTCGTGAACATCCTCTTGCCGGTGTGAGCGGTGTGACGAATGCGATATTCATCGAGGGGCCCTCGGTCGGGAGACTCTTGTTCACCGGCCCCGGCGCCGGTGGCCAACCGACCTCCAGCTCCCTGCTCGGAGACCTGATCCAGGTCGCCTCACGGGGCAGGGGCAAGCGAAGCTCGAGTCAAGATGCGCGAGCCCGACGCCAGCTGCTGCATCGATAGTGCTCCACTAGAGCCCGAGTGCGGCGCGGACCGCTTTGACGCAATCTGCCGGGTCTGATCGTGTCGTGTCGACGGTCACATCGGCGACCTCCGCGAACAAATCTGCCCGTCGTGCCAGGTCTTCGCCGGCAGCAACTCCCCGCCTGGGCAAACCGCCGGCCATTCGGGTATGCAGGACATCCTCATCCGCCGTCAGCCGGACACAGTCGACTGTGCGGAGCTCATCTCTGGCGTGTGCGTCGTCGATGACCGAGGCCGCCGCCGCAATCACCGCAGGTTCCTCGGCGGTCAGGGCATCCACGAGCATCTCCAGCTCCATCGTGTGCAACCCGTCGACTCCCAAATCCTCCGCTATCTCGCGAGCGGAGTGCCCCGTGGCTGCGTACAGCTGTCGGTCCGAGTCGACGAATCGCCAACCCAACTCGTTGGCCAGAAGCCTGCCAACCGTCGTCTTTCCAACGGCCATCGGCCCGATCAGGACGACCTTTCTCAATCGTCACCGAGGCCACGCTCGATCCAGATGGTGAGCGCCTCATCGTCGACGATGGACTCGGGCTCGACCAGGAGCCATCCTCGGACCACCTGATCGGCAAATCGCAACGACCTGACACCCGGCTCGTGCAGCAACGTGGCCCAATCCTCGAGGTCAACGGGCACGCAAAGACAGTCATCGATCACCGCGACCGCCAGCGAGCCTTCGATGAAATACCCAATGCCGCTCAGGACGCGGCGGATGGTCATCTCCCCACGCTCGGTCAACGCCAGGCGAATCCTGGCTTCGAGATCTGACATGTGACTTCGAATCTACGGGCTCTTGGAGTGGGACCACGCCTCTAAGGTCTGATCAACCGAACCAGGCTGAAGGATGCGTGTTGGCAACTCAATGACGGAAGTGGTTGGTAAGACACCGGTCGTGAAGCTGGGACCGGTCGTACCAGAGGGGGCGGCGGACGTCTATGTGAAGCTGGAGTGGTTCAATCCCACCGGCTCCTACAAGGATCGAATGGCCCTCGCCATGGTCGAGGAGGCGGAGGCCCGCGGTGACCTCGTGCCAGGCATGACCGTGATCGAGTACACGGGTGGGAGCACCGGCTCCTCACTGGCCTATGTCTGCGCGACCAAGGGATACGCCTTCAAGGTCGTCTCGTCTGACGCATTCGCCCCGGAGAAGCTGAAGACGATGACGGCATGCGGCGCCGATCTCGTCCTCGTTCCCAGTGACGACGGTCAGATAACACCCGACCTGGTCCCACGAATGATGGACAAGGCGGCCGAATTGGCTCGGGAGCCCAACACGTACTGGACCGATCAGCTGAACAACCGCGATTCGTTGGTCGGGTATCGCCAGGTTGGCGAAGAGCTGCTGGATCAGATGGATCGGTCGATCGACGTCTTCTGCGCCGCCGTGGGGACCGCCGGACTGGCCATGGGTGTGTCGGCGGCGTTGCGTGACGGCGGATCCCGAGCCGAGGTGGTGATCTTCGAGCCGGCATCGACACCCGTGATTTCCAAGGGTGTTGCCGGGACACATCACGTCGAGGGGATCGGGATCGGGTTCGTGCCCCCGCTTCTCGACGCCGATCTCTACGACCGGGTCCTCGCCATCGACGAGGCCGACGCCAGGGCCATGGCCCGTCGCCTGGCTGCGGAGGAGGGCTTGCTCGCCGGGACGTCGACCGGTCTCAACGTGACCGGCGCCCTGCAACTGGCCGCGGAGATCGGCCGCGGTCACACGGTGGTCACCGTCGCGGTGGACACCGGTCTCAAATACCTGGGCGGAGACCTCTTCGACGCCTGAGGGCGCTCAGTGGGGCGCCGGCTCCGCCGCCAAACGGTCCCTGATAGTGCCCATGACATCCTGGGGAAAGGGCGCCGGCCCATCTCCCTCACCTTCGAGGTAGTCAATCGCGGCCGCCAGCTCGTCCCGCTGGCCCCGAACGAATTCGGCATCGACCACATCACCATGGCCGGGGATGACAGGCCCATCGAGAGTGGTTGCAAGCACTTCGAGGGTTCGGACCCAGGACTTGGGGTAGGAGTCTCCGAATGACGGCGGTGCGCCCTGCTCCACCAGGTCGCCGGCGATGCAGATGTCATCCACCATCACGACGATGTCGGAATTGGTGTGACCGTTCCCGGGGTGCCACAGGGACACCCGGCGGTCGCCCATGTAGATGTCCAGCTTCTCACCGAAGGTGATCTCGGGGGGTGTGATCGCGACCTCGAGGAAGAGGTGTCGCTCCTCCACCGGAAACCAATCTTCGGTGGTCAGCTCGACCTTGACCTCATCCCCGTGGGCGATCAGCTCACTACGACACCTGGCATGGCCGACGATCGTCGATTCCGGAAAGCGGGAATTGCCAAAGGTGTGGTCCCAATGGAAATGGGTGTTCACCAGCCAATCGACCGGGAAGGACGAAAGCGCAGCCAGGTCGTGACGCAGCTCGTCGGCGTCGGGGTGCGTGGCGCGGCTGTCGACCACCAGGACCGAGCCACCGTCGACGACGGCAACGATGTTCTGGTCAAGTCGGCGATAGCGACGTACGTAGACCCCCGTACCCACCTCGGCCCACAACGACGCGCCCGATGTGTGGCTCAGCCCTTCGCCTCGCCCAGTGCGTCGTCGAAGACCTGCAGGGTCGTGGCCACGTCCTCGTCCGTGTGCGCCGCACAGACGAACCACGGTTCCAGTGCGTCGGGACAGGGCATGACCCCGCGGCGAATCATCCCGAACAGTGTCTCCTCGTACAGATGCTCATCGTGCTTCGGCGTGTCCCTGAAATCGTCGAGGTCACCTTCACCGAAGAAGATCGAGAACATCGCAGGGTGGCCGATGGTCTTCCCGGCGACGCCATGATCAGCCATCACACGCTCGATGCCCTCCATGAGACCTCTGCCCACCTTCTCGATCTGGGCGTGCGGCTCGCCGGTCGTCAAGCGGTCTACCGTCGCACCGGCCGCGGCTACCGCGATGGCGTTGCCCGAGTAGGTGCCCGCCTGGGCGATGCCCCCCTGCTTCCACCCTTCGGCGAGATCGGCCGTCATGGCGATGGCCGCCACCGGGAACCCATTCCCTAGAGCCTTCGCATAGGTGCCAATGTCGGGCTTGACCCCGAAATACTCATGAGCGCCGCCGAGTGCCACCCGGAAGCCGGTCTTGACCTCGTCGAAGATCAGCACCGAGCCATGCTGATCGCACAGATCCCTCAATCCGGCGAGAAAGCCATCCTTGGGCATGATGCCGAAGGCGTTCCCGAGCATTGGCTCCACGATGACCGCGGCTATGCGCTCCCCCTCATCCCGGAAGGAGCGTGCCGCCAGCTCGAGGTCATTGAAGGGAAGGGTCCTGATGTAGGTGCGTATCGAGTCCGGAATCCCGGAGCTGGACTGAACTGGTATTGGCCGGAATCTCGAGCCGAGGCCGCTCACCGGGACCCCGGCCGTGGAGAACATCACGTAGTCGTGGACACCGTGATATTGCCCCTCGAACTTGAGAACCACATCACGACCGGTGTAGCCACGGGCGAGACGAATGGCGTGCATGGTGGTCTCGGTGCCGGTGTTCGAGAATCGCATGAAGTCCGGCCATTGCAGAGCCGCCATCACCTTTTCGGCAGCCTCGATCTCGCGACGCTGCGTCATGGCAAAGCTCGTTGCCTCTGCGGCCGTCTCGGCCACCGCCAGGGACACGGCCTCGTCACCGTGACCCAGGATGATCGGCCCAAAGCCGAGCTGGAAGTCGATGTAGCGTTTGCCATCCATGTCGAAGAGGTAACCCCCCTCGCCATGATCGATGACGATGGTGTCGTCGTCACCCCAGTAGCGGAACTGGCTCGACACACCGTTGACAAGGACCTTGCTGGCCCTCTCGAACCACTGCTTGGTTTGATCTCCCTGGAGACTCATTTTTTACTCCTCTCGAAACCACCATGGCTTGGACACCAGCTCCAGGTTCCAATGCACATGCCGCAGGGTCGTGAAACTGTCGAGTGCCTCGACACCCAATTCCCGTGCATCCCCGCTCGCCCTCACCCCGCCAAACGGTGCGGCGAGGTTGTCGACTACGGGATCGTTGACCCAGACGGTACCCACCCGCAGTTCCCGGTACGCCCTTTCGACCCGGGCAGGGCGAGACGTGTAGACACTCGCCCCGAGGCCGTAGGGGGTGTCTGCAGCCAACTCGAATGCGATGTCGTCATCCTCGAACGGCATCACCGGCATCACCGGCCCGAAGGTCTCGTCACGCATCAGGTCCATGTCATGGTCGACACCGGTCACAATCGTCGGCTCCATGAAGAATCCCGGTCCGTCGAGGGCCGATCCTCCCGTTGCCATCTCGGCGCCTTTGGCGACGGCGCGCTCGATCATCTCCACGACGTTTCTCCTCCTGTCGTCACTTCGCATCGGGCCGACCTGAGTTTCTGCTCGGAAAGGGTCGCCGACGCGAATCGACCGGGTGAGACGGACGGCGTGTCTCAGGAACTCGTCGTAGACCCCGGAATGGACGTAGACCCTCTCCGTCGAAGTGCAAACCTGGCCCGCATTGAGGAAAGATGCCCAGACGACCCCCTCGGCCGCCAACTCGGGGTCGACGTCGTCGAAGACGATCGCCGGGTCCTTGCCCCCGAGCTCGAGGTGAGACGGTCTCACCAGGTCGGCACAGAGCCCGGCAAGCCGCCTCCCGACCTCGGTTGAGCCCGTGAAGGCGACCATATCGACGCGTGGATCCGTCACGAGCCCCTCGCCTATGGTCCTTCCCGGCCCCATCACTGTGTTGACCACACCGGGGGGAAGGCACTCGGCAAAGATCTCAGCCAGGACGAGCAACGAAAGCGGGGTCTCACTCGCAGGTTTGATAACCACGGTGTTCCCAACCGCCAGGGCGGGAGCGACCTTGAACACCAGCAGGAGCAACGGATAGTTCCATGGGATGAGGCATCCGACTACCCCGTAGGGCTGACGAAGCACGAGTGAGAGTTGGCCCGGATCGTTGGAAGGGGCGACGCGGCCGCCCGACGCTCGGGCCAACTCGGCATATTGGCGAAATAGGTCTCGAGCCATGTCGACATAGAGGTGGTTGCGGGTCAAAGGCCGACCGGTTTCGAGCGTGAGGGCCTCGGCAAGTCGGTCACGATTGGATTCGATCGCCTCGGAGATGGCCAGCAGGCGTGCGCTTCGCTCAGGCTGGGCCAAGCCATGCCATGCCCGTTGAGATCCGGCGGCCGCAGCGGTGGCATTGGCCAACTGGGTGGAGTCGGCGGACCGCAGGCTGACCTGCTGCTCACCCGTGGCCGGGTTCACGACGGCGAAGACGTCGCCCTCCCCCTCCACCAGTGAGCCATCGATGAGAAGGTGGTCTGCCACCCGCAGATGATACTGAACGACCGTTCAGGCCGGTAGTCGGATGACTACCGTTCCCACATGGCAACCGACCTGAAGCTCTTCATCGCCGGCGAGTGGACAGAGGGCACCGGCGACGACCATTACGAAGTGCACTCCCCCGTGAACGGGGAGCACATCTACAACGTCCCCAAGGCCTCCCCAGGCGATATCGACCGAGCTGTCGCCGCCGCTCGCGGGGCGACGGAGGAGATGCGTCATTGGACGGCCTTCGAGAGGGCAGATCTCTGTCTCCGGATCTATGACTTGTGGCAGGACCGGATCGACGAGGTGGCGAGGATCCTCTCCCTGGAGCAAGGCAAGCCATTCGAGGCGGAGGCCAAGGACGACATCACCGAGTCGGCCGACTACTTCCAGATAGCCGCCGAGGACGTGAAGCGGCTGACCGGTGAGTTGATCCCAACCACGAGCCGGCACCGTCGCATGTTCACCATGCGGAGGCCGGTCGGCGTGTGGGTGGCCATCACTCCCTGGAACTTCCCCGTCATGATCCCGATGGAGTACGTGGGGCCCGGTCTGGCCACAGGCAATGCGATCATCGTCAAGCCCCCCGAATTCACTTCATGGGCGTTGCTGGAGATGGCCAGGGTGTTCGAGGAGGCCGGAGCGCCAAAGGGAGCCATCCAGGTGATACCGGGTGCGGGCGATATCGGCACACATCTGGTAACTCATCCAGGGGTAGACGCGGTCGGGTTCACGGGCTCGTCGGAGACCGGCAAGAAGATCGTGGCTGCGATGGGGCTCAAGCGGTCGATCATGGAAATGTCCGGCAACGGCCCGACCGTCGTCACGGCCGACGCCGACGTCGCCAAGGCGGCCGAAGCCGCGGTTTATGGCGCCTACTACAACGCCGGCCAAGTTTGCGTGGCCACCGAGCGGGTCATCGTCGTCGACGAGGTTCATGACGAGTTCGTGGAGGCAACGCTCAAGGCCGCCGAGCAGGTGCGTCTTGGTGACCCATTCGACGACTCGGTCAACATGGGCCCGCTCAACAACGAGGCAACGGCCGCCAAGATGGACCGGCACATAGCGGACGCGCTCGATCGGGGCGCCCAGTTGCTGACCGGTGGCGGCCGTGCCAAGGGGTTCTCCACCGACCTCTACTACGACTTCACCGTGCTCGATCAGGTCCCAGAAACCTCGCAGGTTTCCCGGGAGGAGTCCTTCGGCCCGATCGTCCCGATCCTCGCGGCACGAGACGACGAGGAGGCGGTCGGCATCGCCAACCGAACCCATCTCGGCCTGCAGGCCGCAGTGTTCACCAACGACCTGAGCAAGGCGTTCTGGTATGCGGACCGCATTCGGTCGGGAACTGTCATCGTCAACGACTCGACCGACTTCTGGGAAACCTTCCAGCCTTTCGGTGGTGCTGCCGGGACCGACACCGGATGGGGTCGTCAACGGATCGACGAGTTCACCGATCTACAAACTGTGGTGTTCGTCCTCAAGAACGACCACTGAACCAAAACGACGGAGCGCGCCGCGGCCCACTCCCGTCACGGACCTCGCTTCAGGCCGGCGTGCTACTCCTCACCCATCGTGCTCGCCATGCCGGCAAAACCGCCACCGAACACTCCGAGCATGACGCCCGGCAGAAGGGCCGTGGTTATGGACCGGCCGAGACCGATGTCCGTGATCAGCCATATGCCGACACTGAGCAGTACCAGTGTCACGGGCAGCCCGATGAGGGCCCCCTTGACGATCGCGTGTGCCATCCGGCCGTCTGCTGTCTCTTCGACGTGCTCTGACATCGACCCGAATGATGGCAGAAATCAACCGACCTCGGTGGGCTCTGGCCGAACAACCTTGTCGGCAGGCAAGCCAAGCCGTCTCACCGCCAGCACGAAGGGCAGTCTGATCGCGTAGATCACACCTGCAACGATGTAGCCCGTCCCCAGCGAGTACACGTCCGCCACCTGTCCCAGTGCGGGCTGGGTGACTACACCACCGGCGCTTCCCATGAGCGACGCAAAGGAGAGGACGGTGGCCCGCTGTCCCGACGGTATGCAGTCGTTCATGTACGCCTGCCGCAATGGCCCGGACAAGGCACCAGAGCAGGTTGAAGGCGGCGAGCAGGCCGATGGCGACCCAGAAGCCGACAGGGATGTCCAGCTTCTCGGCGAGGCCGACACCAACCAACGCGATCGTCCCGAGGGTGACTTCGATGGCGATGACCCCTGTCCGTGACGAGAAGACCCTCCTGACCAGAGGCACCGCGGCGCCACCGACCATTTGGGCGATGGCGAAGATCGCGGCGGCGATCCCGGCGAGATACGTGGCATTGGGATCTCCGAATAGCTGCAGCAAGTACGGCTGGAACGCATAGAACACCCAGATTCCGACACCGGAGGCGAAGGGCGCTCCCAGCATGAAGAGACGGATCGGGGGGTTGCCGAACCCGTGCTTGATCGACGATCGGAGGATCGACCGAACCTGTGGGACGACCGCCACGCCACGTTGCGGCTCGTAACCCAGGTCGTGCATCCAGAGCCATGCGGCGACGATCACCGCCACCAGGAGAATCGAACGGGCGGCATAGGGAAGACCGAGGTTCACCTGGCCGAGAAATCCTCCGCCGATGGTGCCGATGAGAGTGGCCGCCCCCATGACGGTTTGCCCCTTGCCGAAGACGTTCTCGATCGGCCCGTCGTAACCGGTGGCCGCCAGGGCATCCACGAGCCATGCCTCCGTCGCACCCGAGAAGAAGGTGAATCCGAGGCCGATGAGAGCCGACACCAATATCCACCACCAGATCCCGGCCTCCACGTACCACAGGCCGAGATAGGCGGCGGTGGTGACGAGCAGAGTTGCCGCGCCGAGGATGAAGGAGACCCGGCGGCCAAAGGTGTCGGCGACGACACCGGTCGGGACCTCGAACAGCACCATCCCGGCGGTGAATGCGGCGTTGGCCACGAATGCCTCGGTGAGACTGAGCCCGGCATCCAGCAAGAACAGGGTGTTGATACCCCAGATGAGGGATGCGGCGAGGGTCTGAAGCGACATCAGCACGAGATAGGTGCGCTGTATGCGCTGTGACGTCATGGATGATCCTCGTAGAGCGGGTCGGTTAGCGTAACGAGCCGATGTTCACGCCCTACGAACAACGGAAAGGCGAGATTCCTTTCGCCTCATCCGAATATATCTCCTTTGCCTCGCGAGACTCCTTCCTCGGGGTGCCGGCGGTGAAGATCGACGATCTCGGGGATGGCGACGTCGTCATCGTCGGGGCGCCGTTCGATTGGGGAACCACCTACCGACCCGGTGCGCGCTTCGGCCCCCAGGCGATCCGCAGCGCCGACTACGGGGCGATGGACGGGTACCGCCCACATCTGCCAACGGGTATCGACCCTCTGGGTCTCCTTGGTGTGGTCGATGTTGGGGATGTCTACGTGCGGCCCGGTGAGCTCGAGCTCTCCATAGAGCGCATCGCCGACACCGTTGAGCACCTGGCCGCGGCAGGGAAGGTCCCGATCATCCTCGGTGGTGACCACACCATCACCTGGCCCGACGCCATGGGGGTGGCGCGGGTCCACGGCTTCGGGGAAGTGGCCCTGATCCATTTCGATGCCCACGCCGACACCGGCTTCACGCAGAACGGCTCGCTACTCGGCCACGGGACCCCCATGCGTCGCCTGATCGAGTCGGGGGCCGTCCCGGGGCACCGCTTCGTCCAGATCGGGCTGAGGGGCTATTGGCCCGAGCCGGAGGTCATTCAATGGATGAGTGAGCAGAAGATGCGCTCATATCGCATGGACCAAATCGTGGAACGGGGTCTCGCCGCCGTGGTTGACGAGGCAGTCGACTACTCGCTCGACGGCGGAGCCAAAGGTGTGTTCATCAGTGTCGACATCGATGTGGTCGATCCGGGTTTTGCCCCCGGCACCGGGACACCAGAGCCGGGCGGTCTCGGTTCCCGCGATCTGCTCGACACGGTGAGGCGACTCGGAGCAGAGCTCAATGTGCTCGGCGCAGATATCGTCGAGGTGTCACCACCGTACGACGGGCCCGGGGAACAGACCGCCTACCTCGCAAATCGCGTGGTCCTCGAGATACTCAACGGCATGGCCGAGAGGAAGACGCGACTCAAGCCTTGATGAGGTTCAAGTTCAGCGGGTAGTGATAGAGATGGCCCTTGGAGGCCTCGATGGTCGCGAGGAGGGCGAAGACCATTTCGAGGATTACCAATAGGAACAAACCGACCAGGACCAACACCGTCACCACCAGCCCCACGATGGTGAGCGCAGCCACGACGGCGAGCACCATGCCGACCAGGAAATAGATCAGGAGCGAGATCTGGAAGTTGAGGGCTGCTCTGGCATGTGGCCCCACCACCGGATCGTCCCGACGGGCCAGCCAAACGATCAGTGGGCCTACCACCGAGGGTATCCCGACCAGTTGGACGAAGGCCGAGGCGTGGGCGATGACACGCCAATTCTGTTGGTCTGGTGTTGCCTGATCGGACGTCATCTCGTCGACTCCAAAGGTCGATACGTGGGATTCTCCCAAACGATCAGTGCGGCCCAGCCGTCGTCGGCCTCGTCCTCGATGTAGTTCTCCAGGAGCCCTCTCACCTCGAAGCCATTAGCCATTTGGAAGGTGAGTGTCGGGTCGGTGAGCTCTCCGGCGACGACCGACTCGACGTATCGATGGATCGTCATGTTTCCCTTGTGCTCGTAGTAACCGGGCAAGGACCCGCCGGCGATGATCCCCCGCTTGTTGGCCCGGGAGACGAGGGCCTTGCGCTCGGCATAGAGCATCTTCCCGATCCCCTGCCCCCGGTGGTCTGGGAGAACGGTGATGTCGGTGCCGTAGTACCACTCCCCGGCCGGGTCGTGGTTGCCACATTGATGCTCGCCTGTGATTCCGGCGATGGTGTGCTGAGGGTGCTCGAAGTCGAAGTCGAGATAGATCCCCGCTCCCATCCCCACGGGTCGTCCATCGACCATGGCAACGAAGTACCCCTCCGGGAAGACCTCGGCATATGCCTCGATGTCCTCCTGGGACAGCAAGTCGTCGGGGTTTGCCATCGGAAAGCACGTCAGCTCGATCTGTTCCAGTGCCGGCGCCATCTCCCGCTCCAGGTTGACGATGGTCACCTCGCTCAAAGGCGAAAGGTCTCCCATTCCCGGTCTCCTGGAACACCCCACACAGAATCGAGTCGCCTCTCTCCCGGCCAGATCTTGACCGCCCCACAGGTGGCGACATCGTGCGGGTCGTCGGCGCGACGGGCGATGGCCGGGTCGGCGAAGAACGCCTCGAGGTCGTGCGAGAGCTTTTCTCCCTTGTCGAGACGCTCCTGGCTTCCCGAAATGTGCTCGGCCGTGCGCTCTCCCTCCTGACCCCTGGTCGCCACGTCGAGACAATGGTTGGTGTGCACGAAGGCACGATCCTCGACCCGTGTCACCTTCACCGAGCCCGGCATGGCCTCGATGTTGACGCCTGAGCCGGCCGGGCCCATGAGCAGATAGTTGTGTCCGCCGGCCAGGTTCGCCTCCAACACAGCAGAGACCGCCCCATCGAGTGAAGTCTGCTGAAGAGCCTTCCGCACCACGAACGGCCAGGTGACCCCTGGCTTGCCGCGAGAGGTCAAGTTGTTGATTCCTATGGCGATCCCGGCCTCGTTCATCCCGATCTGCCCGAGACAGCCGGCCGTGGTTTGGACCATGGCGGCCGGGGCGCCGATCGGGTCGAGCTTCAGCATCACCACATAGTCGGCGGCCGAAGCATGCATGTCCCAGGTCTGGGCCAGGACACCGGCTCCGGGATCGATCACCGCAGTGCAATCGTCTTCGACCGGGGCCGCGATGCCGCGGGATCGAACCACGTCCACCAAGTCGGTGAACCCGCCCACGACCACCGCTTCCTGAGGCGTGATGCCTGCAGCGTCGGCGAGGGCGAGCATCTCCTCATAGAGACTGGCCGAGTATTCGGCGTGATAGGTCAAGGTCTGGAAAGCGAGGTCGAGGACCAGCTCGGTCGGCGCCGAGCGGCCTGCCCAGGTGGAATCGCCGGATAGCCCGAGCCTGTCGGCCAGATATGAGCGAATGAGAGGGCCGCATTCGGCACCGTGGGCCTTCCCGAAATCGGCCGGGGCCCCATAGATCTCCAGCACTCTCAGCGCTCCCGTGCTCATGCCAACACGGTACCCCGGGGAACCGTTCTGAGCACACCTCCCGTCCAAGTGCCAAGCCCCATGGGCCGTCTGCGAGAGGAGACGCAAATGAGAAGACTGATACCGATCCTGCTGCTGGGGGTGATGCTCGCCGCTTGCGCCGGTCAGAGCACCAGCACGTTCTCGGAGATCGGGTCCGGCCTTTCGGCCGGGGCGACTTCGGGACCCGTCGAAGCCGACATGAGGTCGGAGACGACCAGTGCCTCGGGCGAGCTCGATGTCGCCATCGATGTCAACCAGGACCGCAAGGTGATCCGCCAGGCCCATCTTGATTTGCAGGCTGACGACACGCGGGACGCATACGACCGAATCGTGAAGATCGCCGAGAGCGCGGGCGGATTCGTCGCCAACGCCAACGTCTATCCAGCGGATGGTGAAGACGGCCAACCACAGGTCACGATCGTCCTGCGCATACCTTCGGATCGTCTCAGCGCCACGATCGACGAGATAAAGGGAGTGGCACAAGACGTCGTCTCGGAGTCAACGGATGCCCAGGACGTCACCGAGCAATACATCGACCTACAGGCCCGATTGAAGAACCTCACCGCCCTCGAAGTGGAGTTGCGCGCCCTCCTCGAGGAGGTTCGCAAGCAGCCGGACGCCGATCCCGACAAGCTGCTTCGGGTCTTCTCCGAGATCTCCAACACCCGGGGTCAGATCGAGCAGATTCAGGGCCAGATCAACTATCTCGACAATGTCGTGGATCTCGCTTCGATCGATATTTCACTAGCCCCCACACCGGCAGTGGTCCCGATCGTCGAGGACACCTGGCGGCCCGTGGAAGTGGCACGCGACTCGCTCAGAAGCCTGGTTCGAGGTTTGCAGAACGTCGCTGAATGGGGAATCGGGTTCGCCCTATACGCCCTGCCGATGCTGCTCCTCGTTGCCGGGATACCGTTTCTGGCGCTCTTCCTGACCTACCGGTGGTGGCGACGCCGCCGTCCGCCGACAGCAGCGGCCATGCCTGCCGAGACGTCCTAATGCAGCCTCGACGCGAGTACCCCCCGTGCCACTGGCACGGGGGGTAGTTGCGCGACTCGGGACCTTCCGATCAGCTCTTGGCCTGCGCCAGGTAGTCGGTGAAGTTGATCTCGTAGTCCCCGGTGTCCTCGATCACCTCGAGCTTCTCCGCCGTGTCGACATTGGCGTAGAAGTCGATGACCTCCTGATCGACGTACTGAAGGGCTGCCTCATTCGGGCTCCCGTAGTAGTTCCAGTTGGTCAGGGCGGCACCGTTCTCCGCATCGAGCAGGTAGTTCATGAAGGTGAACGCGGTGCAGGGATGCTCGGCATTGGCCGGGACGGCCATGTTGTCGACCCATAGCGTTGCACCCTCCTTGGGGAGGATGTAGGTGAAGTCGTCGGGGTTGTCTGCGTCGCCGATCGACACGATCATGTTCCCCGAGTAGCCGTGGGCCACGGCGACCTCACCGCTGACCAGCGCCTCGTCGTACTGATCGGAGTCGAAGGTGGCGATTCCCGACTTCGCCTCCCTGATCACATCGGCCGCCTCTTGGAGGTGTCCCAGATCGGTGTCGTTCAGCGAATAGCCGAGATATTCGAGCGCCGCACCCATCGTCTCACGCGGGTCGTTGAGAACCGATACCCCACCCGGGTAATTGGCGGTCAACGCGGGATCGAAGATGAGAGCCCAGCTGGGATCGAAGTTCTCACCCACGATCGAGATGTTCACCCCCAGGCCCGTGGTCCCGTACTGATACGGGGTCGAGTAGTTGTTTCCAGGGTCATATGGCAACTCCGTGAACCTCTGCGCGATATTGGCGACGTTGGGGACCGCATCCGTGTTGATCGGAGCCAGTAGCCCATTCTGGATCATGATCCCGACCATGTAGTCGGAGGGGACGATCAGGTCGTAAACGGCACCCGCCTGCATCTGGGCCAGAAGCGCCTCGTTCGACTCGTAGAAGTCCTCGACGACGTTGACGTCGTACTGCGCCTCGAAAGCAGTGATCAGCTCGGGGTCGATGTATTCCGACCAGTTGTAGAAGTTGAGATCACCGTCGGTCTGGTCGAGAGCACAGCTCGCTCCCGTCGCCCCGTTCGGGCTCTCCCCTCCATCGGAGGTACCGCTGGTCGTAACCGTGGTGTCGCCGCCACCGCAAGCCGCTATCACTATCGCAATGGCTGCGAGCAGCGCAATGAACATGGTCGTTCTTCGCATCTCTCCAGTCCTCCCAGGAAATCGAGTTACGCGACCGGTGTCGCGCCGACACACCTTATCCCTTGGCGCCAGGTCGAGGAAAGTGGCCAGGCGACGGTAACTACTCGGCGGTCAGCTCCTCACGCAGCGCTTCGGGGTCGGAGAGTCTCTGGCCACGGGCCTCGGCGCCTCGTTGGAAGACGAGTGAGACGCCAACCAGGACCATGGACGCCACGAGCATGACCGTGCTCACCGCGTTTATCAGTGGGGTGACACCCCGGCGCACCAACCCGAACACATACACCGGCAGAGTGGTTGCGCCGGAGCCCGACACGAATTGTGTGACGACGACGTCGTCCAGCGAGAGGGTCAGGGCGAGCAGGGCACCGCCGGCCACCCCGGGAGCGATCTGGGGAAGGGTGACCTTCTGGAAAGTCTTCCATCGGGTGGCATACAGGTCGGCCGCAGCCTCCTCCAACGAGTTGTCCATCTGGGCGAGTCGGGCTCGGACCACTACGGCCACAAAGGAGATGCTGAAGGCGATGTGGGCGAGAGTGATGGTGCCGAGGCCCGTCGTCATGTGGATCCCGAAGAGATCATTGAGCACGCCGAACGCCTGGAAGAAGAAGATCAGGAGCATGACGGCCATCGTCACGTCGGGGATGATGATGGGGAGATAGGCGATCCCGTCGAGGGCGCCGCGGCCCTTGAATCGGTAGCGCTCCAACGCGATGGCGAGCATCGTCCCCAGGACGGTCGAGATGATGGTGGAGAAGAAGGCCACGATCAGGGAGTTGCGGAGCGTGCCCATGACCCGGTCGTCCTGGAACATCTCGCCATACCAGCGGAAAGACGGCTCGGTCCAGATCCCGACGTTGTTGTTGTCGTTGAACGAAAAGACGATCAGCAACACGATCGGGGCATAGAAGAAGAGATAGACCAACCAGGCGTTCATGGCCAGCAGGCGGTCTATCGGCCCCTGGGGCGCCGCTCCGTCGCTCATAGTGTCCTCGCCCCTGCCCGGAAGTAGTAGAGGGTCGCCAGGAGCATGACGAAGATCACGGCGAAGGACAGAGCGGAGCCAAAGGGCCAATTCCTCGCGGCGAGAAACTGACTCTGGATGTAGTCGCCGAGCAAGACGGTCCTCGCCCCCCCGAGCAAAGCGGGTGTCACATATGCCCCGAGGCTGGGGATGAACACGAGGATCGAGCCGGCCACTACACCAGGCATCGAGAGGGGGAAGGTGATCTTCCGGAATGCGGTCCAACCGTCTGCATACAGGTCCCGGCCCGCCTCGACCAACCGCCAGTCCATTCGCTCCAGGGCGGCGTACAAGGGGAGCACCATGAAAGGCATGTAGCCATAGACCAGGCCGATAAGGACCGCCGTGTTGGTGAACAGAAGCCGTATCGGCTCACCGCCGAAGGCCTGGCTCAACTGAGAGATGGGCCCCTCCGAACCGAGGATGACCCTCCATGCATATGTCCGTACCAGGAAATTCGACCAGAACGGGATCATGACGAAGACCAGGAGGATGTTGCGGGTCCTCGGAGCGCGGGTGGCGATGAAGTAGGCGAACGGATAGGAGAAGGCGAGGCAGATGGCGGTGGTCGAAAGGGCGAGGATCAGCGACCTCAGGAATATCTGGAGCACCTCGGTCGAGAAGAGGCGTTTGTAGCTTTCGATGTTCCAATCACGCAGGACGGTCAGACCGGTCGAGTCCCGAGTGGCGAACGAATAGACGAATACCAGGATCAGCGGCAGAACGAAGAAGATGATGAGATAGGCGAATGAGGGGAGGGAGATGAGAAAGCCGCGTCGTGACTCGGCTCGCTTGGCGGCCTTCTCCAGCTCGGGCGAAGCTTGAAGTGTGTCCTCTCGCTCCTGAGCAGTCGGAGGCGCTGCCATCAGGCCGTCACCAGGTTCGCCGCCTTGGGGTTCCAGACCAGGTAGGCCTCCTCGCCCACCTCGTATAGGGCCACGCCGGGACGGTTCTCCTCCTTGACCTCGATCTCGGTGCCTATGCCGGCATCGACGTCATAGAAGTAGACATCGCCGTAGTACATCCTGCGGGTGATCCTGACCCTGACCCGGTTGTGACCGGCCGGGACGTCCTCGTCCATGTCGTAGAGGGACATGCGCTCAGGTCTCAGTGCCACGGTCACCTTCTCCCCGGATCCCGAGGCAGACTCTGAGATGCCGATCTCGGCACCGCTGCTCAAACGTGCCGTGGCCGGACCTGTCAGCGTGACGTCGAGCAGGTTGATGTCGCCGATGAAGTCTGCGACGAAGCGCGACGTCGGCCTCTCGTAGATGTCTTCCGACTTCCCCACCTGGAGCAGATGGCCATCGCTCATCACCCCGATCCGATCCGACATCGTGAGTGCCTCCTCCTGATCGTGAGTCACATAGATGAATGTGATCCCGACCCTCCCCTGGAGGTCCTTGAGCTCGACCTGCATCGCCTGTCTCAGCTTGAGGTCGAGCGCGCCCAGCGGCTCATCGAGGAGGAGGACCTCAGGCTCGTTGACCAAGGCTCGGGCCAGGGCGACCCGCTGCTGCATCCCGCCCGAGAGCTGGTTGGGACGGGCATCGGCTCGAGCGGAGAGTTGCACCTGATCGAGGACTCGCGCCACCCTCTGCTGGACCTCGGACCCCTCCACCTTCCTCATCGTCAGGCCGAAGGCGACGTTCTCGGCGACACTCATGTGTGGGAACAAGGCATAGGACTGAAACACGGTGTTGATCGGCCGCTGGTTGGGTGGCTTCAGCCCCATCTCGGCGCCGTGGACCCGGACACTCCCCTCGGTGGGGAACTCGAACCCGGCAATCATCCTCAGGGTGGTCGTCTTGCCACATCCGGAGGGGCCGAGCAGTGAGAAGAACTCGCCGTCATTGACCGTCAGCTCGAGGTCCTCCACTGCGACGACATCGTCACCAAATCTCTTGGTCACACCCGCGAGCTCGACCGCCGGCCTGTCCATTCACGCCTCCTCGAAGACCACCCGCCCATCCACCACGGTCAATGCCACCGCCGCGTCACGGATAGGCCCGTTGCCCAATGGGTCCCGATCCAGGACCACCAGGTCGGCGAGCATACCTTCGGCGAGGGTCCCGGTGACCTCCTCACGATGGTTTATGTATGCGGATCCGGCGGTGAACGCCGTCAGGGCGTCGAGAAAGGTGATCCGCTCGGACGCGTTCAGTGGTGGCAGATCGGGCTCGTCGGGGTTCTCCCGCGTCACCGCGATGTCGATCTGAGCCATGACATCGGCCGTGGACACACCCCAATCGGATCCCATGGCCAGTGTCGCACCGGCGTGGATGAGGCTGGCGAACGGATACTGCCACCCCGACCGCTCTGGCCCGAGGAAAGGGAGCGTGAGCTCCTGTTGGTCCCGACCGTCCTGTGCCCACAGCGCCTGGGCGTTGGCGGTCACCCCCAGCTGCCTGAACCGCGGGACATCGTCGGGGTGCACCACCTGAAGGTGACAGATGTGATGCCGATTCCTGGTCCACCCGTTCTCGAGGCGGGCCGCCTCGATGGCGTCGAGGCCATTGCGAACGGCGGCGTCGCCGATGGCATGGAAGTGGCATGAGAAACCGCGTCGGTCCAATTCCGATCACGATCTCGCTTGAGCTCTCCCGGATCGATGAAGTCGATGCCACGATTCTCGGTCGGACGCCCGTCCCGATCCAGATAGGGCTCGAGCATCGCCGCGGTGTTGGTCTCGACGACGCCATCAAGCATCAACTTGACCGACACGGGGCGATACTTGCCAAGCGGCTCCGATCGCATCGCCTCGAGCTCGGCGATCTGGTCTAGCCCTTCGGTTCGCTCCCACCACATGGCTCCGCGGGCGCCTCCGATCAGATCGCCCGCCTCGGCAAGTGAGCGATAGGCATCATGCTCGAGACGATCGACGTGGGCGTCCTGCCAGGTCGTGATCCCCTTGGAGAGAAGGTATTGCTGGCCCCGCAGGATCCCGCGCCGAACGTCATCGAGAGTCAGGTCAGGCATCACTGCGGTCACCAGGCTCCCAGCACCCTCATGAAGCGTCCCTTGCGGCAGGCCATCGGGGGTGCGCTCAATCCTCCCATCGGGTGGGTCCGGGGTGCTCGCGTCGATGCCGGCCAGTCGGAGGGCGGCCGAGTTGGCCCAGGCCCCATGACCGTCGGCATTCCAAACCAGCACCGGCCGGTTCGGAAGCACAGAGTCCAGGAGCTCCTTGGGGGGGCAACCGTCCTGGAACCAGACCTGTTGCCACCCGGCGCCTCTTATCCAATCGAGATCGGGATGACTACATGCATATTCGGCAACGTAGGCAAGGGCGTCGGTGGCGTTGGAGCAGCCTTCGAAGGAGCACTCGAGGAGATCGAGGCCACTGCTCGACGGATGCACATGGGCGTCCTGAAACCCTGGGGCCAGCAGACGACCGGCGAGATCGACCACCCTCGTGTCGGCCCCGATGGCGGGAGACACATCGAGCTCTCCGCCAAGTCCCGAGATCCGATCACCGGTCACGGCGAGCGCCCTGACGAAGCTCCTAGCTGCGGAGGCGGTGAATATCGGGCCGTTGAGAAACACGAGATCCGCTGGCATCGGGGCAGGCTACCGGGCGGGATCGGGCTCCAGGCCCCGACGCGACAACTACTCTCACCGGGATGTCGTCCTTCTGGCACCCGTTTGCAGAAATGGCCAAGGTGCAGCACGCACCGTTCATCATCGACCGTGGCGAGGGCATATATGTCTTCGACGAGGAGGGCCGTCGCTATCTCGATGCGGCCGCCTCGCTCTGGTACATGAACGTGGGTTATGGGCGCGAAGAGATCGTCGACGCGATGGACGCGCAGATGAGGAAGATTCCGGCTTTCCACGCCTTCATCGATTACGCCACGAGGCCGCCGATAGACCTTGCCGGAAAGATCGCCGCCGTCTCACCGGACCCGGGGTCGAAGGTGTTCTTCGGATCGGGGGGATCGGACGCCGTCGACACCGCAGCGAAGATGGCCAGGCGCTATTTCAACGCGGTCGGTCAGCCGGAGCGCACCGTGTTCATATCCAGGGAGTGGGCCTATCACGGCATGCATCCGTATGGCACCTCACTGGGCGGCATGGAGCCCAACAAGGCCGGGTACGGCGGTGATCTCGTCGAGGACGTGGTAGTTGTCCCCTACGACGACGCCGAGGCAGTCGAGAAGGCCATCGACCATGCCGGGGCCGACCGAATCGCCGGCATGTTCGTCGAGCCCGTCATAGGTGCCGGGGGGATAAGGCCGGTGGGCCCGGACTATTTGAAGAGTGTCCGCGAAATGATCAAGAGCGCGGGCGGCCTCTACGTGTCCGACGAGGTGATCACGGGCTTTGGCCGCGCCGGCGACTGGTTCGCCGCCAATCGCTTCGGGCTCGAGCCCGACTTGATCACCTTTGCCAAGGGCGTTACCTGCGGTTATGCCCCCCTGGGCGGGGTCATCGCCTCCCCACGGGTGGCGGCGCCGTTCTTCGAGACGCCTGGCCTGATGTTCCGGCATGGGTACACCTACTCGGGACATGCGACTGCCTGCGTAGCCGGCATCGTCGTGATGGACATCTTGGAGAGAGAAGGTCTCATCACCCGCGCCGCCGAGTTGGAGGATGAGCTCTACGACGCCCTCCTCCCTCTGGAAGAGCTGCCGGCCGTGGATCACATCCGACGCGGCGTCGGCGCGCTGACCGCCGTCCAGCTCGCCGTGGGCGAGGACGAGACGCTCCCGGCGCGCGCTGCGACGGCATGCCGCGAGGCCGGAGTGCTCACCCGGGCGATGGGAGGCGGAGCATTACAGGTTTCTCCGCCTTTCATCATGACCCCCGACCAGGTCGCCGAGATGGCGTCGCTGTTCCAAGAGGGTCTCTCCAGTCTGTGAAGCAGGTTCCGCTCTGGGTCGACGAATGTCCGCGCCCCGAGGGATTGACCAGGACCCTGCCGGGCGAGTGTGACTACCTCATCATCGGATCCGGTCTGACCGGCCTGTCCGCGGCGTTGCGTCTTGCCCGCGCCGGAAGGTCCGTGGTGGTGATCGACGCCGGTGAGATCGCATCGGGTGCGTCCTCCATCAACGGGGGGATGGTGTCACCCGACATCAAGGCTGGGATCCGCCACATCTTCGATCGTTATGGGCCCGAGTTGGGCCGCGAGATGTGGCATGCCACGGTCCGATCCGTCGAGATCGTCTCCGACTTGTGTGACAGCGAAGGGATCGATGCCAGGATCGCCAGGGGTGGCATGGCGGCGCTGGGACGGGGAGAGTCCTCCCGTCTCTCTTTCCAGCAGAGTGTCGAGTGGTACGAGAGCAACCTCGGAGTCGACTGGGAGGTCATTGGCGAGGACCGGATCGGGGAGATCGTCGGCGGTGAGTTCTTCACCACTGCGCTGTTCGAGCCCGAGGGCTTTGGCATCCAGCCGGCGAGGTTCGTCTTCGGTCTCGCAACGACGGCATCCGCGGCGGGCGTTGTTCTCGTGGACAACTGCCACGCCATCTCGGCCGAGGCACGGAGCCCCGGTTTCGATGTCGAGACGGGGCTGGGAACGATTCGGGCCGGCGAGGTGATACAGGCCACCAACGGCTACACCACTGCCGAGCCCACTCCGAGCCTGGCCAATCGGGTGGTTTCCATCGGGTCTTACATCATCGTCACGGAGCCGCTAGGCAAGCGCGCCGCCTCGGTGTTCCCATCGGGCTCGATGACGTACACCAAGAAAAGGCTGCTCAACTACATGCGAAGAACACCCGACGACCGAATTCTCGTCGGTGGTCGTCGGAACTTGCATCCAGGTCTCGACCTCGAGGAGTCGGCGGCCGACCTGAGACGACAGATGTTGGGATATTTTCCGGATTTGGAGGATTGCGAGATCACCCATGTCTGGGGTGGACGGCTCGGGGTGCCCTTCGATCTCGTCCCACACATGGGCCGGATCGACGGGGTTTGGTACGCGATGGGCTACGGCGGCCACGGCGTGGGACTCTCCACCCTGCTCGGGCACGACCTCGCCGGAATGCTGCTCGGTGAAGACCCGCCCAGCCCGTTCACCAAGGTCCCGCACCCCACCAGGCTCTACTACAACGGCAACCCGTGGTTCCTCGGCCCGGCTTCGATCCTGTTTCGCACCCTGGATCGGATCGGAAGATAGGGTCCCCGGGATGAGCTTTCCCGAGTCCCCGGCATATGCCGAGCCAAGTCAGGCATCCACCGCCCTCGTCCTCGGCATCCTCGGGGTCATCTGCTGTCAGCCACTCGGAATCGCTGCCTGGGTGATGGCGAACAAGGAGCTCGAAGCCATGCGATCAGGCTTGCGCAACCCGACCAACGAGGGAACGGCGAACGCAGCGCGCATCCTGGGAATCATCGGAACGGTGCTGCTGGCGGTCGGCGTGATCGCCGGAATCCTGTTCGTAACAGGTGTGCTGGTGACGCGGGTCGACGTCTTCAGATGACCGCGGCATGGCGCGATCGCATGATCGTGGCCGGGCCGGTCATCGGGATCGCCCTCATGGCGATGATGGCCCCCTTCGATCATGGTCCCACCACCTGCCCATTCGCCCTGCTCACCGGGGTGGCCTGTCCCGGATGCGGCATGACGAGGGCGGTTTCCCACCTGCTACACGGAGACATCGCGACTGCGATCACTCTTCACCCTCTTTCGCCAATGATCCTCGTCATGGGTCTCGGAGCGTGGGTGTGGTATCTGCTGCGTCGATCCGGGCGGGTGCCCCCAATGGGCCGGCGGGTCGTCAACCTGCTTCTACTGTCGAGTGCCTTCCTGCTCCTGGCAACGTGGGTGGTGCGGGTTGCGATGGGAACGCTGCCACCGGTTTGATCCGGCGCCGGAAGATCCAGAAGAACACAGCGATCGCCATCGCAGCGAGGCCCATGACAGCGGGAACGGTCCACTTCGACCCGGTTAGAAGCGAGACCGTCTCTCCTACCGGCGCCCTCCCGCCACGAGGGTCTGTGATCCAGGACCCGATGCGTAGGAATATCGAAAAGGACAGGGCCCCGAGGGCAAATCTGGTCAAGAGGCTCCTGATGCCCGCCATCCGATCCTCGGTGGCCATCACGTAGACGGCGCCTGCTCCGAGCATGGTCACGATCGCAAGGATGGCGGCAGTGCCCAATCGGGTGGCCAGAGGGGAAGCCGGCCCGACCAGGGCTCTCTGGCTTGGCTGTCGGATGACGATGGGGTCGAGCTGTGCGATGGCAGCCGCCACCTGAGCGTCCGATGCCGGAACCCCGGCCTCATTGAGCGAAACGGTGATCTCACCCGCCACCGGTGTCAGTACCGATGCGACATCCACCACCGATCCGGCAGGATCCGTGGATGCCGCCGCCATGACCGCCTGAGCGACGAGATCGGCGAGGATCGGGGTGAGTGTCGGGCTGGCCATGGCCTCCTGGGTCGAGGTCGCCGCAGTGGCCCTGTCAACCCCGGAGTCGACCAACTCTGTCTCCAGCCAGCCGGCGAACCTGTCGGCCACCAGCCGGCTGGTCGACAGCGGGCTCAGCGAGTTGGCTAGCTCGCTGGTGTCATTGACGACGGCCCGGCCCCACACGCCGATGAGGAGAATCGTGGCGGCGAGCCCAAAGAACCACCCGGCAACACCGGATGCCAGGGCACTTCGCTTTTCGCTCAATTGATCACCAGAGCAGGGTTCTTCCGGATCCGCGGCCTCTTCTCGATCACCGCCCGGGCCAGTTTTTCGAACTCGACCTCGGCCTCTGATCCTGGTGCGGCAACCGCAACGGGGTGACCCTGGTCCGCACCACGCCCCATCGCCGGGAGCAGCGGGATTCGTGCCAAGAGGTCGACACCCAACTCTTCGGCGAGGGCCTCACCTCCCCCGCTGCCGTACAGCTCATAACGCTTCCCATCGTCTCCGGTGAACCACGACATGTTCTCCACCACGCCGATCACCTCTTGATCGACCTCGGCGGCCATGAGCGCGGCGCGTCGTGCCACCCGCTGGGCGGTGGGCTGTGGCGTGGTGACCACCAAAGCCTGTGCCCTGGGGAGGAACTGGGACATCGAAATGGCGATGTCGCCCGTCCCTGGCGGCATGTCGACTATGAGGAAGTCCAGGTCGTCCCAGAACACGTCCTTGAGGAACTGCTCGATGGCCCGATGGAGCATCGGCCCTCGCCAGATGACGGCTTTGTCGTCTCCCACGAAGTAGTCCATCGACATCACCTTCACACCGTGAGCGGTCGGCGGGATGATCGCCTGGCCGATCATGGTGGGCGGCTCGGTCACCCCGAGCATTCGCGGGATGGAGAAGCCCCATATATCACCATCGACGATTCCGACCATGTTCCCGGCCCCGGCGAGCGAAACGGCGAGGTTGCAACTCACTGACGATTTGCCGACGCCCCCTTTGCCCGAGGAGATCGCCACGACCCGGGCTCTCGACCCGGGCTCACCGATCCCGGCACCGATCTCGTCCTTCAGTCCCTCGATCCACGCTGTCGCTGCCGTCTCGGTCATCAGCTCCACATTGACGTCGGCACCCCGTCCGTGGGGTCGCAACGCATCCTGAAGACGTTCGTTTAGACGGTCCATCGGGGCCTGGGCAGGCATGAGCAGATCGACCCTGATCTTTCCCGAGACCTTCTTCTCGACCGATTTGACCAGGCCGAGGGCGCCGAGGGTGCGACCCACGAACTGTGGCGATTCGATGGACGCGACGGCTTCGAGCACATCGGTGTTGGATGACATATTTCCCCTACGGCGACAGTGGTTAGAAGACCGTCTCAACTATAGTTTTGGGCAGTTGATACCCCTCATGGACACCACGACACTCAACGCACGGATCTCCGATCTCACCTCCTCCCTAGGTGATCCGACCAGACGAGCCATCTACATCGCGGTGCGGGAGTCGGCGGAGCCGCTCACCACCTCCAACGTGGCCGAGCTCTTCGACATCCACCCCAACGTGGCTCGCCACCATCTGGATCGGCTGGCCGACGACGGCTATCTGGAGGTGAGTCATCGTCGCCCTTCAGGAAAGGGCGGTCCCGGGGCCGGGCGACCGGCGAAGTGCTATCGGACGACGTCGAAGGAAGTGTCGGTGCACTTCGCCCCTAGGCGCTTCGAGATGCTGGTCGAGATGCTGATCAGGATCCTCGACGACATCGCCCCCGACAACCTGTCACTTGTCGCAGAACAAGTCGGTCGCGCATACGGACAGGAGATCGCAGCCGAGATCGGGGCGCCCGACGAGCCTGGCTACGAGGGTGCGGTGCAAGCCGTCGCCACCGCCATGACGGGTCTTGGCTTCTCCGTCGACCCCGACGCCGAGGGACAACGTCTCCTCACATCACACTGCCCCTTCGGCGAGGCCGCAACGAATCATCCCGAAGTGATCTGCTCGCTCGATCGGGGCATCGTGGCCGGTCTCTTCGGTGGTCTCTCCTATCTCTGCGATCCTGTGGTCATCCCCCACACCGACCTGGAAGACGACTGCATCACGAGGGTCCCTGTAACGATCGGCTGAGAAGGCAGGCACACCCCGTGCCGGCGAGATCGCGAAATATCGAGCCACTTTGCCGGCCGGCGAAAGGCGGGGCCGGGTAGCGACCCGCTGGGTGCTGGGTGGATCACCGGCAGAAGTACCCTTGGTGGAAGACTTCTCAACCGAAAGGCAACCAATGCCTACCGACACATTCGGGTCTCGTGCCACGATCGATACCGCTCTGGGCCGTCGCCAGATCGCCCGACTCGACGTCATGCCCGGCGCAGACAATCTGCCCTATTCGATCCGGGTCCTCTTGGAGTCGGCACTTCGAAGACTCGATGGGATCGCGGTCACAGAGGAGGACGTGCGGCGAATCGCCTCTTATGACGCCACCGATGTGGGCGAGCAGGAGATCCCGTTCGTGCCCGGCCGAGTGGTGCTCCAGGACTTCACCGGGGTTCCTGCCATCGTCGATCTCGCCGCGATGAGGGCGGCAGTGGTGCGGATGACCGGAGATGAGGGTGCTGCCCAGAAGGTGAACCCTCTGATCCCGGCGGACCTCGTGGTCGACCATTCGGTGCAGGTCGATTCGTTCAACCGGCCCGATGCCCTGATCATCAACTCGCGCAAGGAGTTCGAGAGAAATCAGGAGCGCTACGAGTTCCTCAAGTGGGGTCAGTCGGCGTTCGCCAACTTCAGCGTGGTCCCGCCGGCCACCGGGATCGTCCATCAAGTCAATCTGGAGTACCTGGCCAAGGTGGCTTGGGACGACGGAGAGTGGGTCTTTCCCGACAGCCTGGTCGGGACCGACAGCCACACCACGATGATCAATGGCCTCGGTGTCCTCGGATGGGGTGTGGGCGGCATCGAAGCGGAAGCGGCCATGGTCGGCCAGCCCATCTACATGCTGCTCCCCGAAGTGGTCGGATTCAGGCTCACCGGCAAGCTACCCGAAGGCTCGACTGCAACAGACCTGGTGCTCCGCGTGACCGAGATGCTCCGAGAGCATGGCGTGGTGGGAAAGTTCGTCGAATTCCACGGGCCGGGGCTGGCGGACATGCCGATCGCCAATAGGGCCACGATCGCCAACATGGCACCTGAGTACGGCGCCACGGTCGGCTTCTTCCCGGTTGACGACCAGACGATCCGCTATCTGCGTCTGACCGGTCGCGACGACAAGCTGATCGACACCGTGGAGCAGTACTACAAGACCCAGGGGATGTGGCGGGACGACAGCCACGAGATCCAGTACTCGGCCGAGCTCGAGCTGGACATGGGCACCGTCGAGCCCTCGCTGGCAGGTCCCAAGCGCCCCCAGGATCGGATCGCCCTCTCCGGGATGTCCGCCCAGTGGAAGAGCGACCTGACCAATCTCTTCGGCAAGAACGGGGGATCGAGGTCCTCGACCGTGATCAGCTGGGAGGACGAGGGAGGCTCATCGGATGGAGAGGACGTCATGGGCGCCAAGACCGGCGTCCCCGTCGAGTACGAGGGCGCCAGCTTCGAGTTGAACGATGGCGACGTGGTCATCGCCGCCATCACCTCGTGCACCAACACTTCCAACCCGGACGTGATGGTGGCCGCCGGCCTCGTCGCCAAGAAGGCTCACGAGCTCGGGCTGGAACGAAAGCCTTGGGTCAAATCGTCGCTCGCACCCGGATCGAAGGTGGTCACCGAATACCTGAACTCCGCCGGCTTGCTCGACGATCTCGAATCGCTCGGCTTCTACCTGGTCGGGTACGGGTGCACGACGTGCATCGGCAACTCGGGCCCGCTGCCGGAGCCAATCTCGGCGGCGATCAATGAGAACGACCTCGTCGCCTCGGCAGTGCTCTCGGGAAATCGAAACTTCGAAGGCCGCATATCCCCCGACGTGCGAGCCAACTACCTCGCCTCACCACCTCTCGTCGTGGCCTATGCGATCGCCGGGACGGTCGACTGGGATCCGGTGGATGATCCCATCGGCCAGGACCGGGATGGGAACGACGTGTACCTGCGGGAGATCTGGCCGTCTCAGGAAGAGATCGCGTCGGTGGTCGCCGGGAACGTCAACCAGGGCCAGTTCCTCGACAAGTACTCGGACGTCTTCAGCGGGTCGGACGAATGGCGTGCGATCACCACGTCGGGCTCCGACCTCTACGAATGGAACGAAGAGTCGACATACATACAGGAGCCGCCCTTCTTCGTGGGGCTGAGCCCTGTGGTGGAGCCGGTCAAGCCCATAACCGGGGCCAGGGCCCTCGCCAAGTTGGGAGACTCGGTCACCACCGACCACATAAGCCCGGCCGGATCCATCGCCACCGGAACCCCCGCCGGCCAATACCTGATCTCGAAGGGCGTCCAACCGCCGATGTTCAACTCCTATGGGTCTCGTCGGGGAAACGACCGGGTCATGACCCGGGGCACATTCGCCAATGTGAGAGTTCGTAACCAACTCGCCCCGGGCACAGAAGGGGGATGGACCACGGACTTCCTCGATGGGACGGTCAAATCCATCTATGACGCAGCTATGCACTACCGCGAGAGCGAGGTGCCCCTCGTCGTGCTCGGCGGTGTCGACTACGGGATGGGCTCGTCGCGTGACTGGGCAGCCAAGGGGACCTTCCTCCTGGGCGTCAAAGCGGTGATCGCCGCGTCCTTCGAGCGAATCCATCGCTCCAACCTGGTGATGATGGGTGTGCTGCCCCTCACCTTCAGGCCCGGGGAGGACGCCTCGACCTTGGGTCTCGATGGGACAGAGACTTTTGACATCGCCATCGATGACGACCTGACACCGCGTCAGGCGATCGAGGTCACGGCAACGACGACCGCTGGCGACGTCAAGCAATTCGGGACCATCGCCAGGGTCGACACCCCTATCGAGGTGGAATACCTCCGCAACGGCGGGATCCTCCACTTCGTCCTTCGGAGGATGGCCTCTGGCTGAGCAGACACCGGACCCGCTGCCAGGTCGTCGCTTCCTGCTCAGTGGTGTGTTCCTGGGCATCATCCTCGTCGGTCTCGCGGTGGCATGGGTCGTCGGAGCCGGTGGGGCCCAGACCGCCATTGCCGGAAGCCCTGCCCCCGAGTTCACCGTCGATCTATTCGACGGTTCTCGATTCGACCTCGCCCACGCATTTGTCGACAGACGACCGGCCACTGATCCTCAACCTGTGGGCATCGTGGTGCTCGCCGTGTCGCGAGGAGATACCCGACCTCTCGGCGTTCGCCGATGCCCATCCCGATTATGCGGTGTTGGGCTGTGGCGGTGGACGAGCCGCGTGACGACTCTGCGGCCTTCGGCAATCAGCTGGATCCGTCCTATCCCCTCGGCTGGGGGGACGACGCCTTTCGCAATGCTTATCAGACCATCGGATTGCCCGGCACCTTCTTCATCGACGAGAAAGGCCAGGTCACCGAGGTATTCAACGGTGTTCTCACACTGGATAAGTTGGAAACCCTCACCGCCGGTTGATCAGGTCAGCTCGTCGGTTCGCCCCTCGAGAAGCCGCACGTAACCCAGGTTGGGACCGTCGACCAGCTCAGCCCGGATGATCAGCCGCTGCTTGGCCGAGAACTTCGGGTTGCAGGTGGTGAGGGTCAGCCACCCACCGATCTCGTCCTTCGCCACCCAGACATCCGTCGGTTGCACGACGAATGACGAGCGCACCTCGTAGACACTGGTGCCGATGGCGGATTCGATCTCGATGTGATCGCCCTCGACGAGCTGGTCGAGATCGAAGAACGGGCGCCCATGGGTGGTGCGATGGCCAGAGATCACCGCATTCCCCGGCTGTCCGGGCAGCGGAGTGCCGGGCATATGGCCCGGGCCTTGCGCCAGAGTGTCACGGGACACTCCCTGGAACACGACCACGTCCACGTCGAGCCGCGGGATGCTCAGCCTGGCAAAACCCGACCCCTCCTCGGGCGCGTCCTCCGGGTAGAAGGCCACCGTCGCCTCGGTGTCGGGCACCTGGAACTCCTGGGTGGGCGCAGGGTTGGCCCTCGCCCTCTCCAGGGTCGTGTCGAGATCGGCCGCCGCCGCCGCCTGAACCCTCGAATTGAAGAGATCGGTCACGAACAGCTCCCAGCCGAGGTAGCCGAAGATGAGGAGGCTCCCCCAGATGAATGTCCAGCCGAGGATGCGGACCCGTCGCTGCGTCATCCGACCGTGCCGTCGGCCACGCCGGTTTGCGCCTCCAACGACATCCTCCGGGGCTCGGTCATGACCGTGTCCTCCAATGCGGTGGGCGCTTCTCCTTGAACGCCGCGATCCCCTCGGCGGCATCCTCGGTCATGGCTGTCACGGTGAGCCCCGCCTGAAGCCGGTCGAGAGCGGTATCGAGATCGAGATCGGCGATCCCATAGAAGGCATCGCGCCCGATGACCGCCGCGGCCGCACCATGCTGCTTCAGCTTCGAGACGACGTCGGCCACCACGGAATCGAGCTCTGCTCGTGTTACCACCCGGGAAACGGCTCCAAGGGCTCTCGCTTCTTCGGGATCGATGATCCGCCCTGTCAGCATCAACTCGAGCGCCGTCTTGCGTGGCATGACCCTGATCAGGACCGCCGAGATCATCATGGGCCACAGCCCTACGCCGACCTCGGTCATGCCGAGCTTGGCGTCGTCAACGCAAATCGTGATGTCACAGGCGACTGCCAAGCCGAACCCACCGGCGAGTGCGTGCCCGTTGACCCTGGCGACGGTGGGCTTGCCACCCCCGATCATGACGCGGAATAGATCGGCCAATGCGCCTCGGCCCCGATGAAGCCCGATGGGATCGTCGACGAACGAGCCGCTGAGATCCCCGCCTGCGCTGAATGCCTTGTCACCGGCTCCCGTGTACACCAGAACCAGAACGTCTCGATCGGCAAGTGCACTCCTGGTCGCGTCGAGAAGCTCTCTCATCGTCTCCACGGACAGAGGATTTCTCCTCTCGGGGTCGTCGATGGTGATCGTCGCCACTCCGTCGGCCACTGAATAGTCGACCATGCTCCTCTTTCCGGTGTGATGGGCTGGCTATTACCGTCGGCCTCATGCTATGGCTGGCACTCGTATTGTTCATCGCACTGGCCATGGCGATCTTGCGGGGCGGTCGTCTGGTCAATCTCGGCGACATCGAGCTGCGCTCATGGTGGCTCCTGGTGCTGGCGATCGCCCTCCAAGGGGGGACCCTTCTCCTCCCCGATCGAGATTGGACAGATGGGTTGGGCCTGGGGATGGTCCTGCTCTCTTTCGTCCTCCTGTTGGGTCTCGTCCTGCTCAATCGCGACCGGCCGGGGATGTGGCTGGTTGGCATCGGTGTGTTGATGAATCTCACCGTCATATCACTGAACGGTGGGATGCCCGTCCTGTCCGAAGCGGCCGAGGTGGCCAGCGGCTTCACGATGAGCACCCCTGACCTGACTGGCTCTTTCAAGCACACCATCCTCGACGAGAGCACCCGCATCCCGTTCCTGGCGGATGTGATCCCGCTCCGACTCGGCGGGCTCGGTCAGGTGATCAGCCTCGGCGACGTCTTCCTCGCAGTCGGTCTCGGCCGCTTCCTCGAGTACGACTTGAGACGGCCGCGTCGGTATTTCAGACGTGGCGCCCGTGCCCAGCCCGGCTCGGCACGGGAGCCGTGATCAGACCCGGGTGGGGTTGAGGACCCCTCTGGTTTCGAGAAGACGTCTCAGCGAAGCCACCACCACAGGGTCGTATTCGTAAGCCGCTCCGGCATGGAGGTTCTCCAGGGCCTGTAGCGGCGACAACCCATCCTGATGTACCTGCCAGTCGTACGACGCGGCCACTTTGATGATTCGGGAGACCATGGAGATCTCGGGATCGGTCTGTTCGCCGGGTTTGCGATGTGGCTCGTATTGCTGGCGTACATGCGTCGCCACGCGATTCAGATATGGCGCTTCGGCGATGATCTCCGAGCTCCACCTGGCGATGTCCTCGTTGCTGTAGCCCATCCGAATGATCTGAGGCTCGTTGAGACTCACCCTCCCGATGTCATGCATCAGGCCGGCGTACTCGACGTCCTCGACCTGGACCGGCCCCAGTCCTATCTCCTTGGCGATGGCGGAGGCGAGCTCGGTTGTCCGGTCGGCATGGCCGTCTATGCCGAGACCGGAGACCTCGGGGATACGGGCCAGGGCCCGTATCGTCTGCTTGTAGGTGGCCTTGGTCTCCTGGAACCGGCGGAAAGCGCTGTGGGCGAAGGAGTACGGCAGCATTGCGATCGGGACCGCCCACCAGCCGAGCTCGGGCCATAGCTCGCCAAACAGGGCACCGGTCATGGCCAGCCCGAGAAAGACATTCAGGTCGTGGATCAGGGCCCGGGCCAGATAGGTACGCGAGAGCTCGCGGGTGCCCATCACCAGCATCGCCCTGAGGAACACCTCCACCATGATCCAGGCGAGGAGTGCCACGCCAAACGGAAGGAGATCACCCCATTCACCGGACAGTCGGGCAAAGCCCCCGACGCGCATCGCGGTGTACACGGTGGCGTATGTGACGTACCCGCAGAACCGTCGGACCGTGGTCGGCAGCAGCTCGATGTGACTCTCACCACGTGAATAGCGGAGCACCCAGACGACGGCCAGCCCGATGCCATAGGTCGAGATCGTGCCGGCGAGGTCGACGGCGGTCCCATCACCGAGGACGAAGGGAAGCGCCGCCGCCACGGCCAGGCCCGTGGTGAATCGGTTGCCCGAGTTCGACGTGGCGACGCCGAACAAGGAGCCGATCACCAGAGCGGTCGAGGCGACGGCCAGCTTGAAGGGGTCCGAAGCGGCATGATTACCGGCATAGATGCCGACGGCGACCATGGCGACGCCGGTCACCCAGGAGGCGATGGCGAGAGTCCGGGGATGCCATCTAGCCACGGAGGGTCAACTCCGGCTCTTCGGCGAGTCTCCTCGCCATCTCCTCGTCATTCACGTGGGGAGCACCCCATCTCCGTCCGGTCTTGGCGAGGGCCTGCTCGAACGCATCGACCACCTCGGGATGGAACTGTCCGCCGGAATGGCGGCGTAGCTCGCCGATTGCGTATTGCTGTGACAACGCCATGCGATAGGAACGGGCGGAGGTCATGGCGTCGAATGCGTCGGCGACCGCGACTATGCACGCCTCCAGGCTGGGCGGCGATCCCTCGGTGTGCCCACGGCCCCCATACCCGCTGCCGTCGTAGTTGCTGTGATGACCCGAGGCGATCTCGACCATCGGTTGCAGGAAGTCGACCTCGGCGAGGATCTCCTCGACGAGATGAGCGTGCTTCTTCATCTCGGCATATTCCTCATCGTCGAGACGTCCCCTCTTGCGGATCAGCTCGGTGGGGACGGCGAGCTTGCCGAGGTCGTGGATCAGGGCCGCCCACCGGACGGTCTCGAGCTGTGTGCCATTGAATCCGAGCTCCTCACCGATCATCTGGCTGAAGACCGCAACCCGCTCGGTGTGGCCACGGGTGTACATGTCCTTCGCCTCCAGTGTCTTGACGAACCCGCGTATCGATCCGATATGGGACTCCCGCAACTGGGAGAAGGCGTACAGCGACATGTGGCCAAGGGCATAGACACCGATGATGAAGACGAGGATGGCGTCGCGGCCGGCAATGAGATAGGCCGCTCCGATGAGACCCCCGAGCAGACCCATCGCCACCTGGCCGGTGAACAGGATCGGCATCTGCGACCACGGCTCGAGGTTGTCCCTGCCGAAGACCGTCTTCACCGCCCGTCGGATCAGGATCGCCTGCACCGTCGCATAGGCCAAAGCGGCCAACGCCGACGAGATCAAGACCCGGGGAAGGACTTCGGTGGTGGGCTTTTCGATGCCGCCGAGGGCGAGATCCAGGATGAGACCGGCGGCCGCTCCCGCGAGTACGAACTGTCCGAAGTTGGCTATCGGCTGGAACCAGCGTCTCTCCTTGAAATCGAGAGGTGTGAACAGGGCAAAGCCACACATCAGGGCCATCCCGAACATGGCGTCCGAGCCCGCTCTCATCGCAAAGATGACACCAGCGGTCATCGCCACCATCACCGACGAGGATTGAAGAAGCCGATCGTTGACCTCGACCGCAAAGAACTCGAGGAGGACGAAGAGTGCCGTGAATGCAAACCAGGTGGGCCACTCGGGGTTGTCGGAGATCGTTGCGGACAACACGATGGCCCCGAGACCCGCCACGGAATAGGGCACAGCGATCTTGAGACGCTGCTGCACCGTGGGGCGGAGACGGCCGAACCATCCCCGCAACGGTCTTTTCCTACCTCTTTTCATGAGACCCCGTGTGACATGATGCCCGATTTGCGAGGTGAGCCGACGTCATTACATCAGCCGATACGCGAGCTACCGGACAAGTGCTCCAGGCTCGCGGTAGTAGGGGATACTGGTCGTAGTTACCTGCATCTCAGGACGCTCACCTGTGCCGTCTTTATTCCGTCGGCATTGTGTGCCGGCGGTGACGATCCGCTCCGCTGGGTTGTGGGCGTGCGATTACAAGGCCGACTAACGACGCCGGTCTCACCTTCCCCCGGCAAATAAATGACGGGGAACCTTTACATGTCAAAGGCCCCTGACTTCGCCCGCCACGGGCCGAGGCAGGCAGGTCAACGACCTCGGCTGCCCCACGGTTTCCCATGAATAGCTCCAGCACCACGCAATCTAGGGGTTCGCGGGATTGGGGACAAGAGGAAATGCCGCCGGATCCGCTTAATCACACCCCGGGACGGGTACTGTGGCCACGCGATGGACGTTGTGGCACTCCAGGAGAAAATCCGCCGGATCGAGGGTGTCGAAGCGGCCCGGATCGTGGCCGGGAACGGGCACATCGAAGAGATACACGTGCTCGCCCGTCGCACCAAGGCGCCAAAACAGCTGGTCAGAGACGTCCAATCTCTGAGTCAGGCCCTATTTGGCGAAGAGATCGACCGGAGGGTCGTCTCCATCGTCCAACTCGCCGACTCCGATCTCGGGAGTGAGTTTCGCCCCGCACTCATCGATGTCGCCGAGACTCTCGACGGCTCCAGAGCCGAGGTGACCGTGACCCTGAGATGGAACGATGCCATCCTCTCCGGCAGCGCGCGCGGTGCTGCCGCCACTTCGACCCGAGCCCGACAGATAGCCGAGGCCACCATCGAAGCCGTCCGCCAGGGCATCAACCCCGGTGCCGCCCTGGGCATCAACTCCATGGACGTCCCCCTCCTCGGGAACCGACGGGTGGCGATCGCACAGGTCGTCGTCGTGACCGAGGCGACCGAGCGCAACCTGATCGGCTGCGCATACGTCGAAGACGAGGAGTCCCGGGCCGTGGTGCGTGCCGTGCTCGATGCACTCAACCGCTTCCTACCTGACCTGAAGACGTCCTGACCAGAGCTGTCGCCACTCCGCACCGTCTCTCCACCGATGCCGCGATCGCCGTCATGTCGGCAGGGGGGAATGCGGTGGACGCCGCCATCGCCGCCATCGCCACCCAAGGTGTGGTCGCCCCGGAAACGTGTGGGATCGGAGGAGACCTGTTCGCTTTGGTTCACTACCCGGGTTGGAGCGAGCCAAAGGCCCTCAACTCATCGGGTCGGGCCGGGTCCCACGCCGATCCGGGCCAACTGCGGGCCATGGGCCACCAGACGATCCCTCGAGACCACCCCATGTCGGTCACGGTGCCGGGGTGTGTGGCGGGTATGGAGGCCCTGAACCGGGCTCTGGGATCGATGTCACTCGCCGATTGCCTCGCCCCGGCGATCGAACATGCGACCGTCGGATTCGAGGTATCGGCGGAGCAGGCTCGCGCCTTCAGCGCCACGGCCGAGTCTGTATCGGCACGACCCGGCCGTCGCCGGGTTCTACCCGGACGGTGAGCCGGTTGCCCAAGGGATGCAAGTGCAGCGGCCCGAGTTGGCGCGCACCCTGTCGTCCATCGCTTCGGACGGCAGCAGTTCCTTCTACACGGGCACGCCGGCACGGGACATCGTCGAGTCGTTGGGTGGAGTCATCACCCTGGACGACCTCGCCGCACCGATCGCGGAGTGGGTGGAGCCGATCGGGGCAGAGGTCGCAGGGCTCACCGCCTGGACCATCCCCCCCAACTCTCAGGGCTATCTAGGCCCAGCCACGTTGGCGGTGTTCGAGATGACCGATCCGCCGGACCACCCGGAGAGCCCCGATTGGTGGCACCTGCTGATCGAGGCCTACAGATGTGTGGCGTGGGAGCGGGACGACCTGGTCGCAGACCCGGACCATGCCCCACTCCCGCCGACGAAACTGCTCGAGCACGAGCGTCTCCAGCGGGCGGCGGCAACGATCGATCGCGAGCGTGCCGGTGTCTGGCCCCATCAGGAGGTTGGACCGGACAGCACCGCCTATCTGTGTGCCGTCGACGACTCAGGCTTGTCGGTCTCCGTCATCCAATCGAACTACAACGGGACCGGCTCGGCCTTCGGCGCCGCACACAGCGGTTTCCTCCTCCAGGATCGGGCCCGGGGCTTCACCCTCACCCCGGGTCACCCCAATGAGATGCGCCCGGGCAAGCGCCCGTTGCACACCCTGTCACCAACCATCTGGACCGCGGGCAAGGAGACCCGATGGGTCCTCGGAACGCGAGGCGGCGGTGTGCAACCCCAGCTCATCGCTCAGATGGCCGCCCGGGTGATGATGGCCGGGCAGCCACTGGATAGTGCACAGGAGGCGCCCCGGTGGACGGTCCAGGAATTCGGGCCGTTCGCCCACCCAAATCTGTCTACGGAGCCCGGTGTTCCCGAGCCGATCGTGTCAGCCCTGAGGAAGAAGGGGCATGAGGTGAAAGTCCTCGCCAACCGTCAACCAGGGTGGGGCCCCATCTCGATCATCGGTGTGGATGGGGACGATCGTCAGACCGCCCGTGACCCCCGCGTCGACACAACCAAAGCTGCCCTGATTGCCGGCCGACTTTGACCGAGACCACCATCACCCCTGAACAGGTTTTACCTTGCCGCGGCCTCACAGTCTCGGCCAAACAGACGCCGGTCGGCCGGGGCTGCCGCCGCGTGGCCAGATGCTGACGTCGATCAAACAGACGCCGGTCCGCAGCTCTGATTGCCGGCCGACTTTGATCGTCTTGGCTCCCGGAAGAAGCCTTGGTCTCGAGCCGGGGACTTCCCTCACCCCCGAAACGCCAGGTCCTGACCTCGATCAAACAGACGCCGGTCGCCGGGGCTGCCGCCGCGTGGCCAGATGGCGCGTCGATCAAACAGACGCCGGTCGGCGGCTGATTGCCGGCCGACTTTGGACGCCTGGCTCCACTCATCCGACCGCCCCGCGAGTGCGGGGACCACATCAAGACTTCGCCGAACAAAGGACTGATGCAACGCCCAAACAGACGCCGGTCGGCCGGGGCTGCCGCCGCGTGATCAGGCCTGGGCTTGCTCCTTCTAGTCTCAGCCCCGTAGTTGGCCGATCACTGTTTGCAGGGCGTCGTCGTCCAGACCCATGACCGAGCCGATGGTGTAGAGGCCGACACGCTGGACGCGATCCCCATAGCGGTCCTTGATCGCCTCGCCCAGACGGGCGATCGGCGCTACCACGGCCACACTCGTGACCGCTTCGTCGGGCACCACTCCCGGCATCCGGTCCCATTGGCCCCGCTTCGACATCGCACTCAACTCGGCGCCGAAGTCCCAGTCGTTCGCCTCGAGGACGGGGCGATACGAAGGCGTGGAGGCATAGAAGGAGATCTGCTGGCGCACCGGCTCCATTGCCTGTTCGATCTCGGCGTCGGTTTCGCCCGTGACTATGAACACCGTGGTGACTCTCTCCACATCCGTCATCTCCCTCCCCTGGGACCCGGCTCCCGCCTCGATGGCGGGGAGCACGACCTCATCCAGGTAGCGAATGGTGTGGAAGGGGTGGACGTGAAACCCCTGGCACTCCTCCCCGGCCAGGCGACTGAGATAGGGGCCGACACCGGCGATGTATACCGGGATCTCCGGAAACTTGATCGGGCCGGGATCGAAGAACGGTGTCATCAAAGAGAACTTGTAGAAGTCCCCGGCGAAGTCGAGAGCCTTGGAGTTCTGCCAGCAGTCCCATATCGCCCTCATCGACAAGATGTACTCGCGCAGCCTCGGGCCCGGGCTGTCCCACACCGTCGAGAAGCGGCGCACGATGTGCCCCCTCACTTGTGTCCCCAGACCGAGCATGAACTTCCCGGCCGACATCTGTGCCAGGTCCCACGCCATCATCGCTGTGACCATCGGCGACCGGGGAAAGGCGACAGCGATGGCCGTCCCCAATTCGAGGTCCGGCTCAGCGTTACCGGCCAGCGCCAGGGGAAGGAACGGATCGTGCTGGGTCTCGGCCGTGAAGAAGCCGTCGTAGCCGAGACGCCGAGCCGTATGAGCTGCTTCGGGCACCACGGCGAGCTGGCCCGATGGGTAGTAGTAGTCGACCTTCATGCGGGCATCGTAGAGCCGGGGCCGATTGGGTACCCTTGCCACATGAAGAGATTGGCCAAGGTGATCGGCTTCATCGGCGGCGTCGTCGCCCTGGCGTGGGCGATGCGCGACAGATTCATCTCCGTCGCCGTATCGCGCGAGCCCCAGCCGCCGGCCTTTCGCAGCCAGGCGGCCGTCCACCATGGCGCCCCGCTCGACGCCATCGAGGGAATCGGGCCGGTATTCGCCGGACGCCTGAAGGCGGCAGGCATCTCCGATGCCGGCCTGCTGGCTCAGGCTTCGCCGGACAGGGTCGCCGAGAGCGCTTCGGTGAGTGCCGCCAGGGCCAAGACCTGGATCGAGCGGGCCAAATCCCTCGGCTGACCGTTGCCCTATCTGTGCGCACCTGAGGATCTGACCGAGCTCACCACCGGCGAGCCGGACTTTCGCGCAGATCAGTTGAGGCAATGGCTCTATGAGCACCCGGTCCTGGAAGCCGACGACATGACCAACCTCCCGGCGTCCCTCCGCGCCCGTTTGGGCCTGTTGTGGCCGTTCACCGTCGAGCTCGAGCAAACCGCCGATCGGGGCACAACGCGGAAATGGCTGTTTCGGGCACCCGACGGAGCAGCGATCGAGACTGTCCTGATGGGGTACCCGCGTCGCGCCACGATCTGCATATCCAGTCAGGCCGGATGCGCCCTGGGCTGCACCTTCTGCGCCACCGGTCAGTTCGGGTTCGAGAGACACCTGGAGCCGGGTGAGATAGTGGCCCAGGTCGCCTATGCCCAGGCGTTTCTGCGGCAAATCGGGATGCCGGGTGTCCCCGACCACCTCACCAACATCGTCTTCATGGGAATGGGCGAGCCGCTGGCAAACTACGAACGGGTCAGGGAGGCGCTTCGCAGAATCATCGAGGTGATGGGGGTTTCCGCCCGCTCGGTGACGGTTTCGACGGTTGGGATGGTGCCAGGGATACGAAGGCTGGCTGAGGAGCCATGGCCCGTCTATCTGGCCATAAGCCTCCACGCCGCGGATGACGAGTTGCGGAGCAGTCTGGTGCCGATCAATCGCAGGTATCCCCTAGATGACTTGGAGCGCGCCGCAGCCGCTTATTACCAGGCCAAGCGTCGAAGATTGTCGATCGAGTGGACGATGATGGACGGGGTCAACGACACGGACGAACAGGCCGAGAAGCTCTCCGTCATCGCCAAACGCCTGAAGGCCCATGTCAATCTGATCGCCCTCAACCCGACGCCTTTGACCGAGGCGAGGGCTTCCCAGGAACCGAGAATCCACCAGTTCGCCCGACTGCTCGAACGACGCGGCGTGAACGTCACGGTGCGTGACACTCGCGGGCGCGACATCGACGCGGCATGTGGCCAACTGCGGGCCGCGGTGGGGCGGCCCGGTCTCAAGCCCTGAGTGACGGTCTGGTTGGGTCGGGAGCAGCCGTCAGCGATTGCGGCCGAACACTGGAAATATGCACAGACCGGGTTAGGCTCGGGGGGCGGAGCGAGTCAGGGGCTGAAGGAGTTGTGCCTTCATGCCTAAACATCGTCGTGCCCGCGCCCGCTTCAGTGCCCGCGCCGAGGCTCGCCCCGAAGGCCAAGACAAATCTCGCAGCGTGGGCCGCACGAAGGCAATCGCCGTCGGCACGGTCCTTGCCCTGACCGTGACGTTGTTCTCCGTGGAGTACACGGTCGAGCGCGGTGACACCCTTGGGCGAATCGCCAAGGACAACGGGGTCTCCCTCGCCGACCTCGTCACCCTCAACAAGATCGACGATCCGAATCTCATCTATCCGGGCCAGGTCCTGGTCATCCCGGGCGAAGAGGGCGAGCCCGACACGATTCACGTCGTTGCGCGTGGTGAGACACTGGCACGGATCGCCGGGTCATATGGCGCCAGTGCTCTGGCCCTGGCGCGGGCAAATGGGCTGACCAACCCGAATCTGATCTATCCGGGCCAAAAGCTCCTGATACCAACCGATGTCTCATCGAACGGGTCCGTCGGGTCCTCCGCTCCCACCAGCGACGGGGAGAGCGAAGGGTCGACCAACAAGACCCCGTCCAGCTCTCGCTCCGGGAAGTATCACGTGGTCAAGTCCGGCGAGACCCTCGAGTCGATTGCCAAGCAATACTCGGGGGTGTCCGCCAATGATCTCGCCAAGGCCAATGGCGTGACCAACGGGAAGATCTTCACCGGAACCAGGCTCTTCCTGGACGGTCCTTCCTACACCGCCGGTGGGACCTCGGGCAGTGGGACATACGTGGTGAAGAGCGGTGACCGCCTGGGCGACATCGCAGCCCGGAACGGGACGACCATCTCGGCCCTCGCCAAGCTCAACAACCTCAGCAACGTGAACCTGATCAGGACCGGCCAGACTCTCACCGTCCCCGGTGCCGGGAGCTCCTGGGTCTGTCCGGTGAGCTCACCGTCGTATTTCAACGACTGGGGTTTCCCACGGAGCGGCAACCGTTTTCACGAGGGGAATGACCTGTTCACCAAATACGGGTCGCCGGTCAAGGCACCCGTTTCCGGGACCGTCGAGCTCAAGACGGGCTCACTCGGAGGGCTGCAGTTCAACCTGCATGGGTCCGACGGCGTCGAATATCTCGGCAGTCACCTCTCCGCCGCCGGTAAGACCGGGAAGGTCGGCGTCGGCGACGTCATCGGCTACGTGGGCACGTCCGGGAATGCACAGGGGACAAGCCCACACCTCCACTTCGGTATGTACATCGACGGGTTGGCCATCAACCCCTACCCCACATTGATCGCCAACAGCTGCTGATCGAACCTCAGGCCCGGGGGCGGTCCAACTCGAAACGGTCGCGGGTGGTGACATAGGCGCTTCCCGACAGCCGGCCGACCGCGTCGAGAACGGCTGGATCGACACGTGTCCCGTCGAGGGCATCCTCACGGACGTGGATGGCGACGACCTCTCCAATGACCATCCGGGTGCCTCTCTCCCCGCCGAAAGACATTGCCTCCACGACCCGGCACTCCAGGTTCGCCGGTGCCTCGGCCACCATCGGGGCAGAGACAACGGAGCCGATGCAAGGGGTCAGGCCCGAGATGGCGAACTCATCTTCCGCCGCACTGAACACACCCGATGTGACGTTCATCGACTCGGCCAGGTCGAGAGACACCAGGTTGGCGGTGAACTCACCTCGTTCCTCGGCGAGAGTTGCTGAATCCTTGGGGCGATCTCGATGATGACCGGCCGAGAAGAGCACCACGGGCGGCGATGTGGACACCACGTTGAAGAAGGAGAATGGAGCGAGATTGAACGTCCCGTCGTCTCGAACCGTCCCGATCCAACCGATAGGCCTCGGGATGACCAGGCCGGAGAGGAGCTTGTAAGCGTCCTTCGAGCTCGAGTCGGTCAGATCGAACGTCTTCTTCTTCAAGCCATGGCCTCTCGGAGGTGGTCGAGTCGGATCGCACCCGCCTCCAACAGCCGGCGATGGAAGTCCTTCCAATCGAGGTTGCCGTCGGAGTTCTCTCGCGCCTTGGACCTGATGTCGAGTATCTCGCGTTCACCCACCTTGTAGGCGATGGCCTGACCGGCCCAGCCGAGATATCGCTTGACCTCCGACTCGGCCACGTCGCGGGCCTGAAGGCCAATCTGCTCCATGTAGTCGACCGCCAGGTCGTAATCCCAGGTCTCGCCGGAGTGCAGCGGGGCATCGGCCGGGATCGTCTTTCCGAGGTGTGTGCCGATGTCGACCACCACCCGGACCGAGCGAAACAACTGGCTTGCCTGCAAGCCGAGCCGATACTCGGGGTTGTCGAAGTAGCCAAGCTCGTCCATCAGCCGCTCGGCATACAGGGCCCAACCCTCGCCGGCACCGGAGTACCAGATCAACTGACGGTGGAACCGGCATAGCTTGTCCCTGGCCAGCTGGGCGAAGCCCACTTGAAGGTGGTGCCCGGGAAACCCTTCGTGGTATGCGGTGCTCACCTCCTGCCAATACGGAATCCTGGTCCTCTCCCCCGGGGCGTACCAGATGGATCCCGGTCGGGAGAAGTCCTCGGATGGGCCGTGGTACCACGCCCCGAGGCTGCCCCCCGGTGGTGCGATGTTGACGGTCACCGTGCGAATCTCGTCGGGCACGTCGAAGGCCGTGCCATCGAGTTGCTCCACCGCCTCTTCCTGGATTCGTTGGACGAATCGGGCGAAGTCCTCATGGTCCTTCGATGACCTGGACGGATCGGTGTCGAGAAGTGTGATGACCTCTTCGATGGAGCGGTCGGGGTCGATCTTCGCGGCGGTGGAGGCCATCTCGGCCCGGAGACGATGCACCTCGTCCCAACCCCATTGGTAAGTCTCCTCCGGGTCGAGGTCCATCCCGAGGAAATAATCGGCGCCGATCAGATAGCGATCCCTGCCGACCCCGTCGACCGGAGTGGCACGGGGCAGGTACTCGGTCTCGAGCCAGTCGGCGAACACCGTTGCGCCGGCCCTGGCCGCATCCACCGCCCTCTTCATCCGCTCTTCATCTCCTCCCCTGCCCGCGGCTCGCTCCGCCAGGTCGTTGAATCGCGAGCCTTCCCCGGCCACCGCTCTCACCTGATCGATGACACTGAGGACCTGGCGACGAGCGGCGGTCACCCCATCATCGAGCCCGACACCCAGGCTCGACCTGTAGCCGTCCAATGCATCGCCGAAGTTCTCGAGACGGCTGGCGATCGCATCCCAGGCGTCGGGTCCCTCGTCGGGGGCTATGTCAAAGGTGTCACGCGCCGCCTGGAACGGGCTGTAGATGTGATTGAGGTCCCGTTTCCAGTGCCCCATCTCGTGCCGGGCGATCAGGGTCTTGAAGTACCCGACCATGACCTTGGCGGCATGGGCCTGAACGGGGTCCGGATGTCCCAGATGCGGCTCCAGCTCGGCGTTGGCCGACCTCCAGAACGCGGCCTTTGCCGCATGCCCTTCTGGGGAGAGGTCGTCCCATCGATCATCACGACCTGAGATGCCATACGTCGTGGCCAGGATGGGGGAGAGATCGGCGTACGTCTCGGTCAGCCTGTCGGCGATCTCGAATGGCTCGGTCAAAGATGTTCCTCCCAGTCGGCTGCCTGCGGCAGGCTAGTGCTAGAGCGGATCACGCCCATCTAGCCTTCGACCGGTGGACGATCTGATCGCGGTCCGAGCCGATGAAGCATTCGACACCGAGAAGCTCTCATTGTGGATGACGGGCATCGAGGGTCTCGATCGCGGCATTCCCCGGGTGCGCCAATTCGCCGGCGGCAAGGCCAATCTGACCTATTTGCTCACCTTCACCGACGGGTCGGAATTGGTTCTGCGGCGGCCGCCACTTGGACCTGTGGCGGCCGGCTCACACGATATGGCACGGGAATACAGGGTTCTCTCCCGGCTGTGGCGATCGTTTCCCAAGGCTCCCCGGGCCTTGGCCCATTGTGATGACGAAAACGTCATCGGAGGCCAATTCCTCTTGATGGAACGCCGTCGGGGTGTGGTGGTCCGAGATCGCGTGCCGGAGGCCTTCGGCGGAGGTGAAGACGCCAGCGCGAATCGAAAGCTGTCGGAGGTCGTCATCGACACCCTGGCCGAATTCCACGCAGTCGATCCGGCCGAATGCGGTCTCGACGACCTGGGTCACCCGGACGGCTTTCTCGAGAGACAGGTCGCAGGATGGGCGGTCAGATGGGAACGAGCCAAAGACGAGGACTATCCGGTGGCGGATGAGGTCGCGAAATGGCTCGCCGCTTCCATCCCTTCGAATGGTGGTGTGACCCTTCTCCACAACGACTGGCGCTTGGACAACATGGCGGTCGACGCCTCGGACCCCGGGATCTGCACAGCCGTGTACGACTGGGACATGGCCACCCGTGGTGATCCCCTGGCCGACGTCGGGACCCTGATGGCATCCTGGTATGACCCGGGTGAAGAGAGGTCGGTCTTGTCCCCGATGCCTGTGGACGCACCCGGGTGGGCCACCCGCAAGGAGGCGTTGAAGCGATACGGCGCGGAGTCGGGGATAGCGATGGATGAGATCGGCTGGTACCTCGTCTTCGGGACCTGGAAGCTCGGTGTCGTGCTCCAGCAGATCTACATACGCTGGCTCCGAGGCCAAACCGAGGATGAGCGCTTTCGCCCTCTGGGCGAGGGGGCAAGAGCCCTGTTCCGCGTCGCCGCCGAGCGCCGCCACCTGTCCTCCTGAACAAACGGCAGAGCTCGACTTTCCCCCTTCGGCACGAAAAGCGATGGGAATATCGAAGCACCACACCCGTTGTCTCTTTATCCCGACAGCCAGGTGGACTCGGAGACACGATGAATGCAGTTGAAGCGGTCGACGTCGTCAAGACGTTCGGTGATGTGGAGGCTCTGGGTGGAGTTTCACTCTCCATCGAGCCAGGCGTAATTTATGGGCTGCTCGGCCCCAATGGGGCTGGCAAGACGACCCTTATAAGGATCCTGGCGACCCTGCTCAAGCCCGACTCCGGCGAGGCCCGCGTCGCCGGCATCGATGCCCTCCGTCGACCCATTGCGGTCAGGCACAAGATCGGATTGGCCGGTCAGGCCGCCGCGATCGACGAGTTCCTCACCGGTCGCGAGAACGTCGAGATGGTTGGAAGGCTCTACAACCTCGGCTCTGCCGAGGCTTCGAGGCGTGCCGAGGAGGTATTGGAGCGAATCCACTTGATCGAGGCCGCCGATCGTCAGGTCAAGACCTACTCCGGCGGGATGCGACGCCGACTCGATCTAGCTGCCTCTCTGGTCGGCCGTCCTGAAGTCCTGTTCCTCGACGAGCCGACCACCGGTGTCGACCCGGGGAGCCGGCTCGATCTGTGGGATCTGATCGAAGAGCTCGTCGAGGGAGGTACCACCCTGCTCCTCACCACGCAGTATCTAGAGGAGGCCGACCGTCTCGCCGACAGGATCGGCGTCATCGACCTGGGGCAGCTCATAGCCGAGGGGACCTCGGACGAGTTGAAGAGCCAGCTCGGAGGGGACGTGGTCGAGATCCACGTTCACAGCGACGACATGGCCCAGGCAGTCGAAGCCATGAAACATGTGGCCGGAGAGGACCCTGTCATCGAAGGTCTCTCCCTCGCAATCCCCGCCCCCCACGGTGCCCAGACGCTGACCGGAGTGGTGCGGGAGCTCGATGAGCGACAGATCACACCCAGGGACATCGCCCTGCGGAAGCCGACACTCGACGACGTCTTCCTCACACTCACCGGCCGCAAGGCAGCAGCCGAAACCGAGGGCAACGGGCGGCCAAAGAGAAGAAGGAGCCGAGTATGACGGCGTCAACAGAGACCATCCCGAATCGGATCGGCTTCAGGGCCGGGCTGACCCACACCGGCGTCATCACCAAGCGAAACCTGCTGAGAAACATCCGACTTCCCCAGCTCGTCGTATTCGCCACCATCCAGCCGGTGATGTTCCTCCTGCTGTTCAACTACGTCTTCGGTGGGGCCCTCACAACCGGAGTCGCCGGTGCGTCCGGCGACTACATCAACTGGCTCATCCCCGGGATCCTGGTGCAGACGGCCGTATTCGGGGCAGCTCAGACCTCCCTCGGGCTGACCGAGGACCTGGCCGCCGGGGTCATCGATCGTTTTCGCTCACTGCCCATGGCGCGTTCTGCGGTCCTGACCGGGCGCACATTCGCTGACCTGACGAGAAATGCCTTCGTCAACACGCTCATGCTCCTCGTCGGTTTTCTTCTCGGATGGAGATTCGATCAGGGCTTCGCCAAGATGTCTCTGGGAGTGGCACTCGTGCTTCTCTTCGGTTACGCCATGTCATGGCTCATGGGGACGATCGGGTTGGCCGTGAAGAACCCCGAGGCGGCCCAGACGGCCGGGTTCCTTCCCATCTTCCCACTCGTGTTTGCATCGTCGGTGTTCGTTCCCACCCAGACCATGCCCTCATGGCTGCAGGGATTCGCCGAGAACCAACCCATCACCGTTCTGACCAACGCGGCACGCTCCCTCATGATCAATGAGCAGGCCTTGGCACCGCTCGGCCTGTCGGACACGGGGACGCTGATCCTGCAATCTCTGGGCTGGATCGCAGTGTTGCTCCTGATCTTCGTTCCCCTGGCCATCCGCCAATACCGACGCGCCGTGGGCTGAGCCGGTCCGTCGGCCGGGGATGTTGGTGGCTTTGGTACTTTGTGGGCTGAATGAGCCCGACCGAGCTGCCCACCGGCACGGTGACCTTCCTCTTCACGGACATCGAGGGCTCTACACGCATGCTTCAGGAGCTCGGGGAGGGATTTCGCGAGGTCCTCGAGCGGCACAACCACATCATCTCCGATAGCGCATCGAGATTTGACGGGCTCATCATCAAGAACGAGGGCGATGGCTTCTTCGTCGTCTTCGGGTCGGCGATCGATGCCGTCACATCTGCGATGGACGTTCAGAAGAGACTCTTCACCGAGACCTGGCCCACCGCCACCGGGGTTCGAGTCCGCATCGGCCTTCACACCGGTGAGGGGCGCCTCGGAGGATCCGACTACATCGGCATCGACGTGCATCGGGCCTCGCGGATCGGCAACTGCGGGCACGGTGGCCAGATCCTCCTCTCGAATGCCACCGCCCTCCTCACCGAATATGCGTTGCCCGAAGGCACGAGGCTCGAAGACCTCGGCTCACATCGTCTTCGGGATCTCGCTCACGAGGAGCATCTCTACCAGTTGAGTGTCGACGGACTGGAGACGGTGTTTCCCCCGATCAGGACGATGACCACGAGCAAGGGGAATCTGCCCAATCAACCCTCCGTGTTGGTGGGAAGAAGCGACGAGCGCACCTCCTTGGCCGCATCCTTGGAAGCGTCGCGCCTGGTGACTCTCACCGGGCCGGGCGGCGTGGGCAAGACCAGTCTCGCCATGGCCGCCGCGGCAGACATCGCTCTCCGATTCGACGACGGCGTTTGGATGGTGGAAGTCTCTCGTGTGGTCGACGAGAACCTCCTCGCCGCCACGATCGCCGCAACGCTTCACATCACGGAGAGCGCTCACGAGTCATTGACCGACACACTCATTGGGCGTCTCTCGCGTGCCAACTCCCTCTTGATCCTCGACGGATGCGAGCACATGATCGAGGCTGTGGCTGCTCTGGTAGAGCGCCTGCTGCAGGGCACAAGCCTTCTCAAGATCCTCGTCACCAGTCGTGAATGGCTGTCCCTGCGTGGTGAGAACCTGATACAGCTGCAACCCCTTTCGGTTCCCAGCCCACACGCCCGCCTCGTCGCCGAGATCTCGGCGTCGGAGTCGGTCCAGCTCTTCGTCAACAGGGCGAGACTGGTTCAGCCGTCATTCGAGCTCAACTCGACCAATGCGCACCAAGCGGCCGAGATCTGCCGTCGTCTCGACGGGATCCCACTCGCCATCGAGCTGGCTGCGGCGAGGTTGAAGGTTCTCTCGATGGATCAGATCCTGGAGCGTTTGGGCCATCAATTCGCCCTGTTGTCGGGGACGGTGAGAGACGTCCTGCCCCACCAGCAGACATTGGAGACCACGCTCGACTGGAGCTATGACTTCCTCGGTGATGCCGAGAAGGCGCTCTTCTCCCGTCTGTCCGTGTTTGCCGGGGGCTTCACCCTGGAGGCGGCCGAGAGAGTCTGTTCGGACGATCCCGTGCGACAGGAGGACGTGCTCGACCTTCTGGAGAGGTTGGTTGAGACGTCCCTGGTGATGACCGGAGGAGCCGGGTCGAGCCACTATCGGCTCTTGGAGCCGATCTCGCATTACGCACGGATGAAGCTCGGGGACAGCCCTCTCGCCTCACGTTTGAAGGAAAGGCACGCCCGCTTCTATCACGAGTTGGCGGAGGAAGGCGACCGAGAGATCCTCCAAGTCAGCCAAACCGATTGGGTGACCCGTCTCGACCAGGAGCGCTACAACCTCCGAGCGGCCCTGCGCTGGTTTCTCGAGAATGGGCATCACGAGGAAGCGGCGGAGATGGCCGGCGCACTCAGGTGGTTCTGGGTGATCAAGAGGGAGGTCACTGAAGGGTCCAAGTGGCTCGACATGTCACTGGCTGGTGCGGATATCGAGGACGCGACCCGGGCCCGTGCTCTCAACGGCCTGGGCTTGATGGCCATCAGAAAGCTCGACTTCCCCAAGGTCGCTGCCGCCTGGCACGAGGCACAAGACATCTACAGGCGTCTCGGAGACGAGCGGGGGGAGGCCCGCCAGACCTATCACCTCGCAACCCTCGCCTGGTTCGAAGACGACCTGGCCGGAGCCCGCCGACTGGTTCGCGAGGCAGAGGAGCAGAGCAGGGAGAACGAAGACCATTGGGCGCTGGCCTGGTCGATGGCCGTGGGTGGGACCATGGCGAGGATCAGTGGGGATCTTCCAGAGGCCAAACGGCTACTCGACGCGAGTCACGTCTTGTTGTTGGAGCATGCAGGCAAACTGGATCAGGGCTGGTCGCATCTCCGACTCGGCGCCCTCGCACGCGATAGCGGCGATTACGCCGAGGCAACGGAGCGATTCTCGGCCGGCAGGGAGTTGCTCGGCTTCTCCGAGGACGTACAAGGTGTGATTCACGCCAACGCCGGGCTCGGAGCAATGGCTTGGCTCGCCGGAGACCATCAATACTCCCTGGAGCTCTATCGGAGCGTTCTCGAGGGATTCAGCCTCTCTGAGGAGGCCTCGAACAACCTCTTCGAGCTGAAGACCCTGATCCAGGGCCACCTCTCCATCGATGACCTTCGCTCGGTTGTGGAATCCAACCGGGACCGGGCGGAGTGGGAAGGCGACGCCGGACAGCGGGTCGCACTCGCCGAGTACCTGTACCACATCGGAAAGACGGCCCACTCCCAGGGTGATCTAGAGAGATCTCGCATGGCGTTGGTAGAGAGCCTCTATCTGAGCCGGACCGCCGATCACATGCCCATGGTGAGCATCAACCTGGCGGGTCTCGCGGTGACGGCTCTGGACCGCGGCGACGTCGAGATGGCAGCGCGGTTGTTCGGCCTCGCCGACTGGTATGCCAGCTCCAACGACGTGACACCGTGGCCGCCTGCCCACGAGCCCGACTACTCCCGGAAGATGGCGGCGGCAAGGACGGCCCTGGGTGGTCAAGCGTTCGCCAGTCACACGATCCAGGGAGAGGAGCTGAGTCTCGACGATGCGGTCGAGCTACTCGGCGCTAGATCGGTCTGAGCCGGCTCAGTAGTCGATGCCCCTCTTGGCCATGATTCCCCGATCGAATGCGTGTTTGACGTTTCGCATCTCGGTGACCGTGTCGGCGGCCTCGACGATCGCTTCCGGCGCGTCGCGGCCGGTCAAGATGAGCGAAACCTCGGCCGGTCGAGAATCGATCAACGAGATGACGTCGGCGAGGTCGATCCAGCCCCAATTGATCGGGTAGGTCACCTCGTCGAGGATCACCAGGTCGTATTCACCCGATCGGATCAAAGAGGCGGCGTGATCCCAGGCTTCGCGCGCTATTGCCTGGGATTCGGTCATGTCGGACGAGTCCCAGGTGAAGCCATCGCCGAGAGCCCACCAGTCGATCCCCAACTGGCGGCCGATCTTCTCCTCACCGACCTTCCACTCTCCCGACTTGAGGAATTGGATGACCGCCACCCTCCAGCCCCGTGCGACGGCCCTGATGGCCGTGCCGAATGCTGCGGTGGACTTGCCCTTCCCTTCACCGGTGTTCACCAGGACCAGCGAGCTGGCCCGCGTGGTGGCACTCTCCGGTCCCCGAGTTGGTGGCGTGTCAGTCATTTGCGCTCCTGGTGGGGATCACCGACGGTCCGTTGCCATCACTGATCACCCGAATGCCGGCACCGTAGTGCGGGACCAACCGCTCTTCGGTGAGCACCGTCGCCGGCGTCCCATCCGCCACCACCCGCCCATCGGCGAGCATGACGAGGCGTCGTGCGAAACGGCCGGCCAGCGTCAGGTCGTGGATGGCGGTCACGACCGTGAGACCCATCTGCCGCCGCAGCTGGTCCACCAGCTCCAATACCTCGATGGCATGCCCGATGTCGAGACTGGATGTCGGCTCGTCCAGGAGCAGGACCGGCGCCTCCTGGGCCAGGGCACGCGCCAGCACCGCACGCTGGGCCTCGCCGCCCGAGAGCGTGGCGAGGGGCCTGTCCGCCAACTCGTCGAGACCGAGACGCTCGATCGCGGTGCGGGCGGACCGAATATCCGCCTGGGACTCGGACCCGAAGTAGGTGACATGGGGAGTCCGACCGAGCATGACGTAGTTGGCCACATTCATCTCATCGGGGAGATGCGGACGCTGGGGCATCCAGGCGATGTCCAATCCGATGCGGGCCTTCGCCTCACCGAGATGAACCGACCCCGAGTGGGGGACGATCCCTGCCGCCGCTTTCAACATCGTCGACTTACCTGCCCCATTTGGCCCGATCAGGGCGAGCCATTCCCCGTCGGCCACCTCGATATCGATAGGCCCCAGAACGACACGCTGGCCGAACGACACGCTCACCTCGTGCCAGCCGATCATGAGCTCCCCCGCATCGTCCTCAGCACCAGCAGAAAGAACGGCGCCCCGAGCAGAGCGGTCACCACACCTATGGGAAGCTCGCCGGGAGCAACCAGGGTTCGGGCTCCTAGATCTGCGATCACGAGAAACGAAGCGCCGTATAGGAGGGACAGCGGGACGATGACCCGGTAGCTCCAACCGGTGAGGAGGCGAACGGTATGGGGGACGATTATCCCGACGAACCCGATCAGGCCACTCACCGAGACCGCGGCGGCCGTCGCCAAGGTGGCGGCGAGCACCACCGTGCCTCGCACCCTGGTCACATTCACCCCGAGGCCCTCGGCCTCCTCGTCCCCGACAGCCAGGACGTCGAGCAGGCGGCGATGGAGCAGGAGCGTCAAGGAGGCGACCAAGACATAGGGGACGAGAGACCGGACCTCGTCCCATCCCACCGTCACGAGACGCCCCAGGATCCACGAGTACACCTCGCGCAAAGTGTCGTAATTTCGCTGCAAGAGGAAAGTCTGGAACGACGTTGCGAAGGCCGCCACCGCCACTCCGGCCAGTATGAGCGAGGTCGTGGTCCGGCCACCGACGGTGCGGCTCAGCAGGTAGGTGGCACCCACTGCCGCCAGCCCACCGAAAAAAGCCATCGGGGCGAGCAGGGCCTCGCCCCCTCCGGCACCGATGACCACCGTCGCACCCAGTCCCGCACCAGCAGCAACACCGAGCAGGTACGGATCGGCCAACGGATTGCGGAAGACCCCCTGGTAGCCGGCGCCGGCAAGGGAGAGCACGCCTCCGACGAGGGCACCCATCACCACCCGGGGCAGCCTCAATTCGAATAGAAGACGGTATTCCACATCGTTGAGACCGTGATCGATCGTCACACCCGGCAGCCGGTCGAGGAGAGCACCGATCACACCGGCCGGCGAGAGGTGAACCGCTCCCACGAGAGTGGCGGCCAGACTCACTGTGAGGAGGAACAAGACGGCCAGCAGGGCTCGGGCCCAACCGACGCTCACCGCGCCCGCGCCGGCCTCTCGGCTCAAGAAACGGGGGCCATCTCGGTGACCGAGTCAGCGATCGTCTGCAGCAACTCCACGACGCGGGGGCCCCAATTGGATGCCAGGTATGACTCGAGGGGGATGATTGCCCCACTGGCCACCGCCGTCATCTCATCCCAACCCGGCCTTTCGGCCAGGCTCTCGGGCGTGACTCCGTAGTCGACGTCGGCGAGAAATATCAGATCGGGGTCTTTGCTGACTATGTACTCGGAGGAGAGCTGGGGAAAGCCGATGCCGTCTGGATCAGCCTCGTCGGCGATGTTCTCCATCTTCAGCAGTGCATACACCTGGCCGAGGAAGCTGGAAGAGGATGCGGAATAGAGGGTCGAGTCCACCTCGTGATAGAAGGTCAGCCCATCCGACACGGGGGTCTCGGCCAGGATTCGATCGATGTCGGCCTTCATCGCCATTGCCACCAGGTCTGCCTGATCCGAATGACCGGTGGCGACACCAAGGGAGTGGATCTGGTCATAGGAGTCCTGGAGGGTCAGAGCCGTGGAGAGAAGCATGCTGGGGACGCCCACAGCAGCCAGACCCGTCTGGAGCTCGCCAGGGTCGAACGAGATCACGACCAGATCTGGCTCATAGCCGAGGATGGCCTCCAGATTGGGGCTGAAGCCGGAGAGGTCCGTGACCGGAGCCTCCTCGGGGTAGGTGGAGAACTCGTCGACCGCTATCACCTGATCGCCGGCGCCGATTGCGTAGAGCGTCTCTGTCGCCGTCGAGGACAGCGAGATCACCCGTGTCGGCCTGGCCTCGATCCTGACTTCCCCTCCTGGGAGGGTCACCACAGCGGGAAATTCCGGGTCGGTCGGCTGCGTCGATCCTGTCGTGGCGGTCTCCACCGTGGTGGTGGTCAGCGGGCCTGAGACGGTTCCAGTGGTACCGCCCGTGGTGCTCGACGAGTCCTGAGCTCCCGGGCTACACGCGCCCACGGCCAGGGCCAGAGCGAGAATCGAAATGATCCCTTTCATGAAAACATCCTCCTGTCAAGGAGGATGAAGAGGTTGGAGGCTTCCCTGAGCCCACGTTTCCGTCTTCATCCGAGACTTTCATCGTGGCCCTGGACGACCAGGCGACCTGGCTCGTCCCCCCGCCAGGGGGGCTTCACAGTTGCGGGACAGCGTCGGGTTCACACCGACTTCGCTGACTCCAGGGCACCCACCGACAAGTAGTGGGCCCGGCCATGATAGCCGGGCCCACTGGAGGGGGACCTGTCGGATCAAGCCGCCGTGCGGCTACCCGAGGTTGGCCGGCAGGTCACCGAAAGTCACACTCAACGTCGTCTCCTGACCGTTTCTCACCACGGTCATGTCGACGGTGGTGCCGGGGCGATGGGTCCGCACCTGGGCGGCAAGGCCTTCGATGCCCTGGACCGGGACCCCGTCGAGGGACACCACCAGATCACCAACCTCGATCCCTGCCTGGTCTGCGCCACTGTCCGGTGCGACCTCGGTGATCATCGCGCCCGCACGACCTGAGTCGACGTCCCGACCGACGACCCCGAGATAGGCGGTGCCGAGGTCCTCGCCATTGATGACGGCCTGGGCGATGTCATTCGCCACTGAAACCGGCACGGCGAACCCAACGCCGTCGTTGGCACCCGAGGCGCTGAAGATCGACACATTGATCCCGATGAGCCGTCCTTGACGATCGACGAGCGCACCACCGGAGTTGCCCGGGTTGATGGCAGCGTCGGTCTGCAACAGCGAACGGCAGTTGCCTCCGGGCTGCAGACAGCCGATCGGCTGATTGACTGCCGAGACGATCCCCGCCGTCACGGTGCCCTGGAGACCCCACGGGCTGCCGACCGCGATCGCCATCTCCCCCACTCGAGGTGTGCTGTCGAGGGCGAGCTCCGCCGCCTGGAGATCTGTCCTGTCCACTTTGACCAAGGCGACGTCGGCATCAGACGTCCCTCCGAGCACTGATCCCTGGACTTGCTCCCCGTCATTCAGAACTACGGTGACAGTGTCATTGCCCGCCACCACGTGGGCGGCGGTGATGATCAGGCCGTCTGAGTTGTAGACCACCCCTGAGCCGACTCCATCGGCGCTTTGTATCTGCACGACCGAGGGGAGGATCACCTCTGCGGCATCGGCCACCGGCTCTCCACCCGCGACGATCGGTGTGCTGTCCTGGCCCTCATTGGCCGATGCCACGGTTGTGGCCGTCGTGGCGGTCTCCTGTCGGGTGGTGAGCAAGTAGGTGATGCCGGCCGAAGAGGCGACCAGCACGACCGCCAACAAAACCATGAGCCACGCCGACCTACCCCGTGGCCGCCGAGTGACGGTTGGGGGTGCAACGGGCGGCGGAACCTGGCCGACATGATTCGGCCCCGGCATCGATGGCGTCGACTCGACGCCAGGCTCGAGGTCGGACACGTCCACCGACTCGGGAGCGGGGTCGACCGCGGGGGCGAACGTTGCCCTGGGATCTTCCTCGATCGGGGTTGGGTCCGGCTCGGTCAGGACAGAATTCTCCTGTGCCTGATCGGCCGGATCGGTGCTTTCATTCACGATTTGAACCTCCTGGTGTGGTCAACGGTACCGACGGCTCTTTAAGGGTTGGTAAAGGGGGAGACAGCCGGATGTGAGTTTTCCGGCTCATCGATTGGCAGCCAGATGATCATGGTGACTCCCTTACCCCCTACACCAGGTCGATCAACCAGGACCCCACCGTGTGCCGCGGCAATCTGTTCGACGATGGACAGGCCGAGACCGACCCTGCCTCCGTCGGGCTCATCGGGGAGACCGGGCCCACTGTCTTGGACCGCCAGCCAGGCCCAATCACCCTCCAAACCACTTCCAACCCGTATCGAGGAACCCTTTGGCGCCACGCGAAGTGCGTTGTCGATGAGATTCGTCAGGGCGCGATCGAGAGCGACCTCGACACCCTGGACGACCGCGGGTGATGCCACAGTCTCCATCGTCACGCCCTTCTGGGACACCAGGCTGGCGAACTCGGCGGCCTTCTCCCTGACGAGGGCGGCCAGATCCAATGTGACAGCCTGGGCCTTGCCAGTCTGGAGGCGAGCCGTGGCCAGCAGCCCGTCGATCATATGAGACATCTTCTCGACATTTCTCTGGACGATGCCACCGACCTCTTTCCAATCCTCGACTTGAGCGTCCCCGTCACCAGCCACCACTTCAACGTTGGAGCGGATCACGCTCAGAGGCGTTCGGAGGTCATGACTGGTGTCGGCGAGGAATTGCCTCTGGCTGGAGAATGCCTGATCGAGACGCCCGAGCATCTCGTCGAATGTGGAGGCGAGACGGGTGAGCTCGTCATCCGGCCCCTCCAGGGCTATGCGACGGCTGAGGTCCGACGCCTGAATGTCCCGCGCCACCTGGGTTATCTCCTCGACCGGCTTGAGTACCCGGCCCGACATGACCCAGCCCACCACGAGGGAGAGCAGGAAGAGAAGGGCCAGGGCGAAGAGGGTGAACCTGGCCACCTCGTTGAGGACGATCTGGTTGTAGATCGACTCGATCATCCTCATCTCGTGGGCCTCCAACGCCGGGATGACCCCTATCTGGACACCATTTTGGAAGACGGGACGACCGGTCCACATGAACTGTGTCATGGTCTGGGTCTCCAGCCACCGGCGAAGGGCCAGGTAGACCAACCCGAGCAGAGCACCGCCCAGCCCGAAGACGACCGCCGAATACTGGACCGAGAGACGGAACCGTATCGAGCGAAAGATCAAAGGCATCAGTCTTGAAGCCTGTACCCGCGACCGGGCACCGTCGAGATCAGAGGGGGCTCACCGAGCTTCTTGCGAAGATTGCTCACCGTCACTCGGACCACATTGGTCAACGGATCCGCCATCTCGTCCCAGACATGCTCGAGGAGATGCTCCTGGCTGAGAACCACCCCGGCGTGTGCCATGAAGTAGTGGAGCAGGGAGAACTCCTTCGCAGTGAGATCCAGGGGATCCGAGTCGCGTGTCGCTTCGAAACGGGCAGCGTCCAGTCGAAGGCCGCCGACCTCGATGACGGGGTCGACCTCGTCCTCTCGCCTCAACAGCGACCGGACCCGGGCCGAGAGCTCGGCAAAGGCGAAGGGCTTCACCAGATAATCATCCGCTCCGGAGTCCAGTCCCGCCACACGATCCTCGATGTCGTCCCGGGCCGTCAGCATGAGAATGCGCGGTCGGTTTCCCTCCAGGGTTGGGAGAGAGCCCTCCACGAGTCTTCGGCACAGGCCCAGCCCCGAGCCGTCCGGGAGATTCCAGTCGAGGCACACGAGGTCATATCCGGCCGTCCGAAGCTTCACGTCTGCGTCCATCGCGGTCAATGCGACGTCAACGGCGTGGCCATCCCGCCGCAGGCCACGGGCGATGGCGTTGGCCAGATCCGGCTCGTCTTCGACAACAAGGAGGCGCACTTGGGCCAAAAGCTATCCGAAATCGGGTAAGGATCGAATAAACCTGGCATAAGCGGGTAAAGGGACCAGTATGGGCTGTCGGACCTATCAACCTTTTGCAACCAATTGCCGATGAGGTGAGTCGGAGTACTTGAAATGGTCATCACATTCATCACTGAAGACACAAGCGGGTTTCACACCTACACCGGGCACGTCGTCAGCCGTGGCCCGTCCACGATCGTCCTGATGTTGACCGAGCCGTTCAGCATGGCCGGTCGCTCGGTGCAGTTCCCCAAGGACACCGTCGTCGAAGAGAAGGTCATCTCAGCCTGACCCGCACCAGGTTGGTGCATCGACACGACGGCAATTCTGCGTAACCTGTACTCATGTTCCTCGACGCCGGCGTCTGGCAGTCAATCGCGATCGTGGGTGGCGTCGGTGCCCTGGCCGGTCTCATCGGCGGTTTCATCGGCAGCGCCGACAGTCTCTTCGGCACGCTTCTCATGGGCGCCATCGGGGGCGTGGCCGGTGCCACGATCATGAGAATCGGCGGCGCACCAGGCATATACACGGTCGGTGACGGCTTCTCCATCATCTGGGCCGCGGCTGGCGGGCTCATCCTCGGGTTCGTGGTCGGAAAGGCCAACTGAGTCCGGGCCGAAGACGAGACCCTCGTCTCGTCACCCTGGCAAGCCCCAAGTCGGAGCCCTTCGTTTCCGCCCCTCCACTTTCGGGTACTGATTCCTTGTGCGATCGAGCCTTCGAGCTGATCGTCTTTCTGATCAATCAACCAAAGGAATCGGTAATGAGACCAAATAAGTTATGGGCGGCACTCACTTGCGTGGCGCTGTTGATCGGCGCCTGTGCCGGCACCGACACGAGCAACAGCACAACCACCACGGACAGTGGATCGGTCGCGAGCACAACCTCGACGACCAAGGCCACCAATGGCGGGGACATGGGAGCCACCGTCACCGCACTTCAGGACGAGGTGAACAGCTTCACCCAGTCGGTTCAGGATTCCCAGGCTTCGGCCGAGATCGGCAGTGCATGGACCGACCTGCAATCCAAGCTGGCCGTCTCGCTGGCGTCGTTGCAGACCGATGGCACCGTGGACACCGAAGCCCTCCAGAAGGATCTCGATGACTTCGAGGCCGTGCTCAATGATGCCGCCAGCAGCATCGAGCCCGAGGTTCGCGACTCTTGGGACACGCTCCGCGCACAGTTCGAGGACGTGATGAGTCAGCTCGGCAGCTGACGACCGAGATCGCATCGACGTCGAGGGGGCCCCTTCATATGGGGTCCCCTCCTCTTTTGCCGACACGATTCAGCTGGGACGGGCGCCGAACTTGGAGCGGACCGCAAGCCAGGCCAACGTGCCCGCCACCAATGCGTAGGCAGAGATCCCAGCGAAGAGGGAGAGCGGGGCCGCCTCACCCCTGAACATGACATCGTCCAGCCCTCTGACACCGTACGTCGCCGGCAGCAGGTAGGAGAGGGACCTGACAGCGGGCCTCAGCTGCTCCAAGGGGAGGATGAAGCCGCTGAAGAAGATCGAGAACATCAGGATGATCATCGAGTACTGGACAGCCTGGCTGTCGGTTGCGGCCACACCCGAGATCGCAAATCCCACACCCAGTGCCGCGAGGAGGACGAGGCCGATGACAGTCGCGTAGGCCCAGATAGGGCCGGCTATCTGAAGGCCGAGGGCGATCATGGCAATGGTCAGCGCCAACGCGACAGTGCCACCGATGATCAGGAACGCCAGATACTTTCCAACGAGAGACTCGCCAACTGAGAGTGGAGATGCGCGGAACACATCGGTTATCCCCAACTCCTTGTCCTTGACCAGCGACAGGGCAGCAAAGGTGATCGCCAGATGCTGCAAGAGGACGATGAGCACGCCGGGGGCGTAGAACGCCGCGGCGGACGGAGGGCCATCGACCAGAGGACGGACATCGGCGGCGAACGGGCTCACGATCAGCTCGGGGTCCATCGATCGAACCTGCTCGATTTGTGCGTCGAGATCCTCCAGCGCCTTCTGGGTCTTCTGCGCCTCCTGCAAGGTCATGACAGTGGCGGGATCGTCCACTCCTACACTTTCGAGTAACCCGCTCGCCCGATCCCTCGGCTCGGAGCCCAGGGCGCTCGCCACGTTGTCATACAGCCGGCCGCCGGCACTTCCGTCACCATCGACCCCGGCCAGACTGTCGACGAGGTCGGCCTGGTGTCTGGCCGCCGCCGCATGATCACCTTGCTCCAGTGATCGCACCAGGTCTCCCGCATCCTGTCGAGCCGACTCCACCGCCTGACCGACGTCGGAGGAGTCGGCTTGGAGCTGATCCACCACCCCGGCGAGGACGTGCCGATTTATCTCGTTGACGGACAATCGTGACAACAACCTCAGATTGCTGGTCAGGACCGGGTCCACCTCGGAGTGCACGATGGTGATCGAGGCGCGCTCCCCTCGATCCAGGCTCTCCAGTGCATCGGAGGGTGCGATGATCACGAGGTCGACGTCCCCCCGCTCCAGACGACTCAATGCAGAAGTCGTGTCCGTCGTGGTGCCCTCCAGCTCGATCCCCCCGCCAAAGGACTGGCTCAGGTCACCCAGGTCGGTGGCGAGGGAAGCCGACTCACTGGGAACCACGACCAGCGTTCGCAATGGGTCCGGTGTCTGGCGGTATCCAAGGCCGAACAAGAAGAGGATGAGGAACGGGCCAACGACGAGAGTCAGGAGCAACCTCGGCTGCCGCCACACACTGAGCAGCTCCTTGCGAACGAATGCAAAGCTACGAATGAAGGGAGAAGTCCACCGACTGCGAACCGGCATCAGACCTGATCCTCATCGGCTGCTTGCCCATCGAGCTGCTCGATGATCTCGACGAACACGTCGTCGAATGGCGGGGCATACGGGTCCGCCGTCTCGAGCTCCAGTCCGCGGGACGATGCCCACTCGGCGATCCTGGGTGACGCGGCGCCGGCATCGGGCACCACGATCCGGAGTGAGCGCTGATCGAGCCAACTCATGTCGGTGACCCAGTCGAGGGCCTCGAGCTCGTCCAATCGCTGCCGCGACGGGCGCACGTTGAAGACCAGGTGCAGGATCTCACCGCCGAAGGCGAGCTTTCTCAAGTCGTCCGGGCCTTCGAAGGCGAGGATCCGACCGTCGGCCAGGACTCCGACCCGATCGCAGTAGGCCGCCTCTCCGACATATTGGGTGGTGACGAGGATGGTGGCTCCTGTGCCCGCAAGCATTTCGAAGTGATCCCAAAACTTGCGACGAAGCACGGGGTCGACCCCGGCGGTGGGCTCGTCGAGGAAAAGCAGATCCGGTTGATGCAAGAGGGTTGCCGCCAGCGCCATCCGACGCTTCTCACCACCCGACGCATTGCGCAGCAGGCGATCGCCCATGTCGGAGAGATCGACCAATCCGAGTGTCTCGTCGAGACGCTTGGACCTGCGGTAGGGAAGCCCGTAGACAGATGCGGCGAAGTTGAGATTCTCACGCAGGGTCAGATCGGGATAGAAAAGTGAATCCTGGGCCATGTAGCCGATACGCCCCTTCATCTCGGGTCGAAAGCGGAGGGGGTCCTGTCCCATCACAACGATCTCGCCGGCGTCCGGCGCCAGGAGCCCGGTGAGCAGACGCACCGTCGTTGTCTTGCCCGAGCCACTCGGCCCGATGAGACCGATGATCGAGCCCTTCTCGATCTCGATCTGGAGGTCGAAGACGCCCGCCCCACCCGCATAGCGCTTGGTGAGACCCGAAGTAGAGACGATCGGATTCATCAACAGGGGGTACCCGACCTCCCTGATTCTCAATCAGCGAGGGGAGACCCCCGTTTCCGGAGGTCCAGACTCGGGTAACGAGAGTGGAATGGAACCTCAGATGGTTGTGACGACGCACCGCCTCTGGCGCCTGAAGGCTATCGGCGTCGTCGCATTGATTGCCTCGGTGCTCGCCGCCGCTCTCGGTTGGGTGCTCGTCGGTGTGGTGGCGAACGACCTCCGCGAGTCGGTCAGCGTGTCCGATTCGGCCGTGTTCGCCCTTGGCGAGACGGTGGATCTGGTGGAGCGAGTCACCAACGAGTTGGACACCGGCCTCACAGCGGCCGGAGAAGGCATCAGCGCCGCCTCATCGACGACCGAGATGGCAGCGACCCAATTGTCGGATATCGCAGATTTCCTGGACGGGCCTTTGCAGAGTGACATAGAGACGCTTCAGGGGACGATGCCGGCAGCAGTGCAGGCAGCTGCGACCGTCGACACGACGATGAGGGCCCTGTCGCTCTTCGGGGTGGACTATTCGCCGGAAAGGCCCTTCGATGAGTCACTGCGTGCCGTCGAGACCGCCCTGGAGGGGTTGCCGGCGGAGTTGACTCAACAGGCCGACGCCATTCGCGCCTTGGTGCCCACTGCATCCCAGTTCTCAGTGGATGCAGCCAATCTGGCCGGCTCCTTCGACTCTCTCACCAGCGAGTTGTCGAGCACACGCGGAGTGGTCGACTCCTATCGCACGGCGCTGGATCAGGCCGAGTCGGTGGTAATCCAAACCGACGGCGCCGTCACACGCAACACCTGGCTACTCCGTGCGTTGATACTGATCTTTGCCTTGCTGGGCTCGGCGCTCTCGATCGGAATGATCAGCGTCGGGCGATTGGCCGACCCCATCCCGGGCCAGAAGCAGCTTCCCGGTTGATTGTGATCGAACGCCTACGTCCGCTCAGCCGACGGCGCCTGCGGCCGCCATGTTCAGCTCGATCAGGCGGTTCATCTCGACCGCGTACTCCATGGGAAGCTCCTTGACGATGGGCTCGATGAACCCGGCCACGATCATCGATGTCGCCTGCTCCTCCGTCAGCCCTCGGGACATCAGATAGAACAACTGGTCGTCACCGACCTTCGATACGGTCGCCTCGTGACCGATCTCGGCATCGTTCTCCTCGATCTCCATGTACGGGTAGGTGTCGGACCGGCTGTTCTCGTCGAGGATGAGAGCGTCGCACCTGACAAACGACTTGGCATTCTCGGCCCCGGGCTCCACTCGAACCAGGCCGCGATATCCAGCCCGGCCGCCTCCCTTGGAAATGGACTTCGAGACGATTGTGGAGGTGGTGTCGGGAGCGACGTGGACCATCTTGGCGCCGGCATCCTGATGCTGGCCCTCACCGGCGAACGCTATCGATAGAACCTCGCCGTGGGCTCCCGGCTCCATGAGCCAGACCGCCGGGTACTTCATGGTCAGTCGAGAGCCGAGATTGCCATCGACCCATTCCATGGTGGCGTTGCGATAGGCGGCGGCCCGCTTCGTCACCAGGTTGAAGACATTGTTGGACCAGTTCTGAATCGTGGTGTACCGGCACCGGCCGCCCTCCTTGACCACGATCTCGACGACCGCCGAATGAAGAGAGTCGGTGGTGTAAACGGGTGCGGAACAGCCCTCGACATAGTGCACGTAGGCGCCCTCGTCCACGATGATGAGAGTGCGCTCGAACTGTCCCATATTCTCCGAGTTGATCCGGAAGTAGGCCTGCAATGGCTGGTCGACGTGGACTCCGGGCGGGACGTATATGAATGACCCGCCTGACCAAACGGCCGAGTTGAGCGCGGCGAACTTGTTGTCGTTTGGCGGGATGACCGTGCCGAAGTACTCCTTGACGATGTCCGGGTACTCACGCAGCGCCGTGTCCATGTCGGTGAAGAGGACGCCGAGTTTCTCGAGATCGTCCCTATTGCGGTGGTACACCACCTCCGATTCGTATTGCGCCGTGACCCCGGCCAGGTATTTGCGCTCGGCCTCGGGGATGCCCAGCTTCCGATATGTCTCCTTGATGGACTCTGGGACCATGTCCCAGTCTTTCTGCTGCTCCCCGGCAGGCTTCACGTAGTAGTAGATGTCGTCGAAGTCGATCGTGTCGAGAGCGCCACCGCCACCCCACTTGGGGATGGGCTTGCGGAGAAACCGCTGATACGCCTTGAGCCTGAATTGGAGCATCCACTCCGGCTCCTTCTTCATTGCCGACATCTCGCGAATGACGGTCTCATCGAGTCCCTTGCGCGGCGTGAAGGCGTACTCGATCTCGTCACGCCAACCGAGTTGGTATGCGCCTATGTCTAGGTCGACGGTGGCCACTTGCTGATCACCTCAAGAATCTTCGTTTGCTTGCTGGCCTGTAATGGGAAACAAGAAAGCGCGGTGCTGAATTTCCACTATCCCGATAGTTGAATTGTACCGGACGATCCTTCGTGGCGAAATCCAAGGATCCACCCGCACTCCGCACAGACACCCAGGGCCTGGGCCGGCAGCACTATTAGGTTTTGGGGATGCCGGTCATCGTCGTCGGAGCCGACACCAGAATCGGGATGGAAGTGATACATGGCCTGCTCGAGCCGGGACGAGAGGTTCGGGCCTTCGTGTCCGATCCAGAGGTGGCGTCGGGTCTTCGGGCGGCAGGCGTCAAGGTCGCCTTGGGCGATGTCTCCGATGACAGCCATATCCAAGGAGCCGCCACCAACTGCTTCTCGGCCGTCCTCGTCACAGAAGCGGCGCGCGACGACCGGGAGAGATCGTTTGCAGCCACCCCCGACGAGGTCCTCGCCGGTTGGGCCAAGGCAGTCTCTGCCTCGCGGGTGAAGAGGACGATCTGGATCGGCGACGAGGCACCGGATGTAGCGACACCGGAGAGGGCGATCGTGTCACCATCGATGGAAGGCCTGGTGGAACGGGTCGTCTCCCTGGACAACGCCGCCAAGATCTAGCTCAGATCATCGTGTAGATGTCCGACTCTCTCGCCAGTTCCCACAGGTCGATGGCGAACATCCCCGCATCGCGGCGATAGGCGTCCTGAAGATAGGGGAACGGATCGATCGCCCGGCCTTCGTAGGCGAGCTCGAAGTGAGTGTGGGAGCCGGTCCCCTCGGCGTTGCCCGAGTCACCGACCCATGCGATCAACTGGCCCGCCTCCACGCGGCTTCCCTCGACCAGGCCAGGGGCAACCGTCAAGGACCAACTGGCCTCCCCATCGTCCGTTCCGGGGTTGTCGTTGTTCAGATGTATGTAACGCGTCGTCCAGCCGCCACCATGATCGATCTCGATGTAGCGGCCCGCCAGATGCGAGGTTCCGACCACGGTGATGGTCCCGGCGGCAGCAGCAAAGACCTGCGTCAACTTTGGCGCCATCAGATCGTTGCCCTCGTGTCGCCTGCCCCCGGATCTCCGGGCGCCAAACGTGGAGGTGAATTGGGTCACCTGAGTCTCCTGGGGGAATCGGAGTGGGAAGGGTGGGATGGGGGAAGCTGCGGCCGGGAGCATGGGGACGAAGCTCGCCATCGCCATGAGGAGGGTGAGGGCCAAGCCGCGGGCGCGTGCCAGTCTCGATTTGTGCGACATGGGTCATTCTCCGATGGTCGGGAAAAGAGAAAGGGACCCAATCGAGGTCCCTCGTGCCGGTGACGCTATCCGGAGTCGACTTCTATGCAAACCCCGTCATCTTCCCGTCAAGGCTCCGGCCGAGCATCCTCGGGTCTGCGTCGAACCGCGAACCGGAGCCGGGACACCGGCTCGTCATCGACTGAGATCACGAACGAATACGAGCCCTCGCCCGAAAACACCAGATTGTTGAATGTGAACGAGCGGATCAGGCCGAAGTCGGTTGCCGACGCAGGCTGCGACCTCGCCGGCAGCTTGATGTCGTGTGATAGGGGATGGGGCAGTATCGGCGCACCATCGGCGTTTTGCAGCTCCACCGAGAGCTTGAGCATCTCTGCCCCCCATGAGGTCGGCACCCGGAGCCGAATACCGATGGCAAGGCTGGGATGACGCGCCGGGAAGTTGCGCACCCAAAGGGTATCCCAGCCTCCCCCGAGGACGAACAGCTTCCCACGGACCGCCTGTACTGCATCCGCCAGCAGTGCCACGTCGACGGTTGGCCCTATCGAGTCGGGGGCGATGTCCATTCAGGAAAGCCTAGGGACCACCGGACACCCGAACCGAGGGCTGGATCGTATTCCACTCCAGGACGGCCCTCCCCTATCGTTGTCTCAGGAGGTCCTATGTCTGAAAATTCGCTGCCCGCTCCCGCCACGGGAAAGCTGGGTGTCCTCACTCCCGGCATGGGTGCAGTCGCCACGACTTTCTTCTCGGGTGTCCTCGCCTCGCGCAAGGGTTATGCCGTTCCATACGGGTCTCTGACACAGATGTCGCACATCCGTCTGGGGAGGAGGACGGAGGAGCGCAACCCACTGATCCGGGACTTCGTGCCACTGGCCCGACTCGAAGACCTCGAATTCGGAGGATGGGACCCCTACTCCGACGATGCATACACCTCGGCGATGAAGGCGGGCGTCCTCGATCCGAGGCATGTCGAGGGGATTGGGGACGAGTTGAGGGCGATCAGGCCCTATCCGGCGGTGTTCTCGAACCGGTGGGTGAGGAACCTCGACGGGGTCGACCAGGTCAAGGATGGCGCAAGTCACATGGAGCTGGCCGAAGCCCTGATGGAGGACATCGACCGATTCCGGGCCGACAAGCAGGTCGATCGCCTGGTCATGGTTTGGTGTGGCTCGACGGAGGCCTATGAAGAGCCCTCCGAGGTGCACGCCGAGTTGGCCACCTTCGAGAAGGGGATGCAGGACAACGACCCGGCTATCACCCCGTCGCAGATCTATGCGTATGCCGCCCTCAAGATGAAGGTGCCCTTCGCCAACGGCGCACCGAACCTGACCGTGGACATACCAGCCATGATCGAGCTCGCAGCCGAACAAGGTGTCCCCATCGCCGGCAAGGACTTCAAGACCGGCCAGACGTTGATGAAGACGATGATCGCCCCCGGGCTCAAGGCCAGGATGCTGGGGGTGAAGGGCTGGTTCTCCACCAACATCCTCGGAAACAGGGACGGCGAGGTCTTGGACGATCCCGAGAGCTTCAGGTCCAAGGAAGTCTCCAAGCTGGGTGTTCTCGAGCAGATCCTCCAGCCTGACGTGTACCCCGAGCTCTATGGCGACATCTATCACAAGGTGCGCATCAACTATTACCCGCCACGCGGGGATGACAAAGAGGGTTGGGACAACATCGACATCTTCGGCTGGCTCGGCTACCCGATGCAGATCAAAATCGACTTCCTGTGCAAGGACTCGATCCTGGCGGCGCCCATCGTCCTCGATCTCGCCCTGTTCATGGACCTGGCCGCAAGATCGGGCAAGAGTGGGGTCCAGGAGTGGCTCTCCTTCTACTTCAAGAGCCCCCAGGTAGCGGAAGGGCTGTACGCCGAGAACGACCTCTTCATCCAGTCCACCAAGCTGAAGAACAACCTTCGCCACATGATGGGCGAGGACTTGATCACCCATCTCGGAACCGAGTACTACGAAGAGACATGACGTCAGATGGGATCAAAGTCGGCTCGTGGGTGATCCCCGAGTCGGAGTTGATCGAGAGATTCGAGACCTCAGGCGGCCCGGGCGGCCAGCACGCCAACAAGAACGAGACGTCCGTGATTCTTCGGCTCGACCTCGAAGGGTCCTCGCTGCCACCGGACGTTCAATCGAAGCTTCGGGAGAGGATCGGCCCGGTCGTAGAGGTGACCGCCACGGACAGTCGATCACAATGGCGCAACAGGGCGCTGGCGAGACGACGGCTGGCGGAGCGGATCGAGACTGCCCTTGCCGACAATCGGCCGCGTAAGGAAACGAAGCCCTCGCGGCGCTCGCGTGAGCGTCGTCTCGAGAAGAAGCGATTGCGCTCCGAGTTGAAGAAGAGCCGGAGCACCCCCCGGATCGACGACTGATCTCGGAGTCGGCGGGCAGATGTCAACCCGCAGCTCTACCAGTGGGAAGCGAGCCAGTCGGCGGCCAGATCGGCCACGCTCTCGAGAGCACCCCGCTCTTCGAAGAGATGGGTGGCGCCCGGCACCACCTCCAGGAGGCTCGAGGGAGGTAGGTGTTCGAGTGCCTTCCTGTTCAAGTCGAGCACCACGGGGTCGTCACCGCCGACTATCAGCAACGTTGGACATCGGACCCGGTCCAGGTGAGCACCGGCGAGGTCGGGCCGCCCCCCACGAGATACGACGGTGACGATCTCACCGTCAGTGACGACAGCGGCGGCCAATGCCGCGGCGGCACCTGTCGACGCTCCGAAATACGCCAATGGCAGCGGGCCGAATCCGCCCAAGGAGCCGACCCAGGCCCTTGCCTCCTCGAGACGTCGAGCGAGCAGGCCGATATCGAAGACATTGGCCCGAATGGCGGCCTCCGACGGTGACAGGAGGTCGAATAGAAGGGTCCCCATCCCCCGTTCGTTGAGCGCAGCCGCCACATACCGATTGCGGGGGCTATGCCGGCTACTCCCAGATCCGTGAGCGAATATCACCAGACCGGTCGCCGCCGCCGGCACCGTCAGGTGGCCGGGCAACACGACGGGGATGATCTCGATGCGGATCTCCTCGTCGAGCAACATGTGGGTCATCCCCGGGAGCTCTCCAAGAGCCGCGTCACCTCGGTGTCGTTTGTCTGGGTGAAGTCACGATAGAACGACCCGATGGCGAGAAACGGCTCTGGGATGTCCACGACGACCACTTCGTCGGCCACCGACTCGAGTGCGGCCAACGTGTCGGCCGGTGCGACCGGCGCGGCGATCACGATCTGTGCCGCTCCCTGTTCCCGGGCTACCTCGGCCGCCGCCCTTATGGTCGATCCGGTGGCGATCCCGTCGTCGACGATGACGGCGGTGCGACCTTCTAGCGAGATTCGCTGAGCTGCACCCCTGTACAGCGAAACCCTTCGCTCCAACTCCCGGCGCTCCTTGGCTTCGATTGCCGCCAACTGATGGTCGTTGACTCCGGCAAGGGAAAGCACCCTCGTGTTGAGAATCCGGATGCCACCTTCGCCGATGGCGCCCATCGCCAACTCCGGCTGAAAGGGAACACCCAGCTTGCGCACCATGATCACGTCCAACGGGGCAGACAGCCCACGGGCAACTTCGAAGGCAACGGGAACACCGCCGCGGGGCAATCCGAGCACGACCAGGTCCCCACCACGGAGGTGCTCGAGCCGTTGCGCAAGCGTGCGCCCGGCCTCGGTTCGGTCTCTGAACATAGGCGCCCTTCATGGCAAGGGTAGGTCGAAGCGCACTTCCCCCCGCGCGGGCCTGAACCATCACCACCTAGTGTCGCGCCATGGAGATGACACCCCAGCGGTGGGAATACACGAGCCGGTATTCGCAGGAGGTATTCGGGGCGCAGGACGATCACCTGGCCGGTCTCATGACGGAGGCGGTCGCCGAAGGGCTTCCACCAATCGCGGTCAGCGCCGACGTCGGTCGGCTCCTCCAGATCCTCACGTCGATGACGTCGGGTCGGCTGGCGATCGAGATCGGGACCCTGGGCGGATTTTCGGGGATCTGGATCACGAGAGGGCTTCGACCCGACGGTCGGCTCATCACCATCGAGTACGAGCCCCGTCACGCTCGTTTCGCCAGAGATCAGTTCGAGCGCGCCGGTCTGGGGAGCCAGGTCGAGGTGAGAGTCGGCGCCGCACTCGTTGTCCTTCCCTCACTGATAGGGGAGCTTGAGCCAGGGAGTGTCGATGTGGTGTTCCTCGACGCAGTGAAGAGCGAATACGCGCAGTACTTCGAGGCAGTGAAACCGCTGGTGGCTGTTGGTGGACTGGTTCTCGCAGACAATGTCTATGGGACCGGGGAAGGCTGGATCGACCAGGGGCACGGAACGGATGCGTTCAACCGGCTCATTGCCTCCGACCCTGACTTCGAGGCGGTGGCGGTCCCCCTGAGGGAGGGTGTCTTGATCGCACTTCGCATCAGTTGAAGTAGCGCTTGACCCTCTCTCGATCGGGCTTGCCCGGTCCCGCAACCGGGATGTGGTCGACCCCGACCCACCGTTTGGGGATCATGAACGTCGGCAGTGACCGGCGAAGCTCCGAATCCAGGATGCCGGCATCGACATCACCCACATAGACGCAGCAGACCTCTTCGCCCCAATCGCCGTGGGCCACCCCGACCACGAGTGCCTCCTCCACCCCCTCCACCCGCTTGAGGGCGGCCTCGACGACCTCAGGCACCACCTTCTCACCCCCGGTCATGATGACAGTGTCAGCCCTGCCCCAGACGCGTAGCGCCCCGTCAAGATCGAGGGCACCGAGGTCATTGGTGACGAACCATTCCCCACCGCCTCGATCGGGCTCACCCAGATAGCCGGGAGACAACATCGGGCAGCGAAGAGCTATCCGGCCGTCGGGCTCGATCCTGAGCTCGACACCGGGGAGGGGGTCGGCCTTGGCATCGATCACAGACCCCGGCCGCAGAGTCGCAACCTGCCCACAAGTCTCGGTCATCCCGTAGGTGGGCAGTGCCGGGATCCCCGCCGCAGACGCCCGCTCGAGCAGACCATCCGGGATGGGGCCCCCGCCCACCAAAACGGCGCGCAGCCCGTCATATGGGCCGGGGTCGTGATCGAGCAGCCGGCTCAACATGGTGGGAACGACCGACGCCATGGTCACGTCTCCACGCAGGGCGGCGGCACAGGTCGAGGGCTCGAACTCGGGAAGGAGCCGGACGGCCCCGCCCGTGTATGCGGACCGAACCACGATCGACAGCCCACCAACGTGGTAGAGCGGCATCGCCAGCAGCCAGACGTCGTCACTGTCATTCCCGAGATGTGCCTGGGATGTCTCCGCCGCCGCCAGCCAGTTCTGGGCACTGTGACGAACCGCCTTCGGGGCGCCTGAGCTCCCTGACGTGAGCACCACCGTGACTGCACTCCCCGGGTCGGCTGTGGTGGGCATGTCCTGGCCAGGCCCGGAGAGAAGTGCGGTGCCGGTGCTCATCGCCGACGAGATCGCGACGATCGAGCCGAAGTCGAGCGTGGGGGTCAGGTCCACGACCGATGCGGTCTCTGCCTTCCCCATCCGCCCGAGGGCCTGGCCAAAGGTCAACTCCCCCTCTCCCCCCATCAAGAACACCCGATCGGGGTCATGACGCCGTAGCCACTGGTCGAACATGGCCGCACGGTACGTCTCCGTGAACGCTTTCCGCCGCCGAAGGCGCGAAAGCGTTCACAGAAAGGCCTTATCCTCTCCCATCGTGGTTTCCGACATCTTCGACCCGAAAGCCTGGGACCAGGTCCCCGGATTCGATTTCACCGATATCACCTATCACCGGGCCAAAGGGCATGGTGTGGTCAGGGTGGCGTTCGATCGGGCCGAGGTTCGGAACGCCTTCCGCCCCCACACCGTCGACGAGTTGCATGCCGCACTGGAGCACGCCCGTCAGGCCACCGACGTCGGTTGCGTCCTCCTCACCGGAAATGGGCCCTCTCCCAAAGACGGGGGTTGGGCATTCTGCTCGGGCGGCGACCAGCGAATACGAGGGAGAGACGGCTACAAGTACGCCGAGGGTGAGGCAGCCGACACGGTCGACCAGGGACGGGTCGGCCGTCTCCATATCCTCGAAGTCCAGCGGCTGATTCGATTCATGCCCAAGGTGGTGATCGCCGTCGTACCCGGCTGGGCGGTCGGTGGTGGGCACTCGTTGCATGTGGTGTGCGACCTGACGCTCGCCTCACGGGAGCACGCCCGCTTCAAGCAAACAGACTCCGACGTCGCCTCTTATGACGCCGGCTATGGCTCGGCGTATCTGGCGCGCCAGGTCGGTCAGAAGCGCGCCCGCGAGATCTTCTTCCTCGGCAAGACCTACAACGCCGTCGAGGCCCATGACATGGGGATGGTCAATGCGGTGATACCGCACGAAGACCTGGAACGAGTGGCACTGGAATGGGGAATCGAGATCACCTCGAAGAGCCCGATGAGCCAGAGGATGCTCAAGTTCGCCTTCAATCTCATCGACGACGGCCTGGTCGGCCAACAGATGTTCGCCGGAGAGGCAACCCGACTCGGCTACATGACCGAGGAGGCGGAGGAGGGTCGCGATGCCTTTTTGGAGAAACGCGATCCCGACTTCGGCCGATTCCCCTGGCACTTCTGACCGAATGACCACCTTTCAGTCGTGGAAGACCGCCGCCCGCATCCACACCCTTCCGGCGGCGGTGGTCCCCGTTGCCGTGGGCGGGGGCCTGGCCCGGGGTGATGGAGTCTTCCGCTGGGATGGCTTCCTCCTGGCCCTGATCGCCTCGCTCGCCATCCAGGTGTCCGCCAACTTCGCCAACGACGCCTCGGATGCCAGGCGGGGTGCCGACACCGACCATCGAATCGGGCCTCCTCGGATGGTGGCCTTGGGCCGTATCACCCCGGGACAGATGTGGGCCGGCGTCGGTCTCAGCCTTGCAATCGCCCTGGCCGCCGGGATCTGGCTCAGCGTCATCGCCGGGCCTGTGATCCTGGTAGTGGGAATTGTCTCCGTCGTCGCGATGCTCGGATATGTCGGCGGCCCATTCCCCTATGGCTATCACGGGCTCGGCGAGGTCTTCGTATTCACCTTCTTTGGAGTTGTGGCGACGGTGGGCAGCCGTTACGTGCACGACATGACGGCCCCGGCGGCCGCATGGCTCCTCTCCGTCCCGGTCGGAATGCTGGTAACCGCCATCCTCGTGGCCAACAACCTGCGAGACATCGACACCGACCGGGCATCAGGCAAGAGGACACTCGCAGTGATCATGGGCCTCGACCCGACTCGCGTCCTGTTTGCGTCACTGGTCTACGGCGCCTTTCCCCTGATTGCGGTCTTTGCCTTCCTGGGCTGGACCCCGTTGCCCACTTTGTTCGCCGCACTCCTCGCCCCCTACGCGGTAGGGCCGGTGAAGATCGTCCAACTGAAGAAAGACGGGCCGGCATTGATCCGGGCGTTGAAGCTGACCGCACGTCTCCATCTGTGGACCGGCCTCGTCCTGGCGGTGGGTGCGCTGCTCTAGTGGTTCGTCGCTCGAGACTCTGGATTCGACCCCTGGTCCTGACGCTTGCGGCCTTGGTCGCTCTCTCGGCGTGTGGGAGACGTTCCGACTCGGGGGCGTCGCTCGACGGCGACTACCGGATGACGTCCGGTGTGGCGGATGGAGAGAGCATCCCACTCCAGGAGGATCATCCCGTCACCCTCACCATCGACGGGGACCACGTCGAGGGCACTGCGGCCTGCAACGAGTACGGGGGAACAATCGTGGTGGAGGGCGACCATGTCACCATATCTGACCTGGCCACGACGGAAATGGCCTGTTTTCCCGAGGAGTCGATGGTCACCGGTCGGATGTTCCTCGCAGCCCTGACCGCCGTGGACACCCTCGAGTCGGACGAGGGCTCGCTGACCCTCATCGGACCAGAAATCCAACTTGATCTCCAGCGACAGCCGACCACCCCGACCTCCGGGCTCAATGGGACGGTGTGGGTACTCGACAGTCTGGTGGACGGCGATACCGTTTCCTCCGTCGCCGGAGCCCGGGCAACGCTGGAGATGTACACGGATGGCTCGATGCTCGGCTCCACCGGTTGTCGCAGCTTTCACGGTGGGTATTCGTTGGACGGCTCCCAGGTCACGATCAGCGACTTCAAGGCCGAAGGGACATGCGACGCCGTGTCCCGCGACCCCGTGTTACAGCAGGACACCCAGATTGCACAGGTGCTGGGCCACGACTTCTCCTATCGGATCGAGGGGAAGACTCTGACCCTCATGTCTCCCGGCGTCTGGGGTCTGATGTACCAGGCGGAGAGCTGAACCGAGGGAGTCCCTCCGCTCATCCCCCGCTCACGCGTCAGAGCTGAACCGCGCGACTCGCACTATGCGCTCAGATAGGAGGTCTGGCTTCTCCATGGGGAGGAAGTGGCCGGTGTCCTCCACGATCTCGAATCCGCCAAGTGGGAGCCGTTCCGTCTGAGCCCGCACCAGGTCGGGTGTGACGGTGTCGGAGCGGTCGCCGGCCATGATGAGGACCGGGATCGTCACCTCGTGGAGCCGCTCGAAGGTGTCGTGGGCGTTCGATGCTCGATAGATGTCTGCCTCGACGTCGGGTGTGCAGGCCAGGTGGACAGGGCCGTCACCGACGAGACCACACTCCACATAACCCTCGAGAGCACTTGGATGCCAGTTGGAGAAAGCCTCTCTGGAAGAGAAGTTGGCCAGGGCCTCCCCCCGGCTGTCGAACGAGCGCTTCCTTCGAGTGGCGATCTCACTGAGAGGATGATCGATCCGGGCATGGGGTCCGGGAAAGATGATCGGCTCGATCAGTACCAAGGCCCTGAATCTCGACGGATCGGCCAGCTGAGCCATGACCAGGGCAGCCCCACCCATTGAGTGCCCGACACCGACCCCACCCGGCTTGGTCTCGTCGAGGACCTGGCCCCCGAAAACAGACCAGTCGACGGGAAGGTCGATGTCCGGGCCCGCACCGTGCCCGGCGAAGTCCCACACGACGCTTTCGAGCTCACCCAGCGAACTGACCACTGGCCGCCAGACCGACCCGCAGAAACTGGTGGCATGAGCGAGATAGACCTTAAAAGGCAGTGATTTCAAGGGGGGACGACCCCCCTTGTATCCCCCCGCTCGACCGCCGCCAACGCGGCAGACCTGAACTGGGCGAGAAACTCTGGACTCACCGGCATGCCCGGAGCCTAAAGCGGATTCGATACGCACCCGTCTGACCGGCGAGCCCAAAGACCGGGCGATGTTTCGCCGTTCCTGGTGTTAGCCGGGAGATCACCCGGGTAAGTTCACTATGTAGGAGATCTAGGAGAGAAGAGTCTTGCCGCACTTATACGACTTCTCGGAATCAGATGGGACCGACAAGGACCTGTTGGGTGGGAAAGGAGCCGGTCTCGCTCGCATGACCGGCCTCGGGCTTCCCGTCCCTCCGGGATTCACCATCACCACGGAGGTTTGCCGATCGGCAATGGAGAACGGGTCCCTTCCGGATGATCTCTGGGATGAAGTCGCCTCCGCCGTGGATCGTCTCGAGAAGGAGACGGGACGGGCCTTTGGGTCGGGACCGGTGCCTCTGCTGCTCTCGGTCCGATCCGGAGCGAAGATCTCGATGCCGGGGATGATGGACACGGTCCTCAACCTGGGCATCAACGACACCGTCACCAAGGCACTCACCGAGTGGTCCGGCGACCCCCACTTCGCCTGGGATGCCCATCGCAGATTTGTCCAGATGTACGCCAACGTGGTGCTGGCGATCGACGAGCACCGATTCCAGGAGGTCCTCGGCGATCTCAGGTCCAAGAGGGGTACTACGGACGACTCGAAATTGACCACCGAGGATCTCGAAGAGGCAACCCGGCGCTTCAGGGAGATCGTCGAGAAGGAAAGGCCCGGGATGCTCCCCGACGAGCCGATGGCCCAGTTGAAGGGGGCGATCACCGCAGTCTTCGAATCCTGGAACACGAAACGCGCCGTCGAATACCGTCGCATCAACCGCATACCCGATGACCTCGGGACTGCCGCCAACGTGCAGATGATGGTCTTCGGGGATCTCGGAGAGGACTCGGGGACCGGTGTCTGCTTCACACGCGACCCTTCCACCGGAGCGAGAGATCCCTATGGGGACTATCTCCCTCGGGCCCAAGGGGAAGATGTCGTGGCGGGAATCCGAAACACGATGACCCTGGACGAGCTCGGTGAGATCCACCCCGATTGCCATCAGCAGCTGCTCGGCATCATGGACGGGCTGGAACAGCACTACCGGGACATGTGCGACATCGAGTTCACCATCGAGAAGGGTGTCCTCTACATCCTCCAGACCAGGGCGGGGAAGCGCTCCGCAGCGTCGGCGGTGCGGCTCGCCGTGGCAATGGTCAAGGAGGGCCTGATCGACGAGAAGATCGCATTGACCCGAGTCGAACCGGCCGCTTTGGAGCAATTGCATCGTCCCCGCGTGGCCGACCACGTTGAGCTGTCGTCGGCAATCGGGCGCGGTGTCGCCGCCTCTCCCGGGGCGGCGACCGGGACCGTCGTCTTCGACTCCGAGACGGCGGTAGCCAAGGCACGCGATGGAGAGGACGTCATCCTGGTCCGCCCTGAGACCACGCCGGACGACATCCACGGCATGGCGGCCTCGATGGGGATCCTCACTAGCCAGGGTGGGAAGACCTCGCATGCGGCGGTGGTCGCCCGGGGGATGGGCAAGCCGGCAGTGACCGGGGTGGCCGACCTCCTGGTCGACGTCGAGGCGGGGATTGCACACGCATCCGACCACGATCTCCGAGAAGGCGACTTGATCACCATCGACGGGACGACCGGTGCGGTGTATGCGGGCACCGTCGACGTGGTCAACCCGGAGGAGCTCCCGGAGTTGCATGAGCTGCTGCAATGGGCTGATCAGTTCAGGCGTCTCGGGATCAGGGCCAATGCCGACACCGCCGAAGATGCCACACTCGCCCGTCACCGGGGAGCGGAGGGCATCGGGCTGGCCCGGACCGAGCACATGTTCCTCGGTGAGCGTCTGGAGATCGTCCAACGGGTGATTTTGTCCACCGACCCCGAGCAGCGAGCCAAGGCGCTAGACGACTTGGAGCGACAGCAGATCGGCGACTTCGAGTCGCTGCTCGAGGCAATGGACGGACTGCCTGTGGTGATCCGGCTCCTCGACCCCCCGCTCCATGAGTTCCTTCCCTCCCGTCTCGAGCTCGAGCACCAGATGTTGAGACGGGTCCGTGCCGGCAGACCCATCGACGACCTCCAATCGATGTCTGATCAGGTGGCCCGGTGGGAGGAGGACAACCCGATGCTCGGGCTGCGTGGAGTCCGGCTCGGGCTCATGCTCAAAGATCTCTACCGAATGCAGGCCCGGGCGGCCACCACCGCTTTGACGCGAAGGATTCAGGCCGGGGGCAACCCCCATCTCGAGATCATGATCCCCCTGGTCGCCACGGCCGAAGAGCTGTTGCGGATGCGTCGAGTGATAGAACAGGAGATCGTCGAATCCGTAGCAGGGTCCGGTGTCGACCTCGACATCGAGATAGGCACCATGATCGAGCTTCCGCGTGCGGCCCTGACCGCCGGGGAGATCGCTAAGGTCGCCGACTTCTTCTCCTTCGGGACGAATGACCTCACCCAGATGACCTACGGGCTCAGCCGTGACGATGCCGAGGGCCTCTTTCTCCGGGACTATCTGGAGCAGGGCATCTTGACCTCCGACCCGTTCCAGACCATCGACATCGCCGGCGTCGGACGTCTGGTGCGCGTGGCCTCACGTGAGGGCAAGGAGGCAAACCCCGGCCTCACCCTCGGGTTGTGCGGCGAGCACGGTGGCGATCCCGAAACGATCGCCTTCGTCGATGGGCTCGGCCTCGACTACGTATCGTGCAGCCCGCCGAGAATCGAGGGAGCCCGGCTGGCGGCGGCGCAGGCGGCCCTGGCCGGCTGATCAAACGACCGCATCAACCAGGTCGGCGACACCTTCACCGCTGGTGGCGGTCGTGACCAGGATCGGGGCCTTTCCCGCGGCCACCGTCTCGGCGAGAGCCCGTTTGACGACATCCACTCCGGGACGATCCCCTTTGTTGATGACGAACACATCCGTGATCTCGGTCACGCCGGCTTTGTCCGCCTGTATCTGGTCACCCCAACCAGGTGCGAGCACCAGGACCACCTGATCGACCAAGTCCATCACCTCGACCTCGGACTGTCCCACCCCGACGGTCTCCACCAGGACCAGGTCGAAACCGGCCCTGGAAAGAAGGCCTATCACGGGTGCGGCTGATTCGGCGAGGCCGCCCAGGTGGCCACGGCTCGCCATGGAACGCACATAAACGCCGGGATCATCCACGTGGTCCTGCATCCGTATCCGATCTCCGAGGAGGGCGCCGCCCGTAACAGGACTGCTGGGGTCGACGGCGAGCACGGCCACCGAGAGCCCGCGCGAGCGCAACCTGGAGATCATCGCGCCTACCAATGTGGACTTGCCGGCGCCCGGGGGCCCGGTGATGCCGACCCGTCGGGCCGGCTGGATGGTCTCGGGAATCTCGGAGAGCCAGGGCCCGACGGCAGGGTCGCGGTCCTCGATCATCGTGATGAGCCGAGCCAGGGCGCGTCGGTCCCCCGACAGGGCGCGCTCAACGATCTCGGACCCACTCATGTGGACAGGTTAGAAAGGGACCGAGCCCCGCTCAGAGGACCGGAAGCTCTATCCCACCGGGGATCGCGGTGTCATCCATGCCTGGTGCGTCCGCACTGGCATTGACTTCCTCAACACCAGGCACTCGATCCTTGAGGATTCGCTCGATTCCGGCCTTCAAAGTCATCATCGACAGAGGGCATCCCCCGCAGGCTCCGACCATCTGGATGTTGACCGTGTTCCCCTCGGTCCCCAGCAAGACGAGATCGCCCCCGTCCGCCTGCACGGCCGGTCGGATGTATTCCAGGGTCTCCCGGAGCTTTGCTTCGTCTATGTCTGTGTCAGTCACCACGCTGCTGGCAATGGTGACCGGTGTTGTCTCTGGCATCTGCTTTGAAAACCCTCGTGATGGCGTGGATGTTCCGAATTCTACGTGATCAGGTGATTACGGCCGAATGAGCGGCTACTGGCCCTCGACACGGGCACCGAGGGCGGAAAGACGGCCGGAGAAGTCCTCATAACCCCTGTCGATGTGCTCGGCATGACTGACCTCGGTAGTGCCCTCGGCGCGAAGCCCGGCCAGGACCAGGGCGGCGCCGGCCCGGATGTCCGGGGCCAGGACCGGGCATCCCGAGAGTCGATCGACACCACGGATGATGGCATGCTGCGCCTCGGTCGAGATGTCCGCCCCCATGCGGGCCAGCTCCCCGATATATCGGAAGCGGGCGTCGTAGAGGTTCTCGGTGATCACCGACGTGCCATTGGCTACCGAGAGCAGGGCCACCATCTGCGGGTGCATGTCGGTGTGGAATCCCGGGAACGGCAGTGTGGCGAAGTCGACCGGTGCGGGTCTTTCGGGACCGCGAACCCTGAGCCAGCCCTCGCCACGATCCACCTCGCAACCGGTCTGCTCCAATTTCGCCAACTCCATTCGCAAATGCTCGGTGACACAACCGGTCACCGTCACGTCACCGGCAGTGATCGCGGCTGCGGCGGCGAAGGTGCCCGCTTCCAGGCGGTCCGGCAAGACCTGATGTTGGACGGGCTCGAGGCGATCCACCCCCTCAATGGTGATCAAGGAGCTTCCCGCACCGGTGATCACCGCCCCCATCTCTGTCAGCTGTTTGACCAGATCCTGTATCTCCGGCTCACGTGCGGCATTGACGATCACGGTCTCGCCTTCGGCCAGCACCCCGGCAAAGAGCAGATTCTCGGTGGCTCCGACCGACGGGAACGGAAGCTCCACCTCGGTCCCCTTGAATCGCCCGTCCACCCGGCCGACCAGCTCACCGTGCACCAGATCGAACTCGGCGCCCATGGCCTCGAGGCCATGGAGATGGAAGTCGATGGGCCGGGCCCCGAGGTCGTCGCCGCCGGGAAGTGCCACCCTCGCCTCGCCGCACCTGGCGAGTAGCGGCCCCAGCACCACGATCGACGCCCTCATCTGACGCACCAGCTCGATGGGCGCCACGGGGTCGAGCTCGTCGGGCACCACCAGCCAGATCTCGTGATCGACCCGTTCCACATGACAGCCCATGTGCTCGAGGACACGGCACATCAGATCCACATCGAGGATCGAGGGCACATTGCTGAGACTGTGGCGACCCGGTGCCAGCAATGCCGACACCATTTCCTTGAGGACGGCGTTCTTGGCCCCGAGAACACCGACCGTCCCCTGCAGCCGCGCTCCTCCCTCGACGATGAGCTTGGACATCCAGGCGAATGTAGTGAGGCCCCGGCCCAACGCCGTGTCTCTACCGGGGCCTTCAACTGCGTGTCACCAGGCTGCACAGCTACCCTGCCCGCCAGATGAGAATCGCACTCGGAGCAGATCATGCCGGCTTTCCCCTCAAGGAGCACCTCTCCAGCTGGCTCGCCGAGGCGGGTCATGCCGTCTACGACCTGGGGACCCATTCCACCGACCCGGTCGACTACCCCGACTACGCCGCCGCAGTGGCACAGGCGGTACTCGACGGCCGCGCCGACCGCGGCATCGTGGTCTGCGGATCCGGGGCAGGCGCCGGAATCGCCGCCAACAAGCTCAACGGGATCCGGGCGTCAGTGGCGCACGACACTTACACGGCGCATCAAATGGTCGAGCACGACGATGTCAACATCCTCTGTCTCGGTTCGAGAGTGATTGGCAATGCCCTGGCCGAAGAGCTGGTAACGGTGTTTCTCGAGGCGCGCTTCACCCGCGAGGAGCGTCACGTGAGACGTCTGGAGAAGATCCGGTCCTTCGAGAGCTGAGTCAGGGGCCGATGCTGGCCTGGGCGATGGCGGCGAGTGCATTCAGCCCGTCCACCGGAATCTCACCGGACACCCGCTGAAGATTCTGGTTGTTCCCGTCGAGTACCACCCAGAATGGGGTTCCTGCCATCCCGAAGCTCCCGGCCACGGTCCCGGAGGCATCGTCCATGATCACCGGCGCCGTCCATCCCTCACGCTCCAGCCAATCCTGAGGCGGCCAGTTTGGCCGCAAAGGATCGGTCGAAGTGGCGACCGAGATCAACTCCACGTTGTCAGGGAGGTTGCCGGCGTCCACCCAACTCTGGACGACCGGGACCTCGGCCTGGCAATGAGGGCACCAGTGGGCGAGGAAGATCACGATCTTTGGGGTTCCGTCAGGCTCGATCGAAACCGGGTTCCCATTCCAATCTGCCCCGATCGCAGTCGGCGCCGGCAGACCGATGGCCGGGTCGGCCGCTGCAGAGTTGTAGACGGGCAGGGCGTTCCCGGAGACGCTCGGGGTTCCATAACCGACGCTCTCGTCCAGTGGCTGCTCGCCTGCGATCGATATGGCCAGCGCCACGATCGCGGCCAGGCCGACGACACCGCCGAGGATCCACCAAAGCGTCGAATACGACCGCTTCGCCGGCCCGACTCCTGACTTTGCTCGTTGTGTCATCTCTCAGTTTTCGTGTAGAGGGCGAGTAGGACGGAGATCACGATAAACCCGGCGCCGGCCATAAACGGTATGGAGATGAACCCGAACACCTCGACATACCGGGCCGAACAAGGCACCGTCCCACAGGAACCACCGCCCTCGAGAGCAGGTAAAGCCTGGATCAAATAGTGCCAAATGGATATGGCCAGACCACCGAGGGCAAGGGGGAGGGCGTAGAACTTGACCTGTCTGTCCCTTCGGATCGCCCCGACCAACAGGATGATCGCCATCGGGTACATGGCGATCCGCTGAAACCAGCAAAGGCGGCAGGGCTCGAACCCGATCACCTCCGAATAGAACAGGGAGCCCGCCGTCGAGACGAGTGCCACGAGCCATGCCAGCCAGATCGCCCGATCCCCGAGAAGGTGAGTCGCGTCTCGGCCCCTCACCAGACGGTATACGAGCAACCCGATCGCAGCCACGAGGGCGACGAGCGAAAGAATGGCAACCAGGGCGTTGTACTGCCGAATGGCCTGTGATGACATCCGCTTCCTCCGTAGTCCCGACCGGATTCGAACCGGCGTTTCCGGCTTGAAAGGCCGGCCCAGGACGAAACGAAGCCTAACGACGATCAACGCCAATAGCCGAGAAATAGCGGTTGACCACGGCATATGCAAAGAGATGAGTTATCGCTACTTCGCGGCGGCTTGCGTCGATTTCCACTCCCATGCGGCCCAGGAGCGGCCCAGCGGCCCAGCGGCCCAAGGGCCAGATTCCGTTTGCCGAGCGACGACTTTCGCACGTTGGCAATCGTCGTAAAGGTCGCGGATCATTCCTGTTCGAAGCCCGGTGCAGCATTGGCCAAGCTTGTGAGGCCGTTAGTGAACTACTTGGAGCGCGAAATCTCTCCCTCGGTGGCTCTTGACCACGCAGTGTGGTGAACGTACAGTCCCAACATCGGGCGAGCTGGAGGATGGAGTCCTTGCAATGGTGCTCAGCTTGCCTCGAAGGCGAAGGTACTGGAGTTTCGTGCGAAGAAGCTCCTGGCATCTCGCCATCGCCTCTCGTGGTAGGAGTTGGCGATGGTGATCACTCACGCGACGCTCTTCGAAAGCGAAGTCGCTTTTCGAAGTCGGGACGAGATGCTCCACGACATTGCCGTAGCTCACATCTCGTATCGACTAGGTCGACAGGAGTTTGGCGGTGGCATCCGCGACCACGGCCAATACCAGACATTGACATCCCACGCTCCCAGGACCCCAGCGTGACTTTGGGAAAAGTACATGCCTGCGTATGGCGGACGGATCGATTGTCAATTAGGACCCACCCCTACAACGGCACTGAAGGAGGTACCAGCAGTGGTGGCTGAGACGCTCGCATCGATTGAAGCAACTAGGAATTCCCTGGTCGTCCAGATGCTCGACGGAGGGAGCGTCTCCCTTGAGATCCCCTGGACGATAGGCCCTGCAACGGTCACGGGGACCATTCGAATGTCGTCCGGAGAGGAACGAGCTCTTCTCATGAGCTCACCGCCCACGGCCGAAGACTTAGCACGAGACCCAGTCGTCAGTACGGGCATGGAATTCGTCGAGAGCTATGGATTGAGCGGTGGCCAACTCCGACTTGGGTCGGGCGGCCAGCCTAAGTCGGCCGAACACGAAGTGTCGTATGAGCGGGCAAGCGACGGAACTGTGAGGGAAAAGCTCGTTCATATGGCTCTATGGGATGGAGACAGCTTCACTCTCCACACCTTCCAGTATGGCGGCGAAGTCGACAGCCTTCGAAGCTTCTACGAGGCGATGCGAATAGAGGAATCACCAACCGGCGTACGGGTGGCCCCCCGTACCGCCACCAACCTCGCTTTCGTGCAGGGACCGTGGACGATTGTCGACCTACCAGGCATCGGAGCGCTTGAAATAGCACAGATGACAGCCTGGCGGCAAAAAGAGGTGCCTACATACGAGGGCACGCCTGTTGTGTCAGGGGAGCTATATGTTTCCCGACGTGATGACGGCTCTCACCGCGCGTACTACGTCATCGTCAACGAGACAACATTCGCCACTTTCGTCCCATACCCTGGGTCAGACGAAACTAGGGTGGCGGCAGTTCTCGAGACCTCTCAGATCTTCTGGAGCCTAGGTGCTAGGGAAGCTGAATGATCGGTCACGAGAGATGAGGGGCGGACTTACAAGCGCCGGAATCGTGTTCGGAGTGTTGGGCGGTGCTGGCGCTATGCACGCTCGCCGGCTCGAGTCACTCGTGTCGACGCTTGGGGCACACCGCCTATTGACTCGACCCCTCGTCCGCCCAGTAGCTGGCTTTGTCGCTCTCACGGAGATTTCGCTCGGGATCTTGGGCCTGGCCGGGCTTGCCTTTGTTGGCGGCCAACTACTTGCCGTAGCCGCTCTTCTTTCAGCTGCCCTGTACGCGTCCTATACCGTCTATCTCATAGTCCTCGTCAGGATCCGGCCAGGCTCGAACTGTGGTTGCAATCAGAGCGACCTGCCAGCGAACTGGGCTCATGTCTTGCGCTCAGCAGTCTTGTGCGTTCTGGCCGTGGCGGCGGCACGCTCGATCATTCCAATCTCGAACACTGGCTTGGAGACTTCAGAGCTGATTCTCACGTTATGTGTAATAGCAGGCGGAGTGGCTTTGGTGTGGATTAGTCCGGAAGTCGTGGGGTTGAGGAAGACTATAAGACAAAGACAAGGAGTACTGCGGTGAGCGCTTTGACCGCTGCTGTTGTCCTGGCATGGGTGGCCATTCTTATCCTGGCTTTGGCGATTAGTGGACTGACGCGGGCGGTGGGTCGCCTGGCTACAGGAGCTGTAGGGGCGCCCGCAGCTCATCCTCTGATTGGTAGCCAGGCACCACCAATCCCGGCCCTTGGGCCCTGGTCTGAACCGACGGTGATGGTGTTCGTGGATCCCACATGCATCGTATGCCGCGAAAGAATCCAAGACATCAAGGAGATTCACTCAGGTGAGACGAATTGGATCCTTGTGACCACGGATCCCAGCGAAACCTTCTCAGACTTGGAGTTGAACGGCCTGCGACTCATCCGGGTCGAAAGCCCTTACGTCACCTTTTTTGGCGCTTACTCGAAGCCATTCGGGGTTGTGATTGACAGCAATGGACTCATTGTCGCGGCCTCGGCCTTAGGAAACAGGAAGATGCTCACCGACCTTGTGCCAATGGGTTCTAGAGAAGGTAGCTGAACAGGATGCTTGATCTCGCAACGGTTGTTGACTGGGACGATAAGCCGCACGGCGCCAATCGGCGGAGCCTACACGTCCACCACCCGCATGAGCCGATGCGGCCCACTCGTCGGATGTTCCTCAAGGGGGCCATGGCCGCTTCCGCCGGGTTCGCCCTTGCTGCGATGGGGGCTTTTCCCTTCGTCCAACGCGCACGGGCAGACGCCCCGCCCGGTGGCTGGTTGATCTGGACCAATGGAGGAACGAACGACTGCGGCGGTCTGGACTCGTGGGTCAATGATGACGAGTGCGATGGCTGCAACAACAAGCTGTGGTGTTGCTGCTCGAGCGGGTACCACAAGGGCCCCGCTTTCGGTTGCAACTACGACTTCCGCCCCGATCTCTGCAAGTCCGGCGGCTACGACGGGTGGACCTGGAAGATGACCGTTTGCTGCCTGACCGGCGCAACCACCTGTCATAAGAATCGTGTCTGGCGATGCTCGGATGGCAAGTACCGGTCGAGTTGTTCGAGCGGATGGACGGATTCGATCTGTCGGTACATTACGTCATCCGGCACCACCTGTTCCGGGTGCTAGGGGCGAGGGCGGCCCTCGAGGGAAGGTGGGCTGCAATCTGGGTCGCGATTGGGGCCATCCTTGCTCTATCGCTTCTGTTAGTCGTCCGTGGATGGGGCTCCACCCTTGTCGCCCCTCTAGTGCTTTTCACGGCAGGTGCGGGCGCCGGGGTGTCCCTGTCAGGTTCGACCTGAACTTACAACAGCGCTGTAGCGCTAATCCCGGCCGGGAGCCGTGGGTCGAGACCGAGGCGTAACGCAGCGTTGTATCTCGTCGGGTCGGTCGTTGGGGCTGTGATCATACAAATCGCTTTGCAGGGCGTGAGCATGCTCAGTGTTTGGGTTTCAAGGGACCTGAGGGCCGGAGCCTTTCTGGCGATCGGAGTGTCCGCACTGCTGGTGGATACCGGTGTCGCTCCGTGGCCCATTCCGAGCCCAAGACGGCAGGTACCTCCCCATATTTTCAGCGCCGGGCATCGACGGGCCGGCTTCCTCTTCGGACTGCAGATGGGTGCAGGTATGGTGACCTACATCACGGCCGCAGCTCCGTACACCATTTGGGTGGCCACAGGATTGGGGCTGACTTCTTTAACGAATTCGTTGGCTCTTGGCATTGGGTTTGGTTTTGGTCGTGGGCTGCTTCCGTTTGCACGCCTCGGATTGCATCGCGATGACGGTTGGATGGAGGCTCTCGAGGTTTTTGCGGCCCGAGCCCGATGGGCCGGGTCTAGCTTCGCACTCGTGGGCACAACGGTTGCTGTCTTATTGATCGGTTAGCGCGGCGACATCTTGATTGGCAACAGCAATGCTCCGAGCCACCGCCGAGGCGGAGCCATAGGTCGTGTCATGTATGGACACATCGACGCGTCTTGCAGATTCGTCAATACACTTGACCACGTATGTTCCACCAGCAGACTCGCTTTCTGCAGCCATATCTTGGCAGCCGGCCGGGAAAAGCGTGAGGGTGAAGCCGGGATGCGAGACCTCGATGCTCATCGGCGGGAACTCGCTCGGAAAGGCAAGGCGTAACGGGGAAGCGACGTCGATCGTTGGCCATCCCGACGGGTCTTCTGAGACATTGACACTTTCGAGCCAAGAAGTCACCTGGTCCCGGGAGAAGGTCTGCGGTGTGTAAAGCCACATGAGCCAGCCGTCGGTCTCAAAGACCAAGTAGCTGCCAGCCGGCGAAGTTCTCTTAACATAGATCCAAGCTGTCTTAATGCCGTCTGACACCGTATCCATGAGCTCCGACTCATCAAACCACGTGGTCGGTTCCCCTTGTACGAACACGAAGTCGCTCCCAAGAGACGCCCGATCTGGAGGAGCGACGATCCAACCCTGCAGCTTCGCGGTGCTGTCTTCAATCGGCAACTCCATCGGAAGACTCCAGGTGATTACTTCATCATCCAGATAGCGAACGGTCAGTAGATTCGAACCAGTACCCTGTGATGTGGCGAACTCCAACGTTGGTGGTTGCTCCCGGGGCCATAGTGAGCCCTGAGAACTCACCCCAGAATCTAAGGATATCTCGTTTGAAATACCATCGTCTAATGGGCCTCGATTGGTCAAAAGTGCGGGCAGGGCTCCGAGCACCAATACGAGTACGGCTGAAGCAACTGCCACCGTCCACCCAGCAGTGGGCCTCCATCGTGGAGCTGCGGGAGCCGGACTCCTAAGTGATGAATCGTCCAGATCGAGATGGAGACCTATTTGCTCAGACACACGGGTGAAGGTTGCAGCGCCTTCTGCGCCATATCTCCATCGATTCGCCTCTTTTGTGGATACAGGGTTTTGGTTCCGTAAGTCACGCAATGTCATTCCTCGCTCCCTATCTCCTGCTTCTTCAGGATCTCCTCGAATCGCCTTTAGCCCTTGATAAACGCATACGGGCGGCGGAAGGCGTGGTGCCGAGCACGTCGGCCACTTCACGACGGGTAAGGCCCTCCCATCCAACCAGAAGGAGGATCTCGCGCTCCTCCGAATCCATTACTGCTAGAGCGTCTCTAAATTCGAGTGATAGCTCATTCTCCGACGAAGCAACGGCGCTTGGGGTCTCGGCACCGATGCGCTCCAGCAGCCTTCGCCAGCGATCGTCGTTCCGGTAGCTTTGTCGCACGACATTGCCGGCGACCCCGTACAGCCATGGCAACGCTTTGTCTGGGACGTCGTCGCGACGCCTCCAGGCAACCAAGAAGGTGTCCGCTACGACATCTTCGACACAACTCGGGGAAACGCGTCGAAGCTGCGAAAAAAGAATGGCTCCGGCGTACGCTTCCCATAAGTTGACAAACCAACGCTCCGCGTTGATTGGCTCTGTTTCACCATCGATCACATGGATACTCACGGCCCTTGAGCACGGGATTGCTGTCCTCGCTCTCTTTATGGCCACGTCACATTGGAACGCAACATCCTATTTGTACACGATGCGAGAAAACAGCGGGTTGCAGAGTTCTGCGCGACTTCCAAGATCATACTGCGAAAGAGCAGCGAATAGGTCAGCCGACTAGCCACAGAACTGGTTGCCAGACCGAGGCCAGGTTGCTAGTTGGCAACCGTTGTGTGGGGCGATTCGCACGACGATGCTTTGGGTGGGCCTGTTGCGCCCGTCTCTGACGCGCGCTCCAGCAGGACTCGGCCATGCAAGATAGGACGGTGAACGATTGGCGACATGAGATCAACCGTCCGCTAGTCAGAGACGAGCATGCAGTGAGGGACATGTCAGGTGTGGTCGCTGGCTCCTGGGAGGTAGCGGTTGGTGGTGAGCCAGTTGAAGATTTCGTGGCGGATGAAGTTGTATTTGCGGCCACCGGGTTTTCGGTGTGCGGGGATAGTTCCTTCTCTGACCCAGGCTCGGATGATCTGTTCGTTGGTGTGTAGAAGCTCGGCGAGTTCTCTGGTGTCCATTACCGGTGGCACTTCGGGATCCCAGTCCTCGTATTCGATCTCCTCCATGCCGCTATCCCTGCTCGACTTGCTCGGATTCCTCTTGGGTGGGAGTCATATCGCCAGGCTGGAATCTGGTCATGGCGGCGATGACTTCTTCTCTGAAGAATCGGAACTGTTGTCCCCACCTCACCGCCGGTAGCTCGCCTCGGTGCACTTTGTCTCGGATGTCGCCGATGGTGGAGTGCATCATCTCGGCTACGTGTGCTGTGGTGAGGGACTTGGTGTAGTTCCACGGCTGATTTTGTCTATGATCTCATCAGGCTGGTCTGGTTTGCTTACTCCGTCGATGTTACGAGAGGCTGTGACGGAGGGGAACAACCCTGTACACGGCCAGACGATTGCAGCGGGGTGGTCCTGTACCGGGCGAGTGGCTGATGCGATGATGGGCGGGTGGCCGCGGTTCCTCGTCGAAGGTCTGAGCAACAGCAGCTCCATCAACACGTCAGGGTCGAGCTCGGTCTCTTCTATTCACCTCAGCCGACTCCAGGTCGAACTCGGCGAACATGCAGTTGATCAACCGGAGCTTGTCGAAAGCATGCTCGCTGATCCACTTCGGATACTCCCTGGTCAAGTGGAAGCATCCGCCCAATTGGTTGTGGTGGTCGTGGATGCCCGGAGTTGGGAAGAGCGGATAGTCACCGTATACGAGCCCCATGGGGACAGGTGGTCCTCGGACTATCGTGAGAGACGCTGATGTTATTTGAACGTTGTGGCCAACAGGACCGGATTCCGGTTCGGAGGGCCAAGGTGACCGAACGAGAAGGCAAGGTCGCTCTGGTCCTCGAAGTCCCTATGGAGGAGTGTCCCTCTTGTGGCGACCGGTGGTTGTCTTGGGAGACTGCTGGCCATCTCGATGAGATGTTCACTGCGATGCTCGAAGGCGACGCCGAGGTGGCTACCCGTCATTTCGACTCCGCCGATCAACCCGCCGTCTGAACTCTTCTCGAGTCATCCGACCATCCTCAGCACTGGTCTTTGCTCGAATTCAGGTTGTGGGTGGTAGTCGTTGACGGCGGTTCTCCAGGAGGCAGCCTCGAGGACTGCGGGATCGGTCAGGTCAACGGCTAGTCCCAGTTTGATGCGTGCTTGCGCGTGGTGGATGACTGCAGCGTCCCATCTCTTGGCGTCGACAGTCTTGGAGGGTCGTGGGCCTATCGCTTCGAGAACGTCTCCTGGTGGGTTCAGCTGGTAGCTGATGGCGAGGGCTGTGATCCGGGCTGCCAGCTCGTCTTTGATGGCGGTGTGGGTGTGGAGGAGGTCAGCATGGGCTTCGACCCACGCCTCTCGCACCGCGACCAGGTCGAAAAGGTGCTGGCGTTGGTCTTGGAGGTATTGGACTTGGTTTCGGGATCCGTCGGTGCCTAATCTTCTCGCGGCGTCCTCTGCCTCAACGATGGCGTCTTCAACCCGGGGCAGGTCTTCGATGTCCAGTCGCACGCCGAGTGGACTATTGCGGATCGCCGACTCGAGGTCTCCGAGCCACTGGTTGAGTTGCTGGTCGTTTGCGGCCTCCCCGGCAACACCTTGGAAGCTTGCGGGTGGTCGGACGACAGTTCTCGTGAGCTGTCGGACCAGCGAGTCGATGGGTGGTTCGTAGGCGGGCCAGCCGTTGGATTGGATGCAGCGTCCGTCAATGGTCCGGCTGGCGTTGACCCACAAATGGGTTTCGCCCCGGGCTCGGGACAGGCCGGTGTAGCCATGCTCGGCGGCGACGCCCGCGTCCACGTACAGATGGGTGGTGCGGAAGGTTTGGCCTTGGGCAGAGTGGATGGT
>CAWGJI010000004.1:0-6046 GCA_963822895.1 uncultured Acidobacteriota bacterium
TCGGAGTATCGTAAATTCCGCACGGGGTCCTGGCTCGTCAGCGACTTGGGCCTCACATCTTGCGAAGGAGTTCCCCATGGGCGAGTCGACCAGCGGATCGGAATGGATCTCCGCAGCCGAGTTCCACCGAGCGCCGGGCGTCTCCGACTGGCGTGTCACAGGCACAGGCCCACAGACTGTCTTCACTGCGACCTCGCTCTCCCACGCGGCGGGCCTCATCGCCCCGGTCGTCGCCGCCGCCGAGCGATTCGGCATTCTGCCCGACCTCGACGTGCGTCCTGAGGGAGTCGTTGTGCGCATCCCGTACCGCAGCCCAGAGGGAATCCCCGCGACCGCCGCGGAGTTCGCTGCCGCCGTGTCCAGCGCGGCCGCCGACCTGCTGTTGACCCCCGATCCCTCCCTCGCACAGTCGATCGGCATTTACGTCGCCCAGCACTCCCAGGCCGAAGTGCGACCGTTCTTCACGGCCGCACTGGGCTACAAAGCGTTCGGAGAGACGGATGCCGTCGATCCTTTGCGCTGTGGGCCGCAGCTCGCTTTCAACCCGATCACCGGCGACTCTCCGGCGAGGGGCCGGACGCACTTCGATGTCTTCGTCCCGGCCGACCAGGCTCGGGCTCGGGTGGATGCCGCACTCGCCGCCGGAGGAAGACTCGTCGACGATTCCCACGCTCCCGCCTGGTGGTCGCTCGCGTCGCCCGACAACCACGGTGTGGACATCGCATCCTGGACCGACACCTACGACTGACACGGGCTCGTTGTCTTGGAGTGCACGGCGCCCGGCTGTTCGAACACTCGGTGTCGGAACCCGTCGTTGGCATCCAGCCAATCGAGAAGCTCAATGCGTCGGAGCAGCGTTGGTTCCGCCGTAGCATCTCCCTCACGCTCGGTTAGGCCGACGCTGCCCGGCCTACTTGGAAAGGTCTTTCCACCATTCGTTGGAGTTGGAGGTGTCCAAGCCGTTTGCCTCCATCCACGGATCGATCACATCGTGGTTCCACGAGAGCCATCTGCTCGGGGCGACCTTTATGGTCGTGTCTTCATGGGCTGCCAAAAACCGCCCCATCGTGGCCATCCCCTTCTCGGTGAGCAGTCGCTCCCTCACACCTTGATTGATTCGGTGGGCTTCCTCGCCTTCGACCACGGCGGCTTCCCCGCGGCACGACACCCAGCCACTCTCGACACTGATGAGGGCCGTCACAGACGGTCGCACTCTCACATTCTTGATCTTCCTCGTTGATCGAGGCGTCGGCAGGTAGAGGCAGTCGTCTTCGTCAATCGAAAAGAGGACGAGGGTCAGGTGTGGAGATCCGTCCGGATTGAGGTTCCAAGAACCAAACGGGCCTGGTCGGAAATCTCGTTGCGTAACCGCTGGGTCAGACCGTGAGGTGTTTTGTAAGGGCCAGGAATCGCCATGGCGACTATCTGCCCTGGGGTCCCACAGCCCAGCCGATGATGATCCTTACGCCGAATTCTGATCGAGAGTCGGTGCCGGCGCGGTTCGAACCCATGCCCCGGAGACTACTTCTCGATCGTCATCTGATCGGAGGGGCGGCAAGGACCGACGGGCAATCGGTTCAGAAAGCCCGGCGCCCGCCTTTGCCCGACGCCGTGCGGGCGCACATTTCGATCTATCTTGCTCCAGTGGAGACACACTCGTATGGGCCGGCGTCGAATCGTGCTCGTTGAAGTCGGTCCACTCGACGGTGCCCGCCCCCGGTTGGTTGAAGCTCAGCCCTCGATCGTCAACTCCCCTGTCATGCCCTCACCCGTGGCGGGATCCGTGTGCAAGGAGCAGAAGTAGTGGTAGGTGCCGGGCGGGAGCGAGCTCAGATCGACTATTGCTTCGCTTCCAGGACGGACGTCAACTTGGATATCGAGTTCATCGAGGGTGAAGTTGTGAGCGAAGGGGTCCTTGTTGACGAGCAGCAAGCCTTGATCAGACGCCATTGAGGTTGCTCCAGGGTGGAACTCGAAGTTGGTCATGTCAACGGTGGCCGCACCTTGTGCTTCCGCTTCGGCGACGGTGGTTCGAGTCAGGAGGAATCCGACCACCGACACGACCGAAGCCACACCCATGACCCCAAGCACCACCTTGCGGAATCGTCGTCCTGCTGGAGTCGGACCTGAGTCTCGCCGTCGGCCCACGGCGAGGGTCATGATCCCGCCAACCAGCGACGTGAAGAAGCCGACGACGACCATCAAACCGATGATGAACTCGAGAGGACTAAAGGGTTGGAAGAGACCGAAAGCGAAATAGAACGTTGTGGCGCCGATCGCCAGTGTTCCAAGAAGTCCAAGGATCTTGGCCCACATGCGGTCGAAACGCCAGACGACGAAGGTCACCGCAGCCGCGATCCCTGCCAGCGGCCAATAGGAGCCTTCGGAGTCAAACAGAACCATCGTCAAGATGGTGACCACCACCATTGCCGTGGCCATCAACGCCAATCCGAAGGCTTGCGTCGTTGCGTAAGCCGGTCGCTCTCTTGTCATCACGATCTCCTCCCAAAGCGGCATAGACGGTCGCTTCTCATGGCCGTGATCTTGCAGATCGATCGTTACGAGACCGTGACGTGACGTCTCATGCACCTATGCAGCTCGGTTCGGACGGGTAGTCGTGGGGTTCATGTACCCCAGAATCGAGATCTGCGGTTGGAGCAGGTCACATGAGACGGCGGTCGTATCGTCCCGTCTCAAATCCTGTCGGAGGCAACACGCCACTAAAGGCAATTGGTATCGCAATCCCGCCCGTCAGAGGGAGGAACCGGTGAGGGGGTCCGGGACGCTCGTCCGAGCCGCGATGGCCTCCACAACGATGCGGGCGTCCTCGTCTATGCCGTGGATGATCCCCGACTTGCGCGAGGTCAGCCAGGGGAAGCCGAGGAAGAAGATCCCGGGCACCGGAGAGATCCCTCTGCTGTGTACGGGCCGTCCGTTCTCGTTCGTGACCCGGCTATCGAGCCAGTCGAAGTCGGCGGTGAACCCCGTGCACCAGATGACCGATCCGATGCCGGCCCGCTCGAGGTCCAGCTCCGTGATGCCCGACGCGGCGACCTCGGGGCCGGCAGGCTCGTCGTTGGGGTCTTCCTCGATTGGATCGGCATCGACCCCGTTGGCGGCGATCCAATACTCGATCATCTTGGTGAACTCCGCAGAGCGCTCGTCGGCGAACCTGATGTGCGCTGCCAGGGAGTCGTCCGTCTTCAGCACCCCATCTTCGACGTCACTGAGGCGACCCATAAGATTCACACCGTCACGGGCCATCGACTGAAGGCTGAGCGTGCTACCGAACCGCCCCACCCCGGACACCTGCGGCTGTGCGGCGAATTGGATCGCAGGATCTGCGAGCTCCTCGACACGAACATCCCAAAAGCCCATGTCTTCCCACCAATCCACCACATCGCGTTGTCGATACCTTCGACGGACGCGCGCCACCTTGCTGGTGCAGAGGTAGACCTCGCGATCGGCCCTAATCAGGTCCATGGAGATCTGACATCCCGACTGGCCGGCGCCGATGATGACGATCGCTCCTTGCGGAAGCTTTTCCGGGGACCGGTAATCGGAGGCGTGGAGTTGGAGGATCGACTCGGGGAACCGTTCCCGAATCGTTGGGATCTTTGGCGCCTGCATCATTCCGGACGCGACGACGATGTTGTCTGCCGTCACGGTGCCAACCGAATCGGCGTCGTCTTCGAAGGTCACCAAAAAGCGATCACCGTCGGCCTCTACCCCGGTCACACTTACACCCTCGATCACCGGCAACGCGAACTTGCGTGCATAGCCCACGAGGTGATCGATGAGGTCGTCGCGGTGGGCAAAGCCGTCGGGGGCGTCGCCTTCGTAGGGGTCACCAGGAAGGCAGTTGGCCCAATTCGGTGTGTTGACGGCAAACGAATCCCAACGCTGGCTCCGCCAGGTCTCGCCAACCCGCCCACGCTCGTAGATCACGAACTTTCTATCGGCGGCCCGTAAGTAGTAGCCGACGCCCAGGCCGGCTTGTCCACCCCCGACCACGACAACATCGAAATGCTTCAAGGGATATTGCCTCCTCGGCAATCAGACTCCTCATGCGACGGTAGCCCCGCCAACATCAGAGTCAGGTTCTCGAGAACGCCATCTTGGCGGCCCTGGCATCCGCAGCGACTTGGTGGGAAATGGGGCGACACCCGGATCGTCGCACCGACGTCTCTTGACACGGCGGCCCATTAGGCCGAATCACCCGGGTTGGCTTCTCCATCCCCTTCGCGCGTCCACATGCCGATGGCAGCCGGTTGCATGGTCTCGGTGATCACGTCGACCAGGTCGGCCTTCAACAGGTCCCCATCGATCTGGTCCTTCAGACGATCGGTGAAGTCATCAACGATCTGCTGTGCGTCGTATCGGGAGCGGTAGAACCTGCGGTCCACCCATCGGATCAATCGGCGACGCACCGGGTTGAACAACGCGGCCACGGCGAGGGTCGACCCGGCGACATACAGGGGCGACTCGCCGGCGAATCGTGATGGCAGCCATACCGCCCCGACGGCATAGACCAGCCCGAGGACACCGACCACGAGGGCGTAACCCACTGTTCGCGAGACGACCCTGTCGATGTCATACAGCCGGTAGCGAAACAGGGAGATGGCAAGACCTGCCGTGAGGGTCAGGGCACCTAGGCCGGCCGGGACGACCTCAACGGCTGCCGGAAAGGGAAAGGCAAGGGCGAAGAACCATCCGATGGCGGCGGCAACACCGGCATAGACCACCCATTTCACCTGCTGTCGCTCGACCCCGGTGGACGTGCGGAGGCGAAGCACCAGTGAAACGGCACCAGCGAGCACATTGGCCACGACGATCGCGGTCATGATGTTGGCAAAAGCCACCACGCCGGCAGGCATCTGACCCCCCGCATTGGCGTAGTCCCAATTGCTTCGTAGGAACAATGCCGGGTCTGTCACGTAGCCCGCGACGATCGGTGACGAGGCGGCGAAGGGGATCCCTGCGATCGGAATCATCCAGAGGACAGGACGCCAGCGTGGCGAAGCCAGACGACCATTTGGAAAGAGCAGGAGCAGCAAGGCCAGGCCAATCAGCATCACGCCAAATGCGGTTGCGGCCATGGCCAGGGTTCGTTGGGCGACATCCAGGTTCGCACGGCTCTCGGTCAGGACCAGGGTCGACTTCTCCCCCAGGACACTGAGGGTGCCGGCAAGACCCGTCAGGATGAGGATCCAACCGATGCGGGGGGCGACCTCCTTGATCGTCACCACCGCCCCGAGGGTGGCGAGACCGGCGAAAGAGACTGCCAGCAGGGGATACGTGATGTCGTAACCCAGTTCGGCGTCGGTCCCGATGACCAGCGAGGTGATGGCAGCGCCCAGGGCAACGACCATCAACGCCAGGGGCAATGCCCTCATCCTCAGCCAAACAACTCTCTTCAATCGGTCGACCTCCCTGCCAACGGCGGGTACCCGCCCTGGGCCGTATTCTGGCAGAGGCTCGGATCGCTCAAACGGCCGCCTCATCCAGGATGGCTGCCAGCTCCTTCGGCCGGGTCAAAAAGGGAGAGTGCCCTCCGTCGATCTCGATTGCCTGCACCCCAAGGCGCTCCTCCGCGACCCGACGAGCCCAGACCGGGTTGACGGCGTGATCGTCACGGCAAATGATCGAGGTGTACCTGATGTCGGGCCAGTCGGTGAGTGGTGTGACCTCGTTCATGATCTTGTAGGCCTGGGGTCGGAGTCGCGCCACCGCCCAGTCTGCCTCCTCCTCGGTTGCGTCGTGGTAGAAGAGTTCTTTGGCGGTCCCCTGGCCGATCATCCACACGCCATCTCCCTGGTCGACGAACTCCGACGTTGTCAGCTCGAATTCCGGCTCGATGCGATCACGCGCCCTCTGCTGATTGAAGCTCTCCCCTGGATTCGGCACGTATGCGCAGAGAAAGACGAGATGACGAGGCTCGCGGAGGAGGGGTATGGCCAGACCCATCATCGAATGCCCTACCACCACGGACTCTCGACCTGCCACGACCTCATCCACGACGGCTGCGTATTCGGAGGCCCCATAT
>CAWGJI010000005.1:0-224035 GCA_963822895.1 uncultured Acidobacteriota bacterium
GCTCGCAACGTCAGCACCACCTTCACCCTGCTGCGCTCGTCATAGACGGTGGCCAGGATCGAGGCGAGGAAGGCGGCGCGCGTCGTGTCGGAGGAGACGAGAGAGAACAGCTCTTCGAACTGATCGATGATGAGGATCAGGTGGTCGTCGGGTCCTCCCAGGATTTGCTTGGACACTCGAACCAGGCCTCTGTCGTCCGCCGTCAACTGGGCGAAGACGTCGACCGGCCGGTCCGTGGCCACCCTCATCAGGGCTGCCTCCAGCTCCTCGAACGGGTGGCTGCCGGGGAACATCTCGGTGATGAGCCAGTCTTTAGACCCGGACAAACCCCGTTCGCGCACTGCCGGTACCAGCCCGGCTCGCACCAACGACGACTTGCCCGATCCGGACGGCCCGACCACCGTGACCATTCCTTTCACGGAAAGGACCCGGACCAGCTCCTCGACGACTCCCTCCCGTCCATAGAAATCGGCGGCGTCTGACTCGTGGAAGGCGCGCAGGCCTTTGTATGGGTTCCTGCGGTCGCCCTTCTCCACCGGCCCGCTGATGGGCATGACATCGATGCCGGCCGCCTGGCGGATGGCGCGACGGAGGTCATCTGGCTTTTGATAACGGCTCGCCGGATCCGGGTGGCCCGCCTTGAGGAAGACATCGTCGAGGGCAATCAGGTCGGGTTGGATCTCGCTGAGTCGGCCGGCGGGAGCAACATCTGAGCCGGTGAGAGTCTCCAACGCCACTCTTGCCAGGTCGTAAGTGTCCTGCTGCGGGCTCGAGACATGCTTTCCGACCAGCTCGGCGAGGCCCAGTTCGGAGACGAATCCGTTCAGATCCTCGTCGAGCCAGATGTTGTCAGGGCTCAGGCTGCCGTGGGTCACCCCGGCCCGATGGGCGTAGGTCAGGGCGAAGCTCAACTGATCGACCAGACGGACGGTGGAGCTGAGGTTCCACGACCCTTGGGTCAGGGCGTGGCGGAGGGTCCCGCCCCGGAAGTGGGGGGTCACGACGTAGGCCCCCTCGGGGTCACGCCAGAAGTCGTAGACGGGGCTCAAATGGGGATGTTCGAGACGGGAGACGATCTGCATATCGGAGTCGAAGCGCCGAACGAATCGCATCTCCCCGGCGATGGATTGGTCGATCGCAAGGACATTGACTTCCCGTCCCACCGCCCGCTGAAAGCCCCGATAGCTCTTGCCGAAGCGACTCAGGCTGATCTCCTCGTGGAGCTCGTAGCCGCGGGCTGCCCGGTCGACGCGTCCAACGCCGCCGTCTTGACCTCCCGCCCAATCGAGGTTGGGGTCCTGCATGAGGATCTTCTCCTCGAGACCCTGTAGCTCGGGGCTGGGATCGATACCGAGATGTTCGGCGAGGAAAGAGCGCGTCGTCTGAAAGGCTCGCAGCGCGTCGCCCTGGCGGCCCGACCGGTAAAGGGCGAGCATGTGAAGGAAACGCAGGTGCTCACGGAACGGATGCTCCATGGTGAGTGCGTCCAGCTCCTGGACGACCGAGTTGTGGTTGCCGAGGATGAGGTCCAGCTCGATCCTCTGCTCCAATGCGGCAAGACGTGTCTCTTCCAGAGCAATCGCCTCGGTCATGATCGCCGGTTCATCGGCCAAATCACCGTACGCCGGGCCTCTCCACAGACCCAGCCCTTCTTCGAGGAGGACGAGCGCCTCGAGCGGTGATGCTGCTGCTATTTGGCCGGAATCGGCGACCGCATCTCTGAATTTGAGGGCGTCGAGATTGAAGCGGTCGACTCTGAGCACATAGCCGTCTGCTTCTCGGTCGATCTGACCGCCAAGAGACTTGCGAAGTATCGACACATAGGAATGAAGGGTCTGGCGGCCGGCCTCCGGCGGTTCTCCGGCCCACACGGCGTCGATCAAAGCGTCCTGCGCTACCGCTGTGTTGGCATGAGCCAGAAGCACAGCCAGCACGGTGCGTTGACGCCGACCCCCAAGATTTCTCGGCACACCGTCCAAGGATGCGGAGAGCGAGCCCAAGACCCTGTACTCCACTCGTCCGATTCTGGCACCCGTGACCGAGCCGTGCGTCTGGCTCATCGACCGGTGACCATATGAAAGGGCCCTTGCAAGATTCTTGGAGTCATGGCTGTGGGCTGTAACGATTCCTAAAGCTTCGGTGCTGCACCCCACAAGCCGGTCTCTCTACAAGTTGGTCATCCCTCGAACGAGGGCGCCGGAGGAGGCCGCAATGAACCCAAATCAACCGCCTGCGAACTGGGCGACCGCCCGCCAGAGAATGGACGAGCGCAGGGCCGCAGCAGACACTTACCGCCTGGCGAGAAGCACCAACGCCATCCGTGATGTCCGACGCGTCGCGGATGTTCGGGACGCCATGGGCCGACGCGTCGCGGACGTCCGGGACGCGTTGGGACACGGGTTGATCACCTTGGGCCGCCAGATATCGGTCCATCAGCCCCAGCGCGCCCTCGACACATGAGCCCGGACCCCAAGGGCGCATTGCCCCTGGGGTCCTGTCCCAAGGCCGTCCACGCACGAGTGGGCGGCTGGCGCTCGGCTCGACGTGGCAGCGAGTGCCGCCATGGCAAAGATGCTGCGGTGCATCGCCCACGACTGGCACGCCGCGCCCGTGCTGCTCGAGCCCACATGCGTAGGATCTGGCCACATCTCGCCGTCAGGAGGCAATAGTTGGACCCGGTGCGGTTGCACAAGATTCCCCTCTTCTCAGAGTTGTCACACCATGAGGCGCGGGTGCTGGCCCAGCACGCCGACGAGATCGACTTGCCGACGGGCACCAAACTCATGGAAGAAGGGGACCTCGCCTACGAGCTCTTTGTCCTGCTCGAAGGCAAAGTCGTCGTCTCCCACGACGGGACCCAGATCGCCGAGCTCGGCCCGGGCGATGTGGTCGGCGAGATCGGTGTCCTCAAGACCCACAAGCGGACGGCCACCGTTGTCGCCGCCACCCCGGTGCACGCCATCGTCCTATACGGACCCGAGTTCCTGGCCCTGGAGGATGAGATGCCCGAAGTGTTCGAGTCGCTTCAGGATCTAGTCCGGAGCCGGCTGGCGGAGAACGAGAACACCAGCGGATAGATTCACTGGCCATACTGTCGGGCCGTATGTCAACCGGCGGGAACACCAAAGCCATCCTCGCTGCCATGCTGGCCAATGCCGGCATCGCCGTAGCGAAGTTCGTGGCTTTCCTCGTGACCGGTTCGGCTTCTCTGCTGGCCGAATCGATCCACTCACTCGCCGATACCTCCAACCAGGGTCTCCTGATACTCGGTGGGAAGCGAGCCAAGAGGATCGCCGACGACCGGCATCAGTTCGGCTACGGGCGGGAACGCTACTTCTGGGGGTTCATCGTCGCCATGGTCCTGTTCTCGCTGGGTGGTGTCTTCTCGATCTTCGAAGGGATCGAGAAGATCCGACATCCCCACGAGCTGGAGTCGTTGGGCTGGGCGATCGGTGTCTTGATCTTCGCGATGCTCATGGAGGGCTGGAGCTTCCGCACGGCCGCGATGGAGGCGGCAAAGGTCAAGGGATCCCGGAGCTATTGGCAGTTCGTTCGGTGGTCCCGATCGCCCGAGCTGCCGGTGGTGCTTCTCGAAGATGCCGGAGCATTGGTCGGTCTGACCTTTGCGTTGGTCGGAGTGAGCCTGAGCGCCATCACCGGCGATGCGTTCTGGGATGGGGTGGGCACACTCGGGATCGGCGTACTGCTCGTCTTGATCGCGGTGACTCTCACCATCGAGATGCAGTCACTTCTGATCGGTGAGTCAGCAACCGCCGACGATGTCGCAACGATCGTTCGCGTTGTCACCGCCAACGAAGCAGTGACGCGGATCATCGATCTGAGAACCCAACACTTGGGACCGGACGAGCTGCTCGTCGCCGGGAAGATCGAGTTCGATCGATCGTTGCGGGGACCAGAGGTGAGCCGGGCCATCGATCAGGTCGAAACTTCCATCCGGGAAGCAGTCCCCCTGTCGATGAGGATCTACATCGAGCCGGACATCTACGACCCGGACCGTCGCGATGGGCCGGAGACTCCCGTCGTGGATCAGACGTCCGAGGAGTCCCGTTAGACCGGCGTCTCGACCTCTTCTTCGTGACGCTCCATGACCGCTCCACGAGCGACCCGTCCGAAGAAGGACGTCCACGTCACGATTCCGAGGAACTTGAATACGTCCTCGAAGATCTCGGAGAGTGGGGGAGTGGGCAGGTCGGCTTCTCCGGCTGCGTCCAGCAAGACCGAGAGCGCCAGCATCACAACACCGGCCACGAGGATGATCAGGTCGGGTCGTTTCATGAGATGCTCACGCGACCTCCAGAACAGATAGAGAACCATCAACCCATAGGTACCGATCGTGATGATCGACGGGATCCCGATCGTGTTCTTGATGGTCTCGTGGCCCAGGTAGGCGTCATCGATCCCGAGGACGAGGCTGGCGACCGCACCGGCCAGGAGGAGTCTTTTGGCAGCGCCTGTGTTGCCGGTCGAAAGGACCAGGAGGCACATCGCCGCTGACGCCGCCCACAGCAAAATCCCAGCGGTGGAGAAGAACCCGGTGTACCCGGGGCCATCGAGCAGGGCGGTGGTATCACGCAAGAGGTCGGTGGCGTGCACATCTCGGAGCTCGGCGAGCGCCAAGGTCGCCAGCATGAACAAGGCTGCCGGCAGCAAGATGCGCCATCCATATGAGAAAAGTGTCGCCCACGGCCCCGACGACGATGCCCGATTCTCCATTGGCCCTCCCAGGTTCGGACTCTCAGACTACTCCCAGATTGGGGAGATTCCAGCGGGTCGTGGCCACTGTGAGTGACGGGTTGGCGCAGAGTGTCAGTGGGTATGCTTGCTCGGCAACGTGCGTGCAGGGTGGTTCGACACAAAGAGGAGAGGGTGGTTCCCCATGAAACCGCGTCCGTCGTCCGTACCTGTCGCGGTGGGTGTGACTACCACGCTCAGTGATACCTTCTATAGCTTTGGGAAGCGGCGTTTCTGGTTGGGCCTTGTCGGGCTTGCGGTGGTCTTGGCAGTCATGTCGATGACCCAGAGAGCCGAAGCCGCCGACCAGATTATGAACTCCGGGAACTATTCCAACGGGTTCACCGTGCCCGCAGGTGACACCTGGACTCTCAATCCCAACGCCGACACGACGATCACGTCAGGTGGCAACATCATCGTTCGGGGGACATTGGTGATGAAGCCGGCCAGTGGGAGCATCGACCACACCATTCGCTTCACCGGCATCGACGAGTCGAATTTCGTCGGCGGCGGTCTCGACCCGGTCGCCTCCGATGTCGGGCTCTGGGTCGTGGGAGACGGCCGCATCATCTTCGAAGGCGAGTCGAAGCCGGCATGGTCGTACGTGTATCAGAGCTCTTGGGCCGGTGATGAGGTGAGAGCCGCTCCCAACACGCCTGGCAACTACAAGCACTTCCCCCTGGTGACCTCGACACCACCGAAGAACGCCTTTGGCTACAGCGCCGAGTTGCTCGACCTCACGAGAAACGTTCACGTGGAGGGCACGCCAAGCGGGTATGCCCACGTCTTCATTCGCTCGACCAGGCCGTCCACCATCAAGTACGCCGTTTTCCGCTACGTGGGACCCGATCCGGCCAACTTGCCCGGCGACACTGACGCCACCGGACGCTACGGGCTCCACTTCCACATGGCCGGAAACGGGAGTCGGGGAACCATCGTCGACGGAGTGGTGATCCGGGACACCAAGAACCACGCCTTCGTGCCCCACGCTTCCCATGGGATCACCTTTCGGAACACGATCGCCTTCAACGTCGATGGTGAGGCTTACTGGTGGGACAGCCCCGCACAGGGTGTGATGAACGAGACCAACGACGTGATCTTCGATCACACGGTGGCCGCTCTCGTTACCCAGACCCATGTCAACAACCACAGTCATCGTCTGTCTGCCTACTTCCTCGGAGCCGGGAAGAACATGACGGTGGTCGACTCCGTGGCAGTCGGCGTCCAGCGCGAATTGGGTGCCGATCGCTCCGCATTCATATGGCCCGAAGACTCACAAGGAACCTGGGTCTTCCGCAACAACCGGGCCCACAACAACGAGGTGAATGGGATCTTCGTATGGCAGAACAACGCATTGCCACATGCGATCGAGAACTTCGTCGCCTATTACAACGGTCAGGCCGGGATCGAGCACGGGGCCTATCTCAACTCGTACCTGTACAAGGACCTGGTGCTATTGGGGAATCACGATGCGATCGTGTCCCATGCCCTCGGTGTGCCGGGCGAGATCGGTGACACTCAGATCTGGGCCAACGTCAAAACCAACGGCGGGGTGCTGAGAATCGAGTCACATACCCTTGGTGCCGCCCGACCGGTTCGATTCGTCGGGTGTGACCTGGGCAAGGTGGTCGTCGGCGATCAGGGTGGAGAGCCCAGCGAATACGACTTCATCGGGTGTGGCCTCGAGCCCTCGGACTTCGATCTCAGCAACGCCCTCCCCAAATCTGTGTTCCGGGTGCAGAGGACCAACGGGACCGCTTACCGGCTGCTCGGCAATGGAAGCGTCAACAAGATCGCAGCCTTCTACAACGGCACCGTCCCGGGTGGTGGGTTCATCGACACCTTTGGCAACACCTTCGAGGCGGCGATCAAGTGGCTGGCCGCTCAGGGCATAACGAAGGGCTGCAATCCTCCGGCCAATTCGAAGTTCTGTCCCAACGACCGCGTGACTCGGGGGGAGATGGCCGCTTTTATCGTTCGCTCCAAGGGCTATTCGGCCATCGCCTCGGACTTCTTCATCGACGACAACGACAGCATCTTCGAGAACGCCATCAACCGTCTCAGGACGGCCGGGGTCACCCAGGGCTGCAATCCTCCCCAGAACAACCGGTTCTGCCCAGATAGATCCGTCACCCGCGGAGAGATGGCGGCGTTCCTGGTGCGCGCCTTCGGCCTTCCTGCCTACAACGGACCGGATCGATTCAAGGACGACAATGGGAACGTCTTCGAGAGTGCGATCGAGCGGCTGGCGCAGGCCGGGATCACACTGGGTTGCAACCCGCCTGCCAACGATCGATATTGCCCCAATGACTATGTGACCAGGGGTCAGATGGCGGCGTTCCTGAAACGAGCGCTGGGAGGCTGATTCTTCAGCCGGTTCGGGTCACGTCCCGACGTCGGCGTAAGGCGAGACGGCCGAACCAGAGAGCATCTGACAATCGCCCGGGGAATCTCTTCATGGCCATACCGGCGGCCCGGTTTGCCTCGAACAATGCGATCAAGGCCTCGTCGTCGGCGCCCAGGTCCAATCCGGGCCAGTTCTTCAGATATCCGGAGACGAAACGTCGTCTGAAGTCGTCGAATCGACCCTTTACCGGGGGATACCGGCTGAATCCATGACCGGCCAACTGGCGACGCAGCTCGAAGATGAAGTTGGCGATGTCACGGTGGATCAATGAGACCTCTCGGGTGTCGGGGGGATCGAGGAGGTAGAGAGAACCATCCGGAGTGCCCTGGAGGTTTCCCGGGCCGAAGTCGCCAAAGCGTCTTCTCGTCAAAGCGACATCGTCGATCCCAGCCAGCAGACGATCGACGGCCTCACGCTTGATCCGCAGTTTGCCTGCCAGGTTTTGAGCCTCGCGTCGTGCGCTCGCCCTTTCGTCCTGGGTGGGGGGCTTCCGTTTGGAGGTGATACGCAGCCAGCATCGTCCCCGCCCACTCCATCCAGTCCAGCATGGCTCCGCTGGTCCAGGCCGGATCCGTCGGCCGCCGGAGGATCGACACGACGTCGTCTCCGGGAAGATACGGCATGACGAGAGCGGGTGGCTCGTCGCTCCAGGCGAGTGGGCGGACCCCGTGGATCGTGCTGAGATCGGCGGCCGAGATCATGTCGTCGAGGTCGACCATGTTCCCGTAGAGATTCTTCGCCGTGCCCATCGTCCAATCGGGGACCACCTTGACGACCATCTCGTTGCCCGAGTGATTGCCGGCGACACGGTAGAAGTCAGATCCCGAGCGAGGGCGATCCCACGAGTCGATCAACTCGAAGTGACTGTCGTTGCCCTCCCAGCCGAAGTCGTGTTGCAAGGCGACGAGGATTCTCGATACCTGTTCGGGGTCGAGGGACCGACCCGTCTCGTCACCCACTGATGGCTCGTTTGAGGAATGAGGCCATTTGTCCTCGGGTGACGTTGTCGTTGGGGCAGTAGTGGTTGTTGGCGGGTGGGTTGCAGCCTTGGGTGACTCCGGCGGTGCGGAGCTTGTTGATGGCTGCTTCGAAGACACTGTTGTTGTCGTCGTTGAAGTAGTCGATTACTCCCGGATTGGTGTAGTTGAAGGCTCGGACCAGGAAGGCGGCCATTTGTCCTCTGGTCACATACTGGTCGGGGCAGTAGTGGTTGTTGGCGGGTGGGTTGCAGCCTTGGGTGACTCCGGCGGTGCGGAGCTTGTTGATGGCTGCTTCGAAGACGTTGCCGTTGTCGTCGATGAAATAGTCGGCTGCGATATGGGAGTAGCCCTTGGCCCTGACGATGAAGGCGGCCATCTGTCCTCGGGTGACATAGTCATCGGGGCAGTATTTGGTGTTGGCGGGTGGGTTGCAGCCTTGGGTGATGTCTTGGTCGGCGAGCCATTGGATCGATGCTGCGAACACGCTGCCAGCAGTGTCGATGAACTGGCCGTCAGGTGGTGGCGGCAGGGTCGTGGTTGTCGTAGTCGTCGTAGTGGGCTGAGTCGTCGTCGTGGTCGACGGGGCTGGGTAGTGGTAGTGGTCGTCGTCGGCTGGGTAGTGGTAGTGGTTGTCGTCGGCTGTGTTGTGGTGGTCGTGGTCGGCGGAGACGTGGTGGTAGTCGTTGTCGGTGGGTGTGTTGTGGTGGTGGTGGTCGGCGGTTGCGTGGTGGTCGTGGTCGTGGGCGGCAGTGTTGTGGTGGTTGTGGTCGGCGGTTGCGTGGTGGTCGTGGTGGTCGGCGGCTGGGTGGTGGTCGTTGTTGTGGGTGGCTGAGTAGTCGTAGTGGTAGTGGGCGGTTGGGTGGTGGTGGTGGTCGTGGGCGGCTGTGTTGTGTCGTAGTGGTAGTGGGCGGTTGGGTGGTGGTGGTCGTCGGTTGAGTCGTGGGTGTCGTCGAATGGTCGTGGTCGTTGCTCCAGATCCGGTCGTGATGCGACGAACACGACCGTCGGCCGCCGGGAGATTTCGCCCTGTGGCCATTCGATCGGCCATCCATATGTCGTAGGACGCGCTGCTGCTGGACGGTCCGAGCCCAAGGCCAGAGATGTGTCGTCAGGCCGGAAATCCCACCGACTGGGATTGTGTTGACCAACGTGCCGTTCTTGGTGATCTCGTAAATGTTCTTCAGGCTGCTGGTGTTGCTGCCCACGAGGAAAGTGCCCTGTGGCCGGGTCAAGGGCAAGTCCCTCGAAGTCGGTCGGCCCGAGGCTGAGCGAGAGAAAGCTCGTGACGCTATCGGTGGCGATGTTGACCAAAAAGATGGTCTGCGTTGCGCCGTTGAGTACGTATAGGTTGTTGGTGCCAGGATCGAGTACTGGGTCCTCGACGTCGTTGGCGGCTGATGGCATGTTGATCTTGTGAGTGTCGTCGTCCGCCGTGGCGAAGAGCCCGTCAGCGCCAGGCCTGATCACATAGACACCGCCGTCATGGTCAGAGGAGACGAACAATGTGTTCGTGGCAGCGTCGTAGTCGACGCCTGTCGGTTCATTAGTTACGAGAGCACCGCTGCGCACGACTGAGCCTGACATAGTTATTTCCCAAAAGCTGATCCGACCTGGGTTCACCCATGTCGGTGGTAGTTGTTTGCGTCGGTATCAACGACGATATAGATCGGTTGGTAATCGGAGTTATAGGCGACCCCAGCCGGTCCATACGATGGTGGATTCCAGGCGGCCGCATCGACATTCGTAACGAGTGTTGGAGTCAATGTCGCCGCCCAGGCAGGGCCTAGGCCGAGGATGAGCATCGCCCCGGCGACGAGAAAGGACACGACGGAAATACCGCCGATTCGTCTCGCCATCCTCCCTTTGAGCCCCATCACTTCAATCCTTCTTAACGGTCTATGTCGGTGAATCGCAAGTGGTCACCCGGTAATGGCTCGTTTGAGGAATGAGGCCATTTGTCCTCGGGTGACGTTGCTCGTTGGGGCAGTAGTGGTTGTTGGCGGGTGGGTTGCAGCCTTGGGTGACTCCGGCGGTGCGGAGCTTGTTGATGGCTGCTTCGAAGACACTGTTGTTGTCGTCGTTGAAGTAGTCGACGACTCCCGGATTGGTGTAGTTGAAGGCTCTGACCAGGAAGGCGGCCATTTGTCCTCTGGTCACATACTGGTCGGGGCAGTATGTGGTTGTTGGCGGGTGGGTTGCAGCCTTGGGTGACTCCGGCGGTGCGGAGCTTGTTGATGGCTGCTTCGAAGACGTTGCCGTTGTCGTCGATGAAATAGTCGGCTGCGATATGGGAGTAGCCCTTGGCCCTGACGATGAAGGCGGCCATCTGTCCTCGGGTGACATAGTCGTCGGGACAGTATTTGGTGTTGGCGGGTGGGTTGCAGCCTTGGGTGATGTCTTGGTCGGCGAGCCATTGGATCGATGCTGCGAACACGCTGCCAGCAGTGTCGATGAACTGGCCGTCAGGTGGTGGCGGCAGGGTCGTGGTCGTCGTAGTCGTGGTCGGCTGAGACGTCGTGGTAGTCGTAGTCGGCTGGGTAGTGGTAGTGGTAGTGGTCGTCGGCGGCTGTGTCGTCGTGGTCGGTGCAGAAGTTGAGCTCGTTGAGGACGACGAGGTGGTGGATGAGGTCGTGCTGCTCGTGGTCGTGGTGGTGTCGTCGTAGGTGTTCCGTTGGTGCTGAGATGCCAGAGCCGCCCATCGTTCTGGCCCGTGTCGTATTGGGATCCGGTGCCTCGTCGGTCGGCCATCCAGATGTCGTAGGCGGCGCCTCCGACGCCGGCGCGACCATCCGAGGCCGGAGATCCGACTGTTGCTGGCCGAGCGGAGACCGAGATCGCTGTACTGGTGTGTCCGAGAAGGTTGAAGACATGAATGTCCGCCGTTCTCAGTCCCCGGCCAGAAGGTAGCCCGTCTGGGGTGATGGTGAGACCCTCGAAGTTGGTCCCGTAGCCCTGAAGACTGATCGTCGAACCGATCTGGGCACCGTTGATCGGGTTCATGTGATAGAGCTCGTGCTCGTCGCCGCTGGTGAAGATAGAGTGGTGTGGCTCGACTGGGTCGTAGGCGGGGTCTTCCGTGTCCCCTGATCCCCAGGTCTCCACGTGGTATAGGACCGAGGTGTCAGTCGATGTACCAAAGGACGCGTCTGAGCCGAGATCACGATCAGAACGAAGTTCTTATTGCCAGTGTTGGCCCCGTTGAGCCTGGCATCGGTGGTTACAAAGAGCCTGTTGGTGTCCGGATCGTAGTCCACCCCCGTTGGTTCCCACACCCCTGAGGAAGAGCCCACTGTCCATGACCGTGCCATCCATCGCATACTTCCCACAGAGCCTGATGGACGAGGCTCGAATGCGGTCATAGTTGTTGCGATCGGTATCGACCACGAACATCGTGTCATGGTCGGCGTTGTAGGCGACACCCGAGGGTCCCGGCGCAGTCGGATTCCACTGCGGGGCGACCCGCTGAAGCCGGTCACGATCTCTTGATAACCGACCGTCACCATCGATGCGGCGAGCTGCCGCCAGGCCGACACAAGGAGTGAGACGGCGAGCAAGGTGAGGACGGACAAACCGCCCAGACGTCTCGCCATCCCTCCCTTGTTCCCCATACCCGATGATCCCCCCTATGGACATCGGGTGAGTAGCCGTTGCCGGCTACTCACCAAATGCCCGCTTCAGGAACGCAGCCATCTGACCGCGTGTCACATTGTCATTGGGGCAGTACTTGGTATTCGCCGGCGGGTTGCACCCGAGAGTGATCCCGGCCTGGGCGAGACGCTCGATGGCACCTTCGAAGATGTTCCCGTTGTCGTCCGTGAACCGATCCGGACCGTTGTACGCCGGGAGGTTGAATGCCCTCGCCAGGAAGGCGGCCATCTGACCGCGTGTCACGTTCTTCTCACCGCAGTACTTGTTGTTCGTCGGCGGGTTGCACCCGACCGTCACACCTGCCGTGAACAACCGGTCGGCCGAGTTCTCGTAGAACAGCCCGTTGTCATCGATGAACAGGTTCCCGCCGCCGTTGTCCGAGTATCCGAATGCACGGACCAGGAACACTGCCATCTGACCTCTGGTGACCGGGTCGTTCGGGCAGTAGTGGGTGTTGGCCGGCGGGTTGCAGCCCTGGGTGATCCCCTTGCCGGCGAGCCACTCGATGGCGTTCTCGAAGATATTCCCGTCGTCATCGGTGAAGGTGCCCGAGCCGCCACCGCCGCCCCCACCGGAACCGATGGTGATGGTGATGTTCGGCGAGCTGACGGCGTTTTGACCGTCGCTCACGTTGGCCTTGATGATGTGGGTTCCGCTGGCCAAGTTGGTCAGTCACGAACGACCCGCCATATCCGATGGTCCCGGATTTGTTCGAGGTCCACACGATGTCGGCAGAGATGTTGCCTGCCTGCGCGTCATTGGCGGTGGCGCTGAAGGTGACGTCGGCACCAGGGCGCATATGTATCCCCGTTCTTCGGTTTGCTGATCGTCAGCACGGGAGGGGTATTGACCAACGTGTTGACCGTGATGGTCACGTCGTCATAATTGGTCAGGCCAGATCCGGTCTCCGTCGCCGTGAGTCGAAGCACACGGGTGCCGGTCCCGACGAAGGCTGCCGTTGTGGGCAGCGAGCAGGCGGTGGTCGAGCATGTCCCTGACTGACTGGTGAAGTTCACTGCCGCGCCCGAGATGACCGACCACGCCCAATTGACCGAACCGCCCTTGGGATAGTCGTTGGTGATTTGACCTCCGATGGTGCTCGCCGGGCTGGCAGCCACCGTCTTGTTTGCACCGGCGAAGACGCCAGGCGCCTGGTTGCCGTCGTTGGGCAGCACCGTCTGCCAGATGGTGGTGTCGTCTCCAGTGGCCCCATAGGCCCAGTCGACCAACACCGGGAGACCGGTCGCCGTCGTCGTCGGCTCACGGGGCACGATGTTGTTCCGGCGCTTCTCGAACTGGGTATTGAAGAGCGGCAGCGGGGCCGGCCACCCGTTACCGAGGGTAGGGATACTCGCTTCAGGCATCGACCAGTAGGCGCTATTGGTCTGTGGGTTGTCGATGGCGATCACATAGACGGTGCTGTTATAGATGGCCACCACCGGGCGCTTACGGTCCCCGGTGGAGGACTGCTGGTCGAACTTGACATTGCTCTGGATCCAACTCCCAGTTAAACCACCAGTCCTCTTGTAGAGGATGACCTGGGGATCCAGTGACTTGGTTCCCCCACCGCTCCGCTGGGTCTCCGTGGCGATGTAGATCACGTTGTTGTGGGTGACCAGACTGATCTCGTCATCGGCGTGGACCACGGCGGTTCCCATCGGTGAGTACTGAGTGAGAGGCACCGTCTCCTTGGTCCAGGATGAAGTGCCGCCGGTCAGTGTTGCCGCGGCGAAACCGTCACCGGGCTGGGTCAGCGATGCGGTCGTGACCACCGCGTTGGCGATGGTCGGGTCGGACTCCCGCGCCGTGACCGTCATCGTCGGCGAGGCCGGGTCGCTGATGGTGGCCGAGGGATTGGGAAGGGTGCCCGGCCCATACTCGATGCCTTCGGTTCCGGTGCCTTCTATGGCGGCGGCGAGGTTGGCCCTCGGGTTGCCGCCGATCAGCACGTCGTAGGCGACGGCGCCGACCATCGAGTCGACAAACCGGTAGGTGCGACCATCGATGGTCACGGTGTCACCTGCCGCGGGAAGGGCACTGATGGTCAGTGAGCCGGTGGCCAGGGTCACACCGCTGCTCCAATTGGCCACGTTGGCCATGTCCAGCTTGTAGAAGAGATATTGCGAATAGCGGCCGTCAGTCAGGTCAGCATCGCCGTTTTCGGCGGCAGCCAGGGCGAGATAAGTGGCACCGTTGGTGAAGGAGGTCATCTGGGTCTGACCTTCATCGACCGTCACATTGAGATTCAACGGTGTGGACCAGGATGTCCCGTCGTCGCTGGAACGGGAAACCAACAATTTGCCCTTGGTCATCACGGACGCCCACAGATCGCCATTGGAAGTCTTGTAGATGGCCGCACGTGACGCCGAGGAGTTCATACTCGTCAAAGGGACCGATGCGCCGACCGTGTAGGTGTCACCGGCGGAGTTGTACGTGACCACATGGGAGTGGGTGGTGGCACCACTGAAGAGCACATAGAGCTTGCCGGCGCTCTCGTCCCAATAGACGTCGGGTCGGTCCTTCGAGTTGAAGCCCGGGAAAGTCGGCCCGTAAGTGGGAGCGGCGCCGAAGGAGTTGGGGATTGCCTGCTTGGCGATCTGCCAGCCGGAGGCTGTCGGCAGGATGGCGTCCCAGCGGTTCTGCGAAGCGTTCCACCAGATCCGGTGCTGGTTCTTGGTGTCCCATTGTTTGGTGGCGCTGGTTAGAGCCGAAGAATCTGCCCCCGGGACCACTGCAGGTCCGTTGGCACCGCTCGGCGCGGCCAGCGCCGGCTGTATCGATACGACTTGCACCAGAGACGCGACCACGGCAAATGCCAGAAGTGCGTACGAAAAACGACGGCCCCCATCCGGAGCGATCCGGTCACCCATTTATATCTCCCTGCCCAGTTGTTTGGAAGAAGCCCCACAGCTTCCACGACGGATACTAAATGCGATTCGTGACCACGCAAAGTGGTTGTTTCGCATTTCTTGGTTCGACAGGATCCTAGGTCATTGCAGGAGGTTTGCAGCGAGGGGCCCGGCCGTGGTCGGAGTCGGGGCGGTCCCGTCGACTCGAACCAACTCGGTAGTCGTGCCCTCGAAGTAGGCAGTTACGGTCTTCACCACGGCTGCGGTCTGATCGAGGAAACGCCGACGGTCGCCCACATCCATACCAGCCACACGTTCTGACCATCCGCGGCTGTCGAGACGCGACTCACACACTTCGAGAGGCGTGTCCACGATGATCACTGCGTCGGGCTGTGGCATCGAGCGGAGGTACCGGTCCAACAGAGGCCGATCGTCCTCTGTGAATCCAAATCCGCAGAGGGCAATGGATCGCTGGGCGAAGCCTTCGTCGATCATCAAGACCTCGTCCTCACCGAGATGCTCCCCGGCGAGTTGGAACCCGGCCATGAGGTTGAGGATCCACCCGAGCGAGCGACCCTGGCCCTGGTCACGCGAGATCCTCGCCCGTTGCGCGCCCAGGACTGCTTCGAGTGTCTCGGGGGAAACGGTGAGAAATCGATTGAGCGCCGAGAATCGATCCGTCGAGCGGGCAAATGCCTTTCGCCAGACAGCCGATGTGCCGCTACGCGATAGCCGGGCGGCGACGCGGGTCAGCTGGTCGTCGCCACCGACGCGAATCGAGGCCAAGACCGCGTTTTCGAGGGTGGTGGTCGAGGCTGAAACGCGAGCCAGCTCGGCGGCGAGTGTGGTCGTGCCCGATCCGGGAACCCCGAGGAACTCAACGTGCTTCAAGCAACGCCTTCCAGATCTCGGTCTTGGCCCTCAACAGGACCTCCTCGTATGGGACGCCAACGTCGATGATCACCCTTCCCGGTGCCGCAGTGAGCGTTGCCACGGCCTCGACCTTGGCGGTGTGCTCATCGACCGTCAGGTCGATCTTCCGGTCGCGCAATGTCTGGAGGTCGGTCTTGAGGACGAGCAGGAGCTCGGGGAACGGAATCGAGGAGTAGCTCCTCGCTTCGGCCTTGGCCAGCATGCCGCTACCTCCGAGTCGAGGCCCGTCCATTGGAGACTCCATGGAGTGGAAGTCTTCGAGTGGATATCGCTCGGCGATGACCACTTCACCTACCGCGACGTCGTGCCTTGCCTTCCGCGCCAACATCTTTCTCCGCCGTGCAACCAACAGCCACTTGGTCGCGTCGGTTACCCGAACCACCAGCCCCAACAAGCCTCGTGGCGGGTAATGCGCTTCGTCACGGTGACGGGCCATGCTCCCTGGCTTGTTGAGCAGCCTGAAGACGAGACCCGACTTTGGCTGTCCGAAGTAGACATGATGGACGAGCAGCTTCTTGCCCAGCCAAGCCTCGATGTCGCGACTGAGCCGGGTCTTTCCGGATCCATCCGCACCAACGAAGGCGATCAGCGGGGCAGCCGTCGCGAGATGGCGGGGAGGTATCCCGAATCCGAAACGTCTCATCCACGGCTTGGATCGGAGACGGAGCCAGATCCGCTTTGGCACCGCCACGTATCGAGGAAGACGCTCGTACGCCCTCAACCGGGCACGAAGAGACCGTCGCTTGTCTCTCACGTAGCGCCAGTCGGCGCGGTTGTCTCTCGTGCGATCGAGGAAGTCCACGATCTCGGAGGTATGTAGGTCGAGCCCGCTCTCACCTATGACGTCGGTGAGACGCGAGATGTCGATGCGGGAGCCAAGCCAGGTGATCTCCCTGATGATCCGCTCGGGCATGGGTGGCCCGCCTTTCACTATCGACCGAAGCAATTGCCGGTTGGTCGTCTTGAGCATGGCCCGGACGAAGAGGAGCATGAACTCCTTCTCCACCAAAGGGACCGGTACTTCGCCCATCGTTGAGTGATCGGACAGCAGCCACTTCTCCAGGGGAAGGTGGTGGTTTTTGATCAACTGTTCGCCGAGAATCAGGCGATAGTGGACGTCGAGGTGGACCAGTGTCCCCGTGGTCGCGTCGAATCCGAGATGGCTCTCGATGTCGGGAAGCGTGCGGGCCTTGGGGGGCAGCATCGTGACGAATCCGTGGTCTTTGAGACTCTGTTCGAAAGTGGCGCGATCGACGGGATCGACCAAGAGGTCGAGGTCGGTCTGACCCAGGACCGCCGCGGCAAGGTGCTCATTGCTCTTCCAGTGGACATAGGCGACACCGGCCTCATCGAGGTCCGTGAACAGTGAACGGATGATCTGAAGCTGATCCAAGGTCCTCCCAAGGACAGGTCGAGGGCAATGCTATTCGCCAGGCCCGAAGCGGAGAGCTGTCCCTGATCTCCCCTTCCTACGAACCTGGTGACGCCAACAGTTAACCACGGCCACTCTGGGTGCTCGAAGGCGTTTCACGGCACCGCACTCCGGCGGCCCCCGGCCTTGGCGATGAACGATCCAAGAAGGGGGAGGAGGGCCCCGACCAACACGCCCGCCACATACCAGCCCGTCGGCCCGCCATCCACCGTCAGTCGCAGTGGCTGGGTGAGGAGCCGTATGAGCGAGGCGGCCGCCAGGGCCGCCCCCGACGCGAGCAATGGCCTTCGGGGGAGCCTTTCCACGATGAATGCCGCTCCGAACATGGCCAGGGCGGCATAAATCTCGACCGGGTGACGGTCGACGAGACCGCCGGAGGCGGGCCATGCCCAGGGAAGGTCCGACGCCGCACCCAAACACGTGCCCCGCCAAAGACAGCCTGCGTGCCATCCGGAAATGCCGAGCAGCGCCGCCGCCGCGGTGGCGTCCAGTGCATCGAGCCGACCATGCACCGACCAGAGGTATGCGGCTATGGCCCCGATCACCGCCGCCCCCGTGTGCACACCACCCCGGACTATCAGGATGTCGCCCGGATGTGAGATCGGGTTGGTGCCTTGAAGAATCATGGCCGTGAGCCGACCGACGAGCAGTCCGGCTGCTGCTGCTCCCAGCATCCTGTCGAGCGGGTGATCGGGGAGGTTGTCGGGCCAGAGCCGGGTGCCGATCCATGCGAGGAGCACCCCGGTCAGGGCGGCCCAGAGGAGGGTGAACTCCAAACTCAGCCCTCGTAGGTCAACAGCTCGTCGATGCCGAGAGCCAGTGCCTGATCGTCGATGACCCCATTGTGTGTCGAGATCAGCCGGCCTCCCGGTGCGAAGAAGAACGTGATGGGGGTCCCGATACCGCCGTAGCGCATCGGGATGCCCCGATCTCGATCGAAGTAGCTGGTGAAGTCGATCCCGAACTCGGCGATGAACTCTTTGGCGCCGTTCTGACTGTCTTGGACATCGATGCCGATGAACTCGATCTCGTCGCCTTTCGCCTGATGGGCTTTCTTCAACAGCGGAGCCTCGGACCGACACGGGATGCACCAGGAGGCCCAGACGTTGACGATGGCGGGCCGGTCCGACGACGTGAGGATCCCGTCGAGTTGTTCGGCTGTGATGGCCTCGAGGTCGGGGATCCCCGATGTGTCGACATTGGACCGGTTACATGAGCCAAGCACGAGGACGAGCGCCAGGAGTACGAGCAGACGACGTGACACCCGCCGATTGTCGCAGGCACCATTTACAACATCGTTCCCCGTCACTGATCGCGTATGCTTTGTCCAGAGAAGGAGAGCGACATGGGTCGCCTTGCCTGGACCGAGACATTCGAGGGTTGGACCAGCGGCAGTTACCGAATCGAACTGGCGGCTCCTACCTTGTGGGTGTTGACACGGACCGACGATCGTCGGGGAACGAGAATCGTCGAGACTTCGGGCTCATTGCAGGCACTGAAGAATCGGGCTTCGGGGATCGAAGGAAGACGAAACCGGGCTCGCTCATCGTTGATGAACCTCCTCGGAGTGGGCATCACCGTCGCTTTGGCGTTGGTGGTCGCCCGTTGGGTGCCGGGGCTGACCGTCCCCGCGGTTGTGGTCGTATTCGTCCTCTCGCTGCGGGCCCTGGTGGCTTGGGTCGATGACGTGACCGGAACCGCATGGGATCGGATCTCGGAGAGCTACCAGTAGATCAACGGATCAGAAAGCCCTCACCGATCGCATCTTCGGGATCGAGCCACAACTCGCTTCGCCCGGTTATGTGGGCCCGACCCTCGACCTCGGGGATGATTCCCGAGCGCCCGGCAAAGTCGACGTCCTCGACCACGCTCCCTATGAAGGTCGAGCCGAGGATGCTCTCGATGGTTATCCGCTCGCCAACCTCCAGGTTGTCCCTGGCTCGTTCGATGGCGAGACGTCCGCTGACGCCGGTGCCAGTGGGGGATCGGTCCACTTCGCCGTCGGCGAAGACGCAAACGTTCCTCGAGTGGTGGGTCGGATCCGAGGGCTCACCGACGAAGATGACCCCGTACAAGAAGCCCAGCTCGGCATGTTCGGGATGATCGAGTTGCCCGGCCCGAGCCACGGACGCCTGGACCTTCTTGCCCGCATCGATGAGCCGTGGCGCCGAGCCGGCGTCGAGGTCGAGCCCGACCTCATCGGCTCGCACATAGGCGTAGAAGGCGCCTCCGAAGGCAAGGTCGTAGCGGATCGCTCCCAACCCGGGAACGTCGACGGATCGGTCGAGGCCGACCACGAACGACGGCACATTGTGGAAGCGCACGCCGGTGACGTGATCGTCTTCGATGAACGCCCACGAGCGGACCTGACCGGCCGGAGTGTCGATCACGACACTTGTCTCGGGCTTCTCGATGGGAAGGATCCCCGTCTCCAACGCGATGGTGGAGAGGGCGATGATCCCATGCCCGCACATCGTGGAGAATCCCTCGTTGTGAAGGAAGAGGACCGAGATGTGGCTGTCCTCCTCGACCGGCGGTCCCGGGATGCCCCCGTACATGTCGGCGTGTCCCCTTGGCTCCCACATGATCGCCCGACGCAAGTCGTCGATCCTCTCCATTGCGTTGTGTCGTCTCTCGACCATCGTGGTCCCGGGTATCGGGTCGAGACCATCGACCACGAGGCGAAATGGCTCTCCGGCGGTATGTGACTCCACCACGGTGATCTTGCGCCAATGATTGGGTGGGGCCCATCCCAGGGGTCGATCGAGGTTCACGTTTGGCAAGGATACGACCAGACCTAGCATCGGCTCGTGGCAACCGTCGCTTCAATTGTCCAGGCCCTGGCCGAGCGGACCCGTCCCCAGGATGCGGCCCCATGGGATCCCGTCGGGCTTCAATTGGGAAATCCGGCCGACCAGGTGACGAGAGTCGGTGTCTGCCACGAGGTCACCGAGTCTGTGGTGCAGGCGATCGAGAAAGATCCGGTCGACCTCCTCGTCACCTATCACCCTCTCCTATTTCACCCGGTCACCAGGCTCGTGGCCGGAAGGTCACCGACGGCTCGCGCCTTTCGTCTGATTCAGGCCGGGACTGCCCTGCTGGTGACTCACACCGACTTCGACGCAGCTCCTGGGGGCACTGCCGATTCCCTGGCGGTTCGGCTGCGATTGCGGGACATCGAGCCTTTTGGCGCAGACGAGCTCGAGAACATCCCGCCGATCGGCCGGTTGGGCGTATTCGGCGAATCACTGGAAAGCCTCAGCACCCGAGTGGCCGAGACGCTGGGCTCGAATGGCCTGAGGGTCTCCGGCGATCGTGACCGGATCCTCGACAGAGTGGCCGTGGTCCCCGGCTCGGGCGGCGAGTTCGTGGAGAAGGCGGGGCAGGCGGCAGACGCGATAGTCACGGGCGACGTGTCTCATCACCGGACGGTGGCCGCACTCGACCTTGATTTGGCCGTGGTGGACCCGGGTCACATCGCCACCGAGCGCCCGGGGATGACCGCCCTGGTCGCCCTCGTGGCCGACGTCGTTCCGGAGTTGCTGGACCTGACCGACTACGACCCGGAAACTTGGGTCTGATCCAGTCAGCGACACAGCACTACTCTCCATCTGCTGATGGAGATGACCAGCCTCGCCGATCTGCTCGACGTCCAGGATCTGGACCTCCAGATCGACCGCCTCCTCGAGAAACGGCAGAACCTGCCCGAGTTGGCCGCGTACAAGGCCGCACATGAGCGGGAGGCGGCGTTGCAGGCGGACATAGACGCCAAGAGTGCAGCCCTCAAGACGATGGAGCTGGACTTCGACAAGTCCGAGGGCGAGCTTCAGATCCTCGAGAACAAGTTGCGAGAGCACGAGACCCGGCTCTTTGCCGGCGGGATGAGCGCCCGTGAGACGGAGCACATGCGTCTCGAAGTCCAGAGTCTCAAGGGCCAGCAGGAAGCCCTCGAAGGCAAGGTGTTGCGTCTGTTGGAGACCCTCGACCCTGCCCGCGAGGAACTGGCAGGTGTTCAAGGCGAGGCTGACCGAGCGGCTGCCGAGAAGTCGGGTCTCGAAGCCGAGATAAAGAGTCAGTGGAAGCAGATCGATGCCGAGCTGGCACGGAAGGAAGAGCGCAAGAAGGAGGCGCTGCAACCGGTCCCACCCGACCTCGTGGAGATGTACGAGAAGTTGCGTCGGGGCAAGGAGGGCGTGGCCATCGGCCGTTTCGAGCACGGTGTCTGTGGCGGATGCCACATGGCACTTTCACCTACTGAGCAGGCCGAGGCCCTGAGCGCTGAGATACCGCGGTGTGTCCATTGCCGCAGGATCCTCGTCGCCTGAGAGATGATTCTCTGGCACGCCGGCGCCACCCTGTGGCTGTTCCGGTGGATATTCAAAGACCCGAAGGTCGACGTCAGGTTTCTCTTCGCCGGAGCGATTCTCCCGGACCTGATCGATCTGACGATCGGGGGAGTGCTCTTCGCGGATGTCTATGCGAGCGGTGAGCTGTGGTCGCACACGCTGATCGCACCGAGTCTCTATATGGTGGCGGTCCTCTTGGTCACGCGGAGGGGCAGACGCCGGCGAGCCTTCATGGCGGTGGGGATCGGATGGCTGTTTCACCTCCTGCTCGACGGGATGTGGACCGATCCGCAGATCTTCTTGTGGCCGTTCTTTGGTTGGGACATGCCGGTTGGCTCGATGCCGTTCTGGCAGATGGCATGGGAGCGTGCCATTTCCGACCCGTGGCGCTGGATCGAGGAGGCGGTAGGGCTTGGATATCTCCTCTGGTTGTGGCGGGCCACAGGTCTCGGGCAACGAGAGCGTCGAGCGGCGCTGGTCAGGACCGGGAGGCTCCCGGAGTTGTTGCATGACGACGCGTAGGGCCGTCCTGATGCTGATCGTGGCTCTCGTGGCGGGTGGATGCCGTGGTGGCGCCGAGCTCTCGACGACGACGACGATCGGCGCCGGCTCGGCCAGCCCGACGGAGACCGTTGTGGGGTTGAGGCAATTCCTGATCGACGGTGACTTCGCCAGTGCTGCGGCACTGGCGGTCCCGGGACAGGCCGCCTTGGCCTCGCTGGCCGAAGGGGCTTCTTACGCCGTTGTTGCCGATGCGTTGGAGAACGGTGACCGAGATGTGGCGGCGAACTTCTGGTCTGGATTCGCCCAGGGAGTTGGTGAGGTCTTCACGGGGTCGCTCGACGTCGAAGACGCCGGGACCGTAACCCAGTCCGGCGTCGAGTTCCACGTTGTGAACGTGACACCCGATTCGGGTGAAAAGGCCCAGATCGCAATGCGAGACGTGGACGGATTTCGCGTCGACCTGTTTGCGTCTTTCGGTGCCGGTCTCGCCGGCAGGTTGTCGCCTGCGGTGGATCTCCTTCTCGGGTCGGGGACAGAAGAGGCAACAGTGGTGCTGAGCCGTCTCCAGGATGTCGTCCCGTCCCTGCTCCTGGCCGCAGACGATCCCGCCCTGTCTGCGCAGGCGGTTCAGGAGGTGTTGGCGCTGGTCGAGCGGATCACGAGGGTCGGCTAGTCATCGCCCGGTTTCGCTATGTGCTCTAGCCGAGTGAGCGCAATGCGGGGAGGACTGTGTGGCCGAGCATCTCTATCAATGCCGACTGGTCGAGTGACGCCATCTGCATGGTGACGATGTCGGCCTTCAGGTCGGTGACGAGTGGTCGGTATATCTCCACTATCTCGTCGGCCGATTTGGCCACGGGATACCGTCCGAGAATCTCCTCACGGGGAAGTTGGTCTGCCTTCTCACGGAGCTCAGCCGGGTCAACGGCCTCCAATCGGCCGGGCGCCCGCAACCCACGCCACGGGAAGAGCGCCTTCCAGGCCTCCTCTTCGTCGTCGGCGAGGAGAGCCCAGCGTGTGGCGAGGATGGTGGGGTCCGGCTTCCCTGCTTCCAGCGCAGCGGCTCTGACCGGCTCGACCACCCGTTCCATTGTCTCCGCCGGGTCTTTGACCGATGTGATGACTCCCTGAGCCTTCTCGCCGGCGAGTGTGGCCGACTTCGGCCCGCCGGCAGCCATGAGTATCGGGACCGGGCCGAAGGGAGGTGAATAGAGCTTGGCCCGATCTGTTCGGTAGTACTCGCCTTCGAAGGTCAGCTTCTCGCCGTCGAGGAGCCGACGCATGATCTCGAGGGACTCGGCCATACGGGCGTTTCGCTCCGCGTATCCGGGGAAGTCGTAGCCAAGGGGCCCTTCATTGATGTTCTCCCCGGTTCCAACACCCAAGGTGAACCTCCCGCCGGACAGACGGTCGAGTGTTGCGGCGGCCTGGGCAACCACCCCCGGGTGGTAGCGGAAGAGGGGAGTGGTCACACCCGTGATGAAGTCGATGCTCTCTGTGACCGCGGCCATGGCCCCGATCGTCGAGTAGGCGAACCCGGCGGCGGACACGTCGTCGACCCAGGGGTGGAAGTGCTCGGAGACGACGACGGCGTCGAACCCGACCTCCTCGGCCAGCCTGGCATGCTCGACGAGTTGCTCCGGCTGCCACTGCTCGTGCCCACAGAAGTAGGCGAATCGTGTCATCTCTTCGATCCTCTAGGCGACCTGCCTGATGTTGCCAGGTCTACTGGTAAGAGACGAACACAGGGACCGGGACCTTGCTCATCGTGTATTCGGGAGTTGCCGTCTTGGGGGAGTCCTCGTCGAAGAAGTTCTTCCATCCCCATTGCCAGAAGGCGTTCTCCTCCCCGGCGGTGAGGGCCGCATAGGTGTCGTCCTTGGTCGAGATAGGGCCTTGACCGTCCATCTGGATGATCATCTGCAACTCGGGGCGCTGTTCGATGGTGTCCCGGTCCACGATCATCCGGGTCTGGAACTGCTGGACCAGGAGCAGTTTCTGGGGCAACGCATTGTCCCGGACCAGGTCGGCCAGCCATTCGACGACCGTGTTGATCTCGGACGCCTGCACCTGTCCGGTCTGTTTCAGGTGTACCTGGTCCGGCTTGAGCCGCCATTCGGGATCGAGCGCCAGCCCGACATAGGGAAGTTTGAGCAGCTCCTCGTACTGTTTGGCCTGGGTCAGGAAGTCCTCACGGCCCGGCTGCAAGTCGAGCACCACATAGGCGTCGTTCTCGGCCGCCGTGCTGATCCACTCCGCGAATGACGATGGCGGCCACTCGAAGCTGTAGTCGTCGTCCTCGGTGGGCTTGGCCGACGCGACACTGGCGATGATCTCGAAGGTCGGTATCACCTGTCTGCCATCTCCGGCATACGCCTCGACATAGGGCGCCATCCGATCGAGGGTCGCTTGAGGCCCCTGTTCACCGAGGACGCCAAGACCGGTGGTCTCGGGGTGCCCGTAGAAGGCCACGTAACGTCTAGGGCGATCCTGGGGGAGGATGGTGAAGCCACCTCCGGGTACCTGCACCCCTTTGGCGAGTACCGAGAGCTCCCACTCCGAAGCCCCGGGCACGTGGCCGAGGAAGCGAATCGAACCCGGATCGTGTCCACTCAAGGCATCACCGACCTCGGGATATCCGAAGATGTCCCCCGGGTCGTATGCCACCACCGTGGTGCCCGATGCTCGGCCAATCGCCGCCGCAGCCAGGAGGGCGACCGGTTGGTTGGCATCCACCAGCCAGACAGAGCTCGCCTCCGATTGTCTCACCAAACCGGCGACCAAGGCAGCCGGGTCGATATCGGGCTGGGTTGCGACCGTGCCCGAGTTGGCCGGGGCCGTTTGGGGGAGCACGACGTGGTCGCTCTGGTCTATCGCCTCGATCGTCGCGATGACGGTGGTCGCATCAGGGGTGGAGGGAAGCCTGACCTGTTCGGACACCCCAAGCGCGGTGGCGGCCATGTCGACTGCTTCGGAGACAGTGGGGCGGACCACTTCGGCGTCGGGTGGTGTGATCAGATCGGGCGAGCCGAAGACGTAGATACGCGCTGGCTTCAATCGTCCCAATTCGGCTGCCAGTTGCGGGTGGGGCAGGAGCAGGGGCCCCTCGAGCGCAGATGCGAGCTGGGCCCCGGCCGCCACGCCATTGAGATCGGATGGATCGGCCACGACCACGTCGTCGGCGCAGACGAAGACCTCACCGGAGAGGACCAGGGCATCGCCGGCCACACTCCCGGTGTCGACGGGGTTGGTGCCCGGAGTGTGGCGAACGCAATCCCGGGTGGTGGTGGAAGTCACCTGGGGCATGTCCCCGGAACCGGGCTTGCCCGTTTCGGTTGGTGTGTCACCGACGATTGCACTGCATGCGCTCACCAGCAATGCCAGTGTGATGATGCGAGCGAAGTGCCTCATGTGACTCAAGGAACGCCCGGCAGAGTAATTGCGATTCGCTCTCGATATCGGCGTTGTCCGGGGGCCCCGGTCGAGGCAAGCGTCGTCGGGTCAGCCTTCAGAAGAGGGTCTCCGGCTCCGTTTCCTCCCTGAGCCGGGAATCGTTGTTGGCGACCGAGTTGACCCGGCTCGAGACCCTGTGCTCCATCATGAGGTCCGGGTCCATCGGGTGGAGCAGGCCTCGGGCGGTTTCGATGTCGACGAGATCACGATCCAGCCAGGCATCCCAGACGGCGGACTCGAGGGAGATCGGCATCCGATCGTGGATCGGGGTGATGACGCCGGCGGCAGCCATGGTGATGATGGAGCAGGTCCGCTCCCATTGGTCTGTCTCGGGATCGAGCCGGCTCGCCCAGATGCCGGCGAACACCATCGGATGCCCATCGGCGCGATAGATCCAATGAGGTGCCCGGCCCCGATCCTTTGGCTCCCACTCGTAGAAGCCGTCGGCGGGTATCAGGCAACGGCGGCGGGAAAAGGACTCGCGAAAGATGCCGTTGGTGTCGATGGTCTCCGAGCGCGCATTGATGTGGATCGAACGAGGGTCTTTGGCCCAGTGAGGGACAAGGCCCCAGGCCATCGAGCCCAGGAGCTTCTTGTGGTCGCGCTCCGATATCACGTACACCGGGTCGGTCGGGGCCACGTTCCAACTTGGCTCGAGTGGCTCGGTCGCCACCTCGTCCACACCAAAATACTCGGCGTAGAAGTCGAGGTCACCGGTGATCGAGAAACGCCCGCACACGTGGCCGAGGATAGGTGACGCCAAAGGGTTTCCAGGTGGCGAATGGATCAGCCTTCTATCGCCTCGAGGTTGTGCCTGGCCCATGAATGAACGTCCCATCGCCCGACCGCCCGTCGCAGGCGACGCATCCTCCGGCTCTCTTCGTCGGGCTCCATAACGACGGCATGGTGCAAGGCCCGTGCCAGCCCGTCGAGGTCGTACGGATTGACGATGATCGCGTCGCCCAGCCGCTCGGAGGCGCCGGCGAACTCGCTGAGGATCAGGGCGCCGGTGTTGTCCTGCCTGGTCGCCACGTACTCCAGAGCGACGAGATTCATTCCGTCGCGAAGCGGTGTGACCAGCATCACGTCTGCCGCCAGATATGCGCCGACGAGGCCGGGGAAGGGGAGGGCGCGATATTGGTAGTAGATCGGGGTCCATGAAGCGCGTCCGAAGCGACCATTGATCCGGCCCACCAACTCTTCGACGCGGCGGCGGATGGTCTGGTACTCGTCGACGTCCTCCCGGCTGGGAACGGCGATCTGGACCAGGGACACCTTTTCCGCCAGCTCGGGATGTCGTTGCAGCATCACCTCGAAGGCCCGAAGGCGCAGATCGATCCCTTTGGTGTAGTCGAGACGATCGACACCGAGGATGACGTGCTCGGGGTCCCCCAAGTCATGACGCAGTTCGACACTCGTTTCCAGGGCCTCCGGGGAGCGTCCGACCGTCCTGGCGTGCTCTAGGTCGACCGTGATCGGAACAGCTTCGCATCGGACCCGTCTCCCCTCGAACATCAGGGACGATGCCGGGCCCCTCGCTCCGACGATCTCCCGGGCGGCGGCGGCGAAGTTGAGCACTGCTCGCTTTGTCTGAAAGCCCAGGTAGTCGGAGCCGAGTAATCCTCGGAGGACCTGCGAGCGCCATGGGAGCCGCTCGAAGATGTCGACGGGTGGAAACGGGATGTGGAGGAAGAAGCCGATTCGTGTCCCTGGGGACAGCTCTCGGACCATCTCGGGGACCAGTTGGAGTTGATAGTCGTGTACCCAGGCCACGCCGTCGTCTTCGGCGTTTTGGGCCACGGCCTCGGCGAAGCGCTCGTTTACTTCCCGATGGGGGCCCCACCAGTGACGGTGGAACTCCAGCGGGCGTATCGCGTCGTGGTAGAGGGGCCAGATGGTGCCGTTGCAGAAACCGTCGTAGTGGTTCTCGATCTCACTCTGATCGAGGACCACCGGTTTGTTCCAGATCCCCGCAGCTTCAAATGCCTTCGAACTACCGCCGGCACTCCCGTTCCAGCCAACCCAGACACCACCGCGGTCCCGAAGGACAGGGGCCAAGGCTGCCACGAGACCTCCGGGGCTCGTCTCCCATTGGCCAGTCGCCTCATCGCGGGAGACCGGGAGGCGGTTCGCTGCCACCACCAGCTTGCTCGCTGCCTTCGAAGTGCTCATCCGTCGCTGACCCTAACTGCGGCCACGGCCGCCCAAATCTGTCCCCGATCGGCCGGGTCCGACGACCCTCTACCCGATTTTGGGCCGCCGGAACCTCCCACGATGCAACCAACGAATTGGAGAATGCGATGATCAGGCCATGCTGGCAGCGCTCAACATCGCGGCGGTCGGCCTCGGAGTAGGGGCCGGAGGCCTCTTTGCCACCCTTCTGGCACTTCTCCTCGGCGGTGGTTTGAGCCTGCTCGGAGTCGAAATCGGTCCGGACATCGGATTGGTGGCCGGAATTGTCGGTGGAATGGGGGTCGGCGGATGGGTCTCGGGTCGTTTCGCCAACCACTCCGAGCGATTCCACGGTGCCGTCACCGGGTTGATCCTCGCCGGTGTGATCGTCGTCGTCGCCCGGCTCGGCGGTAGCGGCGCTTCGACCGGGAGCGTCATATGGCTGGCGATCCTGTCCGCTGTGATCGCTGGGCTGACGGGATGGCTCGCAGGCAAGCGAAAGCGCCGAGCGTCATAGAATCGCATGGCGAGCCCGCTGGGCGACCGCGGCTCGAAAGAGTCGAGGAAAGTCCGGACTCCACAGGGCAGGGTGCTGGGTAACACCCAGGCGGGGTGACCCGATGGAAAGTGCAGCAGAGAGCAGACCGCCGATGGCGCCTGGTCTCATGACCAGGTTGCACAGGCAAGGGTGAAACGGTGAGGTAAGAGCTCACCAGCATCACGGGCAACCGGGATGGCTCGGCAAACCCCACCCGGAGCAAGGCCAAGCAGGGACGACGGCGGCCCGTCGATCGAGTCCCGGGTAGGCCGCGTGAGCGGATCGGTGACGATTCGCCGAGATGGATGGTCGCACACGACAGAATCCGGCTTACAGGCGGGCTCGCAGACGTCGAGGGCCTCCCGAGCTTCGGGGGGCCCTCAGACCCACTCCTCCTCCTCGTGCCCAAGCAAATCCGGTAGCGGGCCCCGACGTCGACATAGCCTGAAACCGGAAACCTCGGGATCCGAAGCCGAGTCCAATGACGTGATCGACAAGAGGAGGAGCAGCAAGTGGTAATCAACAAGTATCTGGCGGAGTTTTTCGGGACGTTCATCTTGGTCTTCGGTGGCTCCATGGCGATTCTCTCGGTGGGAGGAGCAAACGGCGCCGCCGAGATCGTGGCGATCGCCCTTGGCTTCGGCTTGGCTCTGTTTGCCGGGATCTGGGCTCTCGGGCACGTTTCGGGTGCACACTTCAACCCCGCCGTCACGCTTGGGATGCTTCTCGATGGACGCACCTCCTTCGCTGATGCGATCGGCTACTGGATCGCCCAATTCGCCGGGGCAGGCGTGGCCTCTCTGGTGGTGTTGGCGGCGTCAAGCCAGGAAGCGGTTGCCATGACCGTGACCGGCTACAGCAAGGTCTCGACAGGCATCCTCATGGAGATCATCCTGACCACGATCTTCGTCTGGGTGATCCTGACCGCAACCAAGCGAGGTGGAAATCATGCAGCGTTGGCCATTGCACTGACTCTCGTCGCGGTGCACCTTGCGGGGATTCCCTCCTCGGGGTCGTCGGTGAATCCTGCCCGGTCGTTTGGGCCGGCAGTGGTGGGTGGAAAGGTCGGCCAACTCTGGGTCTATATCGTGTTTCCCCTGGTGGGCGGTGCTCTGGCCTGGGGTCTCTACAGGCTCTTCCCGGTCGAGGAGTAGGAAGCAGATCCGGCCAATGAAGAGGTCCCGGCTCGGGTTGGAGCCGGGACCTCTTTCACATCGGGATGTCGGAGCTCAGAAAGGCGAATCGTCACCGAGGTCCTTGAGCCCCAGCACCCATCCCGCCGGCAACGACCAGTGCTTGGCGCCCTTGATCATCGCCTCGAGGTGATTGGAGTCCGGGCGAAGCTCGCCGTTGGGAGCGTTCTTGGAGACGAATGTGAGGCATTCGTACTTGTTCCCTTCGCGATCGACGGCCTTGATGTCCCAGTCGGCCACCCGTCCCTCCCCTTCTTCGGCATCCCGGAGGGCGCCGAGATCGGATTCGGGTATCTCGAAAACGGCTCCCCACACCGTGTGCCCGGTCTCGGGTCTGAGGGTCGGCAGACCCTCACTGTCTTCCGAGGCGACGAACATGAGCCGGGTCTCGGGGAAGTGGGCCGTGAAGCGAAACTCGGCGTTCGGGGCGACCGGGGTCAACCGATCCGGGTCGAGCAAGGCTGCATAGGCGAAGTAGAGAGTGTTCTTTGTCACGGGGGAGCGAGTGTACCTGCGTTCAGCGTGTCTTCTGTGCCTTCCCTTTAGGTCCGATAAACCCCTCTCCGCCTAACTTGCCCCGGGTGAGCAGGGCATGGATGACTTTGGTGGCCCTCACCCTGGTCCTCGCCGCCTGTGGGGATTCTTTGGGCGGCGCGGCCGACCGGTCCACCACGACGTCGGGAACCGTGGTCGAGGAAGCCGCCCCTTCCACCGCAGCGGGCGTGACACCGGCGACCGAAGCCGGCGAGCCCGATGTCACAAGTGGGCGCAGCCCCGCTCCCGACTTCACGCTCGAGCTCGGTGACGGCGGGGCCTACAGCCTGTCGGAGGGGGAGAAACCGGTATATCTGGTGTTCTGGGCCGAGTGGTGACCAACGTGTCGACAGGAGTTGCCTGTCGTCGACAGCCTCGCGGCTGAATATGCAGACCGAGTCGATTTCGTCGCCCCGGCCTGGAAATCCGATTTCGCCTCGACCAGCGCCAGAGCCGACGAGTTGTTCAAATCGGGCCATATCAAATGGGGGCTCGATCAGAGCGAGGGGATATTCGCCCGATATGGAGTGCCGTATCAGCCGGTGACGGTCCTGATCGGGGCCGACGACACCGTGGTCGAATCCTGGCCCGGTCTGCGTGACGAGGCCGAGATCCGTAAGGCCATCGAAGATTTGATTGCCATCGGAAGCTGAACTGGCCGTAGTATCCAACGTTGTCTTTGGGAATTTCTCGTGTCGGGGGATCGATGACTTACGGTTCGACAACTGCCAGTGACGCCGACGGTATGCGCAATGAGTTGCTCGAGCTCGAGCGGAGATTGCTGGATCCGGAGGTTCGACATTCCCTCATCTCCGTCGATCGCCTCCTTCATCCAGACTTCGTGGAGTTTGGGAGCGGCGGCCGCGTCTATGACAAGGAGATGATGGTCGCCATGATGACCCGTGAGACACCGGCGCCCGTGATGATCCGCGACTTCGGGGCGCGCATCCTGGCGGAAGGAGTGGCACTCGTCACCTATCGGACCGTCGGCTCCGAGGGGCGAGAGGCGAGACGTAGCTCCATGTGGGTGCGAGAGCATGGACGCTGGCAGCTCGTCTTCCACCAGGGCACCAGGATCCCAAGCCGACTCAGTCTCGGTTGACACACGGGCATCTCGACCTCCGGCTCGACAGATTGCCCCGATGAGGCGTTTCGAGCTCCTATTGATCTTCGGCGGCGTGTTCGCCGTGGCGTGGCCTGCCATCTTTGGCGTTCGAACTCGACGCGGGATCGTTGCGGGCGGTCTGCTCGTCCTCTACGTGCTCCATTGGCGCATAGAAGGTCTTCGATGGCAGATGATCCCGATGTATCTCGCTGCTCTGGGTCTCGCCGTTGGTGACATCGTCTCGGTGGAACGGGATCTCGACTGGACCAGGAGGGTGGCAAGAGGGGTCTTCGGCCTCGCCGGCCTCGGTCTCGCGACAGTGCTGCCACTCACGCTCCCGGTACCCGGGCTTCCCGTGCCATCAGGGCCGGAGACGATCGGGACGGTCACCATTCAACTCACCGACACGGAACGAGAGGAAATATACGGACCGTCTCCGGGCGGCCCTCGCACCTTGATGACTCAGGTGTGGTACCCGGCGGTACCGGTGGACGGAGCCGAGCCACAGCCATGGAGCGAAGACTGGGATGTCGTCACACCGGCCCTCTCCAAGCGGCTGGGGTTGCCCGGCTGGTTTCTCGGCTACACGCGATACGTGGATTCGCACTCGTTTCCCTCACTCCCGCCGGCCGCCGGCACGTTTCCCCTGGTGATATACAGTCACGATTGGGGAGGCTTTCGGGGCATCGCCATCAATCAGATCGAGTCTCTCGTGAGCAACGGCTTCATGGTCGTGGCCCCCGACCACACCTACGGAGCAGTGGCCACCCGTTTGGCGGATGGTGACGTGGCCCAGTTGTGGCCAGACGCCCTGCCCGACGTTTCGGTGGTGGGCCAGGATTCATATGACCAGGCAGCAGAGCAGTTGGTGGATGTATTTGCCGGGGATATCGAAAGCATCCTCGATGCCTTCGATGCAGGTGTGGAAGGGCCCTTCGGGAGTCTGAGTCAGAGTGCCGACCTGACCCGTGTCGGGATCTACGGGGACGCGGCGGGAGCAGGGGCAGCCATTTCGGTTTGTCTCCAGGACGACCGATGCGATGCAGCGCTGGGGTTCGATCCCTGGGTCGATCCCATCCCGGATCGTCTGATCTCAGTCTCGGCCACCAAACCTGCGCTCTACATGCGATCAGACGAGTGGAGGGGCGATGAGAACGACGCGATCCTCCGCGGGGTGGCCGAACGGTCGAATCAGACCACATATTGGATCGGAGTCGATGGGGCCAATCACAATGACTTCGTGGCCGCACCTCTACTGTCGCCTTTCACCGGTCAATTCGGCCTTACCGGTGCCATCCCGGCAGGGCGGATCGTCCCCATCGTCGACCGGTATCTGGTCGGGTTCTTCGACGTCTACCTGCTCGACACCGGCCCGGCGGCGATCGAGGTTCCCAGCTTCGACGAAGTCTCGCTCGAGGTGATCGGTCCCGAGGAGTGATCACGACCCGGGCCGTTGTTGGGTATCACCGGTGGTCGTCTGACCGGGGCTCTCCCCGCGATTGATCGCGTCGATCGTCGCTCCGAGCACGAGAGCATTCGCTTGCCCGATCACCTTTCCCACGACCACCCCGTCGGGATCGATGAAGAAGGTCTCTGGTATTCCATACACGCCATAGGCGATGGCCGTGCGACTCGAGGGGTCGGTCAGGTAAATGGTTGCGTCCGATGTGCCGGCCTGTTCGAGGTAGGCGAGTGAGACGGCGGCCTCTTCCTGGTACCCGATCTGGATGAACTGCACGCCGTCTTCGCCAAACGAGTCCGAAGCGGCCACCAGGTCCTGGTGCTCGGCGCGGCACTCGAGACACCATGACGCGAAGAAGTTCACCACGACCACCTGGCCGCGGTAGGAGGCGAGGGCCACTTGCTCGTCGCCGTCGAGGGTGGGAAGGTCGAAGTCGGGGGCGGGTCGGCCGATCAATGGCGACTCGACGAGACCGGGGTCCGAACCGAAACGAGACGCGAGGACCACAGCGAAGACAACGACGACCACGAGGATGACCAACCCCGACCAGCGAAGAGCCCTGCCGTTCATGGACAGGAGGCCCCTTGACCGGCAAGGGCCAGATCCTTCTCGATCTGGGATCGTGAGTCCTCCGGCAGCTCTCCTCGATCCAGCAGGTCCGTGAAGATCGCGGTGGCTGCGGCGGCATCACCGTTGCCACACCACTCCAACCTGGCCTCCACGTAGCGGGCTACCGACGAATTGGGATCGATGGCCAATGCCTGGTCGACGAGGTTGAGGGCGGTGTCCACTTCACCGTTGCCGTCGTAGGTCATCCATGCCAGACGAACCAGCGCAGTCAACGCCTCGTCGTCCGCCGCCTTCGGGTCCTCCGCCACCGCTAGATAGTGCGGGAAGGCCGACCTGTAGTCGCCGGCTTGGTAGTAGCGCTCGGCAAGGGCCAGACGCATGCCATCGATTTGAGGGTTGTCCAGGTTGGCAGCGATCACAGCCTCCATCGTGTCGTTGCTGACCTGTGAGAGGTCCTGCTGCCCGAGATCGGCGACGCCCTCGGCACCGCCGGCTCGATCCTGGAGTGAGTTGGCAGCCACGACGACGATCCCTGCGAAGGCAGCCACGAGGATCGCACCACCGACGATCAACCTCCTGCGGCTGTTGCGCCGAGCCTCGCCGCCGTTCGTCGCGACTTCCTCGTCGCCGGGATGTCGTTTCCACCACAGGATCACGGCGATGCCCCCGAGAAGGACGACGCCCGGCGTCATCCAGAGGAGCAGCGTCGCCCCACCGATTGGCGGGTCGAGCAGGACTGCGCCGCTGTAGGAGGACTGGATCTCGTCCAGGATCTGTTGATCCGTGGCCCCGGCCGTCACCCGTTCCGCGACCAGGCTCATCATGTCCTTTGCCATCTGTGACGGAGAGTCGGCTATCGACTCGCCCTGACACACCGGGCACTTGATCCTCGAACCGATTGCATCGACACGGTCTGTCGCCGCCGGGTGGGTGGACACGAGGGTGAGCAGGAGGACGGTGAGGACGATCATGGTGCCGGCCATGACCGCGTTCTTCGCTCGCTCAGACATCGGCGGTCTGACGTAAGCCTTCGCTCAGCTTCTCACGTCTCCGGGCACTCATCGCCCAGAAGCCGCCACCGGAAGTGGTCAGGCCCCCAAACCAGAGGAGCCACATCATCGGGGAAGTGTCCAACCCGAGTGTCAAGGTCGTGGAGTCGAGCCCACCCAGAGTCAGGTACAGATCTCCTCCCGGTCTGGTCATGACTGCTGGGGTCACGACGCCGGACGAATCGGGCCCGTAGAAGTTGGCACGTGGCTCCAAGACGCCGAGCAGATGATCGTCGGCGCGGACTTCGACGCGTGCGCCTTGGACTGTCCGATTCGGCTCCGCCCGGCGAAATGGCGATTGGTAGGTGAGGGTGTAGCCGGCGAAGTCGACGCTCTCGCCAGGGCGCAGGTCGACCTGGGTGTGAGCCCCCAGGTTTGCCGCGAACGCGATGCCGAGGGCCGCCAGTGCGACGCCGACGTGGCTCAGCTGGCCGGCCCAGAATGGCTGGTCGTTGGACAGCACCCGTTTCATCTCGGGCAGGAGGCGCTGACCCGACTTGTGAGAGCGCACAGCAGCCTGATCGATCCACAGGCCGACGATGGTGGTGATCACAAACGTCGACAGCACCGCCGCCAGAATCACCCATCCGACCCGAGTGACGGTCAGGGCCGTGAGCGTCCCCGCAGTGAGTGCGATCAATGCGGGCCAGCGCAGGCGGCGCCAGACGAGGTGGGCGTCCGACCCGCGCCACGGGGTCACCGCCCCGAAGCCGATCGTGAGCAGCAGCAGGAACGACAGTGGGACGGCGAGTCGATTGAAGAACGGTTTGCCGACCCCTACCTGTGTGCCGGTGAACGCCTCGAGTAGCAGCGGATATGTGGTGCCGATCAGGACGATGAACCCGTATACGGCCAGGAGCAGGTTGTTCACCAGGAAGAGGCCCTCTCGAGACGCAAAGCTCTCGATCCTGGGAGCGCTGGACACCAGATGCGACCGTGTCGAGAACAGGGCGAAGGAGCCAACGAGAACGAGCACCAGGAAGCCGAGCAGAGCCGGGCCGATGGCCGACTGGGTGAACGAGTGGACCGAATTGATGGTGCCGGACCGGGTGAGGAAGGTGCCGAGGATGGTCAGGGAGAAGGCGCTGATCACGAGGATGAAGTTCCACGCCTGCAGCATCCCGCGTCGTTGCTGTACCAGCCCCGAGTGGAGGAAGGCGGTGGCTACGAGCCATGGCATGAGAGAGGCGTTCTCCACCGGGTCCCACGCCCAATATCCGCCCCATGAGAGCACCTCGTAAGCCCACCATCCACCCAGGGTGATCCCGAGGGTGAGGAAGGACCATGCGACCAACGTCGAGCGGTGACTGCGACGCAGCCATTCGGGGCCGGGAATCGCCAGGGCCAATGCCCCGATGGCATAGGCGAAGGGCACTGTGAGACCCACATATCCGGTGTACAACATCGGGGGGTGAATGGCCATGAGGATGTGGTTTTGCAGCAGCGGGTTGGGGCCGGGGCCGTTCAGGGGCGCAGACACGCCGGCAAACGGCCACGGGCTCGACGCGGCACACCCCAGGGGCAAGGCGCTGGTGCACACCTCGAAGGGATTGGCCACCGTCACCATTAGCCCGAAGAAGAAGATGGCCACCCCGCCCATCACGGCAAGGGCGGCCGCTCCCAGGCGATCGGGCCGTCTCACGTAGCGATGTAGCACCACCCACGTGTAGACGGCGAGTATCAGACCCCAGAGGAGGATGGAGCCCTCCAGGGCGGCCCATGCCGTTGCCACGTCGAAGGGGAAGGGCGTCGTGGTCGAGTGGTGGTTCGCCACATAGGCGATGCTGAAGTCGTCGGTGAGGAGCGCGATCTCCATGGCGCCCATCGCGACGATGGCGCCGGACAGGACCAGCTTCACGGGTGCCACCAGGTCGCCCGGTCCGCCCCGGGCGACTCTCACCCCCCGTGCCGTCAGTAGGGCTGCCCCCAAGAGTGCTGCAACAACCCCCGCCGAGCCGAGAAAGGCAAGCATCAACCCGTCGGGTACGCCCCGCCCTCCTCGGGGGTCTGGTAGTTCTCGTCGTGGCGAATCAAAGCGGTGTCGGCGACGAAGCGGTCACCCGACCAGGCTCCCTCTAGGAGAACCGGCACGCCCTCCTTGAATAGGCTCGGCGCCTTCTCGGTGAGGACCGAGTCGATCGTTGCCCCTCCATCGGTCACCTCGAAGCTGATCGAGTCGTCGGCTTCCACGAGACTGCCGTCGACCACCGTGCCGGCGAGTCGAAATCGCTTCCCGTCGGGAAAGTCTGCCCGCTGGGCAATGGCCTCGGTGGGGTAGAGGTAGTAGGTGAGGTTGTCGTTGAGGCTGCTGAGCGAGAGCGCCACCACGAGGACGATCACGCCTCCGATCCCGAGGAACACGAAACGACGATGAAGCACGATCAGTCCCGCGCTCGGCGCCAACGTCGGTGCAGGTAGGCGGCGTAACCGAGGATCACCGCGTAGACGATCACGAAAGTGCCGAGCACGATGACCTGATCAGACATCTTCGACCTCGGTCAATCGGGGCGGTCGGACGGCTTCGCCGGCCAGCCCGGGAGTCTCCCGACTCCGCTCCTCGGCGCGACCCACGGTCATCCGTGCCGCCAGCAGCGCCAGGAAGAGAATGGTGAACGCGAGGAAGTTGACGAGCAAAGCGGTCAACATGGCCGGGGGCATAGTGGCGCCATCCGGGCGGATGGATGGAGTCTGGTGAAGGGTTCGAACCAGGTAGACGCTGAAATAGACGAGCGGGACCTGGACCACCGCCACGGCGCCCAGGATCGCCGACCTTCGCGCCCTCTGCGTCGGGTCGGGGGTCGCCCGGCGCAGCGCCAGATATCCGAGATAGACGAAGAGCATCACGGCGGTGGACGACAATCGCGCATCGCCCCAGTCCCAGGCTCTTCCCCACACTGCCTGACCCCAGACCATGCCTGTGAACAGACCGAGGACCGTGAACACGACTCCGAGCTCGGCGGACGCCTCGCCGAGGCGGTCCCAACGATCCGTCCGGCGGAGCAGCCACATGATGGAGGACAGGGCCGTGACTCCGAATGCGAGAAAGGCGACCCACATCGCCGGCGCGTGGAGGTTGAGGATCCTGGAGAAGTCTCCTTGCAAGGCGTCGACGGGGGATGTGAACGCGAGCCACGCTCCCACCGCCATGGCTATCGCCGCCGTGGCCAGGAGTATTCGCACTCGGTTCATCTCGACGCCTCCTCGAGTGGGCCGGACACCGCCACCCCGACGACCGCAAGGGCGAGATCGGTGGCCAGCAAAAGGATCACCCACGGGAGGATACTTCCGCCTCGCGCTAGTGATTCAAGGGTCTGGGAGCCCCCCACGACCATCGGGATTGCGAGGGGTGCGACGAGGAGAGAGGCCAAACCCGTTCGGTTGCGCAGCCCGGCGGTTATCTCACCGGCCAATGTGCCGAGCTCGGTGAGCCCTACGCCGGTCAACAAGACCGCCAGAATCATCGGCCAGGGCCATCCGGCGGGGAGTCGGGGGCTGTAGAGGACGGCCATGGCCACGAACAGCGCGCTCAGGAACCCGAGCATCAGCACGGAGCCTGACAGCGACCTGCCCACGAACTTGGCGGCGGGGTCGACACCGAGCAAGGCGTACAGATCACGTCGCTCGGGAGTGTCGATGGCGGTTTGGCGAAGTGCGACCTGCATCCCGAACAGGATCCCGACGGCCCAGAAGACCGCCGGCCCGATGAGGGTGATCGCGGACAGGTCGATGCCCAGGGCCAGCGGGAAGACCAGCAACGAGACGAGGGCGAAAGGGATAACCACCCTGATCACGTCACCGAGCCTGCCTTCCACCCGAAGGTCGACCCGAGCCAACTCCAGCGCTTGATCCCAAAAGCTCATGGAGTCACCAGATGCCCGTTGGCGAGATTGAGGACCCGGCGACACCGATCGGCGAGGTGAGCGGCATCGTGGGAGACAATGACCACCGAGCCGTCGCCCGAGATGGAACGCTCTATCAGGGCGTCGACCAGAGACGCGGCGTCGGAGTCGAGACCCGAGATCGCCTCGTCGAGGAGAAGGAGGCGGGGCGTGGTGATCAGCAGCCTCGCCACCTCGATTCGACGCTGCATCCCAAATGAGCTGGCGGAGGCCATCCGACCGGCGGCCCCCTCCAAGCCGACGACGCGAAGGGCCCCCTCGACACGGCTGACGTCGCCACCGATGAGCCGAACGGCGTGCACCAGGTTCTCGCGGAGGGTCAGCTCGGAGATCAGAGCCGGCGTATGGGTGACCATGCCGATGTGGGTGCGGACGGTGGCGACCTCGCCCGTGCCCAGCCGGGCACCCAGCACCTGGCCCGCCCCCTCGTCAGGCTTGATCAACGTGGCGATCAGCCGGAGCAATGTCGTCTTCCCGGATCCATTCGGCCCCGAGACGCCGAGGATGTCCCCCGCGCCCAGCCGGAGGTCCACGTCGCGAAGTATCGGGCTCCCACCCAGGGATACACCTATCCCCTGGAGTGTGATGTGCGCGTCGCCCACGGGTGGAGTCTCATTTCTCGACGACCGATACTCAAGTCGCCCGGCGACCCGGCGCCGCTCGAGAGTTGGCGTCAGGCCGATCTCGGGCGTTTGAGCGGGACCACGGGCGCGATCGGATAGGAGAGGGCGCCGGTGGCTTCGACGATTCTCCCACCGGGCCGGGTCAGCCATCTCCATATGATCTGGGCTTCCTCACCGGCTTCCACGCTCCCGGCCACGCCGGGGCCGTTGGGCGCCGGCGGCGCCGGGGCCGGTCTCAAAGGTGGTGTGGCACCAGGTCGCCACGTGCTCACCAGTCGTCCGTGATCGACCAGTGCCCGGTTCCCGTCGGCGTCTTCGAACTCGGAGAATCCGAGTCCGAACAGAGCAGACCAGGTTCTACGGCTCTCCAGCGCCCGCACCAGGGCATCGTGGCGCTCGAGCGCCCATCCGGCCTCCTCGTACCGTTGCTCCGTGGCGAGCTGCGTCATGCGAGCGGCGAGCAGGCTCAGCAAGGGCTCAGGGTCGGAGGCGAGCCCTTGGATGACACGTTCGACCTCGGCCTGGTAGCTCGTCTGTGGGAGGGTGCCGTCACACGGGCAGAGGGCAGCGCCCATCTGCGCCGGTGCGCATTTGCCAGATCTCGTCCCGGGGCGCCCGGAGCAACGTCGGATACGAGTTGCATCCCACAGGGCGGCGACCACGAGATCCGCCGACCGCTTGCTCCGAAATGGACCCAGGTAGAAGATGCCCTTGTCGTTCAGGGTCCTGACCACCGACAGCCTGGGAAACGCCTCCCTGGTCAGCTTCACCCAGTGAGAGCTCTTGGGCGGGCGGGATCGTCGATTGTGACGCGGCCTGTGGGCATGGATGAGCCTCACCTCGGTGACCTCCGCCTCGAGGACCGTGTCGCAGACGATGTGCTCGATCGTCGACAGTTCCCTCATCAGGTTGGTGATGCTGCGCCGCTTGTCCCCGTAGAAGTACTGACGGACTCGTGATCGGAGATTCGTCGCCTTACCCACATAGATCACTGTCCCGTTCCGATCTCGGAACAGATAGACCCCCGGTCGGCGTGGCAGGGAGTCGGTCATGCCGATCTTCGAGAAATGGGCAGAGCCCTTGGCGCGGGGGAGCTGAAGCAGATCGTCGATGTTCGTGACACCGAGGCTCCCGGCGCGCTCGAGCAGCCCGTGGAGCACATGAGCCGTGGCCCTGGCATCCTCTAGTGCCCGGTGATTGGGCGTGACCGGGCTGCGGAAGTGTGATGCCAGCGTGCGTAGCTTCAGATTCCTCACCTCGCCCCTCACGAGACGCCGAGCCAGGGATGCAGTGTCGACCAGGTCGTTGCCCATTGCCCCATAGCCCAGCCGATCGGCGGCGGCGTTGAGGAACGAGATGTCGAAACGCACGTTGTGCCCGACTACCACGGCGTCACCGATGAATTCGAGAAACGATGGCAGTGCGGTCTCGATCCTCGGTGCGTCGAGCACCATCGACTGCGTGATGCCGGTGAGGAAGGTGATCGAGGGGGGGATAGGGAGCCCGGGGTCGACCAGTGTCTGGAATGAGCCGACCAACTCACCGGAGTGGTATTTCACCGCACCGATCTCGGTGATCTCGCAGTCCTTTGGCGACCCACCGGTGGTCTCCAGGTCGAGGACGCAGAAGGTTATGTCGTAGAGCGGTGTGGAGAGATCATCGAAGCTCGGCTGGAGAAGTGCGGGCACAGCCCATTCGAGACTAGGGCGAACATACGTTCGATGTCAATGATGATCCGTGATCCCGTCGCTTTGGCTTCTGCGGACCACCTCGAAGACGGCGACTGCCACGGCGACCGATGCGTTGAGCGAGTCCGAGGCTCCCGCCATGGGTATGGACATCGATCGATCGCAGAGTGACCTGGCCGCAGTGGTGAGGCCCACGTCCTCTGATCCGACCAGTAGTGCCAGAGGGCGCGTCAATTCGGTGTCCCACAACGACATCCGGGCCGATCCGTCCAAGCCGATGATCGTCACGGAGTGAGATCGGAGAAAGGTGATGAGCTCGATCAGGTCCCCGGTCACGCAGGTCATGGAGAAGATCGCACCAGTCGACGCGCGAATCACGTTTGGGTTGTAGAGATCGGTCCGAGCGTCGGCCACCATCACGGCAGTGGCACCGACCGCATCTGCCGTTCGGAGGATTGCCCCGAGGTTTCCCGGCTTACCCAATCCCTCGAGGAGCAGGAACAGCGAGTCGGCCTTCACGTCCAATGCTCCTATTCGGTTGGCGGGCTGGCGGAAGACGCCGAGGACACCTTGGGACCGGGATCGATATGACGCCCGCGCCAACGCTTCTTCGGACACGGTGAAGGTCTCGGCGGCGGCTTCGGGTGGCGGCTCGAACCGTCCCGGCACGTAGTACAGCTCCAAACATTCGTAGCCGCCTGTCATCGCCCGCTCGAAGAGCCTTTGGCCCTCGACCACCAGCACTTGTTCGCTATCCCGGGATCTCCTCTCTCGCAGGCCGGCAAGGCGCTTGATGCGCGCATTCGATGGCGAGGTGATCTCCGGGGTGCCCACCGTCGGAGTATCGCATCGGATGGCCAAACATCTCGTAGGGTGCGGTGGTGCAGCTCGTCAAGATCGGAAAATATGGCTCTTCGATGGAGGCAGAGCTGGTGAGGGCCCGGCTGGAGTCCAATGGGATTCCGGCAGTGGTGCAGGCGGACGATGCCGCCGGCACGATCCCGAATCTCGCATTCACCCGGGGCATCAAGGTCTTCGTGCGACCGTCCGACCTGGAGCAGGCGCTCGAGGTCTTGGAGAGGATGCTCCCTCCCCCCGGCTGATCAGATCTGCCAGAGCTCCCGATGGATGGCCGGGCCCGGCTCCTTCCTCGAACGGTCGAGACTGGATGACCTTCGATCGGGGATGGCCTTGCCGACCGTCACCACACCGATCGGATGATGAGCCTCGGGGATCCCCAGCATGCCCGCCAACTCCGGCATAGCGTGCGTGCCGAGGAATCCTGCGGCGAGGCCCTCGTCGACTGCGGCCAGCAGCACGGCCATGAGTGCCGCACCGGCATCCACCCACCAGTAGGGAACAGGCCATTCGATCTCCTCACCGTCGGGACCTGTCTTGTCCGGTTCGCGATACCGCTCGTGATAGGCCTGCTCACTGACGGTGATGACCAGGTGGGCGGGCGCCCGCGAGATCCAGGGGTCGAAGCCCCGGCTCACATACTCGGTCTCACCCGCCAGGTCTGCGATGGCCTTGCGGGTTCCCGGTTCGGTCACGACCACCACGGATATGCCCTGGGTGTTGCCGGCCGACGGGGCCCGAAGGGCTGCGGCGGCGACCCTCTGCAAGCTGTCGTTGTCCAAGGGCCGAGTGTCGTAGTTCCTGACCATTCGGCGTCGTGCCAGAACCTCTTTGAATTCCATCGGACAATCTTGTCACTTGTCGCCGCCATGATGTCGATGAGACTGGTGAGTGACGGGCCGATACGAGGTCGTGGACGAGTTTGGTGACAGGCATGGTTGTATGACTTATGGTGACGGTGTGGGTTCGAACCCCAGGCGGCTCATTCACTTGCCCCACTCGATGAGTTCGCGCCGGATCGAGTCGAACCGGATCGAGTCGCAGTGGAAGTGGCAATGGAGGGATTGGCGTTGACCCCGAATTCGGGCAAGTTGATGAAAGTCGTGTGGACCCGGGGGAGTGGTTGCTCCGAACTGGCCCGGCTCCTCAGCCCGGACGAGCCCGAGCGTGTCTCCGGTGATCTGGGAGAAGCCTGTATCGACATTCGCGCCGATCTCCTGGTGGCGAGGAAGTTCCCCGGATCGTTCGATCTCGTCAATGTCGTCGTGCCACTCGATTTCGAGCCTGAGAAGGTGTCCCGCGTCGTGTCGGCAGTTGCCGGCGGTCCGCATTCCCAACTGGCCGCCGAAACGGCTTCCCGTGTCGCCATCGCACTCGACGTCGGTGTCGAGATGGTTTCGGCGATCCCGCCCGGTGGTGACGAGAAGGAGGGGACGGGGCTTCTCGACCAGATCAGGGCCTCGGTCCCTGGCATGGCCGGGCGCCTCATCGAGGTCGAGGGAGTTGCGGAGCTCGTGGAGACTCTCGACGAAGGCACGCTCCTGGTTCTGGGCGCCCCCGGAGGCTCCTGGCTCCAGCGGGCCATGACCGGTCCTGGTGCGCGTTTACGCAGTCGCGCTCCGGCCGGCGCGGTGATGGTGAGAAGCGCCCCCGACCGTGTTTTCCGTTGGATGGGGGAGCCTGTGTTCGTCGGGCCCCTTCGACAGGCAGACGACACGCTGCGTCTCCACCCCCAGAAGGTGCTCGCCGTGGCCGATCAGGGTCGTCTCATCGGGCTCGTCCGCAGAGAGCACCTCATGGGTGCGGGTGATGAGGCGGTTTCCTCGGTGATGGAGGAAGCGTTGTCGGCGCGTGTCGACGAGACGATCGCCGAGGCCCGCCAACTCGAGCCGACATTTGGGCGCGACCCGATCCCGGTGACCGACCACGACGAGCACCTGGTCGGCGGTTTGTCGTTGCCCTCCGCCTGATGCGAGGCAGAATCACCTGAAGTGAGCCGTCGCACCTTTCTCTGGGGAGTCGTATGGAGCCTGCTCGCCGTGGCCCTCATCTTCCACGTTGCCGGCGGCTGGTATTTCTCCGGGCAACTCATCTCGGACGGATTCGTGGTCGAGCCGGGCGACGTGACACCGGTCCAGGGTGATTTCGAGCTCGAGAGCGTGACCTACTCCACGCCACTCGGTGATATGGACGCCTGGTTTCTCCCCGCCGCTGGGAGCACCTGGGTGATTCACGTCCACGGGAAAGGGGCAACGCCGGCCGAGCCCCAGACTCTGTTCGCACCTCTCCAGCAGGCCGGGTATCCGCAGCTGTCCATCACCTACCGCAATGACGAGGGTCAGCCGGCCGACCCCTCCGGTTACTACCAATACGGCGCCACGGAATGGCGCGACTTGTCCGGTGCGGTCGATTACGCGATCGCCAATGGCGCCGACAAGGTGGTGCTCGACGGGTTCTCGACCGGTGCTGCGCTGGTGATGTCATTCCTGTCAAGGGAGCCACGGGAGGCAGTTCTCGGGGTGTTGATGGATTCACCGAACGTCGATTTCGGTCAAACCGTCGATTACGCGGCGACGCAGCGAGAGCTCCCCGTGATCCCAGTGACCGTGCCTCCGACCTTGGCCGCCACCGCGAAGTTCATCACTTCCATGCGAATCGGGGTGAACTGGCGGCTGATCGACTACATCGCCGGCGCCGCTACCACCATTCGCCAGCCGGTGCTGATCCATCATGGCACTGCCGATCTGACGGTCCCGATCGAGGAGAGCCGCGAATTACAGGCGGCCGAGCCCGATCTGGTGCAACTGATCGAGGTCGACGGTGCGGGCCACGTCGAGTCATTCGACGTTGATCAGCAGAAATACGTGGACGACGTGCTGAGTTTCCTCTCAGGGCTCGAATGATGGAGGATCGCTCGATCTAGGGTCCTTTCGCCAAGGAGGATCCAGCTTGCCCGACCAACCAATGATCCGGCTCGAGTCGGTGAGCAAGACGTTTCCCGGCGCCGTTCGACCGGCGGTCTCCAGTCTCAGCCTCGAGGTCGGCCGTGGGGACTTCGTCACACTCGTCGGACCCTCCGGCTGCGGGAAGACGACCACGCTGAAGATGATCAATCGGATCATCGAGCCGACCGGTGGGACGATCCTGATCGACGGCAGGGTGGCAATGGCGATACCTCCCCACGAGCTGCGGAGATCCATTGGATACGTCATCCAACAGATCGGTCTGTTTCCACATCGAACCATCTCGCAGAACATCGCCACCGTGCCGGACCTGCTCGGCTGGGACCAGGTGCGCATCGAAGATCGTGTGGCCGAGTTGGTGGAGCTGGTCGGTCTGGAGGCCGATTTGCTCCCTCGCTACCCGTCCGAGCTCTCGGGCGGCCAGCAACAGCGGGTCGGGGTGGCCCGGGCTCTGGCTGCAGACCCTCCGGTCCTCCTGATGGATGAGCCGTTCGGCGCCGTGGATCCCATCGTTCGCAAACGTCTGCAGCAGGAATTCCTCGAGCTGCAGGAGCGATTGGGCAAGACCGTGGTTTTCGTAACCCACGACATCGACGAAGCCCTCTTTCTCGGAACGAAGACCGCGATCCTCAACGTCGGGGGGATCCTGGAGCAGTACGACCGCCCGGAGGTGATTCTGGCCAGCCCCGCCAATGCATTCGTCGAGGACTTCCTGGGGGGCGAGCGTGGGCTGAAGCGCCTCGCCCTCCTCCCGGTGGCGGACGCCGAGTTGGAACCGGGCCCGTTCGTCGAGCTGGGGACGGGGATCGACGAGGCCAGGCGAGTCATGAGGGTGAATGGCACAGACTGGCTCGGTCTGCTCGACCGGGGCCGGCTCCTCGGCTGGGTCGGCGCCGACGAGGTCGATTCGCGACCCCTCAGCGTCATCGAGCCACGACCTTTCCTCGTGAGCCTGATGAGCAACTCCTCGCTTCGCCAGGCACTCGATGCGGTGGTGACCGGTCATGCCCGGGTGGCCGTCGTGGTCGACGACGCCGGCACGTACCTGGGAATGCTCGACCTCGAGGCGATCGCCGAGGAGATCACCGAATGATCCTCGCCCAGGAGACGATGCCTCTCTTCGATTGGGACTGGGTCGGCCGCAACCTCGACACCATTTGGCAGAAGACGTTCGAGCACTTGACTCTCACCGGCGTCGCCCTCGTGGTTGGGCTCTTCATCTCGATTGCCCTCTCAACGCTGTCGCTGTGGCAGCCGAAGGCCTACAAGCCGATCACGGCGACGGCCGGCACCCTGTACACGATCCCGTCGTTGGCAGTGTTCGCATTGGTCGCGCCTTTGATCGGAATCGGCACCCGTGTCCAGACCTTCATCATCGCCGAAGTGGCATTGGTCAGCTACACGCTCTTGATCCTGGTGCGCAACATCGTCACCGGAATCCGAAACGTCCCAGAGGGTGTGAGGGAGTCGGCCCGGGGGATGGGATACCGCGACGGCGAGCGTCTGAGAAGGATCGAATTTCCGATTGCCCTCCCGGTCATAATCGCCGGAGTCCGCATCGCCACGGTGACGGTGGTCGGGCTGGTCACCGTGACGTCCCTGATCGGATGGGGCGGTCTCGGATTCTTCATCCTGGATGGCCTCCGACGGTCGATCATCTTCCCCACAGAGATAATCGTGGGGGTCGTCCTGTCGATATCACTGGCCGCCCTCCTGGATCTCGGACTACTTGCACTCGGACGGGCCCTGACACCGTGGGCACACCTTGGGAGTGAGGGTTGATGCAGTTTCTCTCCGACGTCATCGCGTGGTTCACGGAGCCCGGTCGGTGGCTCGCCGACGATGGCATCCTCCCCCGTACCGTGGAGCATCTCTGGCTCGCTGTCCTGCCGATGGCCATCGCTCTGGTGCTCGCCCTTCCGGCAGCCGTGTGGCTCGGTCATCGGAGAAAGGCCGAGTTCGCGGCCAACGCCCTGGTCAATGTGGGGCGTGCCATCCCATCCTTCGGCCTGTTGATCCTCTCTGCCGTTTTCTTCGCTCGGGCCGGTATCAGCCTGCGCTTCTGGCCGGCCGTGGTGACACTGATCGCCCTGGCAATCCCGCCGATCTTCACGAACGCGTATACCGGGATCGTCACCGTCGCCCCGGAGACGGTCGAGGCGGCACGCGGGATCGGCTACACGGAGGACCAGATCCTGTGGCAGGTGGAGATGGCGGTGGGGGCACCTGTGATCCTCGCCGGCGTGCGCATATCGTTCATCCAGGTGCTGGCCACCGTGCCACTCGCCGCGGTGCTCTCGTCAGGTGGAGGGCTGGGCCAATATGTGGTGAGGGGTCTGGCCTTGGGCCCCGCCGGCCTGGTCGAAGTGTTCGCCGGCTCCCTGCTCATAGCGATCCTCACCCTCGGCGCCGACTGGCTCTTCACAAGAGGGGAGCATCTCATACTGTCCGAGGGAGTCCTGCGCCTCACCGACGAGGAGGCTCGATCTCCGGTTTCGTGACATTCCGTGAAATATCCTGAGGAGGGTTGGGGTTCAACACGACGGCGCCTGAGAGGGCGCCGTTGACAATTTGCCAACAGAAAGGAAGACCCATGCGGACAATCCTCCGCAGACGTGTCTTTGGGGCGACCCTTATGGCGCTGGTGCTGGCTGTGGCGGCATGCGGCGGCGGGTCGGGTGAAGACACGACGACAACCACGGCGGGTGACTCCGGTCCGGTGGATGGCCCCGCGATTACGGTTGCCTCCTTCAACTTTCCCGAGTCGGTGATCCTTGCCGAGATCTATGCGCAGGCGCTCGAAGCCAACGGGTATCAGGTGGAGAGGAATCTCAACCTGGGCTCGCGGGAGTTGATATTTCCCGAGATCCAGTCAGGAAATATCGACTTTCTGCCCGAGTACCTCGGTTCGGCCATCACGGTCGGGTTCAGTGAGGACGCACCCACCAATCAGGACGAAGCAGTCCAGAAGCTGACGGACCTGTTTGCGGCCGACGGCGTAACGGTTCTCGAGCCTGCACCCGGGCAGGACAAGAATGTGTTCGTCGTCACGGGCGACTTTGCGTCTGAGAACTCGGTCAGCACGGTGTCCGATCTGGCCGGCGCCGGGGACATAACTCTCGGAGGACCGCCGGAGTGTGAGGACAGAGAGACTTGCTACAAGGGCTTGGTGGACACCTACGGGCTGGACAACCTCTCCTTCGAGGCGATCCAGGAGGGCTCGGCGCGGGTGGCGGCATTGGAGTCCGGAGAGATCGATGTTTCGCTGCTCTTCTCGACACAGCCGGTCATCAGCGAGAAGGGATTCGTCGCCCTCGAGGGCACGGACGAGATCATTGCTCCCGAGAGCATCATCCCGGTGGTGAGCAACGAGGTCGCCGACGCATACGGCTCCGACTTCGCCACCTTGATCAATTCGATCTCGGCGTTGATCACAACGGACGCCCTGCTCGACTTGAACGGTCGCGTTGAGGTGCAGGCCCAGAATCCCGACGACGTTGCCACTGCCTGGCTGCAGGAGAACGGGCTCCTCGACAGCTGACCCTCGGTTGAGACGATTTGGTTCAGGCCCCGTCTTCGAAAACGGGGCCTGAGTCATTTGGGTCAGCGGTGCCGGCAGACGGCAAGGAGCGCACTTCGACCTCGCGGACGCGTCTCCCATCCATCCGCCTCACGCCGATCTCATGCTTGTCTGTGGTCACGATGTCTCCCCGCCGCGGGATTCGGCCAAGCCGGTCCATGACGAACCCGCCGACGGTCTCATAGGCGCCTTCGGGCAATTCGATTCCCTGTGCGCCCAGTCGATCGACCCGAGTTTGCCCGGCCACGAGATAGCGATCGCGACCGGCGGGCCGCACCTGCATGAGCTCGCGTATGTCGTGTTCGTCACGTATCTCGCCAACGAGCTCTTCGGCGATGTCTTCGAGTGTTATCAGACCGGCAGTCGAGCCGTACTCGTCGACGGCGGCGGCGATATGGGTGCGACTCGTCTTCATCATCTCCATCACAGGGGAGACCGAGAGCGACTCGGGCACGGTGAGCATCATTCTGATGATCCGAGCCGGGACCGGCGATGTCCGGTCCGCTCCGTCCACGGTGAGCAGGTCCTTGGCATGCACGAAACCCTCGAGATCGTCGAGGTCCGTCCGGTAGACGGGGATCCGCGAATGGCCCGTGGCCACGACGGTCCGCTCGAAATCCTCGGGCGTCGAGGTCGCGGGAAGCGCGACGAGATCGGGGCGGGGCACCATGACTTCGCTGACGAGTGTCTCGTGAAAGCCCACGGCGGCGGTGAGGAGTCGTGAAGACGTGTCCTCGATCAACCCACCGGCACCAACCGTCTTGACCAACGAGGCGATGTCGGCTGCGGAGTGAGTCGATTCGATGGCCTGCCGCGGCTCGACCCCAAACAGCCTGAGCAATCCGAGCGCGAACCACGTCAGTGACACGAGGATCGGCCGCAAGATGGTCACGTAGAGACGGAACGGGCCTGCGACCAAGACTGCCACTCGCTCGGGTGCCGCGATAGTGGCATTCTTCGGCGCCATCTCGCCGAAGACGTTGTGGATGAACGAAGCGACCAGCAGGGCGGCGACCACCCCGATTCCGACCACGATCTCATTGGGAAGCCCGGTGAATTCGAGCAGACCCTCGAAAACCTGCGCCAATGCCGGCTCCATGACGAACCCGAGTGCGAGGGAGGCCCCTGCGACTCCGAGTTGGGCTCCGGCGAACGTGGTGGGCAACTCGCTCATCGATCGGAGTGCGAGTCGGGCGAATCTGCTGCCTCCGTCGGCCATCTCCTCCAGGAGCTGGCGCCGGGAGGCGGTGAAGGCAAATTCGACGGCGACGAAGAAGCCGTTGACGAGCACCAGGAGCAGGGCAAAGCCGATGGCGCCGAGATTCATGTCTGTTCCTCGTCGCGGGTGAGTCTCACCGTCTCCACCCTGAAGCCATCGAGGCCGGTCACCTCGAGCCGCCAATCGTCGACATGGACCTCGTCCCCGACCTGGGGGTGGCGCCCCAAGAGAGCCGTGACCAGGCCGCCCAACGTCTCGTACCGACCTTCGGGCCATTCGAACCCGGTCAACTCGAAGACCTCATGCCGATGCAGCAGCCCGGACAACTCGTCGGGCGATGCGTCGGCCGTAGTCTCGGTGGCGTCGTACTCATCCTCGATTTCGCCAACGATCTCCTCGAGCAGATCCTCGGATGTGACGATCCCGGCCGTACCGCCGTACTCGTCGGTGACGACGGCGAGCCCCGAGCCCTTCGTCCTGAGCTCGAACAGGACGGTGTCGACGGGCTGGGTCTCGGGGATGACGAGGGCGGGCCGCATGTAGTCGAGGACCGGGGCCTGTGGTCTTTCTTCGGGCGCCACGCGCAACGTGTCCTTCACGTGGACCACGCCCACGATGTCGTCGAGGTCGTCACGAAAGACCGGAAATCGGCTGTGCCCGGATTCGATTGCAAGCGCCTGGACTTCGGCCACGCTGGACGCTTCCGGTACTCCAACGACCTGGACTCGGGGGATCATCACATCCGACGTGAGGTTCTCCGTGAAGGCGATCGATCGCGTCAGCAGGGCAAGCTCCTCGTCGTCGAGCTGGCCCCCTTCGCCCGAGGCGCGAATGATCAATTCCAGTTCCTCCAGCGAGCGAACCCCGGCCAATTCCTCCCGTGGCTCGATGCCAAGGAGACGCACGATCCGATTGGCCGAGGCGTTGAGCACGCGAATTATGGGGGAGACGATGCGGTTGAAGAGGAGCATCGGCCTACCCACCCTGACCGCCGTCGCGTAGGGATAGGTGATGGCAAGGTTCTTGGGGATGAGCTCGCCGAATACGAGCTGGGCCCCCGTGGCAATCGCCAGGCTGACCACAACTCCTACACCGGCCATGGCGTCCGGCGACATCCCGAACACCTCGAACAGCGGGGTCAGGAGCGGTCTGATCGCAGGTTCGGCGATGAGGCCGAGCACCAGCGAGGACAGGGTGATGCCCAACTGGGCCCCGGAGAGGTGGAAGGAAAGGGATGTGAGCCCTTCGAGGATTCGCTGAGCCTTGCGATCGCCCTCCTCCGCCAGTCGTCCCACCCTGTGGCGCTCCACGGTGACGAGGGCGAATTCGCCTGCGACGAAGAACGCGTTGATGAGGAGAAGGACAACGACGATTGCCAGACCGGCGGTCGTACTAATAGGTCGGCACCTGCTGATTCACGTACGGCCCCAGGATAACTGGGCTCGACCCGGGCTCCGCTCTCACAGTGCTCGAAGAAATGTCACAGCGGCCCCATAGCCTGGATCACAGGAGGTCGCGATGCTGATCGATTGTGAACAATGCGCCATGTTGGAGACGAGCGCCTGCGATGACTGCGTGGTCACATTCATGCTGTCGGACGGGCCGCTGGACCTCGACGAGTCAGAGGCAGCCGCCCTCGCCAGCCTGGCCGGCGAGGGCTTGGTGCCACGTCTCAGGTTGGTCCCGGCCGAGCGGCGGGTGGGCTGAGAGCCACCGGCGTTGCTCACCGACCAGACGTTGGCGTCGCTCACCGGCCGGGCACAATTAGCCTCGACCCATGATCAAGGTCTATGCAATAAGTGTCGTCCTTGGAGTCTTGGCTTTGGTCGTTGTCATCTTTGGGGGCGCCATCGCAGCCAACGTCGGCCGAGCGGAGCGGGAACCGGGCGCGGCGATCGGGCTGTTGGGTCGTATCGTCGTCGGGTGTGTCCTCGGATTCGGGATGGGCGGGTTGTCTGCCGAGTTCTCGACGATGGATCTGAGTTGGGCGTCCTCCCTCGTCTTCGCTCTGTTGGGCGCCGCCCTGGGCGGGTTGTGGGCCTGGTGGGCAACACGTGATGGGTCGGGCGAACAGGGGTCGGATGCTGGTCCTGTCTGACGTCCATTTCGCCCTCGACCATCTCCGACGTGTCGTCGCCCTTGGCGAACCGTTGATCATCCTGGGCGACTTGGTCAATTTGACGGACTATCGCACCGGTGAGGGAGCGGTGGCCGAGGTCCTGGGCATCGACTTCGCCCGCGCCTCGGCGTCGGCACGCGGCTCGGGAGACTACGAGGGCATGAGAAGGCTGTGGGGTGAGGTGGTCGGCTCGCGCACCGACGAGGTGAGAGCTGCGATCGGCTCCGCCATCGATTCTCAGTACACGGCCGTGGCGGAAGCCCTGGACGGCGGGACTGGCTTTGTGATCCATGGGAACGTGGACCGGCCAGCCGCTCTGAAACGCTCACTACCGCATGGTTTCGAGTACGTCCACGGTGAAGTGCGGGAGATCGACGGCCTGATGTTCGGATTCGTCGGAGGCGGGGCGCCGACACCCATCGAGGCCGAGGGCGAGGTATCGGACGACACGGTGAAGATGCTGCTCGAGGGGATGGGAGAAGTCGACGTCCTCTGCACTCACGTGCCACCTGCGCTGCCACCGCTTCGGACCGATGTAGTGACCGGGCGCGCCGAGCGCAGCTCCGTTCCGATCCTGGATTACCTTCGGAAGCGGCAGCCGCTCCTCCACTTGTTCGGTGATGTCCATCAACCACAAGCCGTGATCTGGCGAATCGGTCGCACCAAATGTCGAAATGTCGGCTATTTTCGAGCGACAGGGAGGCCACTTCGTCTCGAGGATGCAGGGATCGGGTAACGGCCCGTCTGGCTAACCTCGGCATTCCCCACCTCCTTGGAGCCATGACCGACAGAACTTTTCAGACGATGGAGATCGACGCACCGGCCGACGACCTGTATCGGGTCGCCGCCGACATCGAGTCTTATCCGGAATGGGCCAACGGGGTCAAAGAGGTCGAAGTGCTGGAGAAGACCCCGGGCGGCCTGGTCGAGAGGGCTCGCTTCGTCGTCGAGGGATTCGTCAAGGAGATCGAGTACGTCCTCCGCTACACCCATGATCGACCCCACACGATGAGTTGGGTCGCCGAGGAGTCGAAAGACGTGAAGATGCTGGAAGGCTCCTACACCTTCAATGAGTCGGGAGACGGAGCGACCGAGGTCGTGTACGGGCTCCGCGTCGAGCTCAACTTCACCATCCCAGGGTTTCTCCGGAGACAGGCCGAGAAGCAGATCGTGACGACTGCCCTGCGAGGTCTTCGCAAGAGGGTGACTGGTTCCGGCTGAATGAGAATCGTGCTCGTCACCGGCAAGGGAGGTGTGGGCAAGACCACCGTGGCCGCATCCACGGCATTGGCCGCAGCCGACGCCGGGCACCGGACCCTGGTGACCTCGACCGACCCGGCCCACTCGCTCTCCGATGCGTTGGCAGTGAAACTCGAGACCGATCCAACAGAGGTGGCAGCGAGGTTGCACGGACAGCAGATCGACACCCAGAAGCAGCTCGACCACTACTGGGGATCGATACGAAGACAGCTCATGGACGTTCTCGACTGGGGCGGGGCAGGTGGGATCGAGGCGGAGGAATTCCTGGTCTTCCCCGGCATGGACGAGTTGTTCGCCCTCCTGGAGGTCAACCGTCACGCCAGGTCAGGTGACTATGACGTGGTGGTGGTCGATTGCGCGCCGACCGCCGAGACCCTGAGGCTTCTCTCACTTCCCGAGGTCCTGAGCTGGTATTTCGAGAAGGTGCTACCCACCGAACGTCGCCTCATGAGGGCGGCGCGCCCCGTCCTTTCCCGCTTCACCGATCTGCCCATCCCCCAGGACGAGGTCTTCACGGCAGCCCAGTCCGTCTTCGAGTCGATCGAGGGTGTCAAGGAGTTGATGTCCGATCCCGGGGTCACCTCGGCGCGTCTCGTCGTCAACCCGGAGAAGATGGTGATCGACGAGGCGAGAAGGACCTATAGCTACCTAGGCCTCTTCGGATATGGCGTGGACGGGGTGGTGGTGAATCGGGTGCTGCCCCAAGAGGTCTCCGATCCCTACTTCGAGAGATGGCGGGCCATCCAGAAAGGGCACCTCGACACGATCGACGACGCGTTTGCGGACTTGCCCCGGCTCCATCTCAGGCTCTTCGACGACGAGATGGTGGGCATCGACCGTCTCAGGTTCATGGCAGGCGAGTTGTATGGGGAGACCGACCCGATCTTCGACTTCGAGGCCCGCCATCCGTTTCGTATCGTCGACTCGGACGACGGCATCGTCATGGAGCTGGACATTCCCTTCGTGGACAGGTCGGAGCTCGACGTCTACAGAACCGGTCATGAGCTCTACATTCGCGTTGGCCCTTATCGCCGATCCTTCATACTGCCGGACGCCCTACACCGTCGCCAGGTGTCACGAGCCCGCCTCGACGAGGGCACGCTGGTCGTGTCGTTTGCAGACCCCGAGAAGGGCTCGTGAAAGAGCAACAGTCTGAAGCCGGCCAGGCTCTCGCCCGGGCCGGGAGAAGAGTGGTCTACCACCTGCTGCAGGCCGCAATCGAGGGTCTCAAGGCCGTTGAGGCCGTGATCGAGGAGATAGGGGCAATCGGCGACAAGAATGATGGCGACTCGCAGCCAGTTCGTACGAGGATCGAGATCGAATGAGTGATGACCAGACCCGGCTCAGGCCCGACGATGTCATTCCTCCCCGAGGGGAGGCATCGGTTCAGACCCGGCAACTCCTGTCTGACGCCGTTCTGATGCTCCCCAATCTGGTGAAGCTGGTCGGCCGTCTCCTCAAGGATCCTCGTGTCCCGAGGCGGGCGAAGCTGGTTCTGGGGGCGGCCGCCGCCTATGTGGCCAGCCCGATCGACCTGATACCCGACTTCATCCCGGTGATCGGCTGGGCCGACGATGTGCTCGTGCTCATGTTCGCAGTCGACTCGCTGATCGAGCGTGCCGGGATCGAGGTGGTCGAGGAGCATTGGGACGGCCCGGGGGACCTCCTCTCGATGATCCGCGACGTGGTTGCTGCCTCGCGGAATTTCGTCCCGTCGAGGATCGCAAAGACCATCGACCGCCTCTCCGGCTGAGTACCGGCTGATTGCCTGGCTCCTGACGGCGGTACCCTCCGGGTGATGTCATTTTCAGACGGCACCGCCGATTTCCGATCAGACACCGTCACCCGCCCAACCGCCGAGATGCTGCAGGCGATGGCGGGCGCTGCCGTCGGGGACGACGTATACGCGGACGACCCGACGGTCAACGACCTCCAGGACCAATCGGCGCAGCTGACCGGCAAGGAAGCTGCGGTATTCGTGCCGACGGGCACCATGGGCAATCAGCTTTCGATCATGGCTCAGACCAACCCTGGTGAGGAGGTCCTGGCCAACGAGGAGAGTCATGTCCGCAGCATCGAGGCCGGGGCGCCGCAGGCCCTCTCGGGTGTCGGATTTCGCACCGTGAGCGGCCAAGGGGGGCAGATCCAGCCGGAGGACGTCGAATCGGCACTGGCCATGTCCGGGTTCTTTCCGAGGATCGGCCTCATGGTCTGGGAGAACACCCACAACCTTTCAGGCGGCCGAGTCGTCCCCATCGATCTCATGGAGAAGACCTCGGCGGTGGCCAGGTCACACGACCTGCGCATCCACTTGGATGGTGCCCGAATCTTCAATGCCGTGGCGGCTACGGGCGTTTCGGCGGTCCGATTCGCCTCCGTGGCCGACACCATCCAATTCTGCTTTTCCAAAGGCTTGGGCGCCCCGATCGGATCGATCGTGTGTGGGCCCGCCGACCTGATGAGAGAGATCCGCTACCTCCGCAAGCGACTGGGCGGTGGCATGCGGCAGGTCGGTGTCATCGCGGCGGCGGCGAGGGTGGCCCTTCGCGACCGGGATCGTCTGGTCGAGGATCACGTGCTCGCCCGCAGCCTCGGCGAGGGGATCGCCGATCGATATCCGGGGGCGGTGTCCAACGAGGTGGAGACGAACATGGTCCTGGTCGATTTCCCGCGACTGGGGCCTGGTTGGCCCGAGATGAAGACTCGACTCGATGCGGCGGGCATCAAGGCAAACCCGCCCATGGGCACGTCGTGGAGAATCGTGACTCATCGCGACGTCGATCGGGACGACGTCGATCGCCTGCTGACGGTCCTGGGGTAACCCGGTCGGCCATCCCGGAGTCTGAGGTCACAGTGAGTTTCGGAATCCTGTTCCCGGGTCAGGGAAGCCAACAGGTGGGGATGGGCTCGGATGTCTTCGAGACCAGAGCGGATCTGTTGGGCGAGCGGGCCGACCGAATCCTCGGCTTCTCGCTCATGGAGATGTGCCTCGACGGGCCACAAGAGGAGCTGACGAGGACAGAACATGCCCAACCAGCCCTCTTTGCGGTCTCATTTGCGCTCTGGGAGGCTCTGCGGGACGCGCTGGGACAGCACCACCCATCAGGAGCAGCAGGTCATTCGCTCGGCGAATACACCGCACTCGCCGCCGCCGGCCTGTTCGACTTCGACATCGGCCTGGATCTGGTGGCACGGCGGGGGAGAGCCATGGGGGAGGCAGCTTCCCGGAGCTCGTCAGGGATGGCCGCCCTCATCGGCGCCGATCTCGAGACTGCCGAGGCCGTGTGCCGGGATCGACGCGAAGCGGGTGGGTACCTGCAGGTGGCCAACGTCAATGCGCCGGGCCAGATCGTGGTGGCCGGAGCGTCGTCGGACATCGAGTGGCTGGCGGAGAATGCGAGGGACCTCGGCGTGCGCCGGGCGATCCCTCTCGATGTCGCCGGAGGATTCCACTCCGACTTCATGCTTCCTGCACGTGACGCCCTGGGCGAGGCCCTCGACGCCGCACCCATCCACGAGCTTGCCTTCCCGGTCTGGGCCAACACCACAGCTCGTCCCCACATTGTCGAGTCCGTGGCCGAGACACTCTCCAGGCAATTGGTCGAGCCCGTTCTCTTCTCTGCATCACTGGAGGACATGTTCCACAACGGGATCGACACATTCATCCACGTCGGGCCCGGTGACGTGACCGCCGGGCTGGCCAGGCGAACCCTGAGTGAGGCGAAGGTCCTGGTCGTGAGCTCACTGGCGGAGATCGATGCTGCCGTCAAGGCCATCGTTACCATGGGAGATTCGTGAGGAGATGACTATGCGCAACGCGGAGATAACCGGATGGGGCAAGTGCATGCCGCCGAACGTGCTCTCAAATCACGATCTCGAACAGCTGGTCGACACCTCGGACGAGTGGATCACCACTCGAACAGGGATCAAGGAACGACGGATCTCCCACGTGGAGGTGTCGGAGCTCGCTGCGGTCGCCGGCCGGAGGGCGTTGGCGGCGGCGGGCAAAACCGTCGAGGACGTCGACTTGTTGCTTGTCGCAACGTGCACCGGTGACTCGCTGATCCCGTCCACGGCCTCCGTGGTGCAGAAGCATATGGGAGCGTGGAATGCGGCCGCCATGGATCTCAACGCCGCATGCTCCGGATTCGTATACGGCTTGGTCGTCGGCACGGCCATGATCAGGGCCGGTACCAACAACACGGTTCTCCTGATCGGCGCCGAGAAGTTGCATTTCCTCACCGACTTCACCGACAGGGCAACCTGTGTTCTCTTTGGCGATGGGGCCGGAGCGGTGGTCCTGGAGCCGACCGAAGAGCCGATCGGCCTTCTCGCCTCCGAGTTGGGGATGGACGGCTCGGTCGGCCACATTCTCGCAGTGCCCAAGGACGGGACGGCAGGGGACCGAGGCCCCCTCGACCCACGCTTGAGCGGGATCGGGATGGAGGGGCCCGAGGTGTTTCGTCGTGCAGTCACGACGATGGGGGACTCCGCGGTCAGGGCGTTGGAGGAAGCCGGCCTGACACTCGACGACATCGATCTGCTGATCCCCCATCAGGCCAATGTCCGCATCATCGACGCAACGGCACGCCGTCTCGGTCTGGACGAGGGACGGGTCTACGTCAACATCCACTCCTACGGGAATACCTCGGCGGCAACCATCCCGGTCGCATTGACGGAGGCACTGGAGGATGGGCGGATATCACCGGGCGACACCATTGCCTTCACTGCTTTTGGCGGTGGGCTGACCTGGGGCTCTGCGATCTATCGGTGGGGCTCGCGGGTGGAGCCCATCTCCGAGAGCGACGCAGAGTTGCCCGCTCCGGACCGAACCACCATGGAGATCCTGCAACCCAACTTCGACTTCTACGGCCTGCCCGAGAAATTGTCGTGATCGAAGGGGGAGCAGGGCCCGTTGCCCTCGTCACGGGCGGATCGCGGGGTATCGGCCGATCGATCGCCCTCGAGCTCGCTTCCGACGGCCATAGCGTGGCGGTCAACTACGCCTCCAACACCGACGCCGCCCGCTCGGTGGTCGACGCCATCGAAGATGCCGGGGGAGTGGCCGTCGCCTATCAAGCCGACGTGTCGGAGAGCGACGAGGTCGACAGATTGTTTGCCAAGGTCGAGACCGATCTGGGTCAACCGACCGTTCTGGTCAACAACGCCGGCATCACCAAAGACAACCTGTTGTTGCGGATGAGCGTGAAGGACTTCGACCAGGTGATCGCAACCAATCTCCGGTCGACCTACCTGTGCACCAAGGCAGCGCTGAAGGGCATGCTGCGGGCGCGTTGGGGCCGCGTGATCTCCATCGCATCGGTGGCAGGGATCTCGGGCAACCCGGGCCAGGCGAACTACTCGGCCTCCAAGGCCGGCATCATCGGCTTTTCCAAGTCGGTGGCGAAGGAAGTCGGATCCCGGGCCATCACTGTCAATGTGGTGGCCCCGGGCTTCATCTCGACCGACCTGACCGCGGGTCTGGGCATGGACGTGCGCGAGGCGGCCGAGAAGTCGATCGCCCTCGCTCGATTTGGAGCACCGATCGAGGTGGCCAAGGTGGTTGCCTTTCTGGCGTCGGAGTCGGCTTCGTACATAACGGGCCAGGTTTTGGCAGTGGATGGAGGCATCGCCCTGTAAGTTGCGATCCGGCAAATCTCCCAATAGGAGGAAGAAGAGGATGGATAGAAGCGAAGTATCAGAGCGATTGAGCGGGGTGTTGGTCTCCGAGTTGGGACTCGACGCCAACAAGATCTCGGAGGACGCCCACTTCGAGGAGGACCTCGACGTCGACAGTCTTGGCGTCGTGGAGCTCCTCATGGCGCTGGAGGATGAATTCGGTGTCAAGATCCCGGACGAGGAAGCGGAGTCGATCATGACCGTCGGACAGGCGATCGACGTCGTGCACGGCAAACTGGAAGGCTGATCCGTGACACCCGAGCGACGGCGGGTTGCCGTCACCGGGCTCGGGGCGGTGACACCGATCGGCCAGGACGTTGCCTCGACCTGGTCGGCGATGCTGGCGGGTCGTTCGGGAATCGGGCCGATCACGTTGTTCGACACCACCGGCTACCGGACCACCATCGCCGGTGAGATATCCGAATGGGATGAGGAAGCGCACTTCGATCGTCGTGAGATACGTCGGCTCGACCGTTTTTCCCAGTTCTTCCTGGTCCCGGTCCGCCAAGCCCTGGCCGATGCCGGGATCTCCTACGAGCCGGATGATCCCGCCGCCACCAGGGCCGGCGTGATGGTCGGAGCCGGGTTCGGGGGCATGGGCTCGTTCATCGAGGAGATCACGGTCCTCAACGAACGGGGACCAGGTCGGGTGAGCCCCACTGGCGTTCCCCGCGTCATCCCCAACATGGCCGCCGGCCTGGCATCGATCGAGCACAATCTCCTAGGCCCCGTGTCCTGCGTGGTCACGGCCTGCTCCGCCTCCGCCAACGCAATCGGAGACGGGGCGGAGATGATCCGGCGTGGTGCCGCCGACGTCGTGGTCGCCGGCGGTGCCGAGGCTGCGATCACCACATTCGGCATGGCCACGTTCAGTCAGGCGCGTGCCCTCTCGAGCCGCAACGACGACCCTCAGGGCGCCTCCCGCCCATTCGACGCAGAAAGGGACGGTTTCGTCATGGGGGAGGGCGGGGCGGCCCTGATCCTCGAGGACATGGAGATCGCCAAGAGACGAGGAGCCCGAATTTGGGCGGAGGTGACCGGCTACGGGATGTCGGCCGACGCCTATCACATAACCCTTCCACGACCCGGCGGAACGGGAGCCGCCAGGTCGATGGCCAATGCGCTCGACGATGCCGGGCTCGAGCCCTTCGACATCGGCTACATCAACGCCCACGGCACATCGACCGAGGCCAACGACTCCACCGAGACGGCTGCGATCCACATCGCGTTGGGAGAGGCGGCTAAAGCCATCCCGGTGTCGTCGACCAAGTCGATGACGGGCCACATCCTGGGAGGAGCCGGGGCGGTAGAGGCGGTCGCCTGCATCATGGCGATGCAGGATCAGGTGCTGCCCCCCACCATCAACTACGAGCACCCGGACCCCGAATGCGACCTCGACTATGTGCCAAACGAAGCCAGACCCGCCTCGGTCCGCCACGCCATGTCGAATTCATTCGGGTTCGGTGGGCACAACGTCAGCCTCGTCTTCTCCAAGGTCTGATAGCTCGATCGCTCACCGTCGGCGTCGCCCGCCGTCACGCCATTCGGCGATGCTGCGATAGACCAGCACGAGGATCAGAGTCACTCCCACCGTGACGGTCACGAAGGCGAGGATGGCGATGAGCGCCGCCCAGCCAACGCACGTCCCTGCCTGATCGGGCTGGCGACAGCTCACATCGGTCACGATCCACCCCAGCGACGCCGCCAACGCCCCGAGGCCGAGGGCAGGTAATGCGATCCAGGGGTTGGGCCGCCGTCTCAACCGAGTGTGCGTCCCCGCTCGTCGATGCGGGCCGCATCCCGAATCTCCGATGGAGTCATCTCGGGTGGGATCGGGTAGACGGTTCCGTGTTCCCGGGGCGGGTGGAAGGCGACCTTCACGGACCTGTCCCACGCGAGGGCCACGACACAAATAGCGAGGGCCACGGACACGATGGCCGGAATGAGAGGTTGGAATGGCGCCAGCGAGACCGTCAGGATCGGCCACCCCAACCGCACGGCGAGGAGCCCCCCAAAGAAGACACGGGCATACCAAAGCGCCACCAAAGGGGCCGTCATCCCGACGACCACGATGCCGAGACCGGCGGCCTGCCACGCAGCGAGGCCGATGATGAATGGCGTCACCACCAGGAGTAGGGGGGTGAGCACCGCCCTGACCGGTGGGCCCGTCGCCGACGGCAACTTTCTGATCCCATCGGTGATGGCCGGCAGGAACGACGCCGAACATGCCGTGCTGACGGCGACCAGTAGCAGCCACCACCAGATGTCGATGGGTCGGACGATGGCGACGACCAGGCACATGACGACGGCGAGTCGGGCCATCCGCAGCGCCCATCTGCCACCTACGACCACCATGCCGACGACAGCGACCAGTGCGGTGCCCAAGATCCCGAGACCTACCAGGAACTGGGCCCCCGGGCCTAGCGGTCCCGGGTCCACGACCAAGGCGGCCACTGCGATGATGGCTGCTACCAATGGCGTGGCGGTGAGCGTGGATCTCACGTACCAAGTTTCGCATCAGAGATGCTCAAGCCGAAGTCGGGCCCTCCGGGGCTCCGGGCGAGGTCAGGACCCGTAGGTCGCCTCGCTCGCCGAACCTGGGAGTCTCGCTCGGCTCCCAGACCGTCTCCTCACGCCACGTGATGTCGGGTCTGAGCGTTATCACCGCACCGTGACCGGGCTTGTCGTCCTGCAGTCCCGACAGGGGCGATCCGATCAAACGAAGCCGTCCTGCCTGGATCGGGTCCTGATGTGACACGATCACGACGTCTCCGTGGGGATGGCCTTCATCGAGGCGCCGCGCCACCCCTGCCATGCGATCGGCTACTTCCTCCAGGCTCTCCTCGGTGAATGGGAGTTTCTCGGGTGTTTCCAAGTAAGCCTCCAGCTCGCCCGGGAACCTCTTTGGCAGGTCTCGCCAGGTGTGCCCCTTCCACCGGCGCGATACGCGCCATTCGGTCAGATCCGGGTCCACTTTCACCGGGACGCCACTCCGCGCAGCGATGGCCTCTGCCGTGCGTAACGATCTCTCCAGAGGTGACGACCATATGGCCACGACGGGGCGGGGCCCGAGATACCGTCCCACCCGACGAGCCTGTTCGTTGCCGTGCGGTGAGAGACCGAACCCGGGCAGATCGGCGTAGACGAGGTGATCCGGGTTGTCGACCTCGGCGTGGCGGACCAGGTGTACGAGTGCTGCCATGACACCATTGTGGCCCTTCGGGCTCCCTCTGCCGGGTAACTTCGTGTCGTGTGGCCCGAGCACATCCTTCACGTCGACATGGACTCCTTCTTCGTCGAAGTCGAGCGACTGAGTGACGAATCGTTGATCGGGAGACCGGTGGCGGTCGGCGGAACCGGGGGCCGCGGGGTGATTGCCAGCGCCTCGTACGAGGCCCGATCGTTCGGTGTCAGCTCGGCTCAGCCCACCGCCGTCGCCATGAGGCTCTGCCCTCCGCTGGTCGTGATCCCACCAAACCACTCCCGCTATGAGGAGGTCTCGTGGGAGGTCTTCGAAGTGTTTCGCTCCTTCACCCCACTCGTTGAGGGGTTGAGCCTCGACGAGGCCTTTCTCGACGTGTCCGGGCTTCGCCGGCACTTCGACTCACCCGTTGCGGTCGGGAGCGCACTCCGCCAAAGGATCCGGGAGCGTCTTGGCCTGCCGGCCTCCGTCGGAGTCGCAGGCTCCAAGTTCCTGGCGAAACTCGCCTCGGAGGCGGCCAAGCCGGATGGGGTCCTTCACGTGCCGGTCGAGGATCAGCTCGAGTTTCTCCACCCGCTGCCGGTGCAGGCGCTGTGGGGCGTCGGTCCGGCCACCCTTGCGGGTCTGAAGCGTCTGGGGATCGAGACCGTGGGAGACCTCGCCGAGCTGCCCGAGCCGACGATCCTGCAATCGCTAGGCCCGACACAAGGGCGTCACCTGATCGACCTCTCGTTGGGGAGGGATCCTCGATCGGTTCACCCCGATAGCGAGGCCAAGTCGATTTCTGTGGAGGAGACCTACGAGTCCGACCTGACCGGGCATGAGGTCATCGAGACCGCCCTCCTGGCCCACGCCCAACGACTCTCCGGCCGTTTGCGGCGGGCCGGTGTGTTGGCCCGCACCATCGCCATCAAGGTCCGGTACGAAGACTTCACAACGGTCACCCGAAGCAAGAGCACCGACAGAGCCACCAGTTCCGCCCACCAGATCTTTCAGATGGTGAAGGCCCTCCTCGATTCGGTGGACACGGGCAGACCGGTGCGTCTCCTCGGAGTCGGGGCATCAGGGCTCGAGGCGTCCGGCTCCGACCCCCAGCTCCTGCTCGATGCGGGTAACGAGCGGGATCGTCTTGCCGAGGCGGTCGGTGTGGTCAGAGAGAAGTACGGCGAGCATGCCATCGAGCCGGCTCGTCTACTGGACCTCCATAGCCCGGACCCGGAATCTGACCGCTGAACTGTCGCCGGGCTGGGTGTATTGTGTCCTTGGGCGCGGATCGGCTTTGACGAACGAGGTTTGAATGGCCCTCGATGATCACGAACAGAAGATCCTGGCGGAGATAGAGCGTCAGTTCTACGAAGAGGATCCAGAGTTGGCGCGGGCGGTTCGTCAGATCGCCAAGCCTTCGAGATTCGGCGTGAGGCTGTCACTGCTGGGAGTCGTCGCCGGTCTGGCGATCGTCATCGGTTTCTTTGCCACATCCACACTCGTGGCCTTCGTGGGGTTCGCCCTGCTGGTGGGCTCGGCTGCAGCTCTGGTGAGCGGGCTCCGGGCGCGCGGGTGGCATTCGAGGGAAAAGAAGCAGGAAGGCGAGGACCCCGAGTCCGGTTGGCGCGACCCCTTCCGTCGCGACTGATTTCAACCGGCTATCGTTGCGGCCCCCTGGCGGCTTTCGCGGGAGTCTCCGTCGCCGGAGGGGGAAGAAACGGCCCACGACTCGGGTCGGTTCAAACGTTGTAGGAAGGGACGAGTGGACCAGTCATTTACCGCCGAGCAGGCATGCCGGTTGACCAATTGCACACATCATCAACTCCGTTATTGGGACCGGGTGGGGCTGGTCAAACCGTCGATGCAAACCACAGGCGGTCGTCCGGGGGTGAGGCGCCTCTACAGCTTCCGCGACCTGGTCGCCCTTCGCGTGGTGCGAAGCCTCCTCGACAACGGGATGTCTCTCCAGCGGGTTCGACGCGCCTGGGACTATCTCCGTCGAGAGGGCGAGATGGAGGACCATCTGGCCGATGTGAAACTGGTGACGGACGGACACTCCATCTTCCACGTCGGTTCGGACGAGGGCGAGTTGATGGACGCCCTCAGGCAGGGCCAGCTCGCTTTCTTCGTCGCGATCGACGAGATCACCCGCGAAGTGGAGGAAGACGTCACCAAGTTCGAGCTGGACAGAAGCCGATTCCTCGACATGCTCAAACGGGTCGAGGACGACATCAGCGAGGAGAGGGCGTCAGGCTCCTGAGCGGGAGCCCTTGCCGATCAACGATCGGGGATTGAAGGCGGCGCGAGCCCTCTGCCCACTCTCGAACTTCAGCTTCAGCCACTGTTCCACGACCTCGAGGTCCTTCTCGGTGCCATAGCCGGTCCGATTCCCATAGACGGCGGCGGCATAGGTCGTGGCGAGCGGGACAAGTGACCGGTCTCTGGATCGGGCGAATTCGAGGGGTGTCTGATGGCCGGCCACCGGCTCTCCAAGATCGGTGAGCCTGTCGACGATCTCATCCCAGGCCGCCGTGATGTCACCCTCTCTCAGCTTGCGCAGCCGTCTCCTGCGTCGTATGGACTTGGCCGCCGGGATGGAAGCGGCCACGGCGAGGGCGATCACGGCCACGGCAACGACCCACCATTGGGTCAGATCGAAGCCTCCCGTCGAGCCCCCCACCGGGTTGTCGGTGAGGTCTATCTGATTTCTCGGCTCGTCCAGGTTGTTGAAATTGTCGGGACGATTGATGATGAGTGGCGAAGTCTGATCCGGCGGCGGGAGGAACTGGGTCGGGTCGAACCCGGCAGTGATGCTCTCGGGCTGGGTGCCGTCGCCGCGGGGCGTCGGGTCGAAGCGCACCCAGCCGAACCCGTCCATCCACATCTCCACCCATGCGTGGGCGTTGTTGTCCCGCACGACCACCACCTCGGTGCCGTCGGGCTGTGTCTCCACCGTGCCCGGGGTGAATCCCCACACCACGCGGCTCGGGATCTGGAGGGCTCGCCCCAGAACCGCCATCGCTGCGGCGAATTGTTCGCAATACCCGGTGTGATAGTTCTGACTGGTGTCGTCTGCCAGCCAGTTCTCCAGGTCGAGGCTGCCGTGACCTGTGCTGACATCGGTGGAGTACTTGAAGTCGTTGCTGTCCCGGAACCAACTCTGCAAGAGCCATGCCTCCTCGAAGACGGTGGAGGCTCCTGCGGTCTGTTGCCGGGCGATCGTGGCGATGCCGGAAGGCAGCTCTTCAGGGAGCTCGAGGTACTTCTCGATGTCGCCGGGCTCACCGACGTCCTCCGGCGGGGTCCCGGGCTGGAGGTCCATGACACCGGCTGCGACTGCATTGGCGAAGAGCGGGCTGAGGGTCCCGTTGGGGAGGGTGGCCAACGAGGGGAGGTCGCGGTCATCGAGGCTGAGGGTCGATTGGGCCTCGTACTCGTCGTCGGTATCCATCTGGGCCTGGTAGATCGCCGACCCCGAAGAGGTGATTTGCAACCCGCTCACGTTCACCGAGTCCGATCGGAAGTATTGGGCGATCCCTGCGGTGGGAACGACCTGGGAGCGAAGGTGGTCGATTCGGATCCTCTGTGTGATCTCCTGCGTCGTCCCTCGATAGCTGTAGTCGGGGTCACCTCCGCCGGTTCCCGGCTCATAGAAGACGGTCGGCTCTGAGGAAGGGCGCCAGGCGGTGCCGTCGAAGACGTCGAGGCTCTCCATGCGCCAGTAGATCTGGTTGGCCGGAGGAGCGCCGTCATCGAGGGTGGCGCGGAAGAGCACGAGGTTGCTGCGGCGGATGATGCTCTGCTGGAGGTCGGCCAGCCGGTCGAAGGCGACGCCGCCTCCTCCCGGGCCGTACCCACCGCCCAGCCGCCAATTGACGTTTCCGCTCGGCGGGACCAAAGATGCCGAGCTCGACGCGGCAAAGACCGAGCCGATTGCGATGAAGATCGTGAGCACGAACGCCATGCTCCCGGCCCGCCGTGCCAGGGGCCGCCCTTCGCGGTCACGCACCCTTCCCGCCTCACTACGCCTCTCTATGGCGAGCGAGGTGATGCTCAGAGAGATGACCAGCGCCGCGGCAGCCATCCATCCACGGCCGGCGGGGACGCGATCCATCACTGCGAACTGCAGATAGAGCCCGATCGAGGGGAGGAGCATGGCCAGCACCGGCCCACCGGTGACTCCCCACACGAAGAGGGCACCCGTCGCCCACATGAGGACGGCGAGAATCGACACCAATCCTGAGGTCGGGAACACCGGCGCCACGCCATATCTCACCAGGTCCAGCGTCTGTGACATCTCTTTGCCTAGCGCAGCCGGTGTGTCGGCGCCCGGTATGAACCCCCCGATCAGGGTGTGTGGGACGGAGATCCTGAGGAAGAGGGCCAGACCGGCCACGGCGAAGAGTGCCAGCGCGATCCGGTTGTTGCTGATCGTCTGGCTCAGGAGCCACCAGATGACACCGCCGAGAAACGCCGAGGCGATCATGATCAGCTGCCACGCCGGCGCCTCGGTCCCGCTGTCGAGGAGACGCCCCAGGCGGAGCAACATCAGGGCGAAAGCGGCGATGCCCGCTAGACGGCCGAGGCGGTTGTCCATGCGTTCCTCAGCGAGGTGAGCCAAACCGGCGCCCATGGCTGGTCGGGCGCCACCGAAACGGTGGTTACCCCCATCCGATGAAAGCCGACCAGGGTCTGGGATGTCGAGCTCGACGCGGTCATCAGCACCGTGGTCGGGTAGTCACCGGCCAGTAGTTGTTGGACGGTGAGCAAGGGCCGGTCGGCGATTCCAGTGACGATCACGAGGGCCCCGCCGCCGCCCTTCTGCCGTATGCGAGTGGCCACAGCCTCGATGTCGATCAATGGATCGGGTTGCACCAGGGCGAGGCGCTCCATGGCCGAGGAATACCGTGAAGCATCGATCGGCTCGGCGTCACCCGCCCAGAGGTCGGCGTCGAATCCGGACCCGATCAGATGTGTCACGATCGTTGCCGCGCCGGAGACGGCTTTCTCGAACGCCGCGGACGACTCATAGGAGTCGCTTCGGACGTCGAGCAACACCAGTGCGCGTGACTGCCAGGGCGTTTCGAGCTGGCGAATCATCAACTCGTCGGTCTTGGCAGACGAGGGCCAGTGGACACGTCTCAGGTCGTCGCCTCGCTGGTATTCGCGCAAGGTGTAGAAGTCCTCTCCGCCGCGTCGGGCGTGCTCGGGGCGGGATGCTTGCATCGCCGGGTCCTGGCCACGGACGATGGGGAACCCCGTCAGCTCCTCGACTGCCGGATAGACGACGATCCGATCGACGGGGCCGGTGCCGACATTGGATTCCGCGAGCCCGAGCGGGTCGGAGGCCCTTACCACCGTCGGGCCGACCCGGTAGACACCCCGCGGCCGACAGGTGACCCGATAGGTCGCCGTCGTCGACTCGCCCTTCTTCAGCTTCGCCACCTCGAATGTGGCGACTCCGAGCTCGTTCACGTCGTCTTCGATGGTCAGGTACCCGGCCGAATGCCGGCTCGGGTTGTCGACCAGGAGCGTCACATTCGTGGTGTCCCCGTCATGGACCGTCGACGACCCGAGACGCCGGTTCACCTCCAGCGCGGGGCGACGCAACCTGACGTAGGCGAGGGCGACGAGTTGGGCGAACAGCAGGAACAGGGCGGTGAGCAGCAATTCCGCCTCACCGAGGGCATACCAGAGGAAGAGCAGCGCGAGACCGGCCCCGGAGAGCGCCCAGCCCCGCAAGGTTGGCATCAGGTGGCGATCCGGCTCGTCGTGCCGGGAACACGCAGTCGGGTCATGATCTCGTCGATTGCCTCAGGCAGCGACTCGCCTCTCATCTGGGCCTCCGGTCGAAGGGCCATCCGATGCTCCAAGACGGGGTGGGCAAGTGCCTTCACGTCGTCGGGTGTGACGTACTCGCGACCCTGGGAGGCCGCCCGCGCTCGCGCCAGACGCTGCAGGAAGAGAGCGGCCCTCGGCGAGGCGCCGAGGAGAACATCCGCATGGGTGCGGGTGCCTTCGACCAGGTCGACGATGTAGGTCTTCACCGATTGGGATACCACCACTGCCCGGGCAATGGCGACCATGTCCTCGACCTCGGCGACAGATAGCACCGGCTTCAAGTCGAAAAAGGTCGAGCGGACGCCGTGGGTGTCGAGGATCTCCAATTCCTTCTGACGACTCGGATAACCGATGACGACCCGCATCATGAATCGGTCGAGCTGGGCTTCCGGTAATGGATACGTGCCCTCGTGCTCCAAGGGGTTCTGCGTGGCCACCACCATGAACGGGAGCGGGAGCAGCCGGGTGACCCCATCGGAGGTGACCTGCTTTTCCTCCATCGCCTCCAGGAGCGCCGACTGGGTCTTCGGGCTGGCCCGGTTTATCTCGTCGCCGACCACGATGTTGGCGAAGATGGGGCCGGGTTTGAACTCGAACTCGTTCCGGTTGCGGTCCCATACCGATACTCCGGTCACATCTGATGGCAGCAGGTCCGGGGTGAACTGGATTCGCTGGAACTGGCCGTCGATCGACCGGGCTATCGATTTCGCCAACTGAGTCTTGCCGACACCGGGAACGTCCTCCACCAGGACATGCCCCTCGGCCACGAGGGCGAGCACGAGAAGCTCGACCACGTCGCGCTTGCCCTGGATGACCTTTTCGACATTGGCTGCGATTCGGTCGAACCGCTCGGAGAAGGTCTCGATCTGCTTTGGCGATACCTCGGACAAGTGCAACTCCCGTGTGGCCTGATCTGGGCGAAACTCTACCGGTCGTCCTCCGCTGTGGGAGCTAGAGTGTGGTTGGGGAATGGCTGTCGACTCATGGGAGATGGGCTGGGGATGGGAGGATTTCTGCTGACTTCGATACGTCGGCCGGTCCTGTTCTGGGAGGCCATCAGGGCCTTCTTCGCCATGCGCTCTCATCGGGGTTTGTTCCCCTCCTCTTCTTATGTCGACTGGAGAGTTCATACCGCATACGGCGATGGCATGTCGGGAATCCGACAAGACGATCTGATCGAGTTCCTCGCCTGGCGACGGCGCATGAGGGTCTTCAAGTGAGTGGGAAGCTTCTCGAGCGGCTTCAGGACATACCGGGGGTGGCGGCGGTTTCCTTCGATCTCGACGACGTCGAGTCCGGCATCAACGTTCGCCTGGAGCCCGACGCCAATGAAGTCGAGGTCTTGGAGAGGGTAAAGGCGCTCCTGGTCGCATATGGGGTGCGGTCCCACGACGACCCGGACCTTCGAGTCGGGGGCAGTCGCCTCCAACCGGCGGGTCCCCTGGGCGTCGAGGTCCGCATCACGCCGATAAAGGGTGGAGCGCGTGTAGAGGTGATTGGAAAGGCCATTCGGTCATTCCGCGTGGTGATGCCTGATCCGATGTCGGTTGCCCAGGGTCTCGCCGACGCCTGGTGCCAGGTGATCGGGAAGCCGCCTTTCGAGATCACCAGAGCCAAGGTCCGCGACGACGGTGTCATCGAGGTGGCGGCAGTCGACGGGGACTTCGAGCGCGTCGGTCGCGCCGACACCTCGCAAGGATGGGAGCCGGCGCTCGGTCTGGCCGTCGGCAAGGCGATGGGTCTCATCGAGCTGAATCTCGATCCCGAAGATGCGGATTTGGCCCACGCCGGTTGGTAACGTCGCCACAAGCGAATTACCACGCATGGCCAGAGTCCTAGTCCTGAACGCCAGTTACGAGCCGCTTTCGGTGGTGACCACCAGGCGCGCCGTGATATTGGTCCTCAACAGCAAGGCCAGCGTGGTCGTGGGAAAGGACGAGACGTGGAGCTCGGAGAGCGCCACCGTCGAAGTCCCATCCGTCGTTCGGCTTCATCGTTTTGTGAAGGTTCCCTATAGACGTGCCGCCCCGGTCACCCGCCGCGCCGTATTCGGGCGCGACGGGCACAAGTGTCAATATTGCGGCGCTCCTGCCGAGTCGATCGATCACATCACGCCCCGTTCGAAGGGGGGCAACCACACGTGGGAGAACGTCGTCGCCTGTTGTCGCCCCTGCAACATCAGGAAAGGGGATCGTTCTCCTTCTGAGGCCGGTCTGAGATTGGCCTCCAAGCCAGGCCCTCCACGACGATATGCATGGATCTACGCATCGACCGGGTACGAGGTCGACCCCGCCTGGCACCCGTATCTAGAGGTCGCCTAGGCGTCGCCAGTGCGTCTCGTTCGGGCCGCTGAACCGGAAGACGCCGCCGCAATCGCGGCCATATACGACCCGTTGGTCAGTGACGGTCACGTCTCCTTCGAGATCGACCCTCCCGGCCCAAGGGAGATAGCCCGACGACTGGTCTCAGGTTCCAGGACGCATCCCTGGATGGTGATGACCGAGGGGTCCGAGTTGGTCGCCTATGCGTATGCCGCTCCACACCGCGCTCGCCCGGGGTATCGCTGGTCGACCGAGACGTCCATCTATGTGCGCTCCGGATGGCGACGCCGCGGGGCGGGGGGAGAGTTGTACTTGCATCTGCTCGACCAATGCCGGGTCTGGGGATATGTCTCCGCATATGCCGGGATCGCACTTCCCAATCCCGCCTCCGAGCGTCTGCACGCCTCAACTGGTTTCGTCCCGATCGGGGTCTTCCCCCGTGTTGGGCTCAAACTGGGCAAGTGGCACGACGTGAGCTGGTGGTATCTCTCGCTCACCGATGATTCGTCGCCACCGGTCACCAGCCCTGGCCCACCCACGGGCCTGGAAGCGGATCGCTAGCAAACACATCACCTCTCGAGACTGTTCACTCCACGGCGACCTGGCCTTCTCGTCCTGCCCACCGAGCCGATGTGTCGGTGGGGTGAATGAGTGGGGGAAAAGGTTGACAAATGGGGGGAAGTGGGTCATAGTGGCGCGACCGACCCAGGAGAAGGGGTCAGCAGCGATGAGGACGGACGGAGAAGAACTGAAGTGTTCCTCGGTGAGTACTTCCACAGCCTCGACGAGAAGGGCCGAGTGGTCATGCCCTCCGGTTTCCGTCGTCTACTCGAAGACGGCTGCGTGGTCACCAAAGGCCAGGATGGACAATTGGCGATCTTCCCGACCGCTGAGTTCGAGGCATTGGCAGCAGAAGTGAGAGAGAAGCCGCAGAACCGGTCTGGTCGTCGATTCTCGAGAACGGTGTTCAGCGGCGCCGACCTCCAGGCGCTCGACAAGGCGGGCAGGGTTCTGGTCAAGCCGGATTTGAGGGATTTCGCCAGTCTCGAGACGTCCTCGGAGATCGCCGTCCTCGGTGTGTTCGACCATGTGGAGCTGTGGAACAAGGATCTCCACCTCTCGGATCGGGCCGTAGGCGACGAGAGCTATCTGGAGGAGGACGAATAGCAGCAGCGACAGGCGTCTGGCCCATCGCCAGCCCCCCGGAACCAATGGAAGGCCCCTGACTCCGCCCGCTTCTCATTGGTACCAGCGCCCGGGGGGCTGGCAATGAGCCAGGACCGGAGAGACGAGGACCGGTACCACCGGCCGGTTCTGGCCCATGAGGTGGCTGAGCTTCTGGCACCCGTCATGCCCGGAGTCGTGGTGGACGCGACTTTGGGAGGCGCAGGGCACAGCCGCCGCCTACTGGATGAGTTTGGAGAAGACGTGACCATCATTGGGATAGACCGCGATCCGGAGGCCCTGGCCAACGCCCGGGAGCTCGGGATCGAGGCAATTCAGGGGAATTTCGCCGAAATCGACACTCTGGTCTCCGTCGTGACCGATGCCCCGGTGTCTGCGGTCCTCTTCGACTTTGGGGTTTCCTCGCACCAGTTGGAGGTGGCGGCCAGGGGGTTCTCGTATCGCCATGACGGGCCGCTCGACATGCGAATGGGCCCGGACACGGATGTGACTGCGGCGGATGTGGTCAACACATGGCCCGAGCCCGAACTGGCCGGCGTGATCCGTCGGTACGGGGAGGAGCGGATGGCCGGCCGAATCGCCCGCGCCATCGTCACCGCCCGTCCAATCGAGTCCACTGCGCAGCTGTCCACGGTCATCGCCGCGGCACTCCCGGCGGCCCGTCGCCGGGCGGGACATCCCGCCCGACGCACATTCCAGGCCATTCGAATTGCGGTCAATGACGAGCTCGGTGCGGTCGAGACCGGTCTCGATCGAGCGATCGGCCTGGTCAGGGTGGGTGGCCGGGTAGTGGCTATCTCCTACCACTCGCTCGAAGACCGGATCGTCAAGCAGCGCTTCGCACAAGGCGCCACGGGTTGCACCTGTCCCCCGGAGATGCCGGTCTGCGGTTGCGGGAACACAGCCGAGCTGCGACTCCTGACGAGGAAGCCGGTGCGCCCGGGTGCCGATGAGGTTGCCGCCAACAATCGAGCGCGGTCGGCCAGGTTGCGGGCGGCCGAGAAGGTGGCGGCATGACCGCGGTCCGCCCACTCCGACGCCGCGCCGACGAGAAGAGTCTCCGTGTCCTCCCCGGGAGGAGGTTGCGACGGCCGACACTCGCCCCGTGGATGATCGTGGCGGCGATCGCCGTTATCGCCTTTCTCGGGCTTGGCTTCGCCCGGACTTCTCTCGATCGATCGGCGTTCGAGCTCGACCGTCTCGACAAGGCGATCACCCAGCAAGAAGCGATCAACCAGCAGCTCAAGCTGGAGATCGCCAGGCTGGAGAACCCCGCACGCATCGCTCCGCTGGCCGAAGAGTTGGGCCTGGTTCTCCCCGCCGACACCCGCCAGCTGTTGGTCGACCTCCCGGGGAACCCGGCTGTGGCCTCTCTCGAGGACCCCGGGGCAACGCAATGATGACCCGACGGCGCGCTGGAGCCGGGCTCACGGACGGGGCAAATCGCTCCGAACCACCGGAGTCCAGGCAGGAGCTCTGACCGGTGGCCGCGGGACGGGCCACCACCCGGAAGCGGAACCCGGCGACGATCAGGGTCGGTGTCATCGGCCTCTTTCTCGTGGCTGCTTGGCTGGGAATGGCATATCGGCTGGTGCAGGTTCAAGTGGTGCAAGCGGCGGATCTGGCCGACCAGGGGCTCAGTCAGCGTCTGGTCACCAAGGACCTGGCCCCCCAGCGGGGCAAGATCTTCGATCGCAACGGCGAGTTGCTCGCCCTGACAGTCGAGGCCCAGAGCCTCTGGGCCAACCCGAAGCAGGTCGACGAGCCACTCTGGGTTGCGCAGCAGATCGGAGGTGCCCTTGGGGTCGACTCCGACGTGCTCTATCAGCGTCTCACCTCGGACAAGGACTTCGTCTATCTCAAGAGGCAGGTGGAGCCGGTGGTGGCCGAGCAGATCCTCGGTCTCGGGATCAGAGGTGTCTATGCCCACCCGGAGGCGAGTCGCATCTACCCGGCCGGCCAGGTTGCCTCACACGTCACCGGTTTCGTGGACATCGACGGAAATGGACAGGAAGGGCTCGAGTTCTACTACGACGACCAGTTGCGAGGCGTTCCAGGAAAGGCCGTATTCGAGCGCGACCTCGAGGGTCGTCCCATCCCACAGGGGATAAGTGACATCGTCCCCGCGGTGCCGGGGGAGGATCTCAACACGACGATCGACCTCCCGTTGCAATACCAGGCGCAAGAGGCCTGCTTGTCAGCCGTGGACAGGACTCAGGCGAAGTCCTGCTGGGTGGTCGTCCTCGATGTGGAGACGGGAGGGGTGCTGGCCATGGCCGGCGCACCGGTCTTCGATCCGCAGACTCGTGAGACCATCGACCCAAACTGTGATGCCGAGGCAGACCCGAACTGCCTTGCCTTCTCGAATTTCGTGGTGCGTGGAATCTACGAGCCTGGCTCCACCGAGAAGCTGATCACGGTGTCAGCAGCGGTCGAGGAGGGAGAGGTCGATGCCACCACCGTGATCCCCGACGTCGGCGACGTTTTGGAACTCCGTGACAACGCATGTCGTTCGGCAGACGACGACCTGTATGGCTGCTATCGCGATTTCAACCATCACGAGACCTCGGACATGACCGTTGCGGACATCTTCACCCGCTCCTCGAACGTGGGCACGATCCTGATCGCCGACAAGCTGGGGCAGAGTCGTCTGGTCTCCTACATCGAGAAGTTCGGTCTCGGGGCAAAGACGGGAATCGACTATTCGGTCGAGGCTCCCGGCCTGCTCAACTTTGCCGCCGGTTGTGAGACCTGCTGGGCATCGGCCGCCATCGGATACTCTGTTGCCGCCACCCCATTGCAAATGGCAGCCGCCTATGCGGCTGTCGGGAACGACGGCGTGTGGACGTCGCCACACATCGTGGCGTCCACCACCGACCTGGACGGCAACGTCGATGTGACCGGGATCCAGACCCGACGCGTGGTGTCGGAGCAGACCGCTCTCCTGATGCGCCAACTCCTCGCAGGCGTCGTGGACGAAGGTACCGGTCAGGCGGCGAGTGTCGAAGGCTATCGAGTGGGTGGCAAGACCGGCACGGCGAACAAGCTCGGTGAGGACGGGCGATACACCGACGCGACCAGGGCATCCTTCGTCGGCATGGCCCCGATGGGCGACCCCAAGGTCGTGGTTGCGGTGTTGATCGACGAGCCGGCGTATGAGTATCGCACTGGCGGGCTTTCCGCGGCTCCTGTCTTCGCACAGGTGATGGAACAGGCGTTGCATCGATTGGGAGTGACACCCGATGCCGTCGACGGGTAAGACTTTGGGGGAGCTGGCAAGCCGGGTGGATGGGAATCTCTTCGGCGATACGAGCCGCGTGATCGAAGACGTGACCCACGACTCCCGTCGAGTCGGGCCACAGACCATGTTCGTGGCCGTTCGCGGTGCGAGACACGACGGACACGACTATGTCGCCGAGGTTGCGACGAACGGTGGTGCCGCTGTCGCGGTCGAGACTCGGCTGGACGTCGGGATAGACCAGATCGTGGTCGACGACACGAGGCGTTCCATGGGACCCCTGGCCTCGGCGGTCCACGGTGACCCCTCTTCTCAGGTAGAAGTGGTTGGCGTCACGGGGACGAACGGCAAGACGACGGTCACCCACTACGTCGAGTACCTGATGACCACGGGAGGGCGCGCTACCGGGCTGATCGGCACCATTCGGACGAGGCTTGGAGACACCGTGCTCCCCTCGGCTCGGACCACACCCGAAGCGACCGATTTCCAGAGGCTTCTCGCACAGATGCGCGATCTCGGGGCAGAGGTGGTCGCCGCGGAGATCTCATCGCATGCCCTGGAGATGAGCAGGGTCAATGCCACCAAGTTTGCGGTCGCCGCTTTCACGAATCTCTCCCAGGACCATCTGGACTTCCACGGCGACATGGCCTCCTATCGCAAGGCAAAGGAGCGCCTATTCCACGAATTCGATGTCGGAACCGCCGTCATCAACGTGGATGACGAGGTCGGGAGGGAGATCGCGAGGTCGATCTCGGTGCCGCTCCTGCGAACCGGCGTCGGCGGTGACGTGCGCGCCGAGGGAGTGGAAACGTCCCTATTCGGTACCCACTTCGATCTGATCGCACCCGATGGAGCAGTCGAGGTCCACTCACCTCTGGTCGGCTCCTTCAACGTGGAGAACTGCCTGGTCGCGGTTGCCTGTTGCCTTGCGCTCGGGTTGGACCTGGAGACCCTGGCCGCCGGGCTGGCGAACCTGGCACCGGTGCCGGGGCGCTTCGAACAGGTCTCCATCACACCGGGGCCGACGGTGATCGTCGACTATGCGCACACCCCCAGGGGGATACACGAGACGATCGCGTTGGCGAGACAGCTGACGACCGGCCGTGTCATAGCCGTGGCGGGGGCAGGCGGCGATCGCGATCGGGAGAAGCGACCGATGATGGGAGCCGCCGCGGCCGAAGCCGATTCGACGGTGTTGACATCCGACAACCCGCGCTCAGAGGACCCGGGCGCAATCCTGGCCCAGATGGCTGCCGGGGCCGAGCGGGGCGACGTCGTGGTCGAAGCTGATCGGCGCCGAGCCATCGAGATCGCCATCGGCATGGCCAGGCCCGAGGACGTGGTCCTGATCCTGGGCAAGGGCCACGAGACGGGTCAGGAGATCGGGGACGTCGTCGTCCCATTCGATGACCGGGAGGTCGCTTCCGCAATCCTCGGTGTCGATGCGAGGTCCGCCGATCGCGGTCCGATTTCGGGGAGCATGTCCCGGTGATTTCCCTTCTGATCGCTGCCGCAGTTGGGCTGCTCTTCTCCATTTTCGGCACTCCATATGCCATTCGCTTCTTTCGGAGGAGAGAGATCGGTCAATTCATCCAGGAGGAGATAGCCGGGATGCACGGCCACAAGCAGGGGACACCGACTATGGGTGGGGTCGTGTTCGTGACCGGCGCCATCGTCGGGTATGTCCTGGCGCACGTCCGGCTCCTCGGGCCGAGCGGAGGGCTGGCGATCGAGTTTCAGCCGTTCAGCTCAGGAGGGCTCCTGGCGGTGTTCGCCCTGGCCGGGATGGCAGTGGTCGGCTTTCTCGACGACTTGATCAAGTACTCCAACAAGCGGAGCCTCGGTCTCTCGAAGTCCGCCAAGTTCGGGGGCCAGCTGGCGATCTCGGCGCTCTTCGCGTGGGGGGCCTCCATGGCGGGGGTGGTGACCGAGATCTCGTTTGTGAGGCCGCTCGGGATCGATCTCGGGGTCTTCTTCGTGATCTGGGTCTTGATCATCCTCACCGGCACCGCCAACGGCGTGAATCTGGCCGACGGGATGGACGGGCTCGCCGGTGGGGCATCGGCGCTCGTGGTCGCCTCCTACACGGTCATCGCCTTCTGGCAGTTCCGCAACGGCCCGGGGTTCCGTCCCGACCCGGTGTACCGGGCGGTGGACCCCCTCGAGCTTGCGATCATCTCGGCGGCGATGTTCGGGGCAATCCTCGGCTTTCTGTGGTGGAATGCGCCTCCGGCCAAGATCATCATGGGTGATGTCGGGTCCCAGGCGATCGGCGGCCTTCTGGCGGCCCTGGCCCTCCTCACCAACACCCACCTGCTCCTGGCGATCCTCGGTGGGATATTCGTGGCAGAGACCCTCTCGGTGATCCTCCAGGTGGCCAGTTTCAAATTGACCGGCAACCGAATATTCCGGATGGCGCCCCTTCACTTCCATTTCAATCTCGGTGGCTGGCCCGAGACCACAGTGGTCATCAGGTTCTGGATCCTGACCGGGATCGGCGTCGCCCTCGGCCTCGGGTTCTTCTATGGCGACTTCTTGCGTCTGGAGGGCCTGCTTTGAGTCGGGTTCTGATCCTCGGCGCAGGCGTGTCTGGTCTCGCCGCAGCCGACCTGGCCAGGAGAAGCCAGATGGCGGTGACCATCTACTCGGACGAGGGATCTCCGGATGCCTTGGCCTCCGGCTATTCGGTGGCCAGTGGTGGATGGGACCCCGTTCTCCTCACCGGGATCGATCTCGTCGTGGTGAGCCCTGGCTTTTCCGAGCGTTCGATTCCCATAGTCGAAGCTCAAGAGTGGGGTATCCCGGTGTGGAGTGAGATCGAATTCGCCTGGACGCAACTCGATACGACCGTTGCTGCCATCACCGGCACCAATGGCAAGACGACGGTGACCGAGGCGACGTCGGCGATGTTGGAGGCGTCGGGTGTCGACGCCCCGGCAACGGGAAACATCGGCTCGCCCCTCTCGGCAGAGGTGGGCGAGGATCACGACGCCCTGGTGGTCGAGGTCTCGTCGTTTCAATTGCGCTTCTGCGAGACGTTTCACCCGGTCGCAGCCGCAATCACGAATGTGGCGCTGGACCATCTCGATTGGCACGGATCCGAATACTCGTACCGGAGTGCCAAGGCCCGAATATTCATGAACCAGGGCGGGGACGACCTGCTCGTGTACGACGCCGACGACGAAGGAGCCTCCAGTCTGGTCGCCGATGCGAAGAGTCAGCTCTTTCCGGTGTCCGGGGTCCATCTGCCCCCTGGTGGAGGCGGCGTGGACGGCAACAGGTTGGTTGTCGGCGAGTTGTCCATGCCGTTGAGCGGTCTTCCATCTCGAGACCCGACTCATCTGGTCAATCTGGCTACCTCGTCGGCGCTTGCCCTTCGTCTCGGCGCCACGGTCGATGGCGTGACCACCGTCGCAGAGTCCTTCCACCCGGGAGCGCACCGCAGGTCGATCGTCCTCCGTGGCAATGGAGTGACATGGATCGATGACTCCAAGGCCACCAACCCTCATGCCGCCCTCTCCTCGATCAGAGCGCACCGGTCGGTCGTGCTCATCGCAGGTGGGCTGGCCAAGGGCCTCGACGTCGCTCCTCTCGCCGCTGAGCCCAACGTCCGGCTCCTCCTGGGCATCGGTACCGAGGGCCAGGGTCTCGTCGACGCCGCGGGAGAGAGGGGACTACTGGCCGGCGACTTGGACAAGGCCGTCGAGCTGGCGGCCGAGCTCTCCGAGCCAGGTGACACGGTCCTTCTGGCCCCGGGATGTGCCAGCTTCGACCAATTCACGTCCTATGAGGACCGGGGCGACAGGTTCATCGAGTTGGTGAAGGCAATCTCGGAGGTAAGCGACTGATGACGACGAATGTGACCTCGATCGCAAGGGTGCGAGCGGCAGCCCGCGATCGTGCCGAGCTGTTGAAGGTCAACAATCGGACCGCCACCATCCTCCTGGTCCTGGTCGTGGTGTTGGTCGTCATCGGGCTCGGGGCGACGCAGTCCGCCTCCTCGGCAGTGGCTATCGATCAGGATCACGATCGCTTCTACTACTTCAAACGGCAGTTGGTCGGCGTCGGAATCGGGACGATCATGCTCCTCGCGACGAGCCGCATCCCATATCGGTTCTACCGGAAGATCGCCTTTCCCTCCCTGCTGGTGACGCTTGCCCTTCTCGTGGCAGTCCTGGCGGTTGGCCCTGTCATCGGCGGTGCGCAACGTTGGCTGCCAATTGGCGGATTCAGTTTCCAACCATCCGAGTTGGCGAAGGTCTCGGTCATCTTCTCGCTTGCCTACCTGCTGGAGCGCAAGCACAAGCTCCTCAATCGATTCGGGCACTTCCTGGTCCCGGTTGCGGCCACGGTTGGGGTGGTGGGCCTTCTCGTGATGAAACAGCCGGACCTCGGCACCACGATCGTGATCGGCGCCGCCGCCATGGCGGTCATCCTGGCAAGCGACACACCGTTTCGATATGTGACGGCCCTGGCCACGATTGCCCTCTCGGGTGCCGGTGTTCTCGCTTTCGCGGATCAATACCGCGTCAATCGCATCGTGGGATTCCTCGACCCATGGGGCAACGCCAGCGGAAAGGGATACCAGCTGATCCAGGGCTACTACGCACTGTCCAATGGGGGGATATTCGGCGTGGGGCTCGGTGCCAGCCGCGCCCGATGGTTCTATCTGCCCAATGCCCACACCGATTTCATCTTCGCCATCATCGGTGAGGAAACAGGCCTGATCGGCGCCTTGACCGTGATCGGCCTGTTTCTCGCCCTGGCCGTCGTCGGGTGGGTCGTGGCGGCCAGAGCCCCTGACCGTTTCGGCCGCATGGTCGCCGCCGGCATCACGACATGGCTGTCCTTCCAAGCATTGGTGAACATCGGCGGCGTTCTCGGAGTCATGCCGATAACCGGCATCGCACTTCCTTTCGTCTCATTTGGGAGCACGGCGTTGATCGTTTCGATGGCTGCGCTCGGGGTCCTGGTGAACATCGCTCAGGCAGGAACCCCCACCGCGAAATGACCTTCGTCATCGCTGCCGCCGGCACCGGGGGACACGTCTATCCGGGTCTGGCGGTGGGAGAGGCCCTGGTGGCGCAGGGGATCGAGCGCGAGCGGATCCTCTACGTCGGTGGGGACCGTCTCGAGGCGAAGGTGTACCCCGACGCCGGGTTTCCCTTCGAGGGTCTCGAGTTGAAGGGGCTGCGGCGATCGCTCTCGATCGAGAACGTGAAACTCCCGGGGATCGTGTTGAGGGCACGCCGGAGAATGATCGAGATCATGGGTGATCGGGGGACGAAGGTCGGTCTGGGGATGGGTGGCTACGTGACCATCCCTCTCGCCCTGGCTGTTCGAAGCTCCGGGGTCGATTTGATGGTTTCCGAGCAAAACAAGGACGCTGGTCTGGCCAACAGGGTCGCCCGACGATGGGCCTCTCGGGTCTTTGTGTCGTTTCCGAACACAAAGGGGACGCCGGGCGCCGAGTGGGTGGGAAACCCCGTCCGCCGTGACCTGGCCCAATTCGACCGAGCCACGAGCCGGGCTCAGGCGATTTCCCACTACGACCTCGATTCGTCCCGGCCAACGCTTGGCGTCTTCGGAGGCTCGCTGGGTGCCGGTGTCATCAACGAGGCGATCAAGCGTCTCGTAGCCACATGGGGAGGGCCGGTGATGCAGGTCGTCCATCTCACCGGCCGAGGGAGAGTCATGGATGGGTTGCAGTCCCCAAAGGTGTCGGTCTGGAGACAAGTCGAGTTCGAGGATCAGATGAGCAGGTTCTACGCGGCAGCCGATTTGGTGGTGGCCCGCGCCGGAGGGGGAGTGGCCGAGCTGACGGCCACCGGGACCCCATCGATCTTGATCCCGGGGGAATTCGGCTCGGCCGGGCACCAGAGGGAGAACGCACGGTTCATCGAGGCAGCCGGGGCGGCCCTGATGCTCGCGGAGCCCGAGTTGGGGCGGTTGCCCCGATTGGTCGAGGCCACCCTGTTCGACGAAGGCCGCTTGACGACGATGAGGGAAGCAGCGTCCGTCATTGCCAGGCCCAATGCGGCGTCTGCAATCGCCGAGGCTTTGATCGAGGCATCGAAGTGAGCCTCGGGGCGAAACGAATACATCTCGTCGGGGCCGGTGGTGCCGGGATGAGCGCCATCGCCAAGGTCCTCGCCGGGATGGGGCGCACAGTCTCGGGCTCCGACCTGCGCGGTGGCTCGACGCTCGACCGTTTGGTCGACTTCGGTGTCGAGACGTATACCGGGCACCACCCGGAGGTGGCCTCCGCGGCGGACCTCGTGGTGGCATCGTCGGCGGTCCCGGACAACGACCCGGAGCTCGTCGCTGCCCTCGATTCAGACGTCGAGGTCTGGCGACGGCCCGAACTCCTCGGTGCGCTGTCGGCGGACGTGCCCACCATCGGCGCCACCGGGACCCACGGGAAGACCACAACCACCGCACTGTTGGTGGCCGCCCTCCGATCCGCAGGCGAAGATCCGAGTTTCATCGTGGGTGGCGAGCTCGCCGATCTCGGCACGAACGGCCATTTCGGGTCATCGCCACTCTTCGTGATCGAGGCCGATGAGGCATTCCGGACTTTCGAGCGCCTGCACCTGACCGGCTTGGTGATCACCAATGTCGAGGTGGAGCATCTGGAGCACTTCGGCGACGAGTCAGACCTATACGAAAGCTTCAGACGTGTCGCCGCGGGTGTCGGGGGACCGGTGGTTGCATGTCGCGACGATCCGGGCTCGCATCGGGTCGCCTCCCAGACCGGCGCGGTCACCTACGGCTTGAGCCCCGACGCCGATTGGCGAATCGAAGACCTGGTCACGGGGGCGGGGGGAAGCTCGTTCACCCTCGTGAGCGCCGACACCAGGACGTCTATCTCCCTGGGCCGGCCCGGTGCCCACGTGGCGACGAATGCGGCCGGGGCACTGAGCCTGCTCGCCCTCCTCGGCTATGACCTCGAGGCCTGTGCCGCCGGTTTGACCGCGTTTCGCGGAGTCGGCAGGAGATGGGAGCAGCGCGGCACCGTTGCCGGAGTGTCGATGGTGGATGACTACGCGCATCACCCGACTGAGGTTCGGGCCACGCTGACCACTGCCCGCGATGCCACTCCCGGGAGGATTTGGGCGGTGTTTCAGCCTCATCTGTACAGCCGGACGGCGAGGTTCAAGGACGACTTCGGGGCGGCTCTCAGCCTTGCCGACGAGGTGGTTGTAACCGATGTGTACCCGTCTCGTGAGGCCCCGGTTCCCGGGGTGACCGGTGCCCTCGTGGCCGAGGCGGCTAGAAGCCATGGGGCGAGCACCCACTACGTGCCTCACATGGCCGACTTGGCCGGCTTCCTCGCCGATCGGGTCGAATCGGGCGATCTGGTCTTGACCATGGGAGCCGGGGACATCACCGTGGTCCCAACCGAGCTGGCGATGCTCCTGGCTGTCAGATGACCACCACCCTCGAGACGATGCTGGCAACGGGCTCGGCGACCGAGAATGTCCGGCTCGGCCCGTACACCACCTACAAGTCGGGGGGGCCGGTTCGTTACATGGTCGTCCTCGAGACCAGGGAAGACCTTCACAAGCTCGTCTCTCTCCGAGCGGAGTTGGATCTCCCGTTCCTGATAGTGGGGCGAGGGTCCAACCTCGTCGTCGCCGATGAGGGATTCGACGGCGTCGCGGTCCGGTTAGGCCCGGGGTTCTCGACGGTCGAGGTGGAAGACGGCCGCCTGGTGGGCGGTGGCTCCGCTCCACTATCGCTGGTGGCTCGCACCTCGGTGGAATCCGGGCTAGGGGGCCTCGAATTCTTCGTTGGGATTCCCGGGTCTGTGGGTGGAGCAGTCCGCCAGAACGCCGGTTGCTTCGGCTCGGAGACCCGCGACGTCCTGGAGGCGGCGACCGTTCTCGACCTGGCCGCCGCGTCTTCGCGATCCCTGACCCCGGATCAGCTCGAGATGAGCTACCGCCACAGCAACGTGACATCGGATCAGCTCGTCGTCGAGGCGGTGTTTCGAGGGTCTCCCGCCGAGTCCGGCAGTGGTAAAGCCCTCCTGCGCGAGATAACCCGATGGAGGAGGGACCATCAGCCGGGGGGGACCCTCAATGCGGGCAGCGTCTTCAAGAACCCGGTGCACATCAGCGCGGGCGAGTTGATCGACTCGATCGGGCTGAAAGGGCTGTCCGTTGGGGACGCCTCGGTGTCCACCAAGCACGCCAATTTCATCGTTGCCGGCCCGGAAGCCACTTCCAGCGACATCAAGGCCCTGGTCGAAAGGGTGAAAGACCGCGTGTTCGAGGAGAGCGGAACCATGCTGGAGCCAGAGATCCAGTTCGTGGGGTTCGACCAATGACGATCGATCCGAGATTGATGGAGAGAAGACGCGAGGTGGCGGAAGACCGCGCCCGGCGGACGGTGAGCCGTCTGATCAAATTCATGGTGCTGCTCGCGATCGTCGGGGTGATCGCATGGGCCTTTTTGTCACCGATGCTCAGTGTTCACGAGGTGCGGACGGCCGGCATCGTCTCCAGCGCTGCGCAGCGCACTCTCGTCGACGAGGGCTTGCTGCCCGGTACGCCCATGGTCTTCGTCAGGCCGGGCAAGGTGGAGTCCGCCCTCGAGATGGATCCGTGGGTCCGCGATGCCTCGGTGGAGTTGGACTGGCCCAATCGCGTGGTGGTAAAGGTCGAAGAGCGCGTTCCCCTCGCCTGGGTGGAAGTGGAGGGAGGTTGGGAGCGGACTGCAGTCGACGGCGTTGCCCTGTACTCGACATCGGTCCCGGATGCGGAGTATCCCCACATCCAGGTCGGTGGTGATGCCGAGTCTGATCCAGACGTGGCCAGGTTGGTGCTCGGCTCGCTCGAGTTCGTCGATTCGCTGCCACCAGAATTGGCTTCGGCTGCCGTGGTCACGCTGGGAGGAGACGGGGAGTTGTGGGCCACGGTTGGTGGCTACGACGTCCGTCTCGGCCGCGCCACCGAGATGGAATCAAAGGCCCTGAGCCTGGCGGCTTTGCTCCAGGAGGAGATTCCCCAGGACTCTGTGCTCACGATGATCGCCCCCGCCCACCCGGCGGTCACCCCACCGGAGACGTCACCCGATTCGGGTGGGACCGTGGGGACGGATGGCGTCGCCGACGGGTCTGGGGCCACCGACAGTGGCGGCGTCGACACAGGTGGAAGCGGTTCTGATCAGGGGAGTGAGCAACCCTGAACCTCTACTAGAAGGTTAATTTGAATGGCTTTACTTAGCTCCCGGTGGACTGTAAACCTCTACTTCAGCTTTCGATTTCTCTGGAGGACATCGTTGTGAGCAGTTCGTCGAGTGGTGGCTATTTGGCCGTGATAAAGGTGGTCGGGGTAGGGGGCGGTGGCGTAAACGCGGTCAATCGTATGGTTGATGCCGGAATCAGGGGAGTCGAGTTCATTGCCCTGAACACCGACGCCCAGGCGCTGCTCATGAGTGATGCGGATGTCAAGCTCGACATCGGGCGTGAGGTCACGAGAGGTCTTGGTGCGGGAGCGAACCCCGAGATCGGCCGGGCCGCCGCCGAGGAGCATCGAGCCGAGTTGGAGGATGCCCTCAAAGGCTCGGACATGGTTTTCATCACCGCCGGGGAAGGTGGTGGCACCGGCACCGGCGGGGCCCCGATCGTGGCCGAGGTGGCGAGGTCGGTCGGTGCGCTCACCGTGGGCGTCGTCACCCGTCCCTTCGGGTTCGAGGGACGTCGTCGCGCCGTGTATGCCGAACAGGGCATCGACGCCCTCAAGGACGCCGTTGACACCTTGATCGTCATTCCCAACGATCGTCTCCTCGACGTCGGGGATCCTGCCGCACCGATAGGTGAGACGTTCCGACTCGCAGACGACGTGCTGATGTCCGGTGTCGCCGGGATCACCGACCTGATCACGACGCCGGGTCTGATCAACGTCGACTTCGCCGACGTGAGGACGATCATGTCCGACGCCGGTTCGTCGGTGATGGGAATCGGTCGTGCCACCGGCGAGAACCGGGCCAGGCAGGCTGCCGAGCGCGCCATAGCCAGCCCAATGCTGGAGACGTCGATGGAAGGGGCGAAGGGAGTGCTGCTCTCAGTGGCGGGCCCTTCTTCGATGACACTCCACGAGGCGACCGAGGCAGCCAGAGTGGTCTCCGATCACGCCGATGACGAGGCCGACATCATCTTCGGGGCCATAGTCGACGATGACCTCGGCGAGGAGATGAAGGTCACCGTCATTGCGGCCGGATTCGACCGGAGACGGCTGAGCAAACCTTCGACGACGACCCGCCCGGTCTCCTCGTACACGGCGCATGAGGACGACGACGATCTCGAGATCCCCAACTTCGTCCAAGGATGATCCGGCCCCCCGAGACGAACGGGGTGGTCCCGCTGAACGGTGTTGCCTTGGAGAACGAAGTGGCCCTGGTGAACGGAGTGGCCTTGGTGAACGGAGTGGCCTTGGTGAACGGAGTGGCCTTGGTGAACGGAGTGGCCTTCACCGACGCCAAGGACGGCGACATGCTCACCGATCCTCTCGCCAGGGCCGGCGTGTCGGCCCGGCTCGACATTCCGACAGCCTGGGCCACGGTGCGCCAAGTACACGGAGCCCGGGTGGTCGAGGTAGACACCCCGGGGGATCACGGGCCGGCCGATGCGATGTGGACGACACGACTTGATCTGCCTCTCGCCGTTCTGACCGCCGACTGCCTCGGTGTCGTGTTGAAGTCGGATGACGCAGTGGGTGTGGCCCACGCCGGATGGCGGGGTGCCGAATCGGGGATCGTCGGGAGTCTCCGAGACGAAATGGGTCGCTCCTCCGAGCCAACCCGGGCGTGGGTAGGGCCGGGAGTCGGCGTCTGCTGCTTCGAAGTGGGTGAGGACGTGTCCTCGTTGTTCCCGACGCATCTCGGGGAGACCACGTGGGGCTCCGTCTCCGTCGACCTGTTGGCGGTGATAAGCGCCCAGCTACAAGGTCTCGAGGTCTGGACAGCCGGCATATGCACCATGCACCAGCCTGGCTATTTCAGCCATCGGCACGATCGCACCCCGGCCCGCATGGCCGCCCTGGGTTGGCTGTGAGCTATCAGGAGGTCCTCGAGCGCGTCGCTGGGGCCTGTCGCCGGGTGGGTCGCGAGCCGGAAACGGTCACCTTGGTGGCCGTTTCGAAGACCAAGCCGGTGTCAGACATCATGAGGCTCTACGAGTTGGGTCATCGCGATTTCGGCGAGAACCGCGCGCAGGAGATGTCGGATAAGGCATCCGCGCTGCCCGACGACATCCGGTGGCACTTCATCGGCGCCCTCCAGTCGAACAAGGCCAGGCTGATCCGGCCGATCACCCACCTGCTCCACTCCATGGATCGGCCATCATTGGGCTCGGCATGGATGAAGGGGCAGGGCATGCCTCCCCCGGTGCTCATTCAGGTGAACACCGGGCGAGAGCCACAGAAGGCCGGTGTCATGCAAGAGGATGCGGGCGAGCTGTTGGACCTCTTGGTTGGCCAGGGGCACCAAGTGAGTGGTGTCATGGCCATCCCGCCCTTGGTCGACGATGCCGAGCAGCAACGACCACAGTTTCGATTGCTGCGTCAGATCAGAGATCAACTGGCCCAGGTGGAGCCATCGGTTCGGGAGCTCTCGATGGGGATGACCGACGACTTCGAGATGGCAATCGAGGAGGGCGCCTCCATGATTCGCGTGGGACGGGCTATCTTTGGCGAGCGAACTTGACCGGAGACCTCGATGTCATCACTATTTTCAAAAGCCCTGGTGTACCTGGGATTAGTCGATGAGGACCAGATGGACGGTGAGACATCGGAGAGACAGCAGCAGCAGCAGCCACAGGAGGAATACCTCCGCCGGGTCGAGCCGCTGCCTCAGAGCCGCCGGGTCGAGCCACCACCGACGGCCCGGGCCGCCAATCGCCCGCAGACTCGTGTCGAGCCCGTGGGCGCCGTGGAGCTGGTTCGACCGGTCGAGGTCCAGTCGGACATCATCCTCATCGAGGAGTTTGGTGACGCCCGGATCCTGGCCGACCGAGTGAGGGATCGGGTGCCCGTGGTCATGGACATGCGTCGAGCCGAGTCAGAGCTGGTCAGACGTGTGGTGGACTTCTCATCCGGCCTCATCTACGCCCTCGATGGCTCCATGAGAAAGGTGGGCGACGGACTGGTCCTGGTCCTGCCGCCTCGGGTGATGCTGAGCCGTGATGAGAAGCGCCGACTCTCCGCTCTCGGCGCCTATGAGCTCGACGACGTAGACGACTGACAAGTGGATGTCATCGGACTGCTAGTCCTGGTACTGAGGATCTATTTCTATGCCGTCATCGTCTGGGTGATCCTGTCTTGGATCCCAACCTCTTCGGGTCACCCTCTCGGTCGGCTCAACGTGTTTCTCGACCGGATCATCTACCCGGTGATCCTGCCGTTGCGTCGCGTCATCCCCCCACTGAGGCTGGGGGGCGGGATGCTCGATCTGTCGCCGATCGTCCTCTTGATCGGCATCAATCTGATCATGAGTGTCCTGGTCAGGATCGGCTGATGCTTGGACGGGAAGCAAAAGCTCCGTAATCTCCGCTGGGAAGGGAAAGAACCATGGCATTGACACCATCAGACATCGAGAAGAAGACCTTCTCCACAGCTCTACGCGGCTATGACCTGGACGAGGTCGACGACTTCCTGGACGAGATGGTTGGATCCCTGAGGGATCTGCAGGAGGAAGTGGCCCAGGCGAAGGCGCGCGTGGCAGAGCTCGAGCGGGGTGGTGCCACGGCCGGTGACCATGCGGCTCCCGCAGTGGTGGCGGACGAGTCGGCTGTCGGCCGGGCCCTCGTGGCGGCCCAGGAGACGGCCGATCGCATGTTGGAGGATGCCAAGAAGGAGGCCGAGGACATCGTCCGGGCGGCCCGCTCGGAGGCAGACAACTTCACGATGGAACGCGACGCCAAGAAGGCCGAAATCGACGCCGAGATGGCTGAGATGTCGCAACAGGTCGCCGGCGTGCGAACCCAGCTGGCCTCCTTGGCCACGGCGGTCGCCGATCGGCTCGACGAGATGGACTCCGTGATAGCCGGCAAGGCCGAGACGGCGTCCGAGCCCGACACGGTGCCTGCTGACGACGATCTCGTAGTCGAAGAGGAAGCCACGGTGGAAGCGTCAGAGATCGACCTGGCCATCGATGAGGTCGCATCGGGGGAGGAAGCGTCGCCCGATGGGGAGATGGGTGATGGCGAGATGTTGGACGAGACTTCAGAGGAGGGGTCCGAGGGCACGTCCGACGAGGGCACCTCCGACGACGAGGCAACTACCTCGGCGTAGTCGTCATTGGCGTTCGATCGCCAGCCCGACTGCCCTCCCGTCGACATCGAAGACTTCGATCGGCGCGTCGTCGACGTCACGTGTGAACACCGCCAGAACCTCGTTGGCGATCTCCTCCCCGTGAGAGTCGATTGCCTTTCGCACTAGATCGTCCGAACTCTGCCAGTAGAGGCCAATCCGGTCCGTGACGTCGAGGTCGGCGTCTCTTCGCAGTCTTTGGATCCGGCTGACCAACTCTCTGGCCATGCCCTCCAGCTCCAGCTCGGGGCTGATATGTGTGTCGATGACGACGGCCATGTCGTCACTCGTCTCCACGAGGGTCTCGGCACGCGGTGTCCGCTCGATGGTGAGGTCATCCTCCGTCAGATCGACGCCGGCCACCGAGATCGTCTCGCCGGAAGTTACCTTGCGTATCTGAGCGGACTCGAGATCGGCGATGACCGCAGCCACCTCGCGCATACGGTCTCCGAGCATTGGGCCGAGCCGACGGAAGTTCGCCTTGGCCGACACCACGACGAATGACTCCTCGTCGTCGGATGTCTCGACCGACTTCACGTTCAGCTCCTCGGCCACCACGTCACGATGGGTGGCCACCGCCGCAGCCACGTTGGGGTCGCGTGTCAGGACGGTGATGCGGGGGAGTGGCTGACGAACCCGGTGGCCCTCTTTCTTCCGGAGATTGCGTCCGAGCCGGACCACCTCCCTCACGACGGCCATCGACCGTTCCAGCTCGGGGTCGATGATCGTCTGGTCGGCTTCTGGAAAGTCCCGATGATGGACACTGGGGACGGCATCGTCGTCGTGTCCCACCACCAGGTCCTGGTAGATGTGCTCGGTGATGAAGGGGAGGACCGGCGCCAGCACTTCGGCGAACCTCGTCAGGACCTCGTACAGGGTGGCGAAGGCAGCCAGCTTGTCTGCATCACCCTCTCCCGACTCGCCACGTGCCCTCCAGAACCGACGTCGCGACCTGCGTATGTACCAGTTGGTGAGATGGTCGATGAAGCCAAGAGTTGGCGGGACGACGTTGTACAGGTAGTACCCCTGCATCTGCTCGTTCACCTCTGATATCAGGCTCTGCAGCACCGAGAGGATCCAACGATCCATCTCGGAGCGCTCACTCGCCGGGGGGGCGGATCTCAGGTCCGAGATCGTGACTCCGTCTGCCTCGGCGTAGGTGGTGAAGAAGGAGTAGGTGTTCCACATCGGCAGGAGGACGGTCCGCACCACCTCGGCGACGCCATCGATGCTGAACCTGAGCGGTTCGGCGCGCAACACAGGTGAGTTGATGAGAAAGGCCCGAAGCGCATCGGCGCCGTAGGAGTCGAAGACCTCGAACGGATCCGGGTAGTTCTTGAGGCTCTTCGACATCTTGCGTCCGTCCTCGGCGAGGATCAGACCGTTGACCACGCAGTTCTCGAACGCCGGCTCGTCGAAGAGGGCGGTGGAGAGCACGATGAGGGTGTAGAACCATCCGCGGGTCTGGTCGAGGCCCTCGGCGATGAACTTCGCCGGGAACGACGCCTCGAAACGCTCGGTGTTCTCGAATGGGTAGTGGACCATGCCGTACGGCATCGAGCCCGACTCGAACCAGCAGTCGAGAACCTCCGGGACGCGAACCATCGACCCCCGACACTTGGCGCATTCCCAACCGATGTCGTCCACGACGTGCTTGTGCAGGTCGTCCGGACGTGTGCCGGAGAGCCTCTCCAGCTCATCGAGGGAACCGACGGCCACCTGCTCCTCGCATTGGTCGCATTGCCAGACGGGGATGCACGATCCCCAATAGCGATTCCTGCTTATGGCCCAATCCCGGGCATTCTCCAGCCAATTGCCGAAGCGCTTGGAGCCGACGTAGTCGGGAACCCAATGGATGGTCTCGTTGATCTCCACCATCCGGTCCCGGAAGGTCTCCACCGCCACGAACCAGGTGGGGATCGCCTTGTAGATGAGTGGTGTGCCGGTCCGGTAGCAGAAGGGGTACGAGTGGACGATTCGCTTGGAGGAGACCAGCTTGCCCGATGTCTCGAGGATCTCGATCAATGTCGCATCGGCCTCCTTGACGTTGACACCCTCCACCACCGGGACCAACTCGTTGAAGTTGCCCCCGTCGTCGACGGGGTCGACGAGGACAGTGATGCCTGCGTTCTGCAGGGCGAAGAAGTCGGCCTCGCCATAGGCAGGCGCCATGTGCACCAGCCCCGTCCCTTCGTCGACCGTGACGTCATCCGACGCGATCACACGAAAAGCGCCGTGGTCGCGTTCCTCGCCGAAGAAGTCGAAGGGTGGGTCATATGAGACACCGAGGAGCTCGGAGCCACGAGCAGATGCCAGCTCCCGGTAGTTGTCGCCGAATGCGAGCTCGACCCGGTCCTTCGAGACCCAGTAATGGGCACCATCGCTCTCGACACGCACGTAGTCGATGTCCTCACCGACCGCCACGGCCAGGTTGGCCGGGAGTGTCCATGGTGTGGTGGTCCAGATGACGAGGTAGTCGCCCGCCTCGACAGGGCCCTGGCCCTCCAGCACCTCGAGACGGACCGTGATCGAGGGATCCTCCACGTCCCGGTAGTCGAGGTTCGCCTCGAAGTTCGACAGCGGGGTGGTGGCACCGTAGGAATAGGGCAGGACCTTGAAGTCCCGATAGATCAGGCCCTTGTCCCATAGCTGCTTGAACACCCACCAGACGGTCTCCATGAAGGTGGCGTCCATGGTCTTGTAGTCGTTCTCGAAGTCGACCCAGCGCCCGATCCGCTCGGTGAGAACCTCCCATGTCTCCGTGTTGGCTTGGACCCTGACGCGGCACGCTTCGTTGAATCGGTCGATTCCGTACTCGGCGATCTGACGCGGCCCCGAGATCCCGAGGTTCTTCTCCACCTCCATCTCGATGGGGAGGCCATGGGTGTCCCACCCGAAGCGCCTCTCCACCCGGTATCCCCTCATCGTCCAATACCGGGGAACCACGTCCTTGATGACGCCGGCCAGGAGGTTCCCATAATGGGGGCTGCCGGTCGGGAAGGGAGGACCGTCATAGAAGACGTACTCGTTGTCGGAGGGCCTGCGCCGAACCGACTCGCCAAATGCGTCGATCTCACGCCACAACCCGAGGATGCCCGACTCCAGTGTGGGGAAGTGCACCGAAGGGAGCGCCCTGCTGAATGTGGCCTCTGATTTGTTTTGTCGATGTCGACGATCGGGGGACATTGGGATCGGGAATGGTAGGGCTTGTCAGACGTTCTCTCGATGACGGGAATCGACGCTGGCGAAAACTCGACAAATAGCAGCCGACCGTTGGTAGGGTTCCCGCCCTTTACGAGGTGTAAGACGTGGCCAGGAAAATCGCAAAGTCCACCGTCGAGAGATTTCGGAAGCGGCTCGAGGAGGAGAGGGATCGACTCCAGACCCTGATCGACGAGTACGAGCAGGAGTTGGAGGAGGCAAGACTGTCCGAGAGCTCCTCCGACCGAAGCCCGGACCCGGGAAATGCCGAGGCGAGCTCGGCAAAGCTCGAGTATGCCAAGGAGCTGAGCATCGAGCAGAACACCCTGGATTTGCTGGACAAGGTCCAACGTGCGCTGGAGAGGATCCAAGACGGCTCGTATGGCACGTGTGAGGTGTGCGGTAAGCCGATACCCATGGCTCGCCTCGACGTCCTCCCCTACACCAGCTTCTGCGTCGACGACGCCAGAAAAGCTTGATACGGCGTTACCTGCTCGCAGTCGGGCTCGCGTCGGCGATCGTCATACTCGACCTCCTCACGAAACGCTATGCGGCGCTCCATTTCACCGGCAACCCGGTGGAGGTGATCCCCGGATTCCTGACGTTCACCTACACCGAGAATCCCGGCTCGGCGTTCTCGTTCTTCCAGGGTGGCGGAAGTGTCATCGGAGTGATCGTCATAGCCGTCACCGTTGCCGTGCTTTGGGCCCTCCGCAACGATCATCCCAGGCCGGAGCAGGTTGCCTTCGGCATGATCATCGGCGGTGCGCTCGGAAATCTCGCCGACAGGGTGTTCCGTGGGCCGGGCATGCTCGACGGGAGGGTGATCGACTGGATCGATCTGTGGTGGATACCGACGTTCAACGTGGCGGACATGTCGGTCACGTTTGCGGTGGCCGTGTTGATCATCTACGCATGGATCAGCCGTGATACTGCAAGTCCCTGAGGAGTTGGATGGTCAGCGGGTTGACAAGGTCCTCGCGGTGTTGCTCGGGGTCTCCCGGGCCGAGGCGCGTTCCCTTGTCGACCGTGGGGTGAAGTTGAACGGTGTGCCCGTCACCGGATCCGAACGGGTTCGGGCCGGCTCGCAGGTCGACACGCCGAGGCCTCTCGTGGCAGGTGGTCTCGAGCCCGAGGACGTGGGATTCGGTGTCGTGCACGAGGACCGGGACCTGATCGTGGTCGACAAGCCTTCGGGGGTGGTCGTCCATCCGGGTGCAGGTCATGCAACGGGGACGCTTGCCGCCGGGCTGCTGCTTCGCTACCCCGAGTTGGAAGGGGTCGGTGCGGCCGGCCGGTGGGGCCTGGTCCACCGTCTCGATCGCGATACGTCCGGTCTCTTGCTCGTCGCCCGGAATCAGCGTGCGTTCGAGACGCTCGCGAGCGCTCTGGCAAGACGGGAGATCACCCGCTCATATCTCGCCCTGGTCCGGGGTGTAGTGGACATCGAGACGGGGACCATCGATGCTCCCATCGGTCGCGACCCTGCACATCCCACTCGCCGAGCCGTCCTCTCCGGCGGAAAGCCTGCTGTCACGCATTATCGCCTGATCAAGGATTACGCCGTCGAGGATCTCGCTCTCCTGGATGTCACTCTGGAGACGGGTCGCACCCACCAGATAAGGGTCCATATGGCGGCGATCGAGCATCCGGTGCTCGGCGACCCCTCCTACGGCAGACCCGGTCCCGGTGTGGTGGCGCCTCGAGTGTTCCTCCACGCACACCGTCTGGCTCTTCGCCATCCCGACACCGGGCACCGCGTCGAGTTCGAGTCGCCACTTCCCGATGACTTGCGACGGGTGCTCGAGCAGCTCGGCGGCCCGGTTCCCCAATAATCGGGCAATGGCTCTACCGTTTCTCCCACAGTGACCCAGGACCCGACCACAGCCGCCTCTGTCTGTTATCGACACCCGGATCGCGAGACATTGCTCAGCTGCAGCAGGTGTGGCCGTCCGATCTGCGCCGATTGCTCGACGGATGCAGCCGTTGGCCAGAGATGCCCCGAGTGTCTCAAGGAAGAAGGTGTCCAAAAGGTCATTCCGACCGGCCCGAGACGGTCGACGATGTCCTCTTTGGCGTCCAGTGGGGCTCCGGCCACGCTCACCATCATCGGTATCTGTGTCCTCTTCTATGTCCTGGGATTGTTGGGCCTCGACCAAGAGTTGGTACGGAGGTTCGCCCAGATCAATCTGGCGGTGGCGGCAGGGGAGTGGTGGCGCATCTTCACGGTCGTCCTACTCCACGGGTCCTTCACCCACATCCTCTTCAACATGTGGGCGTTGTGGGTGCTCGGGCCCCAAATCGAGCGCGGTGTCGGCACCTGGCCATTCGTCAGCCTGTTCGTAGCCTCGGCGGGTGTTGGTGGCGCCTTTGCCTTCCATATGGGCCAGCTCGGCGACGTCGGTGTCGGGGCATCCGGGGCGATCTTCGGCCTGTTCGGCATTTGGTTGAGCTGGGCGTTGCATCGACGTGGAACCTTGCAGGGTCGCGCCATCCTGGGTCAGCTCCTGTTCCTGCTGCTGATCAACGCCGCCATCCCGTTCCTATTTCGCAACATCTCCTGGCAGGCGCATCTCGGCGGTTTGCTCACGGGTTTGGTGATAGGTGAGATCTGGAGCCGGGTTCGAGGCCCCAATGCAGAGAGACTACGAACGCTGGTGGGTGTCGTGTTCGCCGTCCTCGCCGTGGTGGCCGTCTCGATCTGACACATCCAGGGAACTCTGCCTGGCAGACTCTGCTGGTGATCCAAACGGTTTCGACCGGCGACATGTCACCCGACACACTCGTACAAATCCGCTCAGTCGTGGATGCGGCGTTCGGCTCGGGGTTCTCCGACGATGATTGGGATCATGCCCTCGACGGATGCCATGTCGTCGTGTTCGAGGAGGATCTGGTCATCGGGCACGCCGCGGTCGTGCCGAGGGTGATCGAGACGGCCGGCCGGCAATTCCATACCGGCTATGTGGAGGCCATGGCCGTCGACCCTGCCCGGCAAAGGAATGGGATCGGCTCTGGAGTCATGATCGACGTCGAACGCGTGATCCGCTCCAGCTTCGAGCTGGGGGCGCTGTCCTCCAATGCAGACGGCTTCTACGAGCGATTGGGTTGGGAGCGGTGGCTGGGGCCGACGTATGTGCGTGACAGCGGCCGACAGGCGCGGACCCGAGAGGACGACGGGGGAGTCTTCGTGCTCCGATTCGGTCCCAGCGGCGCGATCGATCTGAGGGCCGGCATCTCCTGTGAAGCACGCTCGGGAGACCACTGGTGAGCTGGGCCAGGGGCCGCCGCGGTTACTTCGCCGAGAGTGGCGGGTCGCCGCACGAGGTCTAAGGTGACGAACTACAGTCGTGTAAGTCGCCGAGTAGTCCAAAAAGTGTCATTCGCACATCTCCATCTCCACACCGAATACTCCATGCTCGACGGTGCGGCACGGATCAAGGACGTCGTGGCGGCCGCCGCTGCCGACGGGCAGCCGGCAATCGCCATCACGGATCATGGCGTCCTCTACGGGGTCGTCGACTTCGTCAAGGCTGCCAAGACGGTGGGGATCAAGCCGATCATCGGTATCGAGGCGTACCTGACCGAGGGCTCCAGGTTCGACCGCCCTGTCGGAGCGGCCAACAAGCGGTTCCACATGAATCTCCTGGCGAAGGACCAGACCGGATACCAAAACCTGCTGCAACTCTCGTCGAGGGCGTTTCTCGAGGGTTACTACTACAAGCCGCGCATGGACTTCGAACTGCTGGCCGAGCACGCCAAGGGCCTCATCGCCACCAGCGGCTGTCTCGGCGGGTTGGTACCCCAACTACTGGCCCCCGACTCGGTCAGCGAAGAGGGAAACAAGGGCCAGATGAGGGATTTCGACGCGGCGCTGCGGGCGGCGGCCAGATTCCAGGACATCTTCGGCCGGGACAACTTCTTCATCGAGATCCAGAACCACGGGCTCCAAGCACAGGAGTCGATCATGGAGGACCTTCTCCAAATATCGAAGACGCTCGACGCACCACTGCTGGCCACCAACGATGCGCACTACACCCGCAGGTCGGAGCACGAGAGCCATGATGTCCTCCTCTGCATCCAGACCGGATCACAACGGGACGATCCCGGTCGTCTCAGATTCGAAGGCTCCGAGCATTATCTGAAGACCGCAGAGGAGATGCGGCTCCTCTTCCCGGACGACGTCTTCCCCGGTGCGTGCGACAACACCCTGTGGATAGCCGAGCGATCTCAGGTCGATCTGGATTTCGGCAACATATTGCTCCCGAGCTTCCCGGTGCCACAGGGTGAGACCGAGGTGAGCTACCTGCGCAGCCTCGTCGACCGAGGAGCGCGCGAGCGTTACGGGTCGAGCCCGTCTCCCGTCGTCACCGACCGCATCGAGCACGAGTTGAAGATCATCGAGGAAATGGGATTTCCCGCCTACTTCCTCATCGTCTGGGACTTGATCCGCCATGCCCGGGAGAATGGGATCAGGGTCGGTCCCGGTCGTGGCTCGGCCGCCGGTTCCATCGTCTCCTATTGCCTCCGCATCACCGACATCGACCCACTCGAGTACGGGCTCATCTTCGAGCGGTTCCTCAACCCGAGTCGTCGTCAGATGCCTGACATCGACATGGATTTCGACGAGCGTCACCGGTCCGAGATGATCCAGTACGCGGCCACCAAGTACGGTGCCGACCGGGTCGCCCAGATCGTGACTTTCTCCACCATCAAGGGGAAGCAGGCCATCCGAGACGCGGCTCGAGTCCTGGGGCACCCGTACGGCGTCGGGGACAGGGTGGCAAAGGCGATGCCTCCGCCGATCCTGGGCCGCGAGGCGACCCTGGAGCAGGTGCTGACCCAGCCCTCTCCGGAAGCGGACTCGACCGTCAAAGACTGGTATGCGAATGCCCAGGGACTCCGAGACATGTACGAGGCGGATCCCGCCGTTCGTGAAACAGTTGATGCGGCAAGGGGCCTGGAGGGACTTCGTCGCCAGGACTCGATACACGCGGCGGCGGTCGTCATCGCTCCCGAGCCCCTGATCAACATCGTTCCCATCCAGCAGAAGGGTGAGGGCGCCGAGGTCGTGACTCAGTACGAGATGTACGGCGTCGAGTCCCTCGGTCTTCTCAAGATGGACTTCCTCGGTTTGCGCAACCTCTCGATCATCGAGCGTTGTCTCGAGCTCGTGGAGGAGACGACGGGGAGCCGACTCGACATCGACTCGATCCCTTTGGACGACCAGAAGACCTTCGAGCTGCTCCAGTCGGGCAACACCATCGGAGTCTTCCAACTCGAGGGCAATGCGATGCGTTCGCTGATCCGATCGCTGAGACCGGACTCTTTCAACGACGTGGTCGCACTGGTCGCGCTCTATCGACCCGGCCCGATGGGCGCCAACATGCACACCCTGTATGCCGACCGGAAGAATGGCCGGGCACCCATCGAAGAACTGCATCCGGCCGTCACCGAGAAACTCGCGGAGACCTATCAGATCATGGTCTATCAGGAACAGGTCATGCAGGTTGCCCAGGAGATCGCCGGGTATTCGATGGCCGATGCCGACGAGCTGAGACGGGCCATGGGCAAGAAGATCAAATCGGTGATGCTGGCCGAAGAAGAGAAGTTCGTCGCCGGTTGTCTGGCTCAGGGCTACACCGAAGAAGTCGGGCGAGAGATCTTTGGCCTGATCGAGCATTTCGCCGGCTACGGGTTCAACAAGTCGCACTCGGCCGGATATGGCCTGGTCGCCTATCAGACCGCGTATCTGAAGGCCCACCATCCGGCTGAATACCTGGCGGCGATCCTCACTGCGACGAAGAAGGACAAGGATCGCACGGCGGTCTACCTGAATGAGTGCCGTCAGATGGGGATAAAGGTCCTGGTACCCGACGTCAACGAGTCGGACTCGGACTTCACCGTGAGGGATGAGCGGATCAGATTTGGCCTCAGCGCCGTCCGCAATGTCGGCGAAGGTGTCGTTGAGAAGATCGTCGAGGCGCGGTCTGAAGATCCCTTCACGTCCTTCCAGGACTTCGTCGACCGCGTGGACGCCTCCGCCTTGAACAAGAGGACGGTGGAGTCTCTGATCAAGGCCGGTGCCTTCGACGGGGCCGGGGCGACCCGAAAGGGCCTGACCCTGGTCTACGAGCAGGTACTCGACGCAACTCTCGAGCGACGGCGTAACGAGGACATGGGCCAATTCAGCCTCTTTGCCGGCGATACGGATGCGGTAGCCGAGACGAGGGTCGACATCCCTCAGCTGGTCTGGCCGCAGAAGATCCGGCTCGCCTTCGAGAAGGAGATGCTTGGCCTGTATGTCTCGGACCACCCTCTGCTCTCGGTTGGGCCCTCATTGGCCGCGGCGACTTCAACGACGATCAGTCAACTGGAGGATCTGACCGACAAGGCGAATGTCATGGTTGGCGGGCTGGTGGCGTCGATCACGCGGCGATGGACCCGAAATGGGGACCCGATGCTCTTCTGTCAATTGGAGGACCTGGAGGGATCCGTCGAGGTGGTCGCATTCCCGAGAACGGTCCACGACTACGGGCATTTGATCGTCGAAGACGCAGTGCTCGTGGTCAGCGGATACCTGGATCATCGCGGCGACGAGGTGAAAGTGATGGCACGCGAGGTAAAGGAGCTCGAGGTCAAAGACAACTCGATGGTCCGGCTGAGGGCCCCCGCGGCGACTCTCACTCCGGAATTGGTGTCTCGGCTGAAGAAGATCCTCTCCAACCACCCCGGCTCATCGCAGGTCCTCCTCAACATGACCAGCGATCAAGGTGTCAAGGTCCTAAAGCTCAGCGATGATCACCGGGTCGAGCCGAGGACGGCCTTGTTCGCCGAGCTGAAGGAGCTGCTCGGTCCGAGCGCGATCCTCTGATCAACCTCGCCGGGGCCAGAGTTGGCGTTTTGCCATCTGGGCAAGGGCACTCGATCGTCCATGCTTCCTGCCGATCGCGTAGGCGCTCGCCACTGCCGCCGCTGCGACACTGCTGAGGGCGCTGACCGCAATCGCCCGTTTCGTCTTCCTCGCAAAGATGACAACGGGCCATCCCCGCTCATGGGAGATCGCATCGAGGTCGGAGTCCGGGTTCACGGCCACGGGATGACCGACCGCCTCCATCATGGGGAGGTCGGATATGGAGTCTGAATAGGCGTAGCTCAACTCGAGGTCGTATCCGCGGTCGGCGGCGAGCTTTCCGATCGCCTCCACCTTGCCTGCGCCATAGACGAAGGGGCCGTCGAGGTCACCTGTGTAATGGCCGGCAACGACCTTCCCCCTGGTTCCCACAGCCCCGGTCATGCCCAGGGAGCGGGCCAGCGGCTCGACGATCTCGTGTGGTGATGCGGAGACGATCCAGGTGTCCCTCCCGGCCTCGTGGTGCATCTTGACCAGCTTGCGCGACTCCGGCCGAACCCGTGAGACGAGCTTTGGCAGCACGGCCGTCCCCACCTGTTCCAGGGCTTGCACCGAGGCACCGGAGATACTGGTCAGGAAGTCGCTCCGAACGTTGTCGGATGCGTCACCCTTGTCGCCAAAGAGGAGGAACGTGAGCGCCGCCATCGCCCAGCCTCCGATGTCGGAATTGGAGGCAAGGCCTTGACGCCAGGCTTCGACCCCGAGCGGGAAGGCCGAGGCGCCGGCGATCAGGGTCCTGTCCAAATCGAAGAATGCGGCTGAATTCGCCATGTCCTCAGGATATGCCCACTTCGGCCCAAGGCAATGCATCAGCGGCGTCGATGAGGGCGGCCAGGCCGTTCAGGTCGGTGGGTGGGGCGGGCGACCACGGAACGGTGGCCACGTGTGCCCCGTACCGGGTCGAAAACTCGATCCGGGTGTCACGTTGGCGCACGGTCTCGGCGCTCCACCGCGTCAGGTTCTGCTCCAGTTCTGGCGAGGTGCCTGCCGGCGCCACGGCATTCGCCCACGATTCAGGCAGTACTCGATTGAAGATGACGGCGGCAGGGACCGAGGCGATCGCGGGCAGATCTCGATAGAACTTGATCGCCTCGCGCACCGGTGCCGGATCCGATGTGGTGACCACGAAGATGGCGGCGGTGCGCAGCACTCCCTCGATTTCCCGGCCGCGTCGGGAAACGCCGTCATATGTGGTTCGCAGATCGAGTAGGAACTCGGCCACCCGCTCCAACAGGTCGGATCCGAGGATCGAATCGGCCATGCGGAGAACCGGTCGCGCCGCCCTGTTGAAGAAGAGCCGCCTGCCCGGCAGCGGACCGCCGGTGATCCAGCGAAGCAGGCGCCCGCCGACGAGGTCAGCCATTTGCGCCGGCGCGGTGAAGAAGTCGATACCGCCGCCGGACGGGGGTGTGTCGACCACCACGAGGTCCCATGCCCTGGCCTGTACGTAGGTGGCCGCCTGATCGGCCGCGGCGTACGACTGTGATGCGGGGAAGTGCTCGGATGCCGCCCTGAAGAATTCGTTGTCGGCGAGGCGTGCTGCCACTTCGGGCTCGGCGTGGCGCACCGCCACCGCCCGCCAGGACGCCGAGGAGTCGAGCATTGCCGCCCACAGATTGGGCTCGTCACGGTGAGGTTGGGGCTCGTTGCCCAGGTTCTCGACCCCAAGGGCCGTGGCAAGCCGGCGAGCGGGGTCGACGGTGACCACGAGGGTGCGCATGCCGCCTTGTGCCGCTTTCACCGCCAGGGCCGCGGCAAGGGTCGTTTTGCCGACACCACCCGCACCCGTTATCAGGAGTGTCGTCGTCATGTCATCGTCTCGAACTCGTCTGACATGTGAGCGGCGACCTCGCCCGGGGTGAACAAACCGTACAGATAGGGCAGCTGGTGATCGTAGGGCAGCAAGGGGAGCCATCGTTGCTGCTCGGACCAGAGTGATCGCTGGAGCTGGGCCGCCTCTCCGACCGCCCCGGATGGCGTAGCTTCGTCTATCAGCGCCTCGAGCACGCGATTGGCGATCAAGGTCGGTGGGCCAACCAGATCTTCACCGCTGATCCAATCGATCGTCTGCATCGTCTCGGTCGTCGGGAGCTCCTCGGGAATCGTGACGAGGATCAGTGCGGTCTGCGTCGGATCCCTGAGCGTCTCCTGCATTCGATCCGCCTGTGAGCGGACCCGGCCCGAGGGGACGAGCTCGGCGATCGTTTGCGGGCCCCTGAGATATGAGCCGATTTGGCCGGTGGGCGGGGCGTCGGCGATCACCACGTCCCACTTGTCCTCCCTGACCTCCCAGATGGCTTTGCCAATAGTGATGATCTCGCGGATTCCGGGAGCAGCCGTTGCGAGTGCGTCGAAAGCACGCGCCAGTGGCCCGAAACGCGTTATTCCCCTGATATTGAGTTGGAGGGCGAGATACTCGAGCAGCGCCTCGGATCTGACCATCCTCATCGCATGCAGACCCGGGCGCACTTCCCTTGGCTCGAAGTCGAGCGGCCCGGTGCCGAAATGTGCCGAGAGGCCGCCCGAGGATGCCATCTCCATGGCCAGGACGCGCAGGCCTCTTCTCTGTGCCAGCAGAGAGAGCCCGGCCGTCACCGCTGACTTGCCCACCCCTCCCTTGCCCGAGACGAGGAGCAGGCGATGATCCAGCACTCCCGGTCAGCCGGAGCCGCCGAGCGGAATGCGCAAGACCAGCCTGCCCTCTTCCACGCTCCACTCAGCCGTGCCAATGAGGGCGTAGTCCGTGTAGTCGGTCTCAGCTTGCTCGACGAACTTCCGTCGCTCATCACCGGCCACGGGAGGCAACGGCCTGTCCTTGACGGCCGCCGCTCGCTCCTTGAATCTGGTCAGCATTGCGTCGACATCGAATTGAGCCATATGGGAACGCTACCGCGTCACGTGGACGCGCCTTCCGACTGACGTTTGCGCAAGGCGGCCCTTCGCTCACTCTCCAGGCGCTCCAACCCGACGTCGCTGTAGTCGACGAAGCTCATCGCGTCGGCGATCAGGCCGTGGCCGGCGACATCCCGAATGGAGCGATGCATCTGATGTGCCACAGACCTATAGGACGGATGTCCGGCGGCCTGGCTCCGAAGCTCGATGAGATGAAATGCCTCCCGTGGGTTCATCTCCATGACGAACCTCACGTTGTACGCAAAGGGAACGAGATATTGGGCAACATCGGGCCCCAGCTCGTCTCGGACCTCCTCGTAGAGAACGGCGGAATCGTCCATCGCCTGTCGCCATGCAGGTTCGAGCCCCTCGTCGCCCAGCGCCGCGGGGACGTCGTATCCGAGGCGGGTGCCGTATCGCTGCCATTCCAGGGTCATCATGCGATGTCGTTGAAGGTCGCGAAACGCCCCGATGTCACATGTCACGTCGAAGCGGTAGGTGGTGCGCTCCATCGCTCGGCCCGGCTTGTGCCTCCGGTTGGCTCGTTCTCCGATCATCGTGTGGATGAGGTCGGCTCTTTGCGCATCGGACATACCCCGAACCCGTTCGAGCAGCTCGCCGTCGGAGAGCTCGGAAACGGCGTAGAGGGCGGCGGCCGCGACCTTGATCTCGGCATCGGGGTCCCAGTCGGTCATCGTCACGGAGGCACCGGTGGCGGTGGGCGGGCCCAGGCCCTTGGCCTTCTCCTCGAGGTTGTCCCTCGTCGTCTCCAGGTAGGAGGACCAACGGATACCTCTTTCCTCCAGGTCGACCCGGGTGAGGAACGACGGTATGACCTTGCGCAGTTCGAGGAGCATCATCGCCCCATAGGCCCGAACCTCGTTCAGGGGGCTCGCCTGCATTCGGACGAGGGCCATCTCGTAGGCCTGCCCTGTCGCATAGATCCCGACGTTGGAGATCGTGGACACCGGCAGCATCCCTCTGACGGTGTCACACGCCTTGGCTCGGATGGTGGCCTTCCAGACACCCATGGGGTCGGCCTCGTCATGGGGATAGAGCGTCTCGAACCTCCCCGTCATGACGGAGACCATCTCCGAATAGGTATCGAACAAGCGGTCCATGTGCTCGATGTATCGCCGCGAGAGGCGGGAGTCGGTTATCTCGCTCGGGACGTGATAGCGATAGCGCCCACCGAGGCGAGCGTCGTATCTGATGTATCGGGTCGATTGCTCGAGATAGGCGGCGAGGCGGCCCCACTCCAAGACCTTCGTCAGGAGGTTGGAGGCTTGCTCACAGGCGAGATGAGCGCCTCCGAGCTGGGCAACGGAGTCGTCGCCGTATTCGAAGAAGATCCTCTTGTAAAGCTGTTCCGCCTTCTTGGTGGCAATGAGGGGGTCGTCGTCGCTGCTGCTCGCAATTGCCTCGATCCCCGACTCGGGATCGGAGACGAACTCATCCAGGAACAGACGTCGGAGCGATTTGGCCGATCTGGAGTAGCGGGCCATGAGTGCGCCCTTGACCACCTCGGGAAGGTTGATGAGGGCAAAGACCGGGCCGTCGAGGTTGGTGAAGAAGCGGCCGAGGATCGCCCGCTCGTCGTCGGTGAAGTCTTCCTTGTGGTACTGATGCACGGGTCGGCGATTGTATGCCGGGAACGGGACGCGACCCGGTTACCGTTTTGTGGACGTGTCAGTGATCTTGATCAGAATCGCCGTCTTCCTTTTGTCAGCGACGGCCATCGGCATCGCCGTTATCCCCATCCTGGTGCTCATCGACCTCCTGGGTGGCGGAACCGGGTGGGGCCTGTGCCCGGCCGGGATCGATGCCTGTGACAACCCATACACCACGGGCGCAGAGTTCCTGCTTTTCCTGACACTCGGCCTGTTCATCGCCGTCATGGGCATCCGGCTGCTGATGCGTTTGGCCAGACGTCTTCAGTCGGATGACTACCAGGTGACTCAATGAGCCGGAGACACGGCCTCCGCCTCGACTGAGGTGTGATCCTGCTGCTTGGTCACGACGATGAAGATCGCCAGGAGGATTAGTCCCGCCCCGGCCCAACCGGCAGAGGTGAGTCGCTCTCCGAGAACCACCCATGCCGTGGCGACGGCAAAGGCCGGCTCGGCGGCGAGGACCACCGCGGTCGTGGCCGGCCCCACGATGGTCTGGGCCCAAACCTGGAGCACGAAACATCCGGCACTGGCGCCGAGACCGGTGATCAGCAAGGCGCCCCACACCGTTCTCGGTGGGAGTTGCGGTGTCTCGATGGCTGCGGATGCCACGAAGGCGAGCACGGCCGTCACACCGAGCTGCACCGTGGTGAAGGGAACCACGGGATGGCGGTGGGCGAGTCGGGCGAGGGTGGCGATGTGAAGGGCGAAGGAAAAGGCGCACGCCAGGGTGAACAGATCGCCCGGTCTCAGGTCGAGAGTGTTTGATCCGGTGATCAAGACCAGACCCCCGAAGGAGATGGCGGCGGCGAACACGCTCCACCAGCTGGGCGCCCGTTTCGAGAACGTGGCGGCGACGAACGGTGTGATCACCACGTACAGCCCGGTGATCAGCGCCGAGTTGCTGGCACTGGCCTCGGTGAGGCCGACCGTTTGAAAGATATATCCGGCGCATAGGAAAAGGCCGGCGAGAGCCCCGTGTTTCCATATCTCGCGACCACGGGGCAATGAGAGCGCCGCCAGGACCAGTGCACCGAGGAGAAACCGCCAGGCAACGAAGGCAATCGGTGGGAAGTCCTCGACTGCGGACTTGACGACCACGAAGGTCGCGCCAAAGACGAAAGACGCAACAAGGAGTGCGAGCACGGCACGACTGGGGGTGGGACCGGGACCGGGCATGGGTGGCAGGAGCCTAGGTGCGGCCATTCGACGAGCAACCCGGGTCGGTGAGCCCACGTGTCATCCGGGCGTCTTACGATCGCCCGGATGCCAATAGCCAGATCCGACGGATCCATACCGACCCGAGCCGAGAAGGGCAGGGCCAGGGCGATCCTCAACCGCCTGGTCAGGCGCTACCCGGTCATCAGCACAGCCCTGGAGTACGAATCGGCCTATCACCTGCTGGTAGTGACCGTCCTTTCCGCTCAGACCACCGACGACAACGTGAACAAGGTGGCCCCTGCCCTGTTCGGGGCCTATCCCACCAGCGCCGACCTGGCAGAGGCAGACCCCGAAGACGTGGAGAAGATCGTCTACTCCACCGGGTTCTATCGCCAGAAGACAAAGTCGATCATCAGGCTCGCGCGGGCCATCGAGGAGCTGTTCGAAGGTGAGGTCCCCAGAGACATCGACTCACTCGTGAAACTGCCCGGTGTCGGGCGCAAGACGGCCAGTGTCGTCCTTGCGGAGGTCTGGAACATCCCCGCTATCGCCGTCGACACCCATGTGAACCGGGTGACTCGTCGACTCGGGCTGACCACCAGCCGAGACCCGGCGAAGATCGAGCAGGACCTCAAGGCCCTATACCCGAAGAAGGAGTGGTCGAGCCTCTCGATGAGGTACATCCAATTCGGGAGGGATGTCTGCGATGCGCAACGCCCGCGTTGTGGCAGGTGCGAGCTATTCAAGCTATGTGAGTGGCCAGACCGGTTCCAGGCGGCGGGTAGGTCGGCGCGCACGTGACCGATCGGGTCGTCGCCAACCGCGCCATCCTTCGGCTCGCGATCCCGGCCCTGGGAACACTGGCGATCGACCCTCTCCTCACCCTCGCTGACACCGCCTTCGTCGCTCGGCTGGGAGTTGGTGAGCTGGCAGCGCTCGGCGTGGACACTGCCCTCCTCGGCTTCGCCTTCTTTGGCTTCAACTTCCTCGCCTATGCCACGACTCCTCTGGTGGCGCAGGCCTTGGGAAGGGGGGATCGATCGCAGGCGAGGAGATGGGTGGGCGATGCGCTCATCCTGGCCGTTGGTCTTGGAGTCCTCGCCGCGATCTGCATCGAGCTGCTCGCCCCGCGACTCGTCGGTTTGATGGGGGCATCCGGTGAGGTGGCCGACCTGGCCGTCTCCTATCTGCGGCTGCGTGTGCTGGCGACACCGGCGGTACTCCTGGTGACCGCGGGGCACGGTGCTTTCCGCGGCCACCAGGACATGAAGACTCCCTTACGCGTGGCCCTCGGGGTGAATCTCATCAACCTGGCTCTCGACCCGATCCTGATATTCGGCTTCGGCTTCGGGATCCAAGGTGCGGCTCTGGCGACCGTGGTCGCACAGGTGATCGGTGCGCTGTGGTTTGTCAGGTTGCTGCGAAATCGGGACATGGCCGACCGCCCGTCGGCCTTCCGCACGGCCATCCCAACGATCCTTGCCCTTGCGCGCAATGGCGCTCTGGTTTCGCTGCGAACGGGAGCCCTCCTGCTCGGCCTCACCTATGCCGCGGCCACGGCAACCCGTCTTGGGGATCCTCAGATCGCCGCCCATCAGGTGGTGATGCAGGTGTGGCTTCTCGCCGCCATGGTCTCGGACTCGTTCGCGATCGCCGCCCAGGCAATGGTTGGAGATGTGGCCGGCGGCGGTTCCAACTCCCAGCTCAATGCGCTCGTGTCGAAGTTGCTCGTGTTCGGCCTGGGGACCGGGGTCTTGCTGTTGGTGGCATTCGTGGCAGGTGGGCCGGCAATCGGAGTGCTCGTGGACGACCCGGTCACTGCCGAGCTGGCGGTCTCGGCTGCGCGGGTTGCGGGGTGGATGATGCCCGTCGCAACGCTCGTCTTCGTTGGTGACGGGATCTTCTTCGGCCTGCTCGCCTTCGGGACGGTCTTTGCATCGACCACGGCCGGGGCGACGACACTGGTCGGGCTCGTCGCCTTGACCACCCTTGGCGAGTCGCTGGACGGGATCTGGTGGGCCTTTGGCGCGATGCTCGTGGCCCGCGGCATGGTGTTCGTCCTCGGCTATCGGCGCTCGATCCGGATGGTCGTCAGATCCTGACCGCGTGTCTCCGGCAGGAGCAGCGTCAGTAGGGCGGCCGCCACCATGCCGGCGCCGAGGATGGACACCGTCGTCGACAGTCCGAGGCGGTCGATGGTGAAGACCCCGACGATGAGCCCGAATGCCGATCCGGCGAGGGCGAAGTTGGTTGCGGCGGTATTGGCGGTCCCCCTCAAACCGGTCGGGAACAGCTCGGCACGATGCGATCCCCCGGCCGGCACGAATGCGAACGTGCCGAAAGAAGACACGACCACCGCCGCGACGAGCACGGGCACCGTGGCCGACCAGTAGATGACGAGCCCGCCTGTCAACGCCATCAGGAGTGAGATCACTGTGGTGATCCTCCGTCCCCAGGCATCGGCGAGATGGCCTCCAACGAAGAACCCGAGCCCGCCAATCGTTCCTCCGAGAAGGCCGACCAGCACGGTGGACCCGGTGGTCAAACCGACGTCTTCGATCATGCGGGTCGTCGAGAAGGCGAGAGCGACGGCGGAGAACGCCGAGGCGAGAAACCCTATCGAAGCCACCAGCCAGAATCGCGACGCCCACACTCCGGATGCCAGGTCCCGCCAGTGCTCCGTGGATTGATCGTGCTCCACGTAGACATGGCTCTCGGGGACGTTCCTTATCAGCAAAGGCAATACCAAGAAACCAAGCCCAATGAGGAGATGGGGTATGCGCCAGCTCTCGCCCCCGCCATCGGCGAGCGGGAGCGTCATCAGGGCCAGACCGCCCCCGAACGACACCGCCGCCCCGTAGAAGGAGATCGCATACGCACGCACGGTCGGCGACACCTGCTCGGCCAGCAGGACGATCGCAAGCCCGGACATGGCTGCCGTCCCGGTGCGGAGGACAGCCTGAGCCGCACCGAATTGCCAGGACTCGAACGCCAGGCCGGCGATGGTGCCCCCCACCACCACGAGGGTGAGCGCCAGGAGAAACGACCGGCGCCTCCCACGGCGATCGGCGAGCCAGCCGAGTGGGAGAGCGGCGAAGGCGGCCAGTCGCGCCACGCCCAGCAGGAGGCTCATCTGGCCGCTGGTCAGTCCCAGCCCGGCCCTCGTGTAGGGGAGGCTGGCGGCTGCCTGGGACTGGGCGAATCCCTGCACGACACCGGCGGCCCAGATGATGACGACGATCCGGCGGTCTGCCCTGGTGAAGCGATCCACCGGCAGCAACGGGTTGACCGCTCGGCGCATCCATGAAGCCACAATCCGAGGCTAGGGCTTGTGACATGGGAACATCAGGAACCGTTCAACCGTTGCGTGGTTCCAAGTGTTCGAGAACGTCGACTCCGCCGCCTACATCGCCCAGATCCTGATTGCCTTCGGGGCCGGGGTCATCTCATTCGTGTCTCCCTGTGTTCTCCCACTGCTTCCGGGGTACCTATCGATGATGTCGGGTTACTCGGCCTCCCAGCTCGAGACCGGCGACGTCTCCACCGGTCGGATGACATCGGTGATCCTCCAATTCATCGCCGGATTCACCGTGGTCTTCGCCCTGCTCGGTGCCGCAGCGACCGGGCTCGGTCGATTCTTGGCCCGAAACCTCGATGTCTTCACGACGATTGCCGGGTTCTTGATCATTGCGTTTGGCCTCCTCATGGTGGCGATGGCAATCTCGAATCGCGGTCTGTTGGCCGCGTTCAACCGTGAGCGACGGGTCGAGGTGAGACCCTCTCGCCTGGGCCGATGGGCGCCCCCGGTGATGGGAGCGGCGTTCGGGTTCGGTTGGACGCCATGCATCGGGCCGGTTCTCACTGTGATCCTGGCCACTGCAGCCACCCAGGACTCGCTAGGTAGGGGCATCCTGCTGCTCGTGGTGTACTCGATGGGCCTTGGGGTCCCGTTTCTCCTGGCCGGTCTCGGGCTCTTCAAAGTGTTCGGGCGGCTCAAGCCCTACCTCCGAGCGATCAACATCGCCTCCGGCAGCCTCCTCGCCATCTTCGGGCTGGTCATGGTCACCGGGAACATGGGGACCATCTCCTCGTGGTTCTCCAATCTGTTCCTGTCGATCCCGTTTCTCAGAGATCTGGCCTCGGTATGAGCGAACCGATCACAATTCCGGCACTGGCACCAGCCCAAGCCGACTTTTTCTGGTTCATGGGACCTGACGCGGTCCGCTTTCTCAACGACCTCGTCAGCCAGGAGGTCGCTGCCGCCCCTATCGGCTCCGTGCGAAGGTCGCTTCTGCTCACCCCACAGGGAAAGATGCAATTCCTGATGTGGCTCCTCCGTGGGGAGGCCCGGGTCGGTGTGGTGGTCGAGGACGGCCTCGGCGACTCCTTGGTGGAGACGCTGCGCCGCTATCTGATCAGGGTTGACGTCGAAATAGCGGAATCGGCCGACCCGGTGGCACTGGTCGTGGGAGAGGGCGTCGAGCAGGGTCGTTGGATGGAGTCCGACGGTTCCTTGGTCGCTGATGTCTCGTGGGCGGGTCTGCGGCGGGCGCTCGTCGTGGGTGACATCCCGACCCTGCCGGTTCTCGAGGGCGACGAGTACACCTCATTGAGGATTCGGGCCGGCGAGCCGGTCATGGGAAGAGATGTCGACGAAAACACGATCCCTCAGGAGACGGGTCTGGTCCCGGCGTCCGTGTCGTTCGAGAAGGGGTGCTTCCTGGGTCAGGAGTTGGTTGCTCGGCTCGACAGTCGTGGCGGCCGCGTCAACCGCCATCTGCGAATTCTGGAAGTCGATGGGACGGCCGGCGTGGGGTCGGCGGTGACCAAAGACGGTGAGCCGGTGGGCGAGGTCTCGTCGGCAGCCGATGGGCTGGCGCTCGCGTTGTTGCATCGACGGGTGGAGCCGGGCGACGAGGTGCAGGTTGCCGGCCTGAACGCTCGCGTTCGGTCCGTGCCGGAGAATCCTGAGACCTAGTTCACCACTTCTTTACACAACGAGGCCAAACTAGGTGAGTGTCCGGACCAACACGCTCGGTCCTCCTCGTCGAGGACGACGAGGCCATCGCCGACATGTTGCGCGGCTTCTTCGAGCGTGACGGCTATCGCTTCCTCCATGCGCTGACCGGTGAGGAGGCGGTCGAGCGTCTGCGTCTGCGCCCTGTGTCCGCCGTGCTCCTGGACATCAACCTGGCAGGGATTGACGGGATCGAGACATGCCGACGCATCAGGGAGTTCGCCAAGACTCCGGTGATAATGCTGACAGCTCGCGACACAGAGATCGACAAGGTCCTCGGGCTGGAGATGGGAGCCGACGACTACGTCACCAAACCCTTCTCACCACGCGAGCTCATGGCGAGGGTCAAGGCCGTGCTACGCCGATCGGAAGAGCCGCCGGCCAAGCCCAGGATCATCGAGATCTCCGGTTTCCAGATCGATGGGGGAAGACGTCTCGTGGTCACACCGTCTGGGGACACGGTTGAGCCGACCGCCAAGGAGTTCGACCTGCTCTGGTTCCTGGCCGAGAACTCGGGTCTGGCCATGTCTCGTGGCCAGATCCTCGAGGGAGTCTGGGGATATGAGTATTTCGACGAGACGCGGACGGTCGACGTGCACATCCGCCAGTTGCGCAAGAAGATCGAGGGCATCCCGATCGAGACCGTGTGGGGTGTCGGCTACAGGCTCGGGTCGTAGTGCGGAAGCGGTTGTTCTGGGCCATCGCCGGTGTGGCGTCTCTCACCGGTGTTCTCGTGCTCGCCGGGGTCATCGTGGCGTCGCAGCGGGCGGCAGTGGAAGCAACCCAGCGGGAGCTCTCCCGGTCGGCGGATGAGGTCGTCTCGATCCTCCAGGACACCGTGGAGGCGAGCAATCAGCGGCCAGGTGCCCTCGTCGAGCTGATCCGCGTGCTCGAGGGAGACCAGGTCGGATCGCTTCTCGGGAGGATCCGACGAACGGCAGGCAGTTCGGACCTGGCCTTCGCCGGGATCGGGGCGGACGGCGTCATACGAAGCAATGACCCCCTCTTCACCAGATTCAGCATCGACCAAGCTGCTGTTGCGGCCGGGGAGAAGCAATTCGTCAAATCCACTTCGAACGAATTGGTGGTCGTTGCCCCAACCGTGCTCACCTTCGTCACAGGCGACGCGACCGTGCTTGTCGCCGTGGCTCGGGAAGCGCCCGTCGTCCGCTCCAGCGACATGTTCCGAGAGCTTCTCCTGGTCGCCATCGGCATGGTCGCCATCTCGGCCCTGCTGGCAAGGGTGCTCTCCACGCAACTGACGAGGCGGCTTCGCCCCTTCTCAGACGCCGCATTGCAGTTGGCGTCGGGAGATCTCACCACCAGGGTGCCCGACCTCGACGACCCCGACCTCGACGAGGTGGCAGAGGCGTTCAACGACATGGCCGGCGAGTTGGAGGACACCAGGCAGCGAGAACGCGACTTCCTACTCGGTGTCGGTCACGATCTCCGCACTCCTCTGACCACCATCGCTGGCTATGCCGAGGCCTTGGAGAGCGGGGCGGTCGATCGGAATGAGATGACCAAGATAGGAGCGGTTCTCGGCACGCAGAGCAGACAGCTCGGGAGATTGATCGAGGACCTCAGCCTCCTGGCGCGCCTGGAGCAGCCGGAGTTCGGATTGCGTTCCGAGGAGGTCGATGCCGGCGCCCATGTGACCGAAATCATCGATGGGTTCCAGCGGCGGGCGGCGGACGTCGGGGTCAAGCTGGAGGTCGACGCCGTGGGCGCCCCGACTCTGATAACCGACCCGGACCGGCTGGGTCAGATCGCGCAGAACCTGGTCGAGAACGCCCTCCGATTCACACCGGAGGCCGGGAGCGTGACCGTTGCGGTCAAGGGCGACGGCGACGGCGTCGTGCTCAGCGTGAGTGACACCGGCACCGGGATCGATCCCGACGACCTGCCCCATGTCTTCGATCGTCACTACACGGGCCGGCAGCGCCGAGTCCGCAACGAGGGGAGTGGGCTCGGGCTCTCTATCGTCAAGGGCTTGGCGGAACGACTTGGAGGCACCGTCACCGCCGAATCACGGCCCGGTCATGGGACGACGATCACCGTTCGCCTCGCATCCCTGGGTGCCGGGGAAGCGGATCCCGTTTTGAGCGCTCCTACCTGATAACGACTGTATGGGGACCTCGTGGTGCCGGAGGTGGGACTCGAACCCACACGCCACTGAGGACACAGCATTTTGAGTGCTGCGCGTCTGCCAATTCCGCCACTCCGGCGCGAATATGCGAGTGTATGAGACGTGAAGGGCATTGGCGACCCATGGGGATACGCTGAACCCGGTTTGAAGAGACTGCATCGACGCATCTTCCGGCTCAACGACAAGATCGAGGCGTTGGAGACGGAGATGAGACTGGTCCGCGAGGAGCTCGGCTATCACCGCTCCATCGACGATGACGCACAACGCGATGCTGCCATTGGGAATTACATCGATCGTGAGGAAGCCGGTCTCACCGCGGGCGACGTAAGACGCTTCGAGCGAACGCTCGCCCAATTGCTGGATAGACGTGAGAAGCTGGAGAGTAAGCGCGAGCAGTTGATTGCCCGACTGCCCGAGTGAGCCAAGTCGATGCAGCACTAACGTCGGCGTCGTGCCGACACTCGCACTGATCGACGGGAACTCGATCGCCTACAGGGCCTTCTACGCGTTGCCCGACGACCTGGCCACGAAGAGCGGGCAGATCACGAATTCGGTGTTTGGCTTCACGCGAATGCTGATCCGTCTGCTCAAGGACTTTCATCCTGATGGGATCGCCGTCGCCTGGGACGTGTCCCGCCACACTTTTCGAACCGAGTCCTATCCCGAATACAAGGCTCAGCGTGAGAAGGCCCCCGACCACTTTCGGACCCAACTGCCACTCATCGACGAGGTGCTCACTGCCCTCGAGATCAATCAGCTCCGTCGGGAAGGCTATGAAGCCGACGACCTCATCGCATCTCTGACCAGGTTGGCCGTCGACGGCGGGTGGCAGGTGCTCATCGTCACGGGTGATCGAGACGCGTTTCAGTTGATCGGTGGACCGACTCGGGTCGTCTACACACGAAGGGGGATAAGCGACACGGTCGTGGCAGATGCCGCTTACGTGGAGGATCGCTACGGGATACGCCCGGATCAATATGTCGACTACGCGGCCCTGCGTGGTGACACCTCGGACAACCTTCCCGGCGTGCCGGGTGTCGGTGAGAAGACCGCGGCCCGTCTGATCGCCGAGTACGGCGATCTAGACAACTTGTACCTCGCCATTGCCGATCAGACTCCGAAGTTGATGGAGAACCTGGCCACCCACCGGGAGCAGGCCTTTCTCAATCGACAACTCATGAAGCTGGTCGACGATCTCGATGTCGGCATCCCCATCGAGGCGTTCGCCACCAAGGAATGGGACCGGGCCCGCGTCAAGGAGCTGTTCTCGAGTCTCGAGTTCCACTCCATGTGGGACGACCTCGAACAGGCCCTCCCATCGGCCCCGAGCACGACCGAGGTCGTGGCCGTCGAGACCAGCCTCGTCACCGATCCCGCTCGAATCAGGGAACTGGGTGACGACGGGGTGCTCGTAGCCGGCCTGGTGACTGAGAATCAGGAGCCCTTTGGCATCTCGGCGTCGATCGGGCCCGGCACTGCCGTGGTGGTTCCGTTCGACTCGGCCGGGGCGATCGTGGAGTCGCTGGCCAACGGAGAGATGGCCCTGGCGGGTCACGATGTGAAGGAGTTGGTTCGAGCCATCCTCGACCGAGACGGCGACGTGGAGCGCCTGGCAATGGACACGGCCCTGGCCGCATACATAATCAACCCATCACAGCGCTCATATGAGCTCGATGAGTTGGCGGATCGGCTGCTCGGTCTCGAGTTGACCTCACCCGATGCCGAGGAGACCGATGCGGGGATGCTTCCCTTCGACACCGGGCCGGATCTCGAGGCCGAGGGCCGTCGGATCGAGGCCGTGCGCAGGCTGGTCACCGTGATGAGAAGCGAGCTCGAGACCCGTGAGGAGCTCTCGCTCTTCGAAGAGTTCGAGCTCCCATTGGTGGCGGTCCTGGCTCGGATGGAGCATGCAGGTATCGGTGTGGACCGCTCCTACTTGGAGGAGATGGGCGCCGACCTCCGTGAGCGGCTCGATGCTCTCGACGGCAAGATCCAGGAATTGGCCGGTGAGCCATTCAATGTCAACTCGACCGATCAACTCAGGTTCATCCTGTTCGAGAAGCTCGGGTTGCCCGTCGTCAAGAAGACGTCCACCGGCAAGCCTTCGACCGATGCCTCGGTTCTCAAAAAGCTCGATCACCCCCTGGTCGAGGCGCTGCTCGAGTATCGGGAGTACGAAAAGCTCAGGAGCACGTATGTGGACGGCTACTTGCCCCTCATCGAGGTGGACGGCCGGATACACACGCGTTTCAATCAGATGGCCGCCACCACGGGCCGTCTCTCCTCGGATCGCCCCAACCTGCAGAACATCCCGATCCGCTCGGAATCCGGTCGAACGGTCCGTCGCGCCTTCGTCGCAGGTGAGGGTGCCAAGTATCTGGTGGCCGACTACTCACAGATCGAGTTGAGGGTCTTGGCGCACATGAGCCAGGACCCGTTCCTCCTCGAGGCGTTTCGCAGCGGCTCGGACATCCACACCGCGACTGCGGCTCGTGTATGGGGCCTGGCCGAATCCGAAGTGAGCACCGAGCAACGTCGCACCGCGAAGATGATCAACTTCGGGCTTCTGTACGGTATGGAGGCGTTTGGCCTGGCAGACCGTCTGGACATCAGCCGTTCAGAGGCACAGGAGCACATGGATGCCTACTTCGACCAATTCGTGCAGGTGAAGGAATTCATGCAATCCATGGTCACCGAGGCGAGGAACCAGGGATACACGACCACGCTCTTCGGCCGACGGCGCTATCTGCCCGAGCTCAAGTCCGACAACTATCGCATCAGGCAGATGGGGGAGCGGATGGCGCTCAATGCACCGGTGCAGGGGACAGCTGCAGACATCATCAAGAAGGCGATGATCGACCTCGACTCCTCTCTTCGCTCGGAAGCGATGGCGTCGGCCCTGTTGCTCCAGATCCACGACGAGCTGATACTGGAATGCCCGGACGAGGAGCTCGAGATCGCCGAGAAGCTCGTCGTCGAGACGATGGAGGGCGTGGTGGACCTGGATGTGCCGCTCCGCGTCGATGTCGCCACCGGGCCCGACCTGGCAAGTGTCAAGGTTTGAGCGCGTCGCCCATCGAGGCGAGGACGGCCAAACCCGTTGGCGGTTTTGCCCATATATGCGTACACTCTGAGATGCCTGCCGGACCCGAGTCGGCAGAGTTCCTTTTGGAGGTAACCACCCACACATGTCCAACGAGCTAGAAAACGCGCCCGTGAGCGCTCCCGAGGATGGGAGTGACGAGGCGCCCGAGACCCCGGAGGTGGCCAACGCCGCCGCCGACGAGGTAAAGGAGCCCTCGGAGGCTCCGGCCAACGATGAAGCAGCCGGTGCCGAAGCCGGCGAGTCTGGCACGGAATCCCCTGATTCCGGCTCGAATGGTGACGGGTCGCATGCGTCGGACACGCCTCCGGGCCGCGAAGCCCTGGTCGCCCCCGATCTGAGCGATCTACCCGATGACATCGCAGATGACTTCGAGCGGGCTATCGAAGCGACCGTGCTCGAGTTCAAGGAAGGCGACATCGTCGAAGGGACTGTGGTCAGTGTCGATGCCGACGGCGCCATGGTGGACATCGGCTACAAGTCCGAGGGCCTGATCCCTACGCGTGAGCTCTCCATACGCAACAACGTCGATCCAAAGGACGCTGTTGCAGTCGGCGATCGTGTGGAAGCGGTGGTCCTCAACAAGGAAGACGACGAGGGGCGTCTCATCCTGTCGAAGAAGCGAGCCATGTACGAGCGGGCCTGGGGACGTATCCAGGAGGTGGCCAACGAGGGCGGCACCGTCGAAGGTACGGTCATCGAGGTGGTCAAGGGTGGCCTGATCGTCGATATCGGCTTGCGTGGGTTCCTGCCCGCATCATTGGTGGACTTGCGACGCGTCCGGGACCTCGACCCATTCATCGGCGAGACCATCATCGCCAAGGTCATCGAGCTCGATCGGGCGCGCAACAACGTCGTCCTCTCCCGACGCGCCTATCTCGAAGAAGCGCAGGCCGAAGAGCGGAACGCATTTCTCGACGGTCTGGAAGAGGGAGAGGTGCGAGAGGGGGTCGTCTCATCGGTCGTCAACTTCGGCGCTTTCGTCGACCTCGGTGGCATGGACGGCCTGGTTCACGTATCGGAGCTCTCATGGCAGCACGTCAACCATCCCGGTGAGCTGGTCAAAGTGGGCGACAAGGTCACGGTCAAAGTGCTCGAGGTCGATCGTGAGCGAGAGCGAATCTCCCTATCCATCCGTCAGACGAGCGATGACCCATGGGATGTCTTCGCCAGGGACAACGAGGTTGGCGACGTAGTCGACGGGGTCGTCACCAAGACGGTGCCGTTCGGTGCGTTCGTCTCGGTCTCAGATGGCGTGGAGGGCCTGGTTCATGTGAGTGAGATTGCCATTCACCGGGTGGAGTCCCCCGAACTCGAGTTGTCGATCGGTCAGCCGGTGCGTGTCAAGATCACCGAGAAAGACGACGAGCGGCGGCGTATCTCTCTCTCCATAAAACAGGCCTCGCCCGATTGGCAGGAGCGCGAGGCGCAGATGGAGGAGCAGAAGAAAGGCCGTCGGCGCCCGCCGAAGGAGTTCGAGCGCGAGTTCGGGCCGGCCGAGGAGGAGCGCCCGCCGATGCCGGTCGACGCCTCCCTCGAAGCAATTCTCCAAGAGCTCAAGGAGCGCGGAATAGGCCGTCGCTGACTCCCATTTGCCACCTGGATGGGGAAGGTCGGGCTCTGGATCGCCACGGGAATGATCCCACCGAACTATGGAAAGAGTGGGGAAACCCTCAAGACTGGGTGTCGACGGTCCGAATCATTCCTCGTGGAATTGGACTTGAAACACTGGGCAGACGCGGTTCCGTCAGTAGCATGCTCTTCGGCATGGGCTGACATGGTGTCGGCGCCTGACCGAGGGGACAAACGAAGGGGACTCAATGGGTAGGAGAGCCATCGTATTGTTAGTGGCCTTGATATTGGCCGGGCTCGCTGCATGGGCAGTCTGGAATTATCTCCAGAACGTCGAAAGTGAAGTTACTGCCGGTCAAGAGATCGTCGAGGTCTACATCGCCGGCCAGCCGATCGAGGAAGGCGCGGATGGTTCCATCCTGCTCTCCGACTTCAACAGTGGCGGCGACCTCATCGTCTTGGACAAGGATCAGGCCGAGGACATCCCTGTGGGTGCCATTACAACGTCCGAGCAGCTCAACCAGGTGCTGACCGACAAAGTCGCAGCGGGGCCGATCGCCGAGGGCTCGATCCTCACCGAGTCGATGTGGACATCCAACACCATCGAGATCACGCCGCTGGCCGAGGAAATCCCTTCGGGGAAGCAGGCCATGACCATCTCGGTTGACAATGTCAAGGGTGTGAATGGCTTCGTCGAGGCGGGTGACCGGATCAACCTGATCGTGACACTCGACATCAGCTTCGACCTGTTGCCGGCGGACTTCTCGGGCGTGACGGTGGACCAGGGCACGACGCCCACGGACACCGGCACCACCGGTCAGGACACGCAGGCGACGGTCGTCACCTTGTCGAGGTTCGTGCTCCAGGGAATTCCGGTGCTGGCCACCGGGCGTGACATCCGGCCGGCCGAGGATGCTCCGGCGACAGTGACGGTGGACCAGACCACCACCGACACCACGGGTGACAATGCCGCCCCCGAGGACACAGGCAATGCCACGGTGTTCACGCTCGAGGTCACACCTGAGCAGGCAGAGCGGATCGCCTATGCGTTCGAGAATGGCTCGATGTGGCTGACCCTGGTACCCCAGGACTTCGTCGAGGTGGAAACCTCCGGCGTCATCATCGACAACCTTTTCGGCGGCGATCTGGTTAACGATATATTCGGCAACTGATAGAGGTTCGACCATGTCAATGGCTGAGCACAACCTGCTGGTCGTAGACAAAGACGACGAATTTGTCTCCTCGGCCAAAGAGCTCTTCGAGGGCCGGTTGCCGGTGGTTCGCTCCATAGAGGAGGCGAGCCAGGTGATCGAGACCGGTGACCTCAGGATGCTCTTGCTCGGGCCGTCGTTCTCGTCGGACGAGTCGATGGAGCAGATCAGGAGCCTGCACAACCAGGACCCGGCCGTGGTGTTGATGCTGGTGGCCGAGACCGTCACTGCCGACGTACTGCGAGGGGCGATGAGGGTTGGCGTCTCCGATGTGATCGAGAGCCCGCTCGACGAGCCCAAGATCGAAGCGGCCATCGAGCAGTTCGGTCATGATGTCCTCAAGCGGAGGAGCAGTGCCCGTCCTGTCGAGCCGGTGAAGTCGGAGCGGGGACGGATCATCACTGTGACGTCGGCCAAGGGTGGCAGCGGCAAGACGGTGACCGCGACCAATGTCGCCCTGCTGTTGAACCGAATCCCGGACAAGAAGGTGGTGCTCGTCGACGCCGACCTCCAATTCGGCGATGTGTGCCTTCTGCTTCAGCTCGAGCCCCGCTTCACCATGGTCAATGCCGCCCATGAGCTCCACCAACTCGATGCCGAGATGCTGGACTCGTTGCTCACGGAGCATCCGAGCGGGCTCAAGGTATTGGCGGCGCCACTGGAGCCGGCATTTGCGGACGACATCACCACGGCGGGTCTCATGCAGATGCTCGACATCCTCCAGGAGACCTACGACTACGTGGTGGTGGACACGGCTTCGATGCTCGACGAGTTGATCCTCTCGCTGATCGAGAAGGCCGATCAAGTGCTGATGGTGGTCGACATGGATCTGCCATCCGTCAAGAACGCAAAGCTCGCACTGGAGACACTGCGATTGCTCAAGTTCTCGACCGCCAACGTGAAGCTGGTGATGAACAGGAGCAACTCGAGGGCGAGACTCGACAACAAGGAAATCGAAGGAGCCCTCAAGATGGAGATCTCCGCTGCCGTTCCTTCAGATGCGGCGGTGCCCAACTCGGTGAATGAGGGAAGGCCCATCGTGGAGACCGATCCGAAGGGCAAGGTTGCCAAGGGCTTCGAAGGGGTCGCAGAGTTGATCGCCGGGAAGATCCCGGAGGCCAACACCAAGAGCGGCCTCTTCGGTAGGAAATAGAGGGAAGGTAGACATTCGTGCCATCGCTATCTGAAAGAGTTGCGGCCGCAAGGCAAACCGAAACTGCAGACATCAGCGCGAACCGCTCGGATGCTCTGGGCGAGCTGAGAGGGCGACTTCACTTCAAGGTCGTCGAGGAGCTGGGGCCAACCCTGTATGACCGCCAGATGTCGGATGCGGAGCTGCGTCTTCGAGTCCTCGAGATGTTGGAATGGGCCGTCGACCAGGAGCAGGGCCTGCCCCTCACTTCGGCCGACCGACGCGCCCTACTGAATGAGATTGCCTCGGACGTCCTCGGCTACGGGCCGATCGACCCGCTTCTCAACGACCCGGACATCACCGAGGTCATGGCCAACGGGCCCTACGACATCTACTTCGAGAAGCGAGGCAAGATCGTGCTCTCGGATGTCAAGTTCGTCGACGAGGTCCACCTCCGGCGAATCATCGACAAGATCGTCGGTCAGATCGGACGGCGCGTCGACGAAGCGACACCAATGGTGGACGCTCGCCTTCCTGACGGCTCCCGTGTGAATGCCGTCATCCACCCGCTGGCGATCGGCGGCCCGTTCCTGACGATTCGTAAGTTCTCGGTCGACCCCTACCAAGAGGCGGACCTGATCAACTTCGGCACGCTGACCCAGCGTGTTGCCGACTTCTTGCGTGCCTGTGTCCGTGGGCGGCTCAACATCCTGATCTCTGGTGGTACCGGCTCTGGTAAGACCACCACGCTCAATGTCATGTCCTCTTACATTCCGGGAGACGAGCGGATCGTCACCGTCGAGGACGCTGCCGAGCTCCAGCTCCACCAGGAGCACGTGCTCACTCTCGAGTCGAGACCATCGAACATCGAGGGCAAGGGTGCCATCGGGATTCGCGATCTGGTCAGGAACACATTGCGTATGCGCCCCGATCGCATCGTCGTCGGTGAGGTCCGTGGCGCCGAGGCGCTGGACATGCTCCAGGCGATGAACACCGGTCATGACGGATCGCTCACCACGGTTCACTCCAACAGCCCGAGAGACACCCTGTCACGTATCGAGACGATGGTCTTGATGGCCGGGTTCGATCTGCCCGTCAAGGCCATCCGCGAGCAGGTCGCCGCAGCGGTGGACCTGATCGTGCACGTTTCCCGTCTCAAAGACGGAACTCGTCGCGTCACCCATGTCACCGAGATCGAGGGCATGGAGGGCGAAGTCATAACCCTTCAGGACCTCTTCTTGTTCGACTACGGCATGGGAGTGGATGAAGACGGCATCTACAAGGGCCGGCTGAAGGCGACCGGGATCCGCCCGACCTTCTCCGAGGAGCTCGAGAACCAAGGTATCCGTCTGCCGGCCGACCTCTTCGATCCCGAGCCTTTCGCCAGAGGTCGATGACTTGAAACGACTGTTCGCCATTGTTGCGGCCCTGGTGCTGGGGCTGAGCACGGTTGCCTTCGCTCAGGCGTCGGACCCCGAGATCGAGATCGTCGACATCAACGCCGCTCGTTATGCCGAGGGTGGTCAGACCCTGATGGTCGTCGAATTCCGGAACTTGCCCGAGGCGCCGGACCCGACGCAACTCGATATCACGGTCAACGGCAAAGCCGTGTCCGACCTCGAAGTGGCCACCCTTGGTGAGTCGACGGTCCCAGTGGGCGTCGTCCTCGCCATCGACACCTCAGGCTCGATGCGCGGCTCACCGATCGACTCTGCGAAGGCGGCAGCAAAGGATTTCGTGGCGCAGAAGCGACCCGAGGACTCCATCGCCCTGGTCACCTTTGCCGACACCGCCGTGGTGCAGACCGGATTCACCACCAACGCCAATGACTTGAACACACGCATCGACGCAATCCAGGCCGATGGCGAGACGGCGTTCAACGACGGCGTCATCATGGGTCTGTCGCTCTTCGATAGCGCCTCGGCATCGAATCTGCTTCCCAACATGATCGTGCTCACCGACGGTGAGGACACGGTGTCGACTGCCACTGCAGACGACGCCCTTGCCGCGGTGAGGAACAGCGACGCCCGTGTCTTCGGCGTTGCCCTGGAATCACCCGACTTCAATCCCGACGCGGTCTCCGCTGTGGCGGCCGCCGGCAACGGCCTCTTCCTCTCCACGCCTGATCCCCAGCAGCTGTCATCGCTGTATGGGCAGATCGGGCGTGAGATCAACAACACGCTCGTGGCCCGGTTCGTCTCGCCGATCTCGGCGCCGGGTGCTGCCATCTTCCAGGTGACGTACCCGGGCGGCCTCTCGTCGAATGTGGAATTCGCGGTCTCTGGATTCGCCACCACCACGACCACCATCGCCACGACGACCACTACCGCTCCACCGCCTTCCACCTCGATCGTGGAGAGCGACACGCCGTTGGGATTGGGAAGTCTCTCATTGATCGGGGCTGCCGGCATCGGCATCACGGCATTTCTGTTCATCGTGATCCTGTTCGGACGCGACGATGAGGAGGGTGGGGGCAGGTTCGCCAAGCGTCTTCAGGCATACGGGCGCCGTGGGAAGCCAACCGAAGAGGAGAGGAGGCCCTTCCTCCAGAGAATCCCGCTTCTCAATCGGTTCAGCCAGGCTGCCGAGGAAGAGGTTCGACGCCGTGGGCTCAACTCCGGGGTGAACGCCGCATTGGAGCAGGCGAACATCCCAATGACCTCTGGTGAGGCGATCCTGGCCATGTTCGGGCTGGCTGCCGTAGGTGGGGTGTTCTTCGCCATCATCAACGGGCCGCTCCCCGGGTTGATCACATTTGGCGCCCTGTTGTTCTTCTTCATCATTCTCATTCGCTATGCAGGCGGCCGTGAGCGGCGGCGGTTCGAGAAGCAGCTCCCGGACACACTCACGCTCCTGTCGACCTCGCTTCGGGCGGGCTACTCACTCCTTCAAGCAATCGAGGCCGTTGCACAAGAGGCGCCGGATCCGACTGCGAGAGAGTTCAGCCGGGCCGTGGTCGAGGCACGTTTGGGAAGGTCTGTTCCCCAAGCGCTGGAGGGGATCGTCGAACGGACGCAGTCGAAGGACTTCGAGTGGGCCACCATGGCGATCGAGATCCAGCGTGAGGTGGGTGGAAACCTGGCCGAGGTGTTGCAGACGGTGGCTGACACCATGTTGGCCCGCAACCGGCTCAAGGGCGAGATCAAAGCTCTGACGGCAGAGGGTCGAATCTCGGCCGTGGTCCTCGGCTCGCTGCCGTTCGCCCTGGCCGTCTTCCTCTGGTTCAACAACAGAAGCTACCTGCAACCGCTCCTCGACGTCACTTTGGGTCGGATCGCGATTGTCGGTGGCGTGCTGCTCATGGGTGCCGGAATCTTCTGGCTGAACAAGATTGTGAATATCGAAGTATGAACATTGGAGCAATAGACGGTCAGATGTTGGCGGTTGTAGCCGTCTCGGCCTTGGTCTTCTTCGTCATCGTCTGGGTCGGGCTCGGTGTGACACGAGCTCGGGAAGACATGAACAACAGGTTGGCGGTCTACGGGCGGCAGAGTGGCGGCAGTACCAGCGTCCGTGACGAGGAGTTGGCCAAGCCACTTGCGCAGCGGACCATTGGCCCAGCCGTCCTGAAGGTGTCGGGCTTCCTGCGGCGGTTCACCCCGGTGGGGTATCTGGAGAAGAAGCAACATCAGCTGGTCCTCGCCGGCAGTCCTGCGAACATGGACGCACCGTCGTTCATCGTCGTCAAGCTGTTGACGACCATCGCCGGCCTTTTGGCTGCCTTCGTCCTGATCGACTACGGGAGCACCAACTTCCAGAGGGTCGCACTGTTCTTGATGCCCATCGTGCTCGGGTTCTTCGGTCCTGACGCCTGGATGAACCGAAAGATCGACGAGCGCCGGCAGACCATGTTGAGGGCGCTTCCCGACATGCTCGACCTGTTGGTCATCTCGGTGGAGGCCGGTCTCGGATTCGATTCCGCCTTGTCCCGAGTGGTGGCAACCGTCCCGGGGCCGTTGTCAGAGGAGTTCTTCCGGATGCTCCAGGAGACACGGGTCGGGGTCAGCCGCAGAGATGCCATGCGCCACCTGATGGATCGAACCGACCTCGACGAGTTGCGCTCGTTCTTGTTGGCGATGATCCAGGCCGAGGCATTCGGTGTCACCATTGCCCGGGTCCTCAGAGTCCAGGCCGACGAGATGAGGGTCAAGCGGCGTCAGCGAGCCCAGGAGAAGGCATTCGCCGCTCCCGTCAAGCTCGTTTTCCCCCTGGTGTTCTGTATCTTCCCGGCCCTGTTCATCGTGCTTCTCGGGCCGGCGGCGATCTCAATCGGCGACGCATTCGCTAAGACCTGATGTCCACGGCGGCGGTGCGGCCGTCCCGACTGCGTTTCTCACTCGGCCATCTGCTTCTGACCCTTCCCTGGGTTGCGCTGGTGATCGACGCGTGGTCGCCGATCCGGGACAACTCATTCCTTTGGCACATCAGGGCCGGCGAGCTCCAGGCAACGGCGGGTCAAGTTTTCACAGCCGACCCGTTCTCCTTCACCATGCTGGGCCACCCGTGGCTGACTCAGAGCTGGCTGGCGGAGCTTCTCTACTCGTGGGGTGAAAGCCACTGGGGTCTCGGCTTCGTCCCGCCGATGATGCTGGCGCTCTCCAGCATCACATTTCTGGGGCTTGGTTTGATCGCCTATCGGAAGAGCCGCTCGCTGGGAGCAACCGCCATCGTTCTCCTCCTGAGTGTCTTCCTCCTGATCAGCTTTCTCGTGCCGCGCCCTGTGCTCTTCTCCTTTGCGCTGTTTGCCCTGGTCGTCGTCGCGTGGGACCGGCCGGCGACCCGTTGGACACTGCCTTTTCTCTTCTGGGTATGGGCGTCGGTCCATGGGAGCTTCGCCATTGGGCTGGCGTATGTCGGGCTGACGATCATTGCCGAGCGCAATTGGAAAGGGCTCAGCACCGCTTTCGTCTCCGGTCTGGCCACTCTCCTGACCGCTCATGGCCTCGGGGTGATCCGCTTCTTGCTGGACTTCTCGGCGGCCGGCGACTCGCTGCCTCTGCTCACCGAGTGGAGGCGCCCAGAGCTCTTCTCTCCCGTGTTCCTCCCCTTTGTCGTCGGAATCGGGGTGATCCTGGTCGGGTCGGCGCGTCGGCTGATCGAGCCGAGGCACCTATGGCTCATCGTGCCCTTCTTTGCCCTGTCACTGACCGCCACTCGGGCTGTTCCTCCCGCCTGGATCGCCCTCGTGCCCCTAGTGGCGTTGTCAATGGCCGGATTGCGTTTTGGGGAGGCGCGTCGATTCTCCCGCCCTTCGGCAGCCGTATTCGGGGTCGCGGTCCTCCTGGCACCGTTCTTGCTCATCTCCTCTCCCACGCTCGACGAGGAGAGATTCCCCCTGGCCGCGGCCAACGCCCTCGACGACAGCAGGGTATTCCACGACGATCGAACCGGCGGCTACCTGATCTGGCGGGATGGCCCGGGACGACTGGTGTATATCGACGATCGAGCCGAGCTCTACGGTGACCGTCTGAAGGAGTTCGTCGAAGTTCGCGACGGTGTCATCGACTGGCGACCGATTTTCGAGCGGGACGGGATTGGCCAGGTGCTTCTTCCGATCAAGGAGGACCTGGTGAGCGATCTCGAGTCGGCCGGCTGGAACCCCGTCTACGAAGATGAGTTCTTCGTGGTGCTCAAGCCGGGACAGTCGTGAGGCTCAGAGTCCGAGCTCACTCACGTACGGTTCCAGGTTCTGTCGCAGATCCCCGGCTTCCAACAAGCGCCTGAGGAGCACGCCGAAGGCTGGTGCCTCTCTCACCACCCGGCTCAGAGTCACAGCGCCTCCTCGATGTGCCCCATCTTGCCCAGCCCGATGGCCTGCCAAAAGTCGACTTCGACACCATGGCGCAATTCGGCGGCTTGGTCCAGGTGCCGCATTGCGGCGGTCGCATCACCCTGCGCGATAGCGTCTTCGCCGCGACTCAATGCCCGATAGGAGCGGTCGACCTCGACCAGTCTCCGCAGCTCCATCAGTGGATCCGAATGGTCGGCGACGCTGATGTCGATTCCCGGCTCGTCACGCCCCCGGAGGTCGGCTTCACCTGGTGCGATCCGGATGGCAGCGGGTTGGCGTCCTCGGACGTCACCACCCTCTCTCTCGGCTGCCTCGAGGGCACTGACCATCCGCTCCGCGAGGGCGCGTGTCGCGTCGTTGTAGGACCGTGCCATCGCCGTATGACGTTCCCGGTGGCGAGCAGGTTGCCGATCGTAGAGATGGCACGCGACCAGGTGATTCGATGACAGTTCCAGGGCGGGCTCGATGCGGGAGCATGGCTCGAAGGCATGTCGGCACCGGGTGCGAAATCGACAACCCGAAGGGGGATTGAGCGGCGAAGGGACGTCGCTTTCCAGGATGATCCGGCTCCTCTGCTTGAGAAAAGCGCCGTGGAGAGACTCACAAGGACGCGACAAGGGCCCCCGGTCGCCCGGGAGCCCCTGTCAGTTGGTTTGGGGTTCTTAGCTGAGGCCGGAGCCGATCTCGCTGAAGGTCGTTGAGACCTGGTTACCGGCAAGCTGCACGGCGACGAGAGCGACAATGGCGATCAGGACAACGAGCAGGGCGTACTCAACCATCGAGGCACCCTTGTCCTCGTTGACCCAGCTAGTGATCTTGGTCCACAAAGCAAGCATTCACCGTCTCCTTCGATCAGACAACATGACTTGCGGCGCCTTTGCGCTGTCATGACTTATCGGCATTAGTCGGCGGGAACCTGAGGCAGAAAGCAAAGAAAGAAGGGCCCCGATGACCGGGGCCCTTCTCAATCGATTGATTCTCGTTCGTTAGCTGAGGCCGGAGCCGATCTCGCTGAAGGTCGTTGAGACCTGGTTACCGGCAAGCTGCACGGCAACGAGAGCGACAATGGCGATCAGGACAACGAGCAGGGCGTACTCAACCATCGAGGCACCTTTGTCCTCGTTGACCCAGCTCGTGATCTTGGTCCACAAAGCAAGCATTGAACCCCTCCTTGGTCGGTGTCATGGACTTGCAGTCTCTCAAGCTACGGATCTCGAAGACTGATGCAATGGTCCCTCCGACCTATCGCAAAGCGTAGAAAAGGGCCCTCGAGGGGCCCTTTCCAATCGATTGATTCTCGTTCGTTAGCTGAGGCCGGAGCCGATCTCGCTGAAGGTCGTTGAGACCTGGTTACCGGCAAGCTGCACGGCAACGAGAGCGACAATGGCGATCAGGACAACGAGCAGGGCGTACTCAACCATCGAGGCACCTTTGTCCTCGTTGACCCAGCTCGTGACCTTGGTCCACAAAGCAAGCATGGAACCCCTCCTTGGTCGGTGTCTTTGGCTTGCAACCGGGCAAAGTAGCCCGGGTTGGCCCGTCGACAATGGGTCTACGGGACCATCCGTCACGATCCGACTTCAACCAGGTTCGAGCTGATCTCGGAGTAGGTACTCGAGAGAGACGTACCGGCGAAGGTGACCGCGACAAGAGCAACAATTGCGATGAGAAGAACGAGGAGGGCGTACTCAACCATCGAGGCACCCCTCTCGCTGAGGTAAAACCTCATGAATCTGGCGTACATCTGTTCTCCCTTGCTCACGTCATAAAGCGTAGGTTGGGACCCCGGAATCACTCATGGGCCGGTAGACCCAAATGGATTTGCTCGTTTCCTCAACTAGGACGGGCAATTCCGAGCCGGATCGCCTCGATCGCGGCCTGGGTGCGGTCACTGACCGCCAGCTTCTGGAAGATCGACGCCAAATGGTTCTTGACCGTCTTCTGTGAGATGTACAAGCGATCCGCCAACTCGTCGGTAGCTGAAACGCCGACGGCGAGCAGCTGGAGGATCTCTTTCTCACGCTCGGTCAATGAGGCGGCGCCCGGATCGAGTTTGGCTTCTCCGTAATCCTCGAGGATCTCGTCTCTCTCGGTGTCGTTGAGCTCGATGAGGTCCTTGCCGTCTGCCACGGCCCTCACCGCTGCGGCCAAAGTCAACAGGGGAACACCCTTTGAAAAGAACCCCTTGGCGCCGGCGGTGACTGCCCTCGCCTTTTGATCGTCAGAGGCATACATGCTGACCACGATTGCCCTGGTCCTGGCACCGAGCTTGGCGATCGTGTCGATACCGTCCCCGCCGGGCATCTCGATATCGACAATCGAAACTTCGGCGGGCTGGCTGCTAAGCGCTTCGTCGAGCGCCGGTCCCGAGTCCACGACACCCACGACACGGGCATCCGGAAGGATGTCGAGCGCCTGGCTCAGCCCTTCGGCAAAGAGCTGATGGTCGTCGGCGATCATGACACGGATCATCTGTTTCCCCATTCGACAGTGACGGTTGTGCCCGCCCCCTGCTTCGACTCGAAATTGATTCTGGCACCAATCTTTTCGGCACGTTCCCTCATCCCTATAAGCCCGAAATGGCCTTCGGGCTCATGACCGGGGTCGAAGCCGATACCGTCGTCGGTGACGGCACATCTTCCATTGGCCCGGTCGATACGCCCGGAGACGACAATTCGGGAGCCTCCGGAATGATGGTGGGCGTTACGGGTGGCCTCGGTGATGATGGCCGTCAATTCTCCGATGACGGCCGGCCGGGGTGGGCGTCGCTCGTCGAGGTCGACGACCACGAGAGGCCCGTCCTCGAGTTGTCCGGTGGACTGGAGGAGTCTGGCCGTGAGTGTGGGGCCAGGAGCGGTGCGAAGATCGGCCACCGACGCCCTCACGTCCTCCACCAGTTTCGTTACGTTCGAGCGCAGGACCTTCAGGTCGGAAGAAAGCTCGGGGTGGTGTGCCTGCTGCATGGCAGCCATATCGAGGGCCAGCCCGAGCGATGCAAGGGCGGGGCCGATGTCGTCGTGCATCTCTCGAGCGAGGCGGATTCTCTCTTCGGAGACGGCGGAGCCAACGATGTCCTGGAGAAGTTGGAGATTGGCGAAAGCGATGCTCACCGGCTGCACGAAAGCCTCGATGTCGGTCAGATCGGCCCGTGACAGGGAATCGGGTGTCAGGAGGAGGAGCGCACCCACCTGGTTGTCGGCGGTGTGCAACGGGATCCGATAGTTGATCGGATCGTCTGGGGGAACCCCACGAGAGGCGAGTACCACCGGGCCGTCACCGTCTTCGATCTCGAGCCGACCCGACGATCCCGGGATGCGGGCCAGGATGGTCTCCAGGGTCTCGGCTGCGACCTCAACGGCGTTGAGACGACCGGATGAGATGTCCTCGGAGAGTCGCAGCAAGACACTGTGGATCTCTTGGAGGGCCTCGAGTTTCTGTGTGGCGGACTCCTTTTCCTCGGCCAGTTCGAAGGCCTGTCGATGGATGTCTTCGAGAAGTCTTCGAATCAGTGCGACCAGGAGCACGAAGACCAAGTAGAGGGCCATTCCCGGCAGCGATTCCAACAAGGGGAGGTCGCGGGAGAGAGTGACCAAGGCCAGGAGCCCGGCCGATAGCAGCCCAGTCGTGAGCCCGGTCCGCAGCCCACCGTAGATGGTGGCAAAGATCGGAGGGCCCATGGACAGGAGCAGATATGGGCTCGCCGTCCCACCGGTGAGGGTTATCGCCGTGATGGTGAGAAAGGCGCCGAAGAGTGTGATCGACTCGGCACCGAACCTGATCCGATACCAGCTCTCGGGAACGGCCGCTGAACCGAGGGTGTAGGTCGAGGCCAGCACCATGGCCACGACCCCCTGGGGCGTACCACCGTTGGATGCGAAATCGACCACCACCGCCACCACCAGTGCCACGAATTGCCCGATGGTGACGCTTCGGTGGACCCGAATTTCCCATGAAGCCGGGACCGGGACCGTCATCGGGCGAGGCTACCGTCGCGTCGCATGAACTCTCGGAAAATCCGATGGCTGCTGATCGGGGGCATCGGTTCCGGGAAGAGTCGGGTGAGGCAGATGATCGAGGCTGCCGGATTGCCTGTGATCGATTCGGACCAAATCGGGCATCTCGTGCTCGAGAGCGAGGCGGGGGCGGCTGTGGGTGAGGCGTGGCCCGAGGTCGTGAGGGATGACAACACCGTCGATCGCACCCGTCTGGCCTCCATCGTCTTCTCCGACATGGCCCAGCTGCGGAGGTTGGAGGCGATCACACATCCGTTCATCTTCGACAGAATCAAGCGAAACTTGCAGGAAATCGAGGGGACCGCCGTTGTAGAGATGCCGATCGTCGACCCGCCGCTGGACTGGCCCAAGATCGTCGTCGACGCCAAAGACGACGTGAGAATGCGGCGAGTCCTGGATCGTGGGCTCACGCCGGAGGCCGCCGAGGCACGTTTTGGGTCCCAACCCACCCGGGGGGCGTGGCTGGCAGCCGCCGATGTGGTGATTCCCAACCACGGGAGCATCGAGGAGCTTCAGGAGGCCGTGACGTCGCTGGTCCCGTTCCTCCGGTCGTGAGGCGACTCTTTACGGTCCGAAACACAGCAGCGATCTCGGTCGTGTTGGCCCTGGCCCTGTGGCGCTTTGGTGCGACCGTGGCCGATCCTGACCTATGGGGACATGTCCGATTCGGGATCGACAAGATCGACGCCGGCGCATATCTGGGTGTCGACGTCTATTCGTATCTGACGGCCGGATCGACCTGGTTCAACCACGAATGGCTGGCCGAGGTGATCATGGGCGCCGTCTATCTCGTGTTCGGTGGGGCGGGGCTCGTGTGGCTCAAGGTCTTCCTCGCGGGGCTCCTGGTCGTGATATTGCATGGGTGGCTATTGGAGGAGCGTGTGGAGCCTCTTCGTTCGATATTCGTCATGGCGCTGATGGTCATCCTGCTCACACCGACCCTCGGGACACTCCGGCCCCAGGTTTTCACCACGCTTCTCATGACCGCCCTCCTCCTTGCGATCGTTCGATATCAGCGACAACCCGGGAATCGAGTGATCTGGCTGATGCCGGTCCTCTTTGTCGTGTGGGTGAATCTCCATGGCGGAGCCCTCTCGGGGGTGGCGGTCCTGTGGGTGTGGGCGCTCTCGTATGCCGTCATCGAACGAGACCACCCGACGCGGTTTCACCCGATTCTCTGGTCGGTCGCATCGACGCTCGCCCTTTTGGCCAACCCGAATGGTGTAAAGCACGTCCTGTTCCTCCTGAAGACGACCACCGTGAGCCGCCCTGAGATCGTGGAGTGGCAACCGATAGACCTGACGTCGTTCGTCGGTGCCGTGTATGCCGTCGTCGCGGTACTTGTCTTGTTGATGCTGATCAGGAGACGATCGGACGCCGTGTGGCCGACGGGCCCGCCATTGGTCGGGTTGGCCCTTGCGCCACTCCTGGCAACTCGGCACCTTCAATTGTTCGTACCCGCGGTGGTGATCCTGGGCACCCCATATCTGCTCCCTTTGCTGAATCTGGGGACGGGAAACCAGCCCGAGCCTGTGCGATGGTCGTCGCGGTCGGCGATTCCGGCGGCCCTGATCGTCCTCGCCGGTGGTGTCTTCTCCATCGCACGGGTGGTCGGCGCCGCGGGCTGCCTGTCGATCGACGCCACTCAATTCGAGTTCCCCGTTAGGGGAGTGGCCGCTCTGGCGGCTACATCCGTCACCGGGAATGCCGTGGTTCCATTCAATTGGGGCGAGTACGTCATCTGGCATCTGGGGCCCGAGGTGCAGGTGAGTGGTGATGGCCGCCGCGAGACCGTCTACCCCGATGTGGCCTATCAGGCGAATCTCGACTTCGCCGATGGCGTGGGAGATTGGGATCGGATCCTCGATATGGCGCCCACCGATCTGGTCATCCAGCGCACCGGTACCCCCGGTGACGTCTTGATGGACGGCAAGTCGGACTGGGCCCTCGTCTATCGCGACCCGGTGACCTCGATATATCAGCCGGCAGGGAGAACTGTTCAGTTGACCGGGGCGTCCGACGTCCCCGCGGATGGCGATGGAGTGTGTTTTCCCGGCTGATCCCGCGGTTCGTTGTCCCATGCCGCCAGTACCCTTCGACCTGTGCCCGACTTTCAAGTGGTGTCCGACTTCGCACCTGCTGGTGATCAACCCGAGGCCATCCGCCAATTGACCGAAGGGATCAGGCGGGGAGATCGATTTCAGACCCTTCTCGGGATAACCGGATCCGGCAAGTCCGCCACGATGGCCTGGACCATCGAGCAGGTGCAGAAGCCGACGATCGTCCTTGCCCCCAACAAGGCACTGGCTGCGCAGTTGGCCAACGAGTTCAGGCAGTTCTTCCCTCATAATCGGGTGGAGTACTTCGTCTCCTATTACGACTACTACCAGCCGGAGGCGTACATGCCTCAGACCGACACATATATCGAGAAGGATGCGACGGTCAACGATGAGATAGACCGGCTGCGTCACGCCGCCACGGCGGGTCTCCTGGTCCGGGACGACGTCATCATCGTTGCCTCGGTCTCGGCCATATACGGGCTTGGATCGCCCGAGCAATACCAGGGTCAGCTACTCCGTCTGGTCAAGGGTGTCGAGTACCCGATGAAGGAAGCCATCAAGCGGCTGGTCAACATCCAGTACGAGCGCAACGAGGTGAACCTGATTCGCGGGAAGTTCCGGGTGCGGGGCGACACACTCGAAGTGTTTCCCTCCTACGAGGAAACCATCGTCCGGGTCCAGTTCTGGGGTGACGAGGTCGAGAGGATGCTTCGGCTCAACCCGGTGACCGGCGAGGTGGTCGACGAGTTGTCAGAACTGTTCGTCTTTCCGGCCACGCACTACGTGACCGAACGTGAGCGAATGCTCAAGGCAATCGTGAACATCGAGGCGGAGCTGGAAGAGCGATTGTCCGAGTTGGAGCGCAAGGGGAAGATGCTGGAGGCGCAGCGTCTGCGGATGCGAACCAACTACGACTTGGAAATGATGCGTGAGGTCGGCTTCTGCTCCGGAATCGAGAACTACTCGAGACATCTCGACGGGCGGGCGCCGGGGGAGGCGCCATACACCTTGCTCGACTATTTCCCGAAGGACTACCTGACGATCATCGACGAGTCCCATGTCACCGTCCCCCAGATCGGTGGCCAGTACGAGGGAGACCGATCTCGCAAGGAGGTGCTGGTGGAGCACGGGTTCCGGCTTCCTTCGGCCAAGGACAACCGCCCGCTCCGGTTCGATGAATGGTTGGAGAAGGCCAATCAGGTCGTGTTCCTGTCGGCAACACCCAGCAGCTTCGAGATCTCGCATTCGACCCAGGTCGTGGAGCAGATCATCCGGCCCACGGGCCTGGTCGACCCGGAGGTGATGATCCGACCCACCAAGGGCCAGATCGACGACCTGCTCGAGGAGATCAGGGCGCGCGCCGTCCGTGAGCAGCGTGTCCTGGTCACGACATTGACCAAGAAGATGGCCGAAGACCTGACGGACTATCTGCTGGAGATGGGGGTGAGAGCCCGCTACATGCACTCAGAGATCGACACCTTGGAGCGGGTCCAAATCATGCGAGAGCTCCGTCTCGGCGACTTCGACGTGCTCGTCGGTATCAACCTCCTCAGGGAGGGGCTCGACCTTCCCGAGGTTTCGCTGGTGGCGATCCTCGACGCCGACAAGGAGGGGTTCCTGCGCTCGGAGACCTCCTTGATCCAGATCATCGGCCGTGCCGCCCGAAACGTCGACGGTCAGGTGGTCATGTACGCCGACAACGTGACCGATTCGATGCAGCGGGCGATCAACGAGACCAACCGGCGGCGTAGGGCACAGGCCATCTGGAATGAGGAGCACGGCATCGATCCTCAAACGATTCGCAAACGGGTGTCCGACATCCTCGAGCTGGTTCAGACCGAGCGCCCGGCGGGCGATAGGAGAAGGAGGGACGTCGCTCAGAGAAGGCCGATCGACCTAGAGGGCGATGACCTCGCACGCCTGATAATGAGTCTCGAAGAGGAAATGCATGAGGCGGCCAGGGAGCTCAGATTTGAATATGCGGCGCGGCTCCGCGACGAAGTCAACGAGCTCAAACGCGAACTCCGCGAGGTGGCCGAAGCGGGCTGACTTCTTGTCTAGGGCCGATTAGGGGAATAGGCAGGCCGGTACCACCGGGCTCGTAATGAAGCACGACAGGTAGAAGACGAGCACGATCTGGAGTCCGACTGAGACCAGCGCCCCCACGATGATTGCCCAGCGTCCGATCCTCCCGCTGCGCCACATTGTCTGTGCGCCGATGGCAAGCAGCGGCGTGGCCAGGATCAGCGGCTCGAGTGGATATCGGTAGAACGCCGGCATACCTCCTGATGCGCGATTCAACATGGCGTGAACGAGCAAGTAGGCGATGGCTGCCAGTGAGGTGGACCTTGCCCATCCCGGGATCGACTTCCTCCCCAGCATCGCACCCACGGCTGCCACTAGGACGATCGGGCTGCAGATCACCAAACCGTTGTATGGCAGTATCAACATGTCGGCCAGGTTCTGGAGATAGGAGCCGATGGTGAATCGGTCCATCGCTTCGACGGTGAAGCTGTCGGAGTACCCCCCGACCACGGTCCATGTGCCGAACATCCAACGGTTGAAGATCAGGAGAGCAATCAATCCGAGTGACGATGCACCTCCGACGGCAATAACGGGCCTCCAACTCCGCGTCCTCCATCCTTCAGCCATGCCAGTGAAGGCAGGGAAAATCGCGGTAATGGGTCGAGTGAGGATCGACAGTCCGAAGAAGGCGCCGGACGTCGCGTAGGCGCCCGACGTCAGACCCAGAATCGCAAGGGCGGCCCAAAGTTGGCCCGGCCCGTGGGGCCAGAGTTCAGAGGAAGATATCCACCAAGTGGTGGTCCCCAGAGCCATGACAAGACTAGTGCCGGTCGCGAGACCCCTCCCCACTAACGGCTTTAGGACCTTCCAAATGACCAGCACAGCCAGGGTGGTGGTCACCACCGCCACCGCTGTCCCTGGGGCATTGCTGAATGGCTCTCCATTGCCAAGGAGAAGATATGCAGGAATGGCGATGCCGATCAGCCCTGGTGGCCGGTTGCTCACCAGCTCGCCATTGTCCCCTGGCACGAACCAGCGGCTGACGGCCTCCCGAGTATCCCCCGACCCGACATCGGAGGAGACATCGAGGCTCCCTCGATTGATCAGGCTCCAGGCCGGGAGATCGGCTGCGATTGCGTCGAAGTTACCGAAAGGAGTCCAGTGACCATTGATCACGAACAGCGGCACGATGACGACAGCGATCACGAGCATGTGAGTCAGGTCGCGTTTCTGATCGAGTGTCAACGTAAGCACACCGCTGAGTCTGGCATCCATGAGATTTGGGAGGTTGGATAGCCACGATCAAATCTCCAGCAACAATGTCTCCGGCCGATATTGTCTTGTGCCACTGATGACCACCCTCTCCGTGTTGATGCCGGTGTTCAACGAGTCGCGCACATTGCGGACGATCGTGGCACGGGTCCTCGATGCGCCGGTTGAGTGCGAAATCGAGTTGATATGTGTCGACGATTGCTCAAAGGACGATTCACTGGTGATTCTTCGTGAGCTGGCCGCTGATGATCCACGCATCAAGGTCATTTCTCAGCCTGTAAACATGGGCAAAGGTAGGGCGATCCGTACTGCGATAGACCACATGTCAGGTGAAATCGGAATCATTCAGGATGCTGACCTGGAATACGACCCCGAGGAGTACTCAAAGGTCATTGCTCCGATCCTGCAAGGCAAAGCCGATGCGGTCTTTGGATCTCGCTTCGCCGCCAGCGAGGTCCGGAGGGTGTTGTTCTTCTGGCATGCCCTCGGCAATCGCCTGCTCACCATGTGCTCGAACATGGCGAATGACCTGAATCTCACTGATATGGAGACCTGCTACAAGGCAGTTCGTGGTGATGTACTCAAGCGATTGCGTCTCACCTCCGACCGCTTCGGCCTGGAACCTGAGATAACAGCTCGCCTGGCACAGTGGGGCGCTCGGATCTATGAGGTCCCAATCAGCTATCACGGCAGAACCTATGCCGAGGGAAAGAACATTGGATGGAGGGATGGGATCGAGGCGCTTTGGCTCATCTTCAAGTTCCGCTTTCTCGATACGAGGGCGACCGATGAGGACTCGGTGGTGACCCGGCAGTCTTTGGGTCGTGCTCCCAAGTTTCGTCGTTGGTCCTTGGAGCGATTTGACGGATTTCTCGGCCAGCGCGTTATGGAGGTCAATGCTGGGCCTGGACACTCGACCTCGCATCTAATCGATCGAAATCATCTACTCGTAACTGACAGCGACCCGGTCCACGTCGAGTCGCTGCGGAGGCGTTTTGGACATTTGGAGAATGTCACAGTCCTATCGACTGACTTTGAGAAGTCGAGCCTCGAAGGCATCTCACTAGATACCGCCGTTCTGTTCGATGGTCTGCAGAGAGCTGTGGAACCGAAGGTTGTTCTATCCAATGTGGCGGCGACCCTCGACTCGGGTGCGAATATCCTGATCCAGGTTCCCGCCGAGCCGAAGTTGTTTGGCGCCACCGACCGGGCCGCGGGTCATCGGCGTCGGTTCTCGCGTTCGGACCTGGAGGATCTGATTCGGTCATGTGGGCTTGATCTCGAAATGGTCGAACCATTCAATCGGCTCGGAATCATTGGTTGGCGGCTGCATCATGCCTTCGCGACTGGCCGCATATCCTCAGCTGAGGCCCGTGGATTCGACCTGCTTGTCCCATTCGCAAGGCGGGTGGACGCGTTGTTCTCGAGTCGCGGCCTCAGCTGGCTAGCTGTGGCTCGGGTGCCCTGAGAGTGTGGCAGTTGGGTAGTCGCACCAGGGCGATTGCCCTGGTTGCTTTGGCCTTGGTTTTCAGCGGAGCGTTGATGGCTCGCAATCTCTCGCAGGTCAACTGGGATCCGACCCTTTACACAGCCTTCGGTGAGGAAGCCACAGCAACGCGTCAATACGCTGAAGAACGACTCGATCAGGTCTATTTGAGACCAGAGCAGGGTCACGATGGGAAGTTCTTTTTCGTGCAGGCAAATGACCCGCTTGTACTCAATCCCGAGGAAAACGCGTCGGTTCTCGATCGCCCTCTCTACCGAAGCCAGCGGATGCTCTATCCGTTGATTGCTGGTGGATTCGGGCTACTCCATCCCGATGGCATTGTGTGGGCCCTCATTGCAGTCAACATCTTGGCCATGGGCTTGGGAACTCTGGCAACCGGTCGTCTGGCTGAGTCGATGGGCATGTCCGTGTGGTGGGGCCTCACATTCACACTCAATATCGGTCTGATCAGTGAGATGAACATCGACGGTGCTGGGATCGTCGCGGCAGCGGCGGCATTCGCCTCGGTCGCTTTCTTCTTACGCGATCGCTTGGCTTGGGGAATAGCCATGCTGGCGATTTCAGCTTTGGCTCGCGAGGCGATGTTGCTCGCAGCGGTCGGCACGGCTTGGTGGCTATGGCGACGTGAAAAGGACACGAGGTACGCAATTCTGTCCTTTGTCATCCCTACGGCAGCCGTCGGTCTCTGGGCTGTGTATCTCCGATTGAGGATCGGTTGGTCCGCTGGGACTTCCCAGATTCAAGAGGTCGGCATGCCGTTTGTCGGATTCTGGCGAGCAATGCAAGGCTGGTTTGCCGAACCGTCGCTCGATCTTGCCGCCGGGCTCGCCATTATGGCGCTATTCGTCCTGTTTTCTCGGCGCGTTCTGATCTCCCAGCACCTGGTGGGTTGGGCCTTCATAGGGTTTGTTGCACTTGGCCTGGTGTTCACCGAACAGGTATGGGCGAGCTACTTCGACATCTCGAGGGCCATCGCACCAATAATCACCTCGTTCGTCCTCCTCCTCTTTGCGCCCAGAATGGATGCAGAGCGAACAGGTGTTCGCCGTTGATTTGGATTACACTGTCGTAACTCAGGCGACCAGGCGGAGTCTTTGTCCACCGATTCGATACTCATCAGGGGCGCCCGTGAGCACAATCTGAAGAATCTCACGGTCGAATTGCCCCGAGACAAGCTGATCGTTTTCACCGGTCTATCCGGATCCGGGAAATCGTCGCTTGCCTTCGACACCATCTATGCCGAGGGTCAGCGCCGATATGTGGAGTCCCTGTCGGCCTACGCCCGCCAATTCCTGGGTCAGATGGACAAGCCGGACGTGGATTTCATCGAAGGGCTCTCACCGGCGATTTCGATCGACCAGAAGACCGCGTCGCGCAACCCACGGTCGACGGTCGGCACCGTCACAGAGGTCCACGACTACCTCCGTCTTCTCTACGCGCGAATAGGCGTGGCGCATTGCCCCAATGATGGGACGCCCGTGGAGAGGCAAACACCACAGCAGATAGTCGACCGGATCCTCGAGTTGGATGAAGGCACCCGATTCCAGGTGCTGGCGCCGGTGGTTCGAGGGCGCAAGGGCGAGTTCGAGGGTCTCCTCGCCGACTTGGCAAAAGAAGGCTTCGCACGAGTGCGGGTCGATGGAGAAGTCAGGGAGCTGACCGAGGAGATCAAGCTCGATAGGTACTACCAACACACCATCGAGGTCGTCGTCGACCGTCTGGTTCGCAAGGAGGGGATGGAGCAGAGGCTCACTCAGTCTCTCGAGACGGCTCTTGCCTTGACCGACGGGACGGCGGACATCGAGATCGTCGACGGCTCGACGCTCACGTTCTCCCAGCATCTGGCCTGCTCGGAGTGTGGGCTGTCCTTCGAGGATCTCCAACCGAGAAACTTCTCGTTCAACAGTCCATACGGGGCGTGTCCCGAGTGCTCTGGCATCGGCACCAGATATCAGGTCGATCCCGAGCTGGTGATCGCCGACCCCGACCTCTCGCTGGCCGACGGAGCCATTCCGATGTGGTCGTCCAATCGAATGCGCTACTACCACCGACTCCTCACCGGTCTCGCAGAGGTCCTCGGCTATTCGATGGACACACCCTGGAAGGATCTGTCCGAGGAGGTCAAGGAGAAGATCCTCTACGGCACCGGGGACGAGAAGATCATGATCCGCTACACCAATCGTTTCGGCCGGAAACGCCAGTGGCAGGCCACATTCGAGGGGGCGATCCCATTCCTCAATCGCCGACACGAGTCGGCCGAGTCGGACTCGGCCCGTGAGTACTACCAGGAATACATGGCGATAGTCCCCTGTGAGACGTGCGGTGGAGGGCGGCTCAACCCGATATCGCTCGCAGTCACCATCGACGGCCGCAACATCGCCGAGGTCTCGGATCTGAGCCTGGGCGACGCCAAAGAGTTCTTCGAGACCCTTGACCTGGACGAACGGGAGTCTCACATCGCCGAACGCGTGCTCAAGGAGGTCCGCTCCCGGATCCGGTTTCTCCTCGACGTGGGGCTGGACTATCTGACGCTGAGCCGTTCGGCGGCCACTCTGGCTGGGGGGGAGGCGCAGCGAATCAGGCTCGCCACACAGATCGGCTCCGGGCTGGTTGGTGTGCTCTACATCCTCGATGAGCCGTCGATCGGACTCCACCAACGCGACAACAAGCGTCTGATCGAGACCTTGCTTCGGCTCCGCGACCTGGGGAACACCCTCATCGTCGTCGAACACGACGAGGACACGATCCGGGTGGCCGATCACATACTCGACATCGGCCCGGGCGCCGGTGAGCACGGTGGCCATATCGTCGCCGAAGGCGATCTGAAGACCATCATCGAGGCGCCGAACTCGATGACCGGTGACTACCTGGCAGGGAGACGCCAGATCGAGGTGCCGCTACTTCGCCGCCAGGGAAACGGTGAGGCGATACGAATCCTCGGGGCGAGCGAGAACAACCTCCAGGGGATAGACGTGGAGTTCCCGCTTGGTGTCTTCACAGCCGTGACGGGGGTCTCCGGCTCGGGGAAGTCCACGCTCATCGAGGAGATCCTCTGGAAGACGCTGGCGAGCAAGGTGAACCGGGCCCGGGTCGTGCCGGGCCGACACAAGAAGGTCGAGGGCATCGACAACATCGACAAGGTGATCGACATCGACCAATCGCCAATCGGACGCACTCCCCGCTCCAACCCGGCCACCTACACCAAGCTCTTCGACCAGATCAGATCACTGTTTTCTCAGACACCCGAGGCCAGGGCACGCGGATACAAACCTGGGCGGTTCTCCTTCAATGTGAAGGGGGGTCGCTGTGACGCATGCTCCGGCGACGGGACCATCAAGATCGAGATGCACTTCCTGCCGGACGTCTACGTTCCATGCGAGGTTTGCGGGGGCAGACGCTACAACCGGGAGACCCTCGAGATCCTGTGGAAGGGTCACAACATCGCCGACGTCCTGGAGATGTCGGTCGAGGAGGCGCTTGGCTTCTTCGAGAATCAGCCCAAGATCGTGAGGATCCTCCAGACTCTCTACGACGTCGGGCTGGGGTACGTGCGACTCGGCCAGCCGGCGACCACGCTCTCGGGCGGAGAGGCGCAGAGGATCAAATTGGCTTCCGAGCTGGGCAAGCGATCGACTGGTCGGACCTTCTACATCCTCGACGAGCCAACGACGGGCCTCCACTTCGAAGACATCCGCAAGCTGCTCCAGGTCTTGCAACGTCTCGTCGACGCCGGGAACACGGTGGTGGTCATCGAACACAACCTCGATGTCGTCAAGTCGGTCGATCACATCATCGATCTGGGGCCGGAGGGTGGCGACGGAGGTGGCCGTGTAGTGGCCCTGGGAACACCCGAGGAAGTGGCGCAGGCCACCGAGAGCTACACCGGGAAGTTCCTCAGAGAAATGGTCGGGAGCTAGTCCAAACCAGCCGAAGATAAGAAGGAAGTGTCCTTCAATTCTTTGGTATTCGGGATATTCCTGGCCGGCGTCGTGGGAGCATATTGGCTCGTGCCGGCCAGGTTTCGCACGTACCTGCTGCTGGCCGCCTCCTATCTCTTCTACTCGTGGTGGGACGTTCGATTCCTGAGCCTGATCGTGGTTTCGACGCTTGTCGACTTCGTGGCCGGACGGAGGATCGCGGGCGCAGCCCAAACGAGCGCCCGGAGACGATGGATGGCCGTCAGCCTGGTGGTCAACCTGGGGATCCTCGGATTCTTCAAGTATTGGGACTTCTTCGTCGGGAGCGCATCCGACTTCCTGTCATCGATGGGGCTCGAGCCGAATCTGCCCTTGATAAGCGTCGTGCTCCCGGTCGGAGTCTCGTTCTACACCTTCCAGACCCTGTCCTATACGGTCGACGTGTACAGGGGGCGTCTCGAGCCCGAGCCAAACCTGGCCCGGTTCGCCCTCTTCGTGGCGTTCTTCCCACAGTTGGTAGCGGGCCCGATCGAGCGGGCCAGGCACTTGCTCCCACAGCTGCGGTCGCTTCCCGGATCGCGGGATCACGTCGACTGGGGAGGCTCGCTCGCCCTGATCGCACGCGGGCTGTTTCGAAAGGCTGTGATAGCGGACGGAGTGGCCCCGATCGTCAATCAGGTGTTCGCGTCTCCGGGACGCTATGGGAGCCCCACCCTGTGGATCGGCGTCTTCGCATTCTCACTTCAGATCTACGGCGATTTTGCCGGGTACACCGACATCGCCCGGGGAACCGCCCGGCTTTTTGGCGTCGACCTGATGGAGAACTTCCACGCCCCGTACGGCTCCAAGAGCTTCAGCGAGTTTTGGCGCCGCTGGCACATCTCACTGTCCACCTGGTTGCGTGATTACCTGTACATCCCGCTCGGAGGAAGCCGCAACGGGCGTTTTCGGACCTATCGCAACCTGATGATCACGATGCTGCTTGGCGGGTTGTGGCACGGCGCCGCCTGGGGATTCGTCCTCTGGGGAGGACTGCATGGGCTCTATCTTGCCGTCGAGCGGCTTTGGAGAGATCGTCGCGGGCGTAGAGACGCTCCGGTCCGGCTCCCGGCATGGTTGGTGTTTCTGGTCGTCAGCGTCACATGGATTCCATTCCGTGCGGCCAGCCTGGGTAGTGCCGTGTCGATCCTCGGTCGCTTGGTCGGCTCGGTGGGAGGGGAACAGCTCCCCGGGGCCGCCATCGTCCTCTCTCTCGCCGCCCTGGCAACGATCTGGATCGATCAGACGGTGCTGAAGGGTGACGTCGACCCCGTTGCCGGACTCCCATCCTTCCGTCGCGGATTGGTCTATGGAACGGCTCTCGTCGCCGCGATCCTCTTGATACCCACATCCGCCGTCCCGTTCATCTACTTCCAATTCTGATGAGGGCCATCAACAAAGGAATCGTGCTGGTCGTGGCCGGGATGCTGGTGGCGCTCGGCTTGGGCGAGGGGGTTCTTCGGCTCTCGGAGCCGATCATTCCGCCACCCTCGGTCTGGCCCACGCCGGAGACTCAGATCAAGCAGGGTCAGCTGTCCCACCTCGATTCGATCGACGTGGTATTTCTCGGGTCGAGCATCACCGAAGCAGCCGTGGATCCCGTCGCACTGAGTGAGGAGTCGGGCAGCGGGCTGGTCTACAACGCCGCCCTCCCATTCTCGACACCCTTCTCGAACGAAGTGTGGCTGGACGATGTCGTCCTTCGCAGCTCAAAGCCGTCCCTGGTTGTGATCGGACTTCCCGCCTGGTCGTCGGTCGACCGCCCCGGGTCTGACCCTTTGCTGTCTGGCATCGAGTCGGCTCTCGCCTACGAGGGTGGGCATCGCTGGGCCGATGGGTCTGCCTTGCTTCGGAACTCTGGTGTGGCTTCGGAGTGGGATCAGCGCCGCGCCCAGGAGCATTTGGCGGATTCGGGAAGCCTGACCGGTCTCGGTCAGCAAACCGGGTATTACGACCGCAAGCTGGATGAGGCGGGAAGCTTGGAGCTCCCAGCAGTCGAGGCTCAGCTGTCCGATGGCGAATCTGCGGCGATAGGCAGGATCATCGGACGATTGAAGAGTCTGGGGATCGAGTCGGTCGTGATGATCGAGCCCGGTCGATATCCGGGGACGAACACCGTGGTGGACGAGGACAGGTTCATCGAGTCCGTCGACCGACACGCTGCGGATTGGGGGGTCCCGATCTGGGACACCTACCACATGCAGTGGGATGACTCCTGGTTTGCCGACCGAGCGCACTTCAACCGGATCGGGACTGCAGTCTTCACCAGCCGCCTGGCGCCCATGGTCCAGGCTCTCACTACTGGGTAGCGCCGCGCTCAATGGCCGCCCCGACCATGCCGATGTAGCCTGAAACCACCTTGGAGGATTCAACAGTGTTCGACATGCGCCGATCTGCCTTCGGCGGGTTCCACGAGCTCGAGGGAAAGCACGCCGTAGTGCTCGGCGGCGCCGGCTTTCTCGGCTCACACGTTTGCACATGGCTCGTGTACTCGGGAGCCAAGGTGACCTGCATCGACAATCTCATCACCGGCAATGCGGCCAATGTCTCCCATTTGCTTGGTGACAAGAAGTTCCGACTTCACGACTATGACGTCACCGACTACCTCCACGTCCCCGGTGACGTGCACTACATCCTCAATTTCGCCTCTCCGGCCTCTCCGGTCGATTACCTGAAGTGGCCGATCCACACTCTGAAGGTCGGTGCATTCGGCACTCACAAGGGTCTGGGGCTCGCCCTCGACAAGGGAGCGACCTTCTTCCTCGCGTCCACATCCGAGGTCTACGGCGATCCGTTGGTGAATCCACAACCAGAGACCTATTGGGGAAATGTGAACCCGATAGGGCCACGCGGGGTATATGACGAGGCGAAGCGCTTTGCGGAGGCCCTCACCCTGGCATACAACCGGGAGCACGGAGTGGAGACTCGAATCGTGAGGATCTTCAACACCTATGGGCCGCGCATGCGTGCCGACGATGGCCGCGCCGTTCCCGCATTCTTCAAAGCGGCTTTGGAGAGCCGGCCATTGCCGGTCTTTGGGGATGGGTCGCAGACCAGATCGCTCTGCTACGTCGACGACGAAGTCGAAGGGATTTTGAGACTGCTCCTCTCCAACGAGGTCGAGCCGGTGAACATCGGGAATCCCGAGGAAGTCACGATGCTCGAGTTGGCCGAGACGATCCAGGACGTGGTGGGGAATCATCCGGGCGTGGAGTTCCATCCGCGGCCTACCGACGATCCGATGGTTCGCCGGCCCGACACGACCAAGGCGGAGCAGATCCTCGGGTGGAAGGCGCAAATCTCGCTTCGTCAAGGCCTCGAGAAGACACTGCCGTGGTTCAAGGAAGTTCTCGGCTTCTGAACCGGGCCCCAATATGAGCGAGATCTCGTGGTCGGATCTCGCCGATTGGTGGGAGGGCGAGGTCGCCGGCGATCCGGCCTACGAAGGGGTCGTCACCCCGCTTCTTCTTCGCATTCTTGGCCCCGAGGCGGGCAAAAGCTATCTCGACCTCGGCTCCGGTGAGGGTCGTGTCATTCGATCCGTTTCGGAGACGGGAGCCACGGTTCACGGCGTGGAGATCAATCGGCAACTGGCGGCTCTCTCAGGTCGCGCCGGTCCGACGATGGTCGGTTCGCTTCCTGACCTCGGCTTTCTCGTCGAGGACGCCTATGACGGCGCCTATGCCGTCCTGGTGATCGAGCACATCCCCGACCATCGCCGGTTCTTCGCCGAGACGGCACGCGTGGTCTCTCCCGGGGGAGTGTTGGCCCTCGTGGTCAACCATCCGACTTGGACCGCCCCCGATTCGACTCCGATCACCGACACGGATGGTGAAGTGCTTTGGCGACCCGGCGCCTATTTCTCCTCTGGGGTCGTGCATGAGCACGCCGGCGGTGGCCACATCGTCTTTCATCACCGCACCATGGCCGAGTTGATGAACGCGGCGGGGGCGGCCGGTTGGTGTCTCGATGAGATGATCGAGTTGCCCCACCCCGACCTGATCGAACAGTCGGGTATCCCGCGACTCCTCGGCTGTCGATGGCGGTTGGGAGGACGCAATGAGGCGTAGGGGCATGATCGTCGCCGGGTTGATGGGGATCCTATTGATGACGGCAACGGCGCTGGCGCGTGGCATCGAGGCGGGTCCCCAGGATCTGGACCGTCTTCATGAGTTCGAACGCGAGAGCGGGCTCGACGTGGGTCCGGAGACGGAATGGTTTGCCAACGGCCTCAGTGGCGATGGCGCCGTGTACGCCATCATGGCCACGGATCCATTCGGCTCTGCGGAGGGAGCCCTGATCCTCGAGCCCAGCTATAGATATGCCCGTGTCGGCTACTCATGGGTGTCCTCCGCTCTCGTCTTGGGCCGACGCTCCCTGATCCTGACGGGTCTGTCATTCACAGGCCTCCTCTGTGTCGGGCTGCTGACCTTTATGGCTGCGGGAATGCGTGACCAACTCGGCATCAGGACGTGGTTTTTGGTCTTGAACCCGGCCCTGTTCATCGGCGCCCTCTACGACACGGCCGAGCCGCTGGCAATCGTCTTCCTGGTGGCCGGCTTCATGGCAGGTCTCCGCTTGGCCAGTCTCGCTCTGGCTGTGGTCAGGCCCACCTATGCAGTGGCCGTCGCCAATCGCCCGTACACATTCGTGACCGTCATCGTGCTCGCGATCTTGTTCCGCCTCGTGTGGGTCGTTCACTTCGGTGATTCGATACTGAGTGGAGCCTCGAACCTGGCTCTACCGTTCACTGGTGTGGTGAGCTCACCGAATCCGGTCGGGATCGCAGTGGTCGTCGGCGGGCTCGTCACTCTCATCGGAGGCATTCGAGCGCGGAGCTGGTCCTGGCTGGCGGCGGGGTTGTTGGTCTGCTGTCTGGGCGGACCGGTCTATGCCGACCCCATCAATGCCGTGAGGGCGGCCGGGATGCTCCCGGTCCTCTGGGCGTTCGGGACACATCCGGAGCTCAGGGCCACGAGCCTGTCGGGGACAGCGGTCGTCCCGAATCCCTCTCCCTGACCCTCGGGCTTGTCGCCGGCGCCTAATACCCTGAGGGATGGTGTTCGAACGACCAAAGACCTCCGAGATCCCGGACCAGCCTGGGGCCTATCTCTTCCGTGACAAGGACGGAAGGGTCATCTACGTCGGCAAGGCGAAGAGCCTGCGGAGCCGTGTCGCCTCATACTTCGGCACAGGCCTCCATCCACGCACCGAGGCCATGGTCGACACGTCCAGATCCGTGGAGTGGATCATCACGGAATCAGAGGTGGCGGCCCTGATGCTCGAGTACTCGCTGATCAAGCGGCATCGACCACGCTTCAACGTCAAGCTGACCGACGACAAGTCGTACCCGTATCTCGCCATCACCAGGAAGGACGAGTGGCCGCGGGCGCGGGTGATGAGGGGGGCCAAGCGCAAGGGGAACGAGTATTTCGGGCCATACGCCCACACCTACGCCATTCGCAAGACCCTCGACCAGCTTCTCCGGACCTTTCCGATTCGCACATGTTCTGACGCGATGTTCCGACGTCAGGAGGCCCAAGGGCGGCCATGTCTCCTATATCACATCGAGAAATGCTCGGGCCCTTGCATCGGGGCGGTCACCGCAGACGACTACGCAGAGATGGTCGACGGGTTGGCCTCCTTCCTGCGTGGGGACACGGACGGGGCGGTAGAGGAGCTCAAGGAGAGAATGTGGGAGGCGTCCGAGCGTCAAGAGTTCGAGCTGGCGGCCCGGCATCGTGACCGGATCGAGGACGTTCGTCGGGCGATGCTGCGTCAAGAGGTGGTGACCGAGCGGCCCGAGAACTTCGACCTGATCGCTTTTCATGGCGACGACCTGGAATCTGCCTTCCAGATCCTCCATGTGAGGAGGGGACGTGTGGTGGGTCGGCTGGGGACGGTGATCGACCGTGTCGAGGTATTGACCGACGCCGAGCTCATGGGCCGCGTGATAAGACAGCTCTACGGGGACGAGTTGCCACCCAAACAGGTACTGGTGTCCATCGAGCCGGCGGAACACGAGCTTCTCAACGAATGGTTGGAGGAGCGGCGGGGAACCAAGGTGAGCTTGCGGGTGCCGATGAGAGGCTCCAAGCGCCGTCTGATGGATACCACTGCGACCAACGCCGCAGAGGCTTTTGCTCGTCATCGCCTGAAGCGCTCGCAAGATCACAACGCCCGGGCAAAGGCGCTCCGGTCCCTTCAACAGGAGCTCGGGCTCTCCGAACCGCCTTTGCGTATCGAGGCCTACGACATTTCGACTCTCCAGGGCACCAACACCGTGGCGTCCATGGTCGTCCTCGAGGACGGGATACCGAAGAGATCCGAGTATCGACGATTCAAGATGAAGACCGTTCAGGGTCAAGACGACTTCGCCTCCATGGAGGAAACGGTTCGTCGACGGTTCAAGGCATATCTCGCCGAACGAAGGAAGTCGGCCGCCGAGCAGGGGAAGTTCTCCTACCCGCCCTCGTTGGTGCTCATCGACGGTGGCCCGGGTCAGCTCGGCCGGGCGGTGAAGGTGCTGGACGAGCTGGGCTTGGAGATCCCGGCGGTCGGCCTCGCCAAGAGGATGGAGGAGGTCTATGTCCCGGGGGAGCCGGACCCGATTCGTATTCCTCGTGACGCCGAGGCGCTCTACCTCCTGCAACAAGTTCGAGACGAGGCTCATCGCTTCGCCATCACCTACCACCGTCAGCTTCGCTCGAAATCGATGATCGACTCCATCCTGGACGAGGTCCCGGGGATCGGCCCGAAGCGGAAGAAGGACCTGATCCGGCGTTTCGGCTCACTAAAGCGGATCAGAGAGGCCGATTCCGACTCGTTGGCGCAGGTGGTTCCTGAGAACGTGGCAGAGGACCTGTACTCTGCGTTGCACAGCTGAGAAGAGCGGCGATGGACCTATCGGCAATCGACCATCCACATGTTCTCGTCGTCACTGGCATGTCCGGTGCCGGGACGGTCATCCTCGGCCAAGGTCCTCGAGGACCTGGGCTACACGGTCATCGACAACCTGCCACCCCGGTTGTTGGCCCCTGCCGCCCAATCGCATGACATCCCCGAGCGCCACAAGCACCTGGCCGTGGTCATCGACTCTCGTGGCGGTCTCTCGATACAGGAGTTGAGGGGTGCCGTCGAAGAGCTCGGCCGTGAGGGAGTGATTACCCGAGTGGTGTTTCTCGACGCCGACGACGACGTGATCGTGTCGCGATACGAAGAGAACAAACGACCCCATCCTCTCGGTAGATCGACCATCTCGGAGTCGATAAGCGCCGAGCGTGAGCTTCTGGCCGACCTCCGTGAGGAGGCCGATGTCATCGTCGATACCTCTTCGTTGAACGTTCATGAGTTGCGGGACAGGCTCACGACCCAATTCAGCAACGAGGACATGACCCGGCCGATGAAGGTCTCCCTTCGCTCCTTCGGCTTCAAACATGGCACCCCCAGAGACGCAGATCTGATGTTCGACGTCCGTTTCCTGCCCAACCCCCACTGGGTCCCGGAACTCCGGCATCTTCGAGGCACCGATGAGAGAGTGGCGGAGTATGTGATGGGTGAGGACTCCGCGAAAGAGTTCGTGGACCGGGTCGATGACCTCCTCGACTTTCTCATCCCACGATTCGAGGCGGAGGGCAAGTCGTACCTCTCCGTGGCGATCGGCTGCACTGGTGGACATCACCGGTCGGTCGCAATAGCCGAAGAGCTGGGGCGCCGTCTGGCACAACACGGTGTCAAGGCGGTGGTTCGACATCGCGACATCGAACGGTGACTCAACAGCCCGAGACCGCCCTCGCCCCCCTTCTACTCGACCCTCAAGGCCCGACGGTCGTGGCGGTTGGAGGCGGCCACGGCCAGGCGGCCGCATTGGAAGCGATTCAGTGTTACGCCGGAAAGATCACAGCCCTGGTCTCGGTGGGTGACGATGGAGGCTCATCGGGCCGTCTCACCGACCTCGGTCTTCCGCCTCCCGGAGACGTGAGGCGTTGTCTGCTCGCTCTCACACCGGAACCATCGATCTGGTCCGAGTTGTTCGCCCACCGCTTCTCGGGGGGCGATGTGGCCGAGCACTCATTGGGAAATCTGATCCTGGCGGGTTTGGCGGACCTGTTCGGTGACTTCGAAGCTGCGGTGTCGACGGCGGAGCGGCTGCTGGGGACCGTTGGGTCGGTGCTCCCCGTCGCCGAGCACCCGATAATTCTCAAAGCGGTGATCGACGGTGTCGAAGTAGTCGGTCAGCGCGCCATAAGCGAGACGGAGGGCAGAATCGAGGATCTGACCATTGATCCGAGCGACGCCGTCGCTACTCACAGGGCCCTCGGCGCCGTCGCCGACGCCGATCAGATAGTGATAGGGCCAGGAAGCCTCTACACGTCCATCATCTCCGCTTTGAAGGTGAACATGCTTGCCGAGGCGGTGATGTCGGCCGATGCCCAGCGTGTCTACGTGATGAACCTCGTGACACAGATGGGTGAGACCATGGGGATGGATGGCTTCGCACACCTCACGGGCTTATCGGAGCACGTGGGCATTGCCGGTCCCGGCGTGGTGGTAGCTCACGAGGGCCCCCTGACTGTGCCGGCCGGCCACCAGCGCCTGACGATCGATCTCGGTGAGGGCGCCCGATACGGCTGGCGGGTCGTCTTTGCGGATGTGTGCGAAGAACAGGCAGACTGGCCACGACACGATCCGCTCAAGCTCGGGCGGGTTCTCGAGAAGTTGGCGACTAGCAAGGACTGATCGAAGATGTCCAGATACTCTGACACTCGACGATGTCGACGTCAATGGCCTCAATGTGCTCGTTCGCTCCGACCTCAATGTCCCCCTGGAAGATGGGAAGGTGGGCGACGACTTCAGGATCCAGGCCGCTCTCCCCACATTGGAGCGACTCGTCGAGTCTGGTGCGCACGTTTCAGTGTGTTCCCACCTAGGTCGGCCCGATGGGCCCCAAGCGACTCTCTCGCTCCGACCGGTCGCCGCCCGTCATGGCTGAGTTGTCCAAGCACGAGGTCGACTTTCTCAGCGGGGGCGAGATAACGGTCTTGGAGAACACCCGATTCGATGACGGCGAGACGACCAACGATCATCAATTCGCCACTGAATTGGCCGATGGATTCGATCTGTTCGTGCAGGATGCGTTCGGCTCGGTGCACCGGGCCCATGCCTCCACCGTGGGTGTGGCCGAGATCATCAAATCGGTTGCCGGCCCGCTGCTCGACAGCGAGTTGAAGGCTCTGAGCCGCTTCCTCGAGGATCCCGAGCGGCCGTATGTGGTGGTGCTCGGCGGGGCCAAGGTGTCGGACAAGCTCGGTGTGATCGAGAATTTGCTGCCACGGGTCGACGCCATGTTGATCGGGGGAGGGATGTGCTTCACCTTGCTGGCGGCCAAGGGAGTCGAGGTCGGGGCATCGATGGTGGAGGAGGAGATGCTCGATTCCGTTACCCACCTCCTCGAAGGCCCTGAGTCCCGCAAGATCATCCTGCCCTCAGACATCGTGGTGGCCGATCGATTCGCCGAGGATGCCGAGCACCGGACTGTCTACGTGAAGGAGATCCCGCCGGATTGGCTCGGCCTCGATATCGGCAAGGAGTCGATCTTGCTCTTCGAGTCTGTCATCAGGACGGCTGAGACCGTGTTCTGGAACGGGCCGATGGGTGTCTTCGAATGGCCTGCCTTCCGCGCAGGGACCGAAGCGGTGGCCAGAGCGATCGTGGATACCACTGCATTCACCGCCGTTGGGGGTGGCGACTCGGCCGCAGCCCTGCGACAGATGGGTCTGGATGACGCCGTCTCCCATTTGTCCACGGGTGGGGGAGCGGGCCTCGAGCTCTTGGAGGGGAAGACCCTGCCCGGTGTTGCGGTGTTGGAAAGGTGGGTATGAGGCTGTCATGAGTGATCGCAAGAACTTGATAGTCGGCAACTGGAAGATGAACAGCAACCACCTTGAGGCGATCCAGATGGTTCAGAAGCTCTCGTATCGACTGGATGCCTCCGATTTCGACCGGGTGGAAGTCGTCGTCGGGCCGCCATTCACCTCGCTTCGCTCGGTGCAGACCGTCATCGAGTCGGATCGATTACGTCTGGGCATTGCTGCCCAAAACGTGCACTGGGAGCCATCGGGCCCTTTCACGGGCGAGATCTCAGCCCCGATGCTGGCAAAGCTGTCGGTGGGCCACGTGATCGTCGGTCACTCGGAGCGTCGTCAAGGATTCGGCGAGACAAATGAGATCGTCAGCAAGAAGGCAGCCGCTGTCATATCGGCGGGGATGACACCCATCGTCTGCGTCGGCGAGACCGAGGAGCAGAGAGAAGGCGGACTGGCGGAGTCGGTGGTGACGGAGCAGGTCTTGGGGTCACTTGCCGGGGTGTCTCCGCAAGACGTGGCTCGGTCTTCGATCGCCTACGAGCCGATCTGGGCCATCGGGACCGGGAGGACGGCCCTGCCCGAGGATGCCGGGCTGATGACCGGGATCATCAGGGAGACGATTGCCGACAAATTGAGCTCCGAGGCAGGCGACGGAGTCCGCATCCTCTACGGAGGATCGGTCAACGCAGGGAACATAAAAGACTTCATGGCCAAGTCCGACGTCGATGGAGCGTTGGTGGGTGGCGCATCTCTCGATCCGGATGGCTTCGCCGCGATCGTGCGGTACTGGATATGACATACACGCTTGTCTTGCTCCGCCATGGCGAGTCGTCGTGGAATCTGGAGAACCTGTTCACGGGCTGGACGGACGTCGGCCTGACCGATCGGGGCGAGGCCGAGGCCCGTGAGGCCGGGCGGCTGATCAAGCAAGAGGGCCTGGAGCCTGACGTGCTCCACACCTCGGTCTTGGTGAGGGCGATCAAGACCGCCGAGTTGGCCCTGGCGGAGATGGGGCTCGAGTATCTGCCGGTCAAGCGCTCCTGGCGTCTCAATGAACGGCACTACGGAGCGCTGCAGGGTCTCAACAAGAAAGAGACGGCCGATGAGCACGGGGCGGAACAGGTTCTTCTCTGGCGCCGGAGCTACGACGTCAGGCCACCGGCTCTGACACTCGAGGACGAGCGGCACCCGAGACATGATCGGCGCTATCAAAATCTCGCTCCGGACGTGGTGCCCGCAACCGAGTGTCTCGAGGACGTTGTCGAACGCATGCTCCCTTACTGGCACGACTCCATCGTTCCCGACCTTCGCCAGGGCCATGTGCCCCTGGTCGTGGCACATGGGAACTCGTTGCGAGCCCTGGTCAAGCACCTCGATCGGATCTCGGACGAGGACATCATCGAGTTGAACATCCCCACCGGTGTTCCGCTCGTGTATCAGCTGGACGAAGACCTCGTGCCGGTCGAAAGTCGATATCTGGGTGACGAGGAGGCGGCCAAGGCGGCGGCGGAGGCCGTCGCCCGCCAGGCCGGGTAGGTCAACCTCAACTGGCCTGGTACAATGCGCCACCCCGTTCCTCTTCGGGCGGGACCGACCCCAACCATCAGATAGATCAATGGCTATCGCCCAGGCAATCGCAATCGTCGTTCACATCATCCTGTCACTGGCAGTGATCGCGCTCGTCCTGCTCCACTCGGGCAAGGGCGGCGGCTTGTCCGATGTGTTCGGCGGGGGGATGTCGACCTCGAATCTCGGGGGCAGCACCGTGGTCGAGAGGAACCTCGATCGGCTCACCGTGTTGGTCGGGATCCTGTTCGCGATCAGCACCTTCGTGCTGACCTTTCTCTTGAACAGCTGACGGACGTAGACTCGCCCAGCTTCACGTCGGAGTGGCGGAATTGGTAGACGCGCTAGGTTGAGGGCCTAGTGGGCGATTAAGCCCGTGGAGGTTCGAGTCCTCTCTCCGACACGATAAAAACCCGACCCTCCGGTGAGTCCCACTTCCTGGAGGGTTACGTTGATTCTGGGTGCTCCCGCAACCTTGACTTCTAGATGATCTGGATGAATGGAGATCTCGTCCAGGAGGTCGGAGGCGATCACCCATCGCTCCCGCTCATCTGCTTCCTGCCAGATCTCATCGATATCGAGATCGGCCAAGTGTCTTGCCACGGCTTCGAACGCTTGCGCCACCGAATTACGTTGTTCTCGTTCCTGCTGCGCCTCGACCAGCGATTGTTCCAAGCCTTCGAGCTGCGACGTCAACTCTGCCTCCTGCTCGGCGAAGAGCTCGGCACTGATCCGATCTGAGTAGTGGAGATCGAGGAGCTTCCGGCGACGCTTGCGGAGGTCTTCGATGAGTGCGGGCGCCCGGGGACCCCTGTCGGGGACCCCCCCGGACGCCCTCCGCAACTCCATGCGAATGGCCTCATGCAACGCCTCGTCCTGACCCACTAGACGAAGCCCCAACAACGCGGCCCGTTCGATCCCGTTCACCGACCGACGCGGCTGGTCACACCCCTGACCTCGATGCACACATCGGAAGAACCGGCTCCCCTTCCCGTTCTGATCCACCGATGCCGACCGCCCGCACAGCCCGCAACGGACCACGCCGGCGAGAGGATGCCGGCTCTGTCGCCGACGATCCTTGACCCACCCGCGTTGAGCCCGCTCCCAATCAGCCTCCGTTATCAACGGCTGATGATTCCCAGGGAACCACTCGCCACGCCACACCACCTCTCCCAGATACACCCTCGACCCAAGAATTCCTCGCACAGTGGAGTATTTGATCCCGGTCCTCCGCTCGATCTCAGTGAACGAACTTCCTTCGCTCCTGAGCCGGAAGATCCTCCGCACCACATCGGCATCACCATTGGGAACCAGCTCACCCTGAACCAGGTCAGCCCAGCGGAGCGCCGGTATGTAGCGGCGGCCTCCTGTACACCTTCGGGTGTCCCGTGGACAAGACTCAAACCTGAGAAGATCGCGATCAGGCGCAGCAGAGGGTCTACTTGAGCTTGGACATTTGTTACCTGAGTGTGACTAGACCGACTCGGTTTTTTTGGCGACCTGTCGAATCGTTGCGTTTTCGTAACCCTTCTTGTGGTAGTGATCGAGATTGTGCGACCACAGGGAGTGGCCGGGAAAGGGAATAGGAATGAGGAACATGAGACGGCGCAGCCGTATGGCTGTCTTGTCGGCAGTGGTGGTGACGACGATGGTGTTCGCCCCGCTGACTGCAATGGCCCATGAGGTCGGCGTACCGGGAACGCCGAACTGTTTCGGGCAGCGCATAAGCCATGGGTCGTCGGCGTCGCAGGTCAAAGAAGGTCATGGCCTGACGCCGCCGGAACGGGCCGCGATGTTGCAGGAAGTGGTGGACTTTCTGAGGGTGAACGGCTCGCCCGAAGAGATGGCCCTAGTTGAGGAGTTCTTCGGCGAGACCGTGTCCGTGCAGGAGATGATCCGTTTCGTCAAAGTGAACTGCTCGGACAACCCGATCGTCACCGACTAGAAGGAACCGACATTCAACCGAAAGCCCCCCACCGGTGTGGGGGGCTTTCTCTATGTGTGTAGCTTCCCGCAGACTGGCTGCGCTCCCCACAACAACCGCAGCCTGATGCAACAGAGAATCCCCCCACCGGCGCCCCCCTTGCTCACTGTTGGGGGATTCCTGTTGACTGGGCAAAAGACTCCCCGGCGGCGGCCCAGGAGAGGGCGTGTTCTCGGCGGAACTAACGGATCAGGCGGAGTGTCGGGCGAGGAGCGGCGCCGCATCGGGAGACGTGCGCGACTCCCGGGCCTCGAGAACAGCCATCGCCCGGCGCAGCTCGGCCACGATCTCGTTCTGGTTGGCGAGCATTCGTTCGAGGGTGTCGAGTCGGGCCCGGTTCTTCTCGAGCTGCTTGCCGGTCCAAAGCCGAAACTTGTCCTCAGTCCAGATAGCCCAGTCCATCGCCATATGCAGGTTAGATGACGAGAAGTGTGCGCCGTGGTTGCGTTTAACGAGCGAACACTGCAACCCAATTGCAACCCAACACCGCGCAACAGGCTGGGATGGGTTGGGAGTCGGGACTTAGGAAACCTCAGCAATCATGGGGGTTTCGATAGTCGCTGATACGGGGTGGGACGGGGCTGTCAAGGTTGAGGGCCTAGTGGGCGATTAAGCCCGTGGAGGTTCGAGTCCTCTCTTCTGGTTGGGCATGTATGAACGACCGATGTGTGCCGGTATCGGGCAGCCTATGCTTTCCATCGTTCGGTGGGGAGGACAGGATCTTTGAGCTTGTTTCGTGTTGTCATGGAAGTCACGACTGAGGACATTGAGAGCCTGACTCGGTTGTTCGCCGACGTCGCTGAGTCAATTGAGGAGCACCTACCGGGCACACTGGCTTGGGAGACGTTCGTGGATGAGGCTTCAGGACGAGCGCTCATTTATGAAGTCCACCAGAACGAGGACGCAGCAGAGGTTTATGAAGTACACATGGCGTCAGCGGGGTTCATGGCGAGAGGCTACGAGCTGTTCACCTCCGCCAAAGCGACAATTCTGAACCCGGTTCAGCAGGCTGCGTGGACCGAGATAGCTGAAAGACCCACCTCAGTTGTTCTCTCACGTTCTGCCGGGTTCAGTCGCTAAAGGCTCACCTGTTGGCTCTTCTTGTTGGCCGCCATATCGAAACGACCGACATATCGCGATATCAGGCGGCCGCGTTCGGCGTGTAGTTCTTTGTGTACACAGCCTTCTACCTACTACCACGTCAAACCATCGACTCTCACAAATAGGCGCTTCGGCCCTAGTCGTCCAACGCCCCCTGCTGGTAGCGCTTGAAGGAGTTGCCAGACATGCAACGAAAGGAGGCAACAATGACAATGATGCGACGCGAACGGAACGCGTGGCTCTCGGTAGTCTTCTGGCTCTCACTTGCGGGGTTAATCGGAGCGATGGCTTGGGTGTTCTTGAGCTATCAGGCGCTCCAGAACCGACTGGCCGACCTCCCCAGAGCGGCAGTTCCTGGGCAGGTAGCGGTCGATGTTCCAGAACCAGATACCTTGACGATCTACTACGAAGATCCGACCGCTGAGGGCACATTCGTAGTTCAAGCCAGCCGCTCCAACACGATCACTGTTTCGCCAGTGGAGTTGACTGTGACCGCTCCATCGGGCGAGGCAGTCGAGATTGCCCCCTACGATGGCGACTTGCGCTTCCAGCACGACGGCAGGGTTCTCACCGCCCTGGCGACCATCGACGCGTCGGCCGCTGGCACTTATACCATTGAGGCGAGTGGTGACACTCCGCCCTCGGCTCAGATATCGGTCGGCCATGTTGTCGACGTCGGGCTGATTGCCAATGCCGTAGGAGTAATAGGTCTGTTCCTTGCTTCGCTTGCCGGGGCGGCTATTGCTGGTGTACTGATCGTCGTCAGACGCGGACGAGTCGCGTCTTCCGACGAATCCGAACGTTCCCTCGTCGGCGTTTGACCGAATCCAGCGGTTCAGCCCCATCTCGGTTGCCTCGACCACAGAATGATGAACTGATAAGACCTATCGGCAACCAACCAAAGCGAGAGCCCCCAACCAAGTCCAACACATGGGCAGGTGGGGGTTACTCGCGTCAGAACCCAGTACGCACTCGGGAACCGGCAATATCGCGCCCTACGACTGGCTGAAGCGTTGCAACCTCCACGCTCGGACGGCTGGAGTGTCCAAAGGCTCGCTTATAGCCAGTAACCCGACCCCCAGCGCTTGAGCCTCCATGCGTGGTCTGCCGAAGCTTCCCAAGGGTTCTCCGACACGATAAAGACCCGACCCTCCGGTGAGTCCCACTTCCTGGAGGGTTACGCTGATTCTCGGTGCTGCCGCGGTTCTGAGTCGCGCGCCATTTCCCCCGGACTGTTGATCCGGCAGTGTTCACTAATGCGCTGCATTCCGAACGACCATATGTCTATCTGCGATCCTGTCAACGCCTGAAGAGGTCAGAGACCCAATCAGGAAGGGCCGGCATGGGCGGCGCAGCTAAGGGCTCGAGCCGACTCAGACCTGACCCAGATGCGTAAAGAATGTATGACATGATGTCGCGTTTGTTGTACACTTCCCTCATGGTCAAACCAACCAAGGTCACGAACTCGATTCGGTCACTCAGATTCGCCCACGACGAGATGACGCAGGCAGAACTCGCTGAGCTGATCGGCGTGACTCGTCAGACGGTCATCGCCATCGAGAAGGGCCGCTACTCGCCGTCCCTCGAAATGGCGTTCCGAATCGCCCAAGCGCTCGGCGTCCCACTCGATGACGTGTTCCAATACCCGCAAGGAGACAGCATGAAAGACCAAGAAGGCCGCTCACAGAGGACGGGCCGGATAGTCGATGAGGGTCGCAAGCTCCGAGGTCGTCCAGATACGGAGCGAATGGCCGATGCCTTCGACAAACTGAAGGACCGCCCAGACACGAAGCGAGCGGTCAGCGAAATCGACAAGCTCAAAGATCGTCCCAACACCAAGCGTGTGGTCAATGAAGTACGCAAGCTCAAGGATCAGCGATGATCTGCGATCGCAGGTTGAGCCAAAAGGAACGGCGAGTTCAGATAATCCTCAGCACCATCTTTACAATCACCGTCACGGTGTTTGGAGCTTTTTTGATCTTCCTGGGCATCAGCCAATGGGCTAACAGAGAAGTCACTCCGCTCGGAGGTCTCGCTCTTATTGGGCCGGGAGCGATCTTCGGATTTCACGGGCATACGGCCACTCTGGAACCAGTTCGCTCGACCGCGCTGATGACGAGCCTGGACGATCCCATCGGCGTCAACTCGACCCAATGAGTAACAATTTGCGCGAGGGTATTGCCGGATCCGCTACCGAGGAAGATCTGATGCGCAGCGTGACGTATTCGATGGGCGTCTCACTTGACGGCTACATCGTCGGGCCGGACGGCGATTTCAATTGGACGGTGCCGGACAAGGAGGTCTTTCGCTTCTGGATCCACGAGATAGGACAGGTCGGTGTCCATCTGTTGGGACGGCGGCTGTATGAGACGATGCTGTACTGGGAGACCGCCGACCAGGATCCATCGCTCGACGAAGACGAGCTGGAGTGGGCGGCGATCTGGAATCCGCTGCCAAAGGTGGTGTTCTCTTCCACGCTGTCCACGGTGCAGGGAAATGCCCGCCTGGCCTCCGGCAGCCTGGTGGAGGAGGTCGAGCGGTTGCGAGCCGAGTCTGGCGGGGGCGATATCGCGATCGGCGGCGCGACTCTCGCCACCGAGGCGGCCGCGTTGGGTCTGATCGACGAGTACCGGGCAATGGTCTATCCGGTCCTGGTCGGCGGTGGCATTTCCTTCTTTCCCCAGGACGAACGCCGGGTGGATCTGGAACTCGTGGAGACCCGAACCTTCAACTCGGGAGTCGTCTACCTCCGCTACCGGGTGACGGGCTAGTCGTCGTGGAGCGGGCGATCTCTATAGGGAACCAGGTATATGAAATCTCTCATTTGAGTGATGCGACTGTGTGGTAGGTGGCGATCACCACACCGGTGGTGGTGATGAGAGACTCGACGAGGGCCAACCGGGTGGGCGGTATCTCACCATCGAACATGCGGAGCCCCGTACCGAGAACGATGGGATAAGTCATCAGAAGCCATTCATCGATGAGATTGCGTCTCATTAGGGCCTGAATCAGAGTGCTGCTGCCCATGATCCCAAATGATGTGTTCGGGTTTTGCTCTTTCAGTCTCGTGACGGCGTCGGCTGCATCGCCGCGGAGCAACGTCGAGTTTGGCCAGGACAGCGGTTCTGAGAGCGTTGTAGACGCTACGTATTTGGGGGTGTTGTTGAGCACCGGAGCGAATGGGCTATCTGGTTGGGCGTTCCAGTGGGAGAGGAGGTCTTCGTAGGTGCGACGCCCGAGGAGGAGAGCACCGTCTCCCCGTGCCATACGCTCGCCGAGAAACCGGCCCATGACCTCGTCCTGAAATGATTGAGCCCAACCACCGTGTGTGAATCCGCCTCGGGTGTCCTCGTCAGCCCGACCCGGTGCTTGCATCACGCCGTCCAGACTCAGATGATTCAGGACCGTGATTCCCATGGAAACCTCCAATTGGTTGCGAAGCGACAATCTTGGTCCATGCGGCGCTCCGACCATTGAGTCGAGAGCCCCATCTTGGTGAAGCCCGATAGCCGGACGGGTTGGTCGGACTATCGGGCTTCAGGCGTGCCGGATCCGCTTGTATCACTCGAATACCCCGAAGCAGATCGAAAGTAAACAAGAACAATCGAGTCATCAGCTGGTTCGGAGTCTCGACTTTGGTTCTTGCTTTTGATTTGACTCCTGCGTGCCGATGACTGATGGGGACGGTCCGTCGACAACGGGCCGTCGAAGACATGCGAGGGAGATCGTGAGCACGCGATTCCAGGACCTGAAAGACCTCGCCCAGATGCTGGACGAGGGAAAAGTCTCCGCGGGGGAGTATGAGATCGTCAAGGCTGAACTGCTCGCCGCCTCTTCGGACGAATGGTCCGGATCGGGGCCGACCCCGGTCGAGTCGGGCTCGAATGGCGGGAATGGCGTCGCGACGATCGCGGTCGACACGCCAGTCGAGACGACCCACTCCGAGACGGCGGACGAAGTCGTTCCCGAAGACGGGACCGCAGCGGGGATTCAGGGTTGGGTGGACTCTCTCGCCGAGGCGCCACGGATCTATCAGGTGGCAGGAGCTGCGACGGGCCTGACCTTGCTGGTAGGTGGTTGGATCGACCCATTGGGCTGGCTCGCTGCGGTTTTGGGCGGTCTGGCTTTGGCGGTCACTCAGGTCGATCGCTGGCGATGGATGGCCTGGACCGCCCTCGCGGTTGGGCTGGGATTTGGATTCGTCGGGCTGTTCAACATCGGCGCACCGCCACCGGTGGACACCTCGAATCTGTCCGTCGCGTCCAGCGTGCCGGTGATCGAGGAGCCCCCGGCCGACTCCCTTGGGGTGAGTTTCCGTGATCTCACCGACCGTTGGAATGCTCTCGACGCCCCCCCGATGATCTTGACCGGAGTTTCGATCACTCCCGAGTCGGGGCCTTTGGACAGCTTTGTCCACCGTTTCGACAACAACGCTCTCGTAGCCGGTGCCTACAACCCCGATGATGGCTATGTGTATGCCCTGATGGTGCGGGCCAATCTCGGTCATCCGGCGATATCGAACATGTACACCCATCTCTGCTATCTCCTCTATCCGGGCACGCAGGAGTGCTTCAACACCTACATCGAGGAGAGCCACCTGTTCGGCAAGGACCTCGGCGACATGGCAGATGTCACACAGGACTCAGACTGGACTTTCGAGGGCAACGAGTGGCATCTGAACATCGACAACAACGTGGAGACCATCAGGGTCATCGCACCCGGCGGACAGTAGAACGCCGCGAAATGCCTTAGTTCAAGGGAAGTCTGGGTCGGTCGGCCCACTGCAAAATCGGGTCTGGAGACTTACACAGTTTTCCCTTTGCATGCCGAAGTATTTGGCATGAAAGTCCTTGCACAGATGAAGCGCCTCTCGGAGCGGGGGGCATCCATGGTCGAATATGGCCTCCTGGTGGCACTCATCGCCATCGTGGGGCTCGCCTCGATTTCGATGGTGGGTGACAAGACCGACGACCAGTTCACCACCATCGCCCAGGGTCTCAGCAGCCCGGACGGGGGTGGATCCTCAGAGCTATCCGGCCAGTCCGGGGAAGACCAGGGCGGAGGTGGCTCCGGCGGATCTGGGGGCGGAGCGACCACCACCACTACCACGCCACCCACCACGACATCCACGGTGCCGGCTACCACCACGACGACAACCACGGTGCCGGAGACCACCACGACCACGAGCGCGGTCCCCCCGAGCTCGCCGACGACGGCCGGCACCAGCTCGGAGCTCTACGAGTGGAATAGCACCAAGCACGGTGGCAACGGGGAGTGGAAGGCTTCGGTCACCTACCAGAACGATTGGTCACAGCCGCAATACCTGACACTGGAAGTGACGAAGACTGACGAGACGGGCAAGACCGAAACCCTCGTCGTCAAGGACTTCCTCGTGCCGGCCACGGCCAACGCAACTCTCGCTCTCGATGGCAACGAGATCACAGTGAATAACAAGAAGACCAGTGGTGTCGTGACCGTCGACGTCAGGGTGACTTCCATCCGGACCACCGATCAGAACGGCACGACAGTGACCTACCCCGCCGAAGGGCTGACTGGCACGGTGTCGGCTCCGGAAACGCCCTAATCAGATCTTGCGGATCTGGTCTCCGGTGGTGATCACGCCCGGTTGGACCACTCGGGCATAGACACCTCGAAATCGAAGCTCACCGCCCCGTCCCACGTTGACGAAGCGCAGGGCATCGGCGCCGAAGCGGGCGGCGAACTTGGCACAGCCATGGTGGGGGACGGCAGTGATCTCGAGGATCGCCGAGCCGACCTCGAGACGCTGACCGGTGGGCAGGTTCTCCGGGCTCAAGTCCATGTCTGCCACGAGGTTGTCACCGGCGAGGGCCCACCTCTCCCGGGATCGGGCCACCAGATCGATGACTCGAGAGCTGATGATCGCTATCTGTGTGTCTGGCTCATCCCGATACTCTCCCGTCGACCAGTGGTCTCCTTCCAATCCAAAGGTGCCCACCCGCACCGTGTTGGGAGTCTCCCGGATATCGTGCTCTGGCCGCACCACGATCATCTCGACCCGACCTGGGTCGGTGGGTGAGCCCAAGACCTCGTCGAATCTCTCGTTCAGTTCGGTCAATGTGAGGTTGTGCATCGTTGTCATGGTGTCGATTCTGCCGGGCTGGTCTTCCTTCGTGTATGCCGCCCCTCGAAGTGGGGGCCGAATGTATCGGACCAGATGACGGTGGTGAACAGCCACGCCGCAGTGATCACGAGGAGCAGTGAGAACACCCGGGAAACGGTGGGCAGTGTCTCCAGGGAGTCTCCGAGCCACCCTCCGACGAGTGCCCCGATAGGCAGGGTCGCCCAGCCAATGGCCCGGCTGGCAGTTATGACGCGCCCCAGCATCGCGGGCGTGGCGTAGTGCTGTCTGATCGTGGTGAGGGGCACGTTGATCAGCGAGATGCCGATCATCCACCCGGCAGACAGGAGCAGGGTGACCACGCCGTAATGGGTAAAAAACACAGCGAACAGCAGACAGCCGGCCATGGTCATTCCGATTGCCATGGTCCGACCCAGGCCGAGCATCATGATGACCCTGGGAGCGGCGACAGCACCGATTATGCCTCCGACACCCATCGCAGCGACCACGACGCCGATCTCGGCCTCATTGGCGGTTCCGAGGACCACCGGGAACAGGATGACGATGGTTGCCTCCACGAAACCGATGACGAAGTTCGGTATGGCGGCCGAGATCGTCGTGATTCGCAATCTCGGCTCCGACCAGAGATAGCGGATCCCATCAGCCGCCTCGGTGAGGAATCGGGAACGCTCGCCCTGGTGGGTGTGCACGTCGACCCTGCCCACCCAAATCAGGCAGATGGCAGAGACGATGAAGGTTATGCCGTTGATGAATAGCCCGACCTCGGGGCCACCTGTTGCGACGGCGATGAGCCCGGCGGCCATGGTGCCGATCGCAAAGTTGGCCTGTTGGCTGGCCGAGACGAAGCTGTTTGCATCGGCGAGACGACGCCCGCTCACCAACGAGGGGATCATCGTGTAGAGAGCCCCATCGAAGAGGGTGGTCATCGAGCCGACGATGAAGGCGATCACGAAGACCGTTCCGACCCCGTAGTTGCCGTACGTGGCGGTCAGGTAGAAGAAGGCGGATGCCCGAAGGAGGTCGGTGGCGATCATGATCGGCCTCAGATGCCACCGATCGAGGAGCACGCCCACGAGGAGACCGGCTAGCAAGGCGGGCGCCGTCTCCAGGGCATAAGTGAGGGAAAACTTCAGTGTCTGAAGGTTCTCAGGCGTGGCGCCGGTGATATCGCCGACCAGGAAAGGAAGGGTCAGGAAGGCGACGTAGGTCCCGAACTGACTCACCGTTTGGCCCACCCACAGGGCCATGTATCGGGGGCCGAGCGACGTCAAGGAACGCATCACGCTCACCGGCCCGCACCATAACCGCTGGTGTCACTGTGTCCAGGCCTTGTTAGCCTGCATGGCTCATGGCTGAACCACGAGAGATACCCCAGCTGACATCCGAGCTCGTCGAGATGTCGAAGGAGTATCTGAAGCAGGAGACCCTCGAGCCGGCCAAGCGGCTGGGCAAGAAGGCTGGGTTCGGGATCGGCGGGGCATTTGTGATCTCCCTTGGCGGGTTCTTCCTGGTGCTGGCCTTGTACGGCGGTCTCAAGATGTGGCTTCCCGAAGGGGAGTGGTGGGTGGTCCTTGCCCGGTTCATCGCGGCCGTTGCCGCCGCCGGAGCCGCCGGGCTGATCGTATGGAGGATGCAGAGTGACGATCACTAGAGAAGACATCGAGGCAAAGGCGAATGAGATCGTCTCCGCGGTCAACCAGACCAAGGAGTCGGCCAAGGACACGGCAGTCCTCGCCGGTGTAGTAGTCGCGGGATTGGTGCTGCTCGCGTTCGTGATCGGCCGCCGCCGTGGGTCCCGAAACAAGACGATGGTCGAGGTCTATCGAGTCTGATCCCCCCTGGGTGATCGTCTCATCTCAACCGGGCCTGACGACCTCGATCCTCGGATCGCCGACGAGCTTGTGATGGATCACGAGCGCCGAGCCCTCGGGCAGCCTCTTGCGGTAGATGAGCCGTTTCTTGGGGGCGGTCCTGTTCAGATAGGCGAGGGCGAGCAAGCCCAGACCCAGATATAGATCGCGCTGTTCGCCCGTGCGGACACCGCGAAGTGCCCTCCCGACCCCTTGGGATCGCAGGTCCCCCCATCCGAGGAGTCTCAACAGCCGTGTCATACGATGTACCGTGTCTCCGAGTCGTCGGCCCCTATTCAACCATCATGCAGAACAAGAAACTCGTGCAGATCATCGTTTGGCTCGTGGTCGTCTCGATGGTCATCGCCTTGGTGATCTCCGCCATTGCCCTGTTCACATGACCTTTCAGGCCGGGGAGCCAGCCCTCCTCGTCGACTCGAAGGGGAGGCACTTTCTTCTCAAGCTCGACCCGGCCCGGACATTTCAGTATCACCAGGGGGCCATCGCCCATAGCGAGCTCATCGGCTTGGACGACGGATCGTGGGTCGAGGCGTCGAGTGGGGGCCGGCTGCTTCTGTTGAGGCCGAGACTGGCCGACTTCGTGCTCAAGATGAAGCGGGGAGCACAGGTGGTCTACCCCAAGGACATGGGACCGATTCTCGTGTTCGCCGACATCGCCCCAGGCATGATCGTGCTCGAGGCGGGCACCGGGTCCGGTGCGTTGTGCATCGCATTGACCAGGGCGGTCGGGCCTGAGGGCCGGGTTGTGAGCGTCGAAATGCGGGAGGATCATGCCGCCCACGCCCGCAAGACGATAGGTCGGTGGTTCAACGAGGTTCCCCCCAATCTCGAGTTGCGAATCGGTGACGTGGCTGAAGAGATGGCCGGGCTGAGCCCGGACCGAATAGTCCTCGATCTCCCGGAGCCGTGGCTGGTACTCGACGCCGCGGCGACCCACCAGCCAACGGGAGGTGTGCTCTGCGCCTATCTCCCCACGGTTCCACAGGTGCAGACGTTGGTCGGACAGGCGCGGGACACCGGTGTGTTCGCCGAAATCGAGGTCAAGGAGTTCTTCGTCCGGGACTGGAACGTCGCCGGTCGCTCGGTGAGGCCCGAGCACAACATGATCGGTCACACCGGTTTCCTCGTCTTCATGCGCAAGACTGCGCCGCGGCCCACGTCAAATGAGTAGTGCGGGCCTCAACTACCATCTGGACAGAGTTTTTCGTTCCAGGAGATTCCGCGGTGAAGGTATGGATAGACCAGGATCTATGCACCGGTGATGGTCTGTGTGAGGAGATCGCACCGGATGTATTCGTACTGCTCGACGACGGTCTGGCCTATGTGCGTGAAGGAGCGAAGATCTATGCCATGTCGGAGGGAAACCCCGAAGGCTCGACCGGGGTGGCCGTAGTCCCGGCCGGTCAGGACGACATCACCGTCGAGGCTGCCGAGGAGTGCCCAGGCGAGTGCATTTTCATCGAGCCATGACAGTGGGGCTCTCAAGGAGAGGGGTCGGATAGCCGACCCTCCTTTTGTGCCAGGGGCATGGCATCATCGGAATCGAACGGGAATGAGAACCCGGAGAACTAGATAGGCCCATTCGTATACTGATCGAGAGGCGACCAGGCCAGGAGGAAGCCCGTGGACGAAGGACGTAGGAGCGACGACGCCGCCCAGTTGCGTGGAGTGATCTCCGCACTGGAAGAGGAGATCGCCGTCCTGCGCCGTCGTGTTCGCGAGGCTCCGACCAGAGTCGAAGAGCTCGAGACAGAGCTGGGTCGAATGCGCGAGCGTCTCGATCGGGCCATGTCGCAGAACGACAAGCTGTCGGCCGTGTTGGAGGAAGCTCGCGAGCAGCTGGGTGTGCTCAGGGAGGAAGTCGAGAAGCTGACCGCCCCTCCGAACAACTTTGGGACCGTGCTCCAGCTCAACGACGACGGAACACTCGACATCATGACCGGTAACCGCAAGCTGCGGGTCTCGGCGCAACCCAACGTCGAGGTCAAGAAGCTCCAGGTTGGCCAGGAGGTTCTCCTGAACGAAGCGTTCAACGTGATCGACATCCGCCACTTCGAGCCTGCCGGTGACGTTCTCAGAGTGAGAGAGTTGTTGAGTGACGGGCGTGTCGTGGTCTTGGCACATGCCGACGAGGAGCGCGTCCTCCAACGGTCGGAAACGATGGCCGACGTCAAGCTGCGGCCCGGTGACTTCGTGAGAGTGGACTCCAAGACGGGTTTGATCCTCGAGAAGATGGAGCGACCCGAAGTCGAGGAGCTGGTCCTCGAGGAAGTCCCCGACATCACCTATGTCGACGTGGGGGGCCTGGCCGAGCAGATCGAGCAGATCCGGGACACGGTGGAGCTCCCGTACCTTCACAAAGACTTGTTCCGCGAGTACGAGTTGGAGCCGCCCAAGGGCATCCTGCTCTACGGCCCACCGGGATGCGGCAAGACGCTCATAGCCAAGGCGGTGGCGAATAGCCTGGCCAAGAAGGTCTCGGAGCAAACGGGCAGCCCGGACGTGCGGTCATACTTCTTGAACATCAAAGGCCCCGAGCTCCTGAACAAGTGGGTGGGAGAGACCGAGCGTCAGATTCGGCTCATCTTCCAGCGGGCGAAGGAGAAGTCCGACGAGGGCGTTCCTGTGATCGTTTTCTTCGACGAGATGGACTCCTTGTTCCGCACCAGGGGAACCGGCATAAGTTCGGACGTCGAGTCGACCATCGTCCCTCAGCTCCTCTCCGAGCTAGACGGGGTGGAATCTCTGAAGAACGTCATCGTGATCGGGGCGTCCAATCGTGAGGACCTCATCGATCCCGCCATTCTGCGTCCTGGCCGCCTCGACGTGAAGATCAAGATCAATCGCCCAGATCCCATCGCTGCCAGGGAGATTTTCAGGATCTATATCAGCGACGAGACACCGATCGATGCGGCGGCGCTCGCCGCCGAGGACGGTGAAAAGGCTCGGGTCATCGATTCGTACATCGAGTCCACGGTCGAGGCCATGTACTCGGAGAGCGAGGAGAACCGATTCCTCGAGGTCACATACGCCTCTGGCGATCGTGAGGTCCTCTACTTCAAGGACTTCGCTTCGGGGGCGATGATCGAGAACATCGTGAGACGTGCCAAGAAGGATGCGATCAAGCGTCAGATCGCCGGTGGTGATTCCGGTGTGAAGAAATCCGATCTGATCGATGCCATCAAACAGGAGTTCCGAGAGCAGGAAGACCTGCCCAACACCACCAATCCTGACGACTGGGCCCGCGTCTCGGGCAAGAAGGGCGAGCGCATCGTTTACGTCCGCACACTGGTAGATGGCGATGACGAGAGTCGGTTGATCGAAAAGGTCTCAGCGGGTCAATACCTCTGATGGCCATCCATAAGGTGCTCGGCACCGAAACCGAGTACGGAATCCTGGTCCGCGGGGATCTCGGGTTCAATCCCGCGGTGGCATCGTCACTGGTCGTCAACAGCTATCCGGGAGCGAGGGTCAAGGTTCAGTGGTCCTATGAAGAGGAGTCCCCCGGCCGAGACGCGCGGGGCTTCGGCCACGACACCTTTGGTGTGGTCGATCCAGAGGGAGCCGTCGTCAACTCGGTCCTGGCCAACGGTGCGAGGTTGTATGTGGACCACGCCCATCCCGAGTACTCGGCGCCCGAGTCCTATGACCCGCTGGAGGCTGCGCTCTACGACAAAGTCGGCGAGCTGGTGATGCGATCAGCGGCGAAGGAGGCGAGTGAGGTCTCCAACAAGCGGGTCTCCCTCTACAAGAACAACTCGGACGGCAAGGGAAACTCGTACGGGGCCCACGAGAACTATCTGCTGTCGAGGGAGACGCCATTTGGGGACGTCATCCGGTTCGCCACGACCTTTTTGGTCACCAGACAGGTGTTCACGGGCGCCGGCAAGGTCGGCTCGGAGAACGATCGTCCCGAGACCGATTTCCAGGTCACGCAACGCGCCGACTTCTTCGAGGAGGAGGTGGGGCTGGAGACGACCCTCAAGCGCCCCATCATCAACACGCGCGACGAGCCCCATGGCGATCCGTCCAAATACCGCAGACTCCATGTGATCATCGGTGACGCCAATCTGTCCGAGTATCAGAACTTTCTCAAGATAGGGACCACGGCCCTCATGCTGGCCGCCCTCGAGGACGGTGCGCTCCCAGACCCGCTCGACCTCCTCGACCCCGTCGAGTCATGCTGGAAGGTCAGCCACGACCTGGGTCTCGGCAGACCATTGGAGCTCGATGGGGGTGGAACGGCCACCGCCCTGGAGCTCCAGGGGAGATACCTCGAGTGGTTGGCGAAGTATGTCGAGAAGGAATTGGACGATCCGGTGTGGTCGAGGTTGCTCGACGAGTGGGAGCGCACGCTTCGGCTTCTGGAGACCGACCCGATGCAACTGGCGGACACGCTCGACTGGGTCGCCAAGAAACGACTCTTCGAGGGCTATGTCGATCGGGACGGCATCGAGTGGGACAACCCGAAGCTTCACGCCCTGGATCTCCAATATCACGACGTCGACCTCGAAAAGGGGCTCTTCAACCGCCTCAGTGCGCGCGGAGCCTTTCGGCGTCTGTTCAGCGACGAGGATATCGAGACGGCAGCGCTGGAGCCACCTGCTCGCACTCGGGCCTTCTTTCGCGGTCGATGTGTATCGAAATTCTCCGACTCCCTGGTGGCGGCGAACTGGGATTCCCTCGTCTTCGACACCGGTGAATCGCATCTCAAACGGGTTCCTATGATGGAGCCGCTGCGGGGCGGAGCCGATCTGGTGGGCGCCATCATCGATGAGGCCGAAGACGCGGCCGACCTATTGAAACGTCTAGGAGGATGACCAGGAATGTCCGATAGAGAGCGGTCCCAATCCAAGGGACGTGGCAACGAGCAGTCAGATGAGGAAAACACCGCGAAGGCGGAGACCGAGGCAGATCTCGAAGCCCTCGATGACCTCCTCGATGAGATCGATGACGTGCTGGAGGAGAATGCCGAGGAATTCGTGAAGAACTACGTCCAGAAGGGTGGCGAGTGAAGGAGAGCTCGGGGCCTCTCCCACTGCAGGCTCCATCGCCGGGCTCGAGCTTCACCGACCTCCTCGATTCGATGGGTGCCCTGCCGACATGGTCGGTGCCACCTGGTGAGAAAGCGCCGATGACGCCCGAAGGCACCACGGTCCTGGCCCTTCGCTATCGGGACGGCATCGTGATGGCAGGTGACCGACAGGCAACTGAGGGCAACCTGGTGGCGCACCGGCGCATCCGAAAGGTCTTCCCGGCCGACAGGCTCTCGGCCGTCTCGGTGGCGGGAACGGCCGGTCTGGCGATAGAGATGGTCCGCCTCTTCCAGGTCGAGCTCGAGCATTACGAGAAGATCGAGGGCGTCAGGCTCTCGCTCGATGGCCAGGCCGCATTCCTCGCCCGTTTGGTCCGTGGCCAACTGCCGATGGTGTTCCAGGGCTTGGTCGTCGTCCCGCTCTTCGCCGGATACGACGAAAGAGAGTCGCGTGGCCGGGTCTACAGCTTCGATGTGGTCGGGGGTCGTTACGAGGAGACCGATTTTGGAAGCACCGGCTCTGGCTCGCGTCTTGCCAAGTCCTATCTGAGAACGGTCTACAAGGACGACCTGGATGGAGAGCAGGCTGCCGACATCGCGGTCCGCGCCCTGGTTGCCGCCTCGCAGGAGGACACCGCAACAGGAGGCCCCGATCTCAAGCGGGGCATCTATCCGAATGTGATCCGCATCGATGCGGAGGGCCTTGTCGAATTGGGTGACGAGACGATAGGGCCGATGGCAGAGGCCGCCGTGGAGTCGATCTTGTGAGCATCCCTTTCTATGTCGCTCCCGAACAACTGGTACGCGACAAAGCGGACTTCGCCCGCAAGGGGATTGCCCGTGGTCGGTCGATCATCGCCGTCGATTACGCCCAAGGACTGCTTCTCCTGGCCGAGAACCCATCCACCGCCCTGCACAAGATCGGCGAGGTCTACGACCGCATCGCCTTTGCGGGCGTCGGCAAATACAACGAGTTCGAGACGCTGAGGAAGGCCGGGATCCGCCAAGCGGATTTGATGGGCTACCTCTACTCGCGAGATGACGTGACGGCCATGGGCCTGGCCACGGCTTTCGCTCAGACTCTGGGCATGATCTTCACCCGCGACCCAAAGCCCTTCGAGGTAGAGGTTCTCATTGCCGAGATCAGTGAGGATGGCAATGAGCACCGCCTGTTCAGAGTCACCTATGACGGGACCTTGTATGACGAGCAGAAATACGTTGCCATCGGCGGGAAGGCGGAACAACTCACCGAGGCCCTCGAGGAGCTCTGTGAGGAGTCGATGAGTCTTGCCCGCGCCCTCGAGATCGGGGCCGAGGCGTTCCAACGCGCCGAGGGTCGGGACATCGAGGGATGGGAGGCGGGTGTCCTCGAATCGGGCAACGGCCGTCGGGCTTTTCGCAGACTCACCGCCGACGAGTTGCCCCCGATCTGAGATAGCACTGCCCCCAACCCTCCGGGGCGTTTAGCCTGCCGTTGTGGATCGACGCATCTTCGGGCTCGAGAACGAATACGGGGTCACATGCACATTCCGCGGCCAGCGTCGCTTGAGCCCCGACGAGGTGGCTCGCTATCTGTTCCGGCGTGTGGTCTCTTGGGGCCGATCGTCGAATGTCTTTCTCGAGAACGGCGCCCGCCTCTATCTGGACGTCGGCTCGCATCCGGAGTTCGCCACACCGGAATGCGACAACCTCGAAGACGTCGTCGCCCACGACAAAGCAGGGGAGCGGATCCTCGAGGGCCTGGTGCGTGGCGCCGAAGAGCGGCTCGAGGAGGAGGGGATCCGAGGCGAGATCTACGTCTTCAAGAACAACACGGACTCGGCCGGAAATTCATATGGATGTCACGAGAACTATCTGGTGAGCCGGCACAAGGATTTTCACAGGACGGTGGATGTGCTCATCCCATTTCTGGTGACCCGCCAGATATTTCTCGGTGCGGGGAAGCTGACGCAGACACCACGCGGAACCGCCTTCTCCATCGCCCAGCGCGCCGATCACATTTGGGAAGGGGTCTCATCGGCCACCACGAGATCGCGGCCGATCATCAACACCCGTGACGAGCCCCACGCCGATGCCGAGAGGTACCGGAGATTGCATGTGATCGCCGGTGACTCGAACATGTCGGAGTACGCGACGTTCGTCAAGGTCGGGACCATGGTGGCGTTGCTTCAGATGATCGAGCGTGACGTCGTGTTCCGCGATCTGTCGCTGGAGAACCCGATCAGGGCGATACGCGAGGTCTCCCACGATGTGACCTGTCGCCGGAAGATAAAGCTCGCAAATGGGCGTGAGCTCTCGGCACTCGACATCCAGTGGGAGTATCTCGATCGGGCGATGAGGTTTTCCAGGAGCCCGGGCTTCCCGCCAGAGGTTCAGACGGCCATCGACAGGTGGGAGCACCTGCTCACAGGGCTGGAGAAGGATCCGATGACCCTTGACCGGGAAGTGGACTGGGTGATAAAGCATCGTCTCTTGGAGAGGTACTCCGAGCGGAGAAACCTCCCGATGTCCGACCCTCGCATGTCGATGATGGACCTCGCCTATCACGACGTGGATCGAAAGCGGGGCCTCTACTACCTCCTCGAGTCCAAGGACATGGTCGATCGGATCGTGACCGACGAGAAGGTGGCGCTGGCGGTCCGTCAACCACCACAGACGACGAGGGCTCGCCTGCGCGGGGCGTTCATCAAGGCGGCCAAGGCTCGCAAGCGGGACTTCACCGTGGATTGGGTCCACTTGAAGCTGAACGACCAGGCTCAACGCACAGTCATGTGCAAAGACCCGTTCAAGGCTCACGACGAGCGGGTGGAGAAGCTGATAGAGAGTCTGTGATGCAATCGGTGATAGAGAGGGTGCTCAACCTCCTCATATACCTGCTCGAGTCACCAGCGCCGGTCACCGCCGACGATGTCAGGCGGACCGTGCTCGGCTACGGCGATCAGAGCGACGAGGCATTCCACCGAATGTTCGAGAGGGACAAGGATCTCCTGCGCCGTCTGGGCGTGCCACTCGAGTTGCGTGCCCTCGACGCCTGGGAGGTCGACTTCGGCTACATCGTCGATCCCGACAAATACGCCATCCCCGATCCGGGGTTGACCGAGGAGGAGCGAGTCGCGCTCTCGGTCGCAGCCCGGATGGTCCGTCTTGGCGGCGGGAACGCCGGTCTGGAGGGGTTGCTCAAGCTGGGAGGAGTCGAGAGGGGGGTTGGGCTAGAGCCGCTCGGGGCGGACCTCGGCGCCGAGGCGTCGGTGCTGGGTGATCTGTTCCGCGCTGTGACGGAGCGTCGCGCCGTGCACTTCACCTACAACGAATCCCGACGCAGCCTGGACCCCTACGGCATCGCGCATCGCCGCGGTCACTGGTATCTGGTCGGCTCCAGTCGTCAAGGAGAGCGTCTCTATCGCGTCGATCGTCTCTCGAAGCTGGAGGTTGGCGACGACGTCGGGGCTTTCGAGCGACCGGCGAATTTCGACATCCGCAAGGTGGTCAACACACATCCCTGGGAGGCAGGGCTCGACGAGACGGTGACTGCGACCGTCCGGTTCGACCCCGACGTGTCGTGGTGGGCAGCGAGGACGTTGGGGACCACCGTGGAGAACGGGAAGGCGTTGAAGGTGGATCTGCCCGTGGCCAACCGGGATGCGTTCATCGGGTGGATATTGAGCTTTGGCGAGTCGGTGGAGGTCGTGGGCCCAAAAGAGCTCAGGGATGAGATAACCGGTCGTGTAGTCGCGGCACTGGAGAACGTCCGATGACGAGCCCTCGCACGGTTTCGCGTCTGTCCCGGATCCTGGCGCTGATTCCATATGTGCTGGGCAAAGATGGGGTCGAAGTCGGAGAGATCCTGGAGCGATTCGGTTACGACGAAGCACAGCTCACAAAGGATCTGAACACCGTCTTCGTCTGTGGCCTGCCCGGATATGGGCCCGGCGACCTCATGGAGGCCTACATCGATGGAGACGAGGTGATCATCGACGCCGCCGATTACTTCGCCAGGGCTCCCCGTCTCACTTCCACGGAGGCTTTGGGGCTGCTGGCGGCGGGCATGGCGATCGTCGGTTCGGGCCAGGCATCGTCGGAGTTGGAGAGCGCCGTCAAGAAACTGACCGGGGTGATCCTCCCCGACGCCGAGAGCGCCATCTCGATCGATGTGTCCGGGGAGTCGGAGACTCTGCGACGGTTGAAGCAGGCCGCAGCCGGAAGCACCGTGGTGCGCATCACCTACCGATCGCTGAGCCGGGAGACCGAGACGACGCGTGAAGTCGAGCCGTGGGCCGTGTTCGCCACCCTGGGCAACTGGTATGTGCAAGGTCACTGTCGTCTGGTCGACGCCGAACGAGTGTTCCGGGTCGATCGGATCCGCGACCTGGAGGTGTTGGGTGACCATTTCGAAAGACCCGACGGCATCCCTGAGCCCGGTGTGAGGTACTCCCCGTCCGACGATGATGTGGTGGCGACGATCCTGCTCAAACCGGAGGCGGCCTGGGTTCTCGACTACTACCCGGTCGAGGTCCTCGAGCGCACGGAAACAGGCACCGAGATCCTGTTTTCCTCCCCGGACGTGGAGATCCCGGCACGATTGCTCCTGCGGCTCGGCCAGTCGGCCAAGTTGTTGAAGGGCGACGCCGTCGCGCACCGTCTTGGAGAGATGGGCGCCAGTCTCCTTCGCAAGTACCAATAGGGCCGTCCGACCTAGTTCTTCGACTTCAGAATCAGGTCATACCTGCCGATCACCACTCTTGATATGGGAGACCGGAGAACAGGGATGACGACCATCAAGACAACTTGCACCCGCTGCGGTGACATCCACCTCACACCGGACGACGTTGCGTTGGAACTGCGTCCCGGCGGCAGGGAAGGTGACTACCGCTTTCGGTGCCCGACATGCACCGAACAACAGCGGCGCCCGGCCAACTCTCGGGTGGTCAGCGTCCTTCTGGCAACCGGTGTCGCGTTCGAGGTGATAAACCCGGACCCGATCACCGAGCGAGAGATCGAAGCGTTCGTAGCCGCCCTCGAGGCTGAATCGGATCCTTTCCGCCTACTGGCCGGCTAAGACACTCTCTCCTCGACTTCGACGGGCATCACGGGCAGGGTGCTCCTCGAGACACAAAGGGTGGCGATCCCCAGGGATCGCCACCCTTTATCGCTGTATTGAGCATCGAGGCTTTACCATCGGCTTGCGATGCAAGGTGGCGAGATCATCATCATCCTTCTCGTGGCACTGGTGGTGTTCGGACCCACCAGGTTGCCCGAGATGGCAAGAAAGCTGGGCGAGTGGACCGCCGAGCTGCGCTCGGCGGCGAGGGACCTGCGTCGAGGTCTCGAATCCGAGGTGGCCGATCTGAAACAGGTGGCCGACGAGCTCAAGGCGCCACTCGGAGAGCTGAAGAAGACCTCGGATCAACTCCGTCGCGAGATCGAGGACGTCGGCGTCAGCCGTCTCGACTGGGAAGGTCCCCGACCGTCCACTGGGCCGACAGCCGAAGATGCCATGGCCGATCTGGATGAGATCGAGACCGAGGCGGGTGTGAAGCCCAAGTCGGGCCCCACACCGGGCGAGGTCATGGCCGAGTTGGAGGAGGAGGCCAGGTCGGCCGAAGAAGAAGGCGACAGTTGACGGAGGACAAGCCTCTCTCCATCCTGTCGCATCTGGAGGAGCTTCGATGGCGCATCGTGAAGATGGCCATCGCGGTTCTGATCGGCGGGATCATTGCCTTCATCTTCTCCGAACAGCTCCGTCACCTCCTGGAGACCCCGTTCCACCAAGCAGCTCCCGACGCGCAACTGCAGACGCTCGCTGCAACCGAGAAGTGGGGTGTGCTCATGAGGATCGGGTTGTTCGGGGGCGTGGTCCTGGGCAGCCCGGTGATCCTCTATCAGTTGTGGGCGTTCATCAATCCCGCCCTCACGCCACGCGAGCGGAACTGGGCATTTCCCATCGTCGGGTCGCTCGTCGTTCTGTTCGTGGGCGGCGTCCTCTTCGGGTATTGGAGTCTGCCCCGAGGGCTGGCCTTCCTGTTCGGCGTCTTCCAGGACGTCGACAACAATCTCCGTCTGGGTGACTATTACTCGTTCGCCCTTCGGTACCTCGCAGCGTTTGGAGTCGCCTTCCTCTTCCCCGTCTTCCTCTTTGCCGCTGCGGCCGCCGGTCTGATCTCGTCGGGGGCGTTGGCCCGGGGCAGACGTTGGGCCGTCCTCATCATCGTCACGGGTGCCGCCATCATCACCCCGAGTGGCGACGCATTCACCCTGATGGTCCTATCGATACCCCTCTATCTGATGTACGAGGCCACCTATTGGCTGGTGCGTCTGCTCCTCAAGAAGTGAGGGAGGCCCTGGAGGACTTCTGGTCCAACCTCCCCTTCAAGCCCGATCAATTCCAGATCGATGCTTCGGAAGCGGTCGATGACGGGCAGTCGGTGGTGGTGACGGCGCCAACCGGTGCCGGGAAGACCCTCATTGCCGAGGCGGCGATCCATCTGGCCCTCGCTCGTGGCGAGCGAGCCTTCTACACGGCTCCCATCAAGGCTCTCTCCAATCAGAAGTACTCCGATCTGTCTCAGGCATATGGGTCCAGCCGGGTGGGCCTCCTGACCGGTGACAACGTGATCAATGGGGACGCCGAGATCGTCGTGATGACCACCGAGGTTCTCCGCAACATGATCTATGCCGACAGCAATCGGCTCGAGAAGGTGGGCATCGTCGTCCTGGACGAGGTGCACTACCTACAGGACCGGAGCAGGGGAGCGGTCTGGGAGGAGGTGATCATCCATTGCCCCCAGAACGTTCAGCTGGTGTGTCTCTCTGCAACGGTCTCCAACAACGAGGAGTTCGCCGCCTGGGTGCGCGAGCGACGCGGCTCAACTCGTCTGATCGCCACCGACCACAGGCCCGTTCCGCTCGAGTCCATGTACATGATCCGTGACCGAATGGGCGAGCAGACCCTCCATCTGCTTCCGACGTTCGTGGAGCGGGAAGGGCGCAGGCGACCGAATCCGAGGATCGAGCACATGCTCGGCCTCGAGCGGGGCCGCCGTCGTAGGTTCAAGAGCCCAAGCCGGCTGGAGACGGTGGAGAGGCTCGGAGAGGAGGGAATGCTCCCAGCCATCTTCTTCATATTCAGCCGAGCTGGTTGCGAGGCCGCCGCCAATCGACTCGTCGAGTCTGGAGTGCGTCTCACCGGATCTCCTGAGCGTGCCTCGATACGGCACATTGCGGAGAGCCGCACCGACCATCTAGGTGACGAGGACCTCGAGGTCCTTGGCTATGACCGATGGATGACCGGACTGGAGGCCGGGGTGGCCGCACATCACGCCGGAATGGTCCCCGCGTTCAAGGAGGCAGTCGAAGATCTCTTTGCCCGAGGGCTCCTGAAGGTGGTATTCGCCACCGAGACTCTTGCCCTGGGTATCAACATGCCGGCCCGGACTGTGGTCCTGGAGAGCCTCTCGAAGTTCAACGGCGAGACCCACGAGTTGATGCGGCCGGGCGACTACACGCAATTGACCGGGAGAGCGGGTCGTCGCGGAATCGATTCGAAGGGATACGGAGTCGTTCTCCACTCGCCATTCGTCCGGTTCCAGAATGTGACCGAGATCGCCTCGGTCGGCTCTCACCCCCTCAGGTCCAGCTTCAGACCGACATACAACATGACCGCCAACTTGGTGGCCAACTACGAGAGAGGCGAGGCGGAAACACTGCTCGAGGCTTCTTTCGCAGCGTTCCAACGGGAGGGTGACCGCCACGCCGCCGAGTCGACTGTCGAGGCGGTGGAGCACAGTTTGGAGAAGGAAGAGTCTCAGGCGAGATGTGATCGCGGGAGTGTGGAGGAGTACCTGGCTCTCATCGAGTCTTCATCTCCGGCGAGACGAGACGACCGGCTTGCATCAACCATGGGTGTGGGTCAGGTGCTCGACATCAGAGGCGGCTCCAAGGACGGACGTTATCTGATTCTCAAACGCGTCTCACGAAAGTCCACCGGCACCGCATACCTCGTGTTGGCCACCTCTGGCCGGGTCTCGACTATCACGCATCGGGATGTCGTGTCAGGGTCGAGCATTGCCGGCGAGATCGACGTGCCGATGCCGGTCCGATCACGAGATCGTCGCTACATACAAGATCTCCTCCGCGTTCTCCGCAGGGTTTCGCCCCGGAATTCCTCGAAAGAGAGGAGGTCACACCCGGTCGTCGATCATCCGGTGGCGCAGTGTCCCGATGCCGCCAAGCACCTTTCGGCGTTGCGCAGCGCCATCAAGTTGAGACGGAAGCTCGAGCAGCTTCGAGCGGCGAGACGGAGCTCCGGGCACGGTCTGGTGGAGGAATTCAATGCAATTGGGCGCCTCCTCGAAGACCTCGATTACCTGAGTGGATGGGAGTTGACGCCACGCGGTGAAAGGCTTCGCTCCATCTACAACGAATCCGACCTCCTCGTGTGCGAGAGCATGGAGCTTGGCTTCTTCTATGGGCTCGACCCGGCCGAGATCGCCTCTCTCGCCTCGGTGTTCGTCTACGAGCCAAGGGGTGACGTCTCATCCGTGGCCGAATGGCCTACGGCTCGACTGGCGGAGCGCTGGTCCGAAGTCGAGGCGCGGTGGTCGGATCTGGCGGAAAGGGAGCGATCCCTTCGTCTCAGCACCACCAAGAGACCTGATCCAGGGTTCGCCATTCTTGCCCACCGCTGGGCATCAGGGGTCGACTTCGATGACCTCCCGTCGCGTGGAATGGCGCCGGGCGACTTCGTGCGGGTCTCACGGCAACTCGTGGATCTGTTACGGCAGTTGCGTGACGCCGCTCCAGGAATGCGAGATGAGGCGGTCGCGGCACTCCGAGCTGTGGACCGGGGGGTCGTGGCTGCCCAGGGTGTCGGTTGATGGCTCGATGGCTCGTGGCAGTGAATCGTGCGGCCGGATCCCGTTCCGTGGACCCGTCCACGTTGGCTGCGATGCTCGGTGAGCATCAGGTCGATGCCCAGATGATGGTGCCTGGCTCGAGGGAGGAGATGAAGTCGGAGATCGAGAAGGGCGCCAGAGACGGGTTCACCCATTTCGCGGTGGCCGGTGGCGACGGGACGATGAACCTGCTCGCCAATGTGCTGGTGCCGATGGCATTGGATCCGACGCCGGTAGTCGCCGTGCTGCCCGCGGGCACCGGGTGTGATCTTCTGCGCACCTTCGGGCTGTCCCAGGATCTCGGGGCGGCAGTGGGGCGCCTCGCCGGGCCGGACACCTATGCGATCGACGTCGCGACGCTGGAGGGAAGTTGGGGCCTGAGATACTTCGTCAACGTGGCCCAGGCCGGGGTCGGCGCGGCAGCGGCGGAGACGGCGCCGCATCTCTCGCGCAGGCTCGGCGCCTTCAGATACCCCATCGCGTTCGCGGCCAGGCTTCCAAGGTTTCCCCGCGCCCGGGTGACACTCACGACGGAGAAGCGCGTGGTCGAGTCTGATGCGCTTGCGGTGATCCTGGCCAACGCCCAGTTCTTCGCAGGTGGGTGGAATGTGGCTCCCAAGGCCACGCTCGTCGACGGTGTCCTGGACATTCAGGTCATAGACGCTCGTAAGACCCAGGCCCCGGCTCTGGTTCCCAAGGTGATCAAAGGCACGCATCTTCGCGACCCCACGGTGAGGCGACTGGTGGCCGCCGAATTCCATCTCGTGACAGAACCGGAGTGGCCGGTCGAGTGTGATGGGGACCTGATAGGGAATACGACGGTCAGCGGTCGGGTTGTGCCGGCCGCGCTCATGCTGAAGATCTGAGCGCACAAGACTTATACTCCCGCGCCCTCAGCGCCCTACAACGAGTGGAACCATGGCAAAACAAGAATCTGAAGAGCTGATTGAGGATGAGGACGTCGAGGTCACTGAGGACGAGGACGATCCCGACGTCGAACTCGATGACCTGGACATCGAAGAGGACCTAGACGAGGCAGCCCTCACCGAGGATGACTTCGAAGACGACGTCGCCGAGGATGATGAAGAGGTCGTCGAAGAGGGATTTGACGACGACGACGAAGACGACGGCGAACAGGACGAGGAGACGACAGAAGCCCTCGAGGAGCTCGAGACCGAGGAGCTGCAACTCCTCGACGAGGAGGCTGGAGAAGCCTTGCTCGTGGACGAAGTGGAGGAACTGCGCGCCATCCGCCGTGAGGAACTGACCATGAATGTCGATGCTCAATTGCAGAGATCCGACGAGTTCGTGTGCCAGTCGTGTTTCATGGTGAAGCGGACCAGCCAGTTGGCCAACCGCAAGAAGATGCTGTGCGCGGATTGTGCCTACTGATCGAGTAACGGTCGTAATACCCACGTACAACGAGCGGGAGAATCTCCCGCATATCGCTGCGGCGGTTACACACCAGGGATACCGGCTGCTGGTCGTGGACGACTCGTCACCAGACGGGACCGGTGAGTTGGCCACCCGCCTGGCCGCCCAGGATCCCAAGATATCGGTGCTGATCAGACCGACGAAAGAGGGTCTCGGACCGGCATATGCGGCCGGGTTCGATCGGGCGATGGCCGATGGCGCCGAGGTCATCGTCGAGATGGACGCAGATTTCTCACACGATCCAAAGGACCTTCCGCGCCTGGTGATGGCGATTGATGCCGGTGCTGATCTGGCGATTGGATCTCGATATGTTCCCGGCGGCTCGACCCCCGACTGGCCATGGTCGAGACGTCTTATCTCGAAAGGCGGAAACCTCTACACCAGACTGATGCTGGGAGCCCCGATCCGTGACGCGACAGCAGGTTTCAGGGCGTTTCGGTCGGAGTCATTGGCGCGTCTTCCCTATCGCGAGGCTCAGGCTTCGGGATATGCGTTCCAGGTCGAGATGGCGTGGAAGGCTCATCAAATGGGGCTCGATGTGGTCGAGGTGCCGATCAGCTTTCGAGATCGGACCCGGGGTACCTCCAAGATGGGAACGGGGATCGTGTTGGAGGCGATGAGGCTGGTGACCGTCTGGGGATTGGCCAGATGGGCAGGGGCGGTTGCGTTTTGGAAGCGATGATCGTCACGGCGCGGCCGGCCACTCGCGAGGATCTCGACTCGCTGGTTCGCCTGTACCGACTGCTCGAGGTCGAGATGACGGAACTTCATCCCATGTGGCCGCTTGCAGACGGTCTGGCCGAACCGGTCGAGGAGTCGTTCGAGACGATCCTCCAGGATCCCCAAGCCATCGTGGTGCTGGGTGAGATCGACGGCTATCCGCTTGGATTCCTCCTGGCGGTCGTCGAAGACATACTTCCACAGGCGGGCGGCGAGAAAGTGGGCTCCATACGGTTGGTCTTCGTGGAGAGAGAAGCGCGAGAGGTAGCCATCGGCGAGACGATGCGCGACGTGGCCATGGAGTGGCTACGTGGGCGCGGCATAAGGAAATTCGATGCTCATGTGCTTCCCGGGCATCGGCTGGCCAAGAACTTCTTCGAAGCGGGAGGCTTCTCAGCACGCTCGATCATCATGTATCACGACGATGACCGGGCCTGAGGGGATCCTGGTCGGTGTGGGCGTCGTCATCATGGAAGGCGACCAGATCCTCTTGGTGCGCCGTCGAAACGACCCAGGCCGGGGCCTTTGGGCCGTACCCGGCGGAAAGGTCAATCGAGGTGAGAGCCTGGTCGCCGCCGCAGAGAGAGAGGTGGCGGAGGAGACGGGGCTCGAGGTCGAAATCCACGAGGTGGTCTGGGTCGGCGAGCACATATCTGAGAGTGGACACATCGTCTTGATCGACTTCATCGGCTCCCTGCAGGGAGGGCGGTTGGAGGCAGGTGACGATGCAACGGCCGTGGATTGGGTCGCCCTGAGCGAAGCGCGGGGGAGACCACTTACGTCGACCATGTATGAGCTGATCGACCTCCTGATCGAGAGACGCTCCTCTTAGAGTGAGTTGGATGAATGAGGAAGTAGTCCAACTGCTTCGGGCGCTGATTGCCAACGCCTGTGTGAATGATGGAACCCCTGGGAGCGGCAACGAATCGTTGTCCGTTTCCACGATCATGGACTTTTTGGGAGTGGAGGGGCAGGTCTTCGAGCCGGCCCCCGGCCGACAGTCGGTCGTGTACCGGATCGAGGGAAGTGAGCCGGGTGCGCCGTCATTGGCATTGGTCCCACATCTCGATGTAGTTCCAGTCGACGCCGACGGGTGGACGGTCGATCCATTTGCCGCCGAGATCGTCGACGGCATTATCTTCGGCCGCGGCGCCGTCGACATGCTCAATGTGACAGCGGCGATGACCGTTGCGGCCGCGCCTTTCATTCGCGGTGATCAAACGCCCAGGGGTGACTTGGTGTTTGCCGCCGTGGCCGACGAGGAGGCAGGCGGGAGGCTGGGTGCCATGCGGCTCGTGGCAGACCGTTGGGATCTCGTCGGAGCCGACTTCCTGCTCACCGAGGTCGCTTACCCGGCCCTGGCTCTCTCGAGCGGCCGGGGCGTCCCCGTATCGGTGGGGGAGAAGGGCGCTTACTGGTCGATCCTGGAGACCCATGGCTCACCGGCGCACGGCTCGGCGCCATACGGGACCGACAATGCATTGGAGAAGCTGGTCCGTGCCCTCGCCGGGATCTTGGGATCGCCTTCTCCTGCGGCCATCACCGACGATTGGGTCGCGTTCGTCGAGAACCTGGGTTTCGATGGGGACACGGCGGCCCACCTGGTCGATATCGACCAGTTGGACGAGGAGATCGATCGTATGGCGGCCACGGACCCCACCCTTGCCCGATATATCCACGCTGCGACGCATCTCACGATCTCACCAAACGTGATGAACGCGGGGACCAAGACGAATGTGGTCGCCGACCGTGCGCACGCCGAGATCGATATCCGTGGCGTGCCCGGGATGGATCGCGACTTCGTCGACCAGCATCTCCGCAAGGCCATGGGGAACGCGGCTGATCAGGTGGACATTTCGCCGGTGCTGGATGGCGACGCGACGGTGTCCGAGGTCGGCAACCCGCTATGGACGGCGATCGGCGATGCCGTGGAGCATCTGGACGGCCACAGGAATCTGGTGCCCACGCTCATGACGGTTGCAACCGATGCCAGGTTCTGGCGAGCGCGAGGAACCGTCGCCTACGGGGTTGGGCTCTTCGACGATCGCATGTCCTTCTCGGAGATGTTGTCGTTGTTCCATGGCCACGACGAACGGGTCTCGGTGGAGTCCGTCGCTCGCACCACCGCCCTGTATTCAGAGATACTCGAGCGGTTCTTGGCTCCGCGATGAACGTGATCTGCGACATCGACGGGGTCCTGTATCGCGGGGACCAGCTGATTCCCGGTTCCGACATCGCCCTCGAGCGGCTGCTCGAAGCAGGGGTCAAGGTGCTGTTCGCCACCAACAACAGCACCAGATCGCCGGTCTCGATCAGCAAGAAGATCGCAACCGTCACCGGGGTCGAGATTGGTTCGGATCTGGTAGTCACGTCTTCGCAAGCCGCGGTGAGGTTGCTGGGTGAAGACCGGGGACCGGTGATGGTTCTCGGCTCCGAGGGGATCCATGCGGCTCTCGCAGAGGCCGGGATCCCGGTCACGGAGGATCCGGAGGCCGCAAGCGCGTTGCTCGTCGGTCTCGACTGGGATCTGAACTACCAACGACTGGCTCGGGGGGCGGATGCGGTCCGCGCCGGCGCCCGTTTCATCGCCACCAACACCGATCCGACATATCCGGTGGCTGCAGGGCTCCTGCCTGGTGGGGGGGCAGTGGTGGCGGCAGTGCAGGCAACCACGGGGGTGGTGCCCGAGGTGGCGGGAAAGCCACATCTCCCGATGCGTCAGTTGCTGAAGGAAAAGGGAGCCGGGAAGGCGTGGGTGATCGGTGACCGGCTCGATACGGACATCGCCCTCGCCGACGCCGAACCGGATTGGTCATCGATTCTCGTCCTCACGGGCGTTACCGGTTCCGGCGATGGCTCCGGGGCGGATCGAGTGGCTCGCGACCTCACCGAGGCCGTCGACCTGATCCTTTCATAGACGGGAGGGTGGCCGCGCCATACTGCGGGCCATGGCTGCCCACAACGTTCTCGGCGGTGACCTCGAGCCCTGCGGTATGGATCCCTTGACCGGGTTTTTTCGCGACGGAAGTTGCAACACCCATCCATCAGATGTCGGGAGTCACACCATTTGTGCCTTCATGACCGCCGAGTTCCTCGATCATCAGCGGAGCATCGGCAACGACCTCATCGAGCCGATGCCAGAGTTTCGCTTCCCGGGCTTGGTGCCCGGGGACCGTTGGTGCGTGACCGCGGCGAACTGGCTGAAGGCACACATGGACGGTGTCGGCGCGCCGGTGGTTTTGGCATCGACCCATGAGTCCGTGGTCGAGTGGGTTCCCCTCGAGATCCTGAGCCAGTATGCAGTTGATGTGCCGCCGGATGCCGGCGGGCTCGACGGAGACGTGCTCTGATGAAGATCGCCCGGAGGCGATAATCACGCCATGAGTCTGACACAGGATCAAATCGACCGGCTGGAGGCAGCTTTGGGAAAGCTCGAGGAGCTAGACCCTGCCCAGATTCCGGAGCCGGCCGCAGAGCTGGCGAATCTCCTGGCCGGGATTCTCGAAGAGGACGCATCCCTCGAACAGAGGGAGGAGTCGCCCTGACCAGGCGCCGGCTCGACGCCGAGATGGTGCGACGCGACCTCGCCAGGAGTCGCGCCGATGCCCAGCGCCTCATCCTGGACGAGAAGGTGATCGTCAAGGGGATGCCCACACCGAAGCCGGCGTCACTCATCGACGCGGACACCCCCGTTGATCTCGTGACCACGGAGAAGCGCTGGGTTTCCCGGGGAGCATTCAAGATGAGGGCCGGATTGGAGGTCTTCCCGGTCGATGTCAACGGCAAGGCTGCTCTCGACGTCGGGTCGTCGACCGGAGGCTTCACCGAGGTATTGCTCGATGCAGGTGTCGCCTCGGTGATTGCACTTGACGTCGGCAGAGGACAGCTCCACGAGTCTCTGCGCGCCGACCCCCGCGTGACCTCGATGGAGAGGACAAACTTCCGTCTGGTCGACGTTGCCGACATCGGTGGGCCCCGGGAGGTCGTGGTCGCCGACCTTTCTTTCATCTCCCTGTGCACGGTGGCATCGAAGCTGGCCGAGGCGTGCTCGCCCGACGGGGATCTCATCGTGCTGGTCAAGCCACAGTTCGAGGCGGGAAAACGCGACGTGCCCAGGGGTGGGGTGATAAGGGACCCAGAGGTGAGACGTCAGGCTGTCATCGGCGTCATCGAATGTCTGGCGGATGCCGGTATAGGAGCGCGAGGGGTCATCCGGTCCCCGATCGAAGGCGGTGACGGGAACGTCGAATACCTACTCTGGCTCCGACACGGGCCGTCAGATGCCGTCTTGGAGGTGCCCCTATGAGATTCTCGCTCGAAGTTCGGCAGGGCAGCGCGGATGTCATGGAGTTCGGCCGACGCCTGGGTGGCGTGATCGAAGCTGCAGGTGGCGAGGTGGCCGGGGAGGATGGTCCGGCCCCGGATCTGGTGATTGCCGTCGGGGGAGACGGGACCATGTTGGCAGCCACCCAGAAGGCGCTTCGACATGATGTCCCCATCCTGGGTTTCAACCTGGGAACGCTGGGGTTCCTTGCCGAAGCTGAGCCCGAAGAGATGGAGGCCGTGGTCGAGCGGCTCCTGTCGGGAGACTTCGACGTTGCAGAGAGGATGACCCTGAGGGCCGCCATCGGGGATCGCACTGCTACCGGCGTCAATGATGTGATCGTCGAAAAGGTGGACTCCCAGCGACTCATCCATCTGAAGGTGGCCATCGATGGGATCCCATTCATCACCTACCGGGCCGATGGGCTGATCGCCGCCACGGCCACAGGGTCGACCGCCTACTCGTTCTCGGCTGGTGGGCCTTTGCTCTCTCCCGATCTGGAGGCGATCCTGCTGACACCGGTCGCCGCGCACTCCCTATTCGATCGGACGCTCGTGCTCCCGCCAGACACCACGCTCGATGTGACGGTCAGCCGTGATCGCCCGGTGAAGGTGACCGTCGACAAAGAGGACATGGGGCACCTGGGTGAAGGTGCCACGGTTTCGATCACCCGCGGGGAGCGCCCTGCGAAGTTCGTCGACTTTGGTCGCCGGTTCGCCGAGTTGGTCGGCCAAAAATTCGGGTTGAGCTGATGTTGAACCATCTTCGGGGGAAGAATCTCGGTGTACTCGAGGATGCCGCCATCGCGCCGGCCGATGGCTTCACCGTGATAACGGGGGAGACCGGTGCCGGAAAGACGCTGTTGTTGGGTGCATTGCGATTGCTCGCCGGTGGCAGGCCCAACACGAATGCGGTTGGCCCAAAGGCCGGCGAGCTGACGGCCGAAGGGCTCTTCGTCGATGGTGGAGCAGAGTTGGGGGTCACCAGGATCGTGCCCAGAGACGGCAGGAGTCGCGCCTACCTCGACGGTGCAATCGTCTCGGCCGAGACCCTGGAGCAACGGCTTGGTGGCCTCATCGAGATCGTGGGGCAACACGATCAGATGCGGCTTCGCCAGCCTCAGGCAGTCATCGGCTTCCTCGATGGTGCATTGGACCCCGAAGGTCTTGTCATCCGTGAGCAATACGCCCGCGCCTGGATTGCCTATCGGGAGGCACAAGACGACCAGAAGCGGCTGGGCGGGGACACGATGGCCCTCGAGCGAGAGCTGGACCTGGTCAGATATCAGGCGCGGGAGATCACGGAGGCGGGTCTTTCGGCCGGGGACGATGCCGAGATGGAGCGTCTCGCCGCCAGGCTTCGGAATGCGGGTCTGATACGGGAGAGCCTGACGCTGGCTTTGTCGGAGTTGGAGACGGCATCGGACTCATTGGGTCTTGCCGTATCGGCACTCCGCAAGGCGGAGTCGGCCGAAGCCGACCTGGGCGAGGCCCATGCCATGGCGCAGACCTCGGCCGACGTGACGCACGATCTCATTCGGGAGATCAGGGACGCGGTGGATCAGCCCGATGACGCCCCCGCCCGGTTGGAGGAGATCGAGGCGCGCCTGACACGCCTGGGGGAGTTGAAGCGCAAGTACGGCAAGACCCTCGACGAAGTCCTCGAGTTTGGCGTCGAGGCGGGCAGGCGTGCCGACGAGTTGGACGACCTCCTCTCCCGGGCTGCCCAAATCGACGAGCTGCTGAGGCAGCGTCACGACGGGGTCGTCGAAGCCGGGAGAGAATTGAGTGAGGCGAGGGTCAGAGCCGCAGCCAGGGTGGCGGGTGAGACGAAAGCCCATCTCCAGACACTGGGGCTCGAGAGGGCAACCCTCCGAATCGAAGTCGAGCCAGTCGACCCGGGACCGACGGGATCCGATCGAGCCAGCCTCCTCTTTGCTTCAGACCCCGGTTTGGAGCCAGGCCCGATCGCCAATGTGGCATCGGGCGGCGAGCTGTCGAGGCTCGTTCTCGCCCTACGTCTCGCCACCAGGCCGAAAGACATCGACACACTCGTCTTCGATGAGGTCGACGCAGGCGTCGGCGGGGCCACCGCCTTGGCCTTGGGGGAGAAGCTGGCCGAGCTCGCCAAAACGGCTCAGGTCCTCTGCGTGACGCATCTGCCCCAGGTTGCGGCACGAGCCGACCGCCACTTCGTCATCGACCGGGTTGGCGCGACGGCGACCGTGACCCGTGTCGAAGGTGATGAGCGTCTCAAAGAGCTCTCGAGGATGCTGTCGGGATTGCCTGACAGCGCCGCCGGGCGCGACACCGCCGCAGAGTTGCTCGAAGGGGCCGGAACGTGACGATGCCGGTATCCGACGCAGTTGGTGCTACATTGGCATCCCGTCATGGACGGGCCTCTTTTTACACCGGACTCATCGCCTCAGGGCACCGGTGACTCACCCTCCGAGGACACACCCACCAAATACATCTTCGTGACCGGTGGTGTCGTGTCGTCACTGGGGAAGGGCATCGCCGCATCCTCGCTGGGCCGTCTTCTCAAATCGCGCGGGATACACGTCGTGAATCAGAAGCTGGACCCGTACATCAACGTGGACCCAGGGACGATGAACCCGTTCCAACACGGTGAGGTGTTCGTTACCGACGATGGAGGCGAGACCGATCTCGACCTGGGCCACTATGAGCGGTTCACGGGGGAGAATCTGCGGCGTACCTCCAATGTGACTTCGGGCTCGATCTACCTCTCCGTGATTCAGAAGGAGAGACGCGGTGACTACCTCGGGGACACGGTCCAAGTGATCCCCCACATCACGAATGAGATAAAGGAGCGGATTCGACGCGTGGCCGAGCGTGATGTCGATGTCGTGATCACCGAGGTGGGCGGGACCGTTGGCGATATCGAAAGCCTTCCATTCCTCGAGGCGATCCGACAATTCGGGAACGAGGTCGGGCGGGAGAACGTGGCTTTCGTGCACGTCACACTCGTCCCTTACATCGCCACCTCCGAAGAGTTGAAGACCAAACCAACTCAGCATTCGGTGGCCGAGCTCCGTTCAAAGGGAATCCACCCCGATGTGATCATCGTTCGCTCGGATCGGGAGATCGACGATTCGGTTACCAAGAAGATCAGCCTCTTTTGTGACGTCGAGCAGCGTGCCGTCATCTCGGCTCCCGATGCCCGAGACATTTACGAGGTCCCGCTAATACTCCACGACGGTGGCCTCGATGCCGTGATCTGTGATCGGCTCGGCCTCGTGACAGGGCCTCCGAATCTCGACACCTGGCGGGCGATGGTGAACAAGGCGCTCGCGGCGACGAGGACGGTCCGTATCGGCATAGTCGGGAAGTACGTGGGGTTGCCTGACGCCTATCTGTCGGTCGCCGAGGCCTTGCGTCATGCCGCGGCGGGCCAGGGCCTCCGGCTCGACGTGAGCTGGGTGCCGAGCGATGAGCTCACCGGTTTGCTGGCGGACTCCTATCTGGAAGATCTCGATGGCATCGTGATACCCGGTGGGTTTGGCTATCGAGGCGTGGAGGGGAAGATCCAGGCGATCCGATTCGCCAGGGAGAATCAGGTGCCGCTCCTCGGTCTCTGCCTCGGCCTGCAATGCTCGGTGATCGAGTTCGCACGGAACGTGATCGGTCTGGCCGATGCCAACAGCACCGAGTTCGACCCGACGACGCCACACCCCGTCATCGACCTCATGTCGAGTCAGGAAGACGTGGAGGACAAGGGAGGGACGATGAGGCTCGGCCTCTACGCGGCCAAGTTGGCCGAAGGATCCCGGGTGCGCGAGCTGTACGGACAGGAGCTGGTTTACGAGAGGCACCGGCATCGATGGGAAGTGAACAACAGGTACCGCAAGGACCTGGAGAAGGCCGGAATGCGTCTCTCAGGCTTGTCTCCAGACGACAATCTCGTCGAGTACATCGAACTGGTCGACCATCCGTTCCTCGTGGCCACGCAGGCACATCCTGAGTTCCGATCCAGACCGGACCATCCTCATCCGCTGTTCTCGGGGCTCATCGCTGCAGCTGCCGAGAGACAGGAAGAAGTCGAGGTCCACGAGACCGTCGATCTCACAGCAGACTGAGGCATCGCAGACGTCATCTGGATAGCCTGACACTGATTGTTTCTCACGAGGAGGAATGGACTTGATCGTCGGTGTGCCCAGAGAAGTGAAGACGGAGGAGCACCGGGTGGCGATCACGCCCGTCGGGGTCAGAGAGCTGACCGAGCGAGGCCATTCGGTGCTGATCGAGAGGGGAGCGGGAGAGGGCTCGACCATCCATGACGACGAGTACGAGGCCCAGGGGGCAACGATCGTCCCTTCGCCCGACGGGGTCTTCTCCGAAGCCGAGATGATCCTCAAGGTGAAAGAGCCTCAGAAGCAAGAGGTCGACATGTTCCACCCCGGCCAGATCCTCTTCACCTACCTACATCTGGCTGCATATCCCGATCTCGCAACTTCCCTCCTGGGCAAGGGTCTGGTCGCCATCGCATACGAGACGGTCCAGATGCCGGACAGGTCACTGCCGTTGCTCGCCCCCATGTCCGAGATCGCCGGTCGCATGGCGACCCAGGTCGGTGCCTACTTCCTGGAGAAGGCCCAGGGGGGCCGGGGTGTCTTGCTCGGTGGGGTGACCGGCGTGAAACCGGGGAAGGTGGTGATTCTGGGAGGCGGGATGGCCGGGGCCAACGCCGCCGCCATCGCGATCGGAATGCAGGCCGAAGTAACCGTCCTCGACACTGACATCAACAAGCTGAGATGGCTCGATTCCCTCTATCACGGCGGGATAAGAACCCTTCATTCCAACAAGCTCACGGTCGAGGATCTCGTTTTGGACGCCGATCTGGTCATCGGCACGGTCCTCGTCCCTGGTGCGTCGGCTCCGCGGCTGGTGACCGAGGACATGGTTCGGGGAATGCGGCGTGGGTCGGTGCTGGTGGATGTTGCGATCGACCAGGGAGGTTGTTTCCAGACCTCGAAGGAGACGACACACACCGATCCCGTCTATCTCGTGCACGACGTTGTCCATTACGCAGTGGGCAACATCCCGGGTGCCGTCCCGCACACCTCCACCTATGCCCTGACCAACGCCACTCTGCGTTATGCGGTGAGCTTGGCCGATCGGGGCGTGAAAGAGGCCGCATCGCGTCATCCTGAGCTGTTGGCAGGCCTGAACGTGATCGGTGACTCCGTCGTCCACCCGGCCGTGGCCGAAAGCCTGGGGGTTGACCACGTTCCACCGCTGGAGGCGCTCAAGACGGCTTGAGCCCGACGTCGATACCGTTGGATCAGTGCGTCGAGGAGTACCTGCTCGCGTTGGACGTCGAGAGGGGTTTGGCGGCCAACACGATCGCCGCCTATCGGAGGGATCTCGACCAGTACCTGACGTTTCTCGAGGGGCGCGAGCCGAGCCCTTCGGACGTCGAGAGATACATCGAGCGGCTGAGGGAGCTGGACCTTGCCTCTTCGACCGTCAGTAGAAAGCAAGCTGCGATACGGGGCATGCATCGCTTCCTGGTCGCGGAGGGGTTTCGTAGCCAGGACCCAACGGTGCTCGTAGAATCCCCGAAACGCCCTGAACCGTTCCCCAAGGCCCTCACGGTCGACCAGGCGATCCGCCTCGTGGAAAGCCCGGATCTCGCAACGGTCAAGGGCCGTCGCGACTCGGCCTTGCTCGAATTCCTCTATGGCAGCGGAGCTCGGGTGTCAGAGACGGTGGGTCTCGACCTGGGTATGCTCGACCTGGAGGATCGGATCGCCATCGTGACCGGAAAAGGGTCCAAACAGCGGTTGGTGCCCCTTGGCGGCAAGGCCGTGACAGCCATAGGTCGCTGGCTGCCTGATCGGATGCGTCTGCTGCAGCGAAAGGAGAGAGGCGACCCGCTCTTCCTCAATCTGCGTGGCCGGCGGCTGACCCGCCAGGGAGCCTTCGACGTGGTCCGTATCGCGGCGAAGAGGGCCGGGATACCGGAGGGAAAAGTGTCTCCGCACGTGCTGCGGCATTCGGCCGCGACCCACATGGTGGAGGCGGGCGCCGACCTCCGCACCGTACAAGAAATCCTGGGGCACGCTACGATTTCAACGACCCAGATCTACACGAGGGTTAGTTCAACTCATCTCGTGGAGGTCTATGTCCAGGCACACCCGAGGAGCAAATGACGACGCTTGACATCGCCAACGCCGAGAAATTACTCCGTGAGGAGCGGGCTCGACTCGTGCACCAGCTCCAAGAGTTGGGTGCTGCAGAAACGGGTGATCTTCGTGCAGATATCGACTTTGGCGGCAGTTTTGCCGACGCCGCATCGGTGACTGCCGAGCGAACAGAGGTATTGGGTCTGGTCGAGTCGCTGAAGTCCCAGCTCGACGATGTCGATCTGGCCCTGGGTCACATCGAACGTGGCACATACGGCACGTGTGACAACTGTGGCAACGAGATCTCGCCCGATCGCCTCCAGGCCCGCCCGGAGTCGGTGCTCTGTGTCAACTGCAAGTCGAAATCTGCGGGTTAGGGATTGCCCGGCTCGCTGAGCCATCTCTCCAGGCGGTTCTTCGACGTCCTGTTGGCCCGACCCTTGAGCTTGGATGAGATCTCGAGAGTGGTGTCGCGTCTCGGACCTGCGGAGGCAGATTTGTTCTTTCGCCAGGGGCGAGCGGACCAGAGACACGGGTTCTATGCCATGACGGTGGTCGAAGCTTCGTTGCCACGCAACGGTGCGGCGATCAGGGCCGCACTACTGCACGACGTTGCGAAGCGTCACGCCGGGCTTGGCGCCATCGGTAGGACCTTCGCCACCATCTTCATGAGAGCCGGCCTTCCCCTTTCGCGCAGGATGAAGGCCTACCGAGACCATGGAGAGCAAGGCGCCACCGAATTGGCAGGGCTGGGTGCTGAGGACCTGGTGGTGGAGTTCGCCCGATGTCACCATGGTCCCCGCCCGGAATCGATCCCCCCGGAAGTGTGGCTCGTCCTCCAAGAAGCCGATGAGCCTCCAAAGACGTTGAGCAACTCCCCGGCGCGCATATCCTGACCGGGCTCATGCCATTCCATGTGAAGACAACCGTTTTCGAAGGGCCATTTGATCTCCTCCTCCAGTTGATCACCAAGCATCAGGTCGAGGTCACCGCGGTGGGGCTCACCGAGGTGGTCGGGGATTACCTGTCGTTGTTGGATGAGATGAGCGACCTGGATCTCGAGGTGACATCCGAATTCCTGCTCATCGCATCCACTTTGGTCCAACTCAAGGCCCAGTCACTCCTCCCGGGACGCGGCGAGATGGATCTCGACGAGGAGCTCGCCCTGATCGAGGAGAGGGATCGCCTCCTCTCCCGGCTTCTCATCTGTGTGACATTCAAGGATGTCGCCGCCGTGTTGCTGAGACGCTTCCAGGAGGCGAACCGCTTCGTGCCCAGGATCAGCGGAATGGATCAGGTGGTCGCTCCGCCGGTGGCCCTCATCGAGTTGCCCGTGGATGTCTCGGGTCTCGGCCAGATCGCCGTAGGGATATTCAATCGCCCCGATCCCGAGCCTGACCTCGACCACCTGGATCTGGACCTGCCGTCGGTGGAGGCTGCCATCTCTGAGATTCGTGGCCGAGTCTCTGCAAATGCAGTCGCGAGCTTCGAAGACCTCACCCTTCATTGCACGCGACGTGTGGAGGTGGCGGCCTATTTCCTGGCTCTGCTCGAGTTGGCGAGGTGGGGTTTGATCGAGATCGCCCAGGCGGACTGGCTATCAGAGATCACAGTCAGGGGATCCGCGGGCGACGAGCTGGACCTCACTTCGGAATGGGCGTCATGAACGAGATCGGTGCCTTGGAGGCTGTACTCTTCGTCACGGAGGCCCCGGTGCCGCTCGGTGAGCTCGCCGAAGTCCTGGAGCTACCGGTGACGAGGGTTGAAGAACTTTTGGATGAGCTCGGCTCGCAGCTCTCAGACCGGGAATCGGGTTTGGTGCTGCGATCGGCGGCGGGTGGTTGGCGTCTCTACTCCCATCCGGACGCATATCCCTATCTCGAGCGTTTCGCGACCTCTGCGACCGCCCGCCGCATATCGCCCGCGGCCCTCGAGACGTTGTCGGTCGTGGCGTATCGACAACCCGTTTCCCGAGCCCAGATATCGGAGATCCGGGGTGTCGACTCGGACTCGGCCGTCCGCACTCTCGAACGTTTGGGTCTCCTCGAGGAGAAGGAGAGACTCGCCATCCCCGGTAACCCGGCGATTTACGTGACGACTGACTTGTTCCTGGAGAAGATGGGGCTGGAGACACTCGGTCAGTTGCCACCGCTGGCCGATCATATTCCACCCGCTGACACGGTCGACGCCCTCGAGGAGACGCTTCGCCCCGGATCGGTCTGAGGATGGCCGAGCGCATTCGAGTGCAGAAGGCCATCGCCAACGCCGGGCTCATGTCCCGACGTGCCGCCGAGGAGGCGATCAAGGAGGGTCGCGTCCAGGTAGATGGCCTTCCGGTGAGTCTTGGCGACCGGGTGGATGTCGACGCTCAGACGGTGACTCTGGATGGTGTTCACATCCCGGTCGATCCAGAGCTGGAGACATATCTGTTGTACAAGCCGGTCGGGGTCATCTCCACGGCCGATGATCCGCAAGGCCGCCGGACGGTCGTCGAATTGATCCCGTCGAAGAAGAGGCTCTACCCGGTCGGACGTCTGGATCACGACTCCGAGGGGTTGATCCTGGTCACCAACGATGGCGAGTTGGCCAACCGGGTGACACATCCCCGATACGGCATCACGAAGAAGTACGTGGTCCGTCTCAACAGGGCGCCTGACCCGGGTCAGATCAGGAAATTGCTCGAAGGCGTCGAGCTGGATGACGGCCCGGCTCGTGCCCTATCGGCGAAGGTGATCGGGGCGACAGGCGACCGCGCGTTGGTCGAGCTGGTCATGGGTGAGGGGCGAAACCGGGAGGTTCGGCGGATGTTCGAGCACCTCGGCTTCGAGGTGAAGGGGCTGGTGCGAGTGGCAATCGGCCGTTTGAGCGATCGCCGGCTGAAACCGGGGCAGTCGCGGCTCTTGACCGGCGCCGAGATTCAGCTGCTTCTCGGGCCGGCAGAGGTCAGGCGATGAGTGGGATCAGGGCAATCGAGCCCGTCTCCCAGCCGATAGACACCTGGGTGCGGCCGCCCGGGTCGAAGTCGGAGACGATTCGAGCCTTGTTCCTGGCTTCGTTGGCAAAGGGCGACTCCGTCATCACCCACGCACTCGACTCCGATGATACGAGACATGCCAGGGGTGCCCTTTCCGCTTTTGGGATCGATCTGGACGACTCGGGCGCGTCATGGAGCGTCATGGGAACGGCCGGCCACTTCGGTTCGATCTCACCGCACGTCAACGCCGGTGCCTCCGGGTTGACTGCGCGTTGTCTCATGGCGATCGCGCCATTGGTCAACGGGACTGTGACGATCGATGGGCGCCATCGACTGCCGGAGCGGCCAATGGCGCCGATCCTCGAGGCGCTGGCCGGGCTGGGTGTCACGGTGACGTCGAGACAGGGGCGGTTGCCGGTCCAGGTGATCGGGACGGGGGCCCTGCCGGGCGGTGACGTCCACGTGGACTCGGCTCAGTCGAGCCAGTTCGCCACTGCACTCCTGATGGCTGCACCGCTTGCGAAGCATCGGATGCAAGTGTTCCCGACCTCTTTGGCCGGATCGGCCGGCTATCTGGACATGACACTGCGACTCATGGAGGCGTTCGGTGTGCCCGCGGAATCACTCGATGGCGGCTGGAGTGTCCCCAATTCCGGATACGCCGGCACGAGCGTCTCCATCGAGCCTGACGCTTCGGCCGCGGTCTACCCGATGACGGCGGCTGCCATCACGGGGGGTCGAGTCACCATAGAAGGCCTTGGTGGGGAGAGTCTTCAGCCCGACGCGAGGGTTGCCGACGTGCTGGGTGAGATGGGGTGCTCCGTGGAGAAGACCGGCGACACCATCACCATCGATGCCCGCTCCGGAACCCTGGTGGCCGTCGATGCCGACCTCTCCTCATCGCCGGATGGGGCGCTCGCGATCGCGGTGGCCGCCCTATTCGCCCAGGGGGACAGCAGATTGCGTGGTCTCGGCTCGTTGAGATTCAAGGAGTCGGATCGTCTCGCCGCCTTGGGCACAGAGCTGAGCCGCTTGGGCGCCGACATCACCATTGAGGAAGACGATATATTGATCAGCCCCCGAATCCTCCGACCCTCGACGATGGAGACGTATCGCGACCATCGCATGGCGATGTCCCTGGCGTTGGTTGGCCTGTCAGTCCCGGGAATTGCCATCTCGGACCCCGAAGTGGTGGACAAGACGTGGCCCGGGTTCTGGGAGATGCTCGAAAATCTCGGAATCCGGAGAGACCGACCAGACTCGGCGACGTGACTACCGCTCGCGCTAGGTTTCCCCTGGCGGAGAGGAGCCCCTGGTCCCACAGCCCCCATTGTCCGAATACCCCCATAGGACACCCTCAGGGATCGGGAGCCCTCTTCGCATCTCGCGGCGGTCATCACGATGAGTGATCTCGTCATAGCGATGGACGGCCCCGCCGGCACCGGGAAGAGCACAGTGAGCCGCGCCGTGGCATCCGAGCTGGGATTGCCTCATCTCGACACCGGGGCCTTCTACAGGGCTGCCGGGCTCGCCGCCCTCAGGTCGAACCTGGACCTGGGGAATGAGATGGCCGTGGTGAACAGAATCGCGGAGGCGACGCTGGAGCAGGCCAATGGGCGCATGTACCTGGATGGGCTCGATGTCACCAGCGATATCAGGACTCCCCGGGCAACCACCGCCTCTTCCATCGTCTCCGCATATCCAGCGGTCCGTTCTCTCCTGGTCGATCTGCAGAGGGCGTGGGTGGGGGACCATGGTGGCCGAGCCGTGGTCGAGGGTCGCGACATCGGGTCGGTGGTCTTCCCGGATGCCACGGTGAAGGTCTATCTCGATGCGACCCCCGAGACGCGGGCACGTCGACGTTCGGACGAAACCGGTGAGCCGTATCCAGAGGTCCTGACCCAGGTCATGGAAAGAGATTCGAGAGACTCGACTCGCGCCAACTCGCCTTTGATCGTGCCGTCGGGCGCACACGTGATCGATACCTCCACATTGGGGCTCGACGAAGTCATCGAGCATGTTCTCGCTCTCATCCAGCCCCGGCCACACAGACCATTCTGAGGACACGGCCGGGACAGATCTTTCTTCTGCCCAGGAGCAGGGCGGCGGATTGACTTCGCCCTCCACCTACCATGACAGTATGACGGTAGAGAGGGTGCTGGTCGCCGAGCCGCGCGGCTTCTGCGCCGGTGTCGAGATGGCGATAAAGGCGCTCACCTGGATGACGCGCATCTTCGATGGGCCGGTCTATTGCTATCACGAAATCGTTCACAACGAGTGGGTGGTGAAAGCCTTCGAGCGCGTTGGCGTGGTGTTCGTGAACGATATCTCCGAGGTTCCGGAGGGAGCTCCCGTCATGCTTTCCGCGCATGGCTCTTCCCCGGAGGTCGTGGAGGCTGCCTCGAAGAGGGCGGCGGTGGTGATCGACGCAGTGTGCCCGCTGGTCACCAAGGTCCATCATGAGGTCAAGCGGATGGCGAGAGAGGGCTTCGACATCATCTATGTCGGGCACGAGGGTCATGATGAGGCGGTAGGTACCGTTGCCGAGGCACCGGAGGCCATCCGCCTCGTCGAGCCGGAGACAGGTCTGGGTGACTATCACCCTGACGACCCCGCCAAGGTCGCCCTACTGGCCCAGACAACTCTCGGAGTGCACGAGTGGATGGCAGTGATGGACGATGCCCAGAACCGATTTCCCGCCCTTCAAATGTCACGAAAGTCTGACCTCTGTTACGCGACGACCAACCGCCAGGAGGCCGTTCGTCAATTGGCCAACAAGTGTGACTTGATCCTCGTCGTGGGATCGCATAACTCGTCCAACACACAGGCCCTTGTTCGCGTGGCGAGAGAAGCCGGTGTCGCGTCCCATCGCATCGACAGCGCCGAGGACATACAAGGGTCGTGGCTCGAAGGCGTTTCGACGGTGGGTCTCACGGCCGGAGCCTCGGCGCCAGACCACCTGGTGCAAAGTGTCATCGAGCGTCTCGACCCTACGGTTGGATTCGAGCTTTGGTCGACGATCGAAGAGGCCGAGTATTTCCCGCTCCCTCCCCAGTTGCGATCTTTCGTCACGACATTGCAGACGATGGTCGAAGCGGGAGTCACTGCCCGCCAGCCATCCGAAGACGGCTGGTTGCAGCGGGACCGTGGCTGGACCGCCGCAGAAGCCCTCGATGTCATAAGCGCCTGAGGCGCACCCGTGAAGACATGTAATGGTGCCGTGTCGTGAGTGCACTCCCTGTGGTCGTCGTGGTCGGCCGGCCCAACGTCGGTAAGTCCACTCTCGTCAATCGCATAATCGGATCCCGCACGGCGGTCGTCGAAGAGCTTCCGGGTGTCACCCGCGACAGACGCGAGTTCCAGGCGGACTGGTCCGGTCGCGACTTCGTGCTGGTCGACACCGGAGGGTGGGAGGTCAAGCCGGTGGGCGACATCAACGCCTCGATCCGTGAGCAGGCAGAGGCGGCTGTTTCCGGAGCAGATGTGGTTCTCTTCGTGGTTGACGGCACCACCGAATTGACTGACGACGACACAGGCGTGATATCGATCCTGAGGGCAGCCGAAGTGCCTGTGTTGTTGGTGGCCAACAAAGTCGACAATGACGGCCTGGAGGCCAACGTCGACCGGCTCTGGAGCCTCGGTCTGGGCCAACCCCATGAGATCAGCGCCTATCACGGCCGTGGGATCGGGGACCTGCTCGATCAGGTCGTGTCTCACTTCCCGCCGGACAGCGGTCGGGAAAGAGAAGATCCGACGCCTCGGATTGCCATCGTGGGCCGGCCGAACGTCGGAAAGTCCACTCTTCTCAATCGTCTCACCGGTGAGGACCGTGTGATCGTTTCTGCGTCCCCGGGCACGACGCGTGATCCGATCGACGTCGACGTCGAGCTCGACGGTCGGGGATATCGGCTGATCGACACTGCTGGGATCAGGAGAAAGCCTCAGATCTCGGAAGACGCCGACTTCTACGCCGTCATCAGGGCACGCGAGGCTCTCGCCTCTGCCGACGTAGCCCTGTTGATGGTCGATGCAACAGAGGGCGTGACCCACCAGGACCAGCGAATTGCGAGAGAGGTGGTCGATGCCGGGGTGGGTTTGGTGATCGTCCTGAACAAGTGGGATGCCCTCGACGACGAGCAAAGAGAGCAAACGGAGCGCTCACTCCCGGATCGTTTCGGATTCGTGGGGTGGGCCCCGGTGGTCCGTATGGCCGCCCTGACCGGGGCCAGGGTGAAACGTCTTCCCGGGGCCATCGAGGCGGTGGTCGAGGCGAGATCGACCAGGTTGTCGACCGGGCATCTCAACAGGCTGGTTCGCCAATGGTCCGGCGCTCATCCGCCACCGGTGAGGAAGGGCCGTCGTCCCAAGATCCACTATGTGGTCCAGGCAGGGATCGCCCCCCCAACCTTTGTCGTGTTTCTCTCCGGTGGCGATCTTGGGGACGATTACATGAGATTCCTCGAGAACAAACTCAGGGCCGAGGACGACTTCACCGGAAATCCCATCCACCTGGTGTCCCGAGCGGGGGAGAGGCGATGACCGACCCAGATCGACCTGAGCCCGAGGAGGACGTGAAGGCGCCCTTCAGCTTCAAGCTGATGATCGTCCTGACCGCCATATACCTCGGCTGGAGGTTGATCCAAGGGATCGTGTGGGTGGTCCACCAGCTGACCTGAGGTGCCCCGGTTCGACACTTGCGGGTGTCTCGAATCGCTCTCTGAGGGTCTCTCCACGAGAGAGGGAGGTAGCTGTCGTCTCGTTCAGGTCGCCGATACTTGACCCTGTGGGGCCAGGAGAAGGCTACGGGCTCGCAGCAGACAGGCCACGGTCTTCGAGTCGACTATCCGACCATCCTCGGCCATCTCGATCGCCTCGATCAGCGGTATTCGCTCCATCTCGAGCACCTCGTTGTCCTCCAGCGCCGCTCCGCCTGGCGCCTGTTCCAGGTCGGTTGCCAAGAAGAGCCATATCCGCTCATCTGTGAAGCCAGGTGTGGTGAGGATCGATCCCATCGGCTCCAGGTTCCCAGCGCGGTATCCGATCTCCTCGATCAGCTCTCTTCGCGCACAATCCTCGGGCGACTCGTCATCGTCGAGCTTTCCACCGGGCACTTCGAGAAGCCATCCGTCTGCTGCGTACCGGTATTGGCGAACGAGGAGCGCCTCGGCGAGCTCACCATCACCGACGATGGGCAAAGCCACGGCCGCACCGCGATGTCGGATGATCTCGAGGTCGGTCTCGTTCCCATTGGGGAGAAGAACATGATCCAACGCGAGGTCGATCACCTTGCCCTGATAGAGCCTCTGGCTCGACAATTGGCCCACATTTCCAATGCGATGGTGGTCGTTCATCCGCGGCGCTCGTTTCCCCGCTTGTAGTTCCCGGTCAATCGGGCCATCAGCTCTTGCTCGTCCTCTCTCTGGACACGATCGAGAAAGCGCTTCGCCTTCTCGTGGCGAAGTACGGTCACGACCGTTCCCTGCCGCTTGATGACCACATCACCGTTCTTCCACACGTCGTAGCTGAATCCGGACGGGCGAACCATACGACCAGTTTGGTCCCTTCGCCGCTATCGGACGGGAAGTCTTGAGACCCCCCTCCTGTGGCGTGCCACTGCCAATCTGAATTATCGACACACCGGCACATCTCTGCGGCAGGATGTGCCACCCTAGTTGTGCCTATGGACCCTGATTTGCGTAGGAGACTCATCGGAGCGGCCATCACCATTCTGGTGCTCATCATTGTTTGGTGGCTGTTCTGGGAAGGCAATTGGGATGCCCTCTTTCCAAACGTACAGTCCATAGCCGGGCCCACATAGGTGACTGAAGTGGGAGGGGCGATCATCTCGGTTGAGTCTCTCAGCCCCCTTGTGGCGTGCCCTATGCCCTTGACTCCTGGACCCACCCGACATCGAGCGCCAGCGAGATGACGTGGAGGGTGGGGACTGGTCGAGCGCAGCGAGACGCCTCTGGTATTGGTCGTAGAGGAAGGCTCCCCAGAACCGTTGGGGGTGCTTTTGTGGGTGCTTCGACTTCGGGACCCGGTGGTGAGCTGAACTCCAACAGTCGGATTCTCCTGCTTCTAACAGGAGAATCCGGTGGTCGGGCTGAGAGGATTTGAACCTCCGACCTCTTGACCCCCAGTCAAGCGCGCTAACCAAGCTGCGCCACAGCCCGAGAAGCTGAATCGTAGCCCAGCCCCGTTAGGTCCAAAAGTGGGGTCGGCGCTGGAATTGAGCGTTTCATCAAGTGCCCCTCCGGCAGTGCCGATCTTCCTCGTGGGAGGTTGGTGCTCGTTTGAGGGACAAGACTCTTAGGACAATCGGTGCGACTGCCGTGTTGGTGGGCGTCGCCCTGGCTGGGCTCGCCCAAACCCGCGGGGACGATCCAGCGAAGGCCGAACTCGCCGCCGCTCTCGATTCGGCAGAATCGACCTCGGCCACGACTGCTCTCTCTACGTCCGAGACGACGTCAACCACCACGACGGTCCCCCTGCCATATCGGATCGGCCTGCTCTCAAACGTGACCACCGCCAACTACTGGGAGTTCATCGGCGCCAAGCCAAGTGCATGGAACAGCTACGTCCTCGGACTCACCAAGTCGGCGCTGTACGGGGTGGACCCGGTCACCGGAGACCTCGTGCCCGACCTGGCCGTTGGGGCGCCGCCGGATCCGACATCGGATGGTGACGGCTGGTTGGTCGAGGTCCCGATGACCCCGGACCGGACCTGGTCGGACGGCTCGCCGATCACCGTTACCGATGTCGTCTACACCTTCCATGTCGTCAGGAGGCTCGGCTTGGGTGGAGGTTGGGCCGACAGCTTCCCATCGGAGATCGAGGACGTGAAGCGCAGTCCCGATGGGCTCTTGCGTATCGAGTTCGCGGAGCGGCCCAGCCTGTCTGTCTGGCCGTATGGGGCCGGGCTCGCACCCATCATGTCGAGCAAAGCGTGGGGTCCCTACACCGGAGCCCTGACCGATGAGGGCGGGCTGTATGCATTTGATGGCTCACAGGGCGTGTCTGGAGGGCCGCTGACGATCCAGACCATGACCGACACAGTGATAACGGGTATAGCTGACGGTGGCGAAATCGAAGTCACATACTCGGTCTTCCCCGACGAGGCAGCGGCTGTGGCCGCATTGGCCAACGGAGACATAGACACAATCCTCACCCCAAATGGCCTTTCGCGAGAAAGCGCTGACGTGCTCTCGACCACGCCGAACGTCGCATTGGAGACCAGCCCTGCGAACGCTGTCAGATACCTGGGTTTCAACCTTCGTCGCGATCCGATGTCCTCGCTGGCATTTCGACAGGCCGTCGCATTGGTCGTCGACCGGGGCGAGATCACCCAGGCGCTTGTGCCGGGCGCAACCCCTGCATTGAGCATGCTGTCACCGTTCAACGCGAAGTGGTACGACGCGGACAGGGCTCAGGAAATCGTCGACTACGGCGACGGGAGCCTTGCGGAGAGAGTGGGCAGGGCCATGACCCTCCTCGAAGGTGACGGGTACACATGGACGACGCAACCCACCGTCGAGGGCGGGACGGTCACACCCGGGTCGGGGTTGGCCAAGGACGGCCAGACGCCGGCGCCCCTGACGATCCTCACCCCGGGGGACGAATACGACCCGGATCGCGTTGACTACGCAGATGCGATCGAACACGCCCTGGAGTGGCTCGGTTTCGACGTGCGCACGGTGGTCACGGATTTCGACACCGTCGTCGATCTGGCGTTCACCGACACGGAGGACGGGAGCCGGCAGTTCGACATGTACTTGCTCGGATGGACCTTGGGAAATCCTGCGCTGCCTGACTTCTACGGTCAGCTGTTCGCCACCGACGGCCCCGCCAACTCGACCGGCTACTCGGACGCCGAGTTCGACTCGACGTTGACGAGCTTCAGGGATGCGGTCAGGGTCGATGATGCCGTGACGCTCCTTTGGCAGATGGAAAAGCGGCTCTCGGAGACGCTTCCCTATTTGGTTCTCTATCACCCGTCGATCGTCGAGGCATATCGAAGCGACAAGGTTGGTTTTGGGATCCATGGGTCGCTCGGGGGTCTTCAGGCGAGACTCGGCGGCATTGAAGACATCACTACCGCGCCGTGAGACCCGCCCGGTACCCTGCCGATGGTGAGCGAGTCAGAGTCCAGTAGCCGGATCCTCACGATTCCGAACTTCGTGTCGTTCGTTCGTCTCCTGGGGATACCCGTCTTCTGGTGGGCGCTGCTCGGCGACGACAACGTGGCGTTGGCCGCATGGCTCGTGTTCTTCATCGGCTGGACCGACTGGATAGACGGCTACCTGGCCCGAAGACTCGATCAGGTGAGCGATCTTGGTAAGGCACTCGATCCGATTGCCGATCGACTACTCATCGCCTCGGCTCTCATCGGCGGGCTCATCGCAGGTGTCCTGCCCGTCTGGTTTGCCTGGGGAACGATTGCCCGCGAGGTACTCGTCGGTTTGCTTGCAATCACACTTGCAGCACGGGGCGGTGGGACGATCGCCGTTCGATACGTCGGAAAGGTGGCCACCTTCCTCCTCTATGGGGCGATCCCCGCGTTCTATCTCGCCGAGGCCAGCGTCCTCGAAGCCCTCATGCGGCCTCTTGCCTGGGTGACGGGGATAGCAGGGCTGATCCTGTACTGGTACGTGGCAGTCCTCTACATCGGTGACATCCGTGCCAAGATCGCACAATTAGAGTCGGCTGACCCACAGGAGGTCTGATGCAGGTACCAGAGGATCTGCTCTACACCGAAGAGCATGAGTGGATTCGAAAAGTCGGCGACGAGGTGGTCCGCATCGGGATCACCGACTACGCCCAAGACCAACTCGGTGATGTCGTCTACGTCGAGCTGCCCGATGTCGGTGCGACGGTCGCCAAAGACGACATCCTGGTCGAGGTCGAAAGCACCAAATCGGTCGGTGAGGTCTATGCGCCATTCCCAGGTGAGATCACCAGTGTCAACGAGGAAGCGGCCCAGGCTCCCGAACTGGTGAATCAACAACCGTATGGTCGCGGTTGGCTGGTCGAGATCAGGTTGGATGGTGACATTCCCGGGGACGGGCTACTCGATCCAGCCGCCTATCGCGACCTGACCGAATAGGAAGCGGTGTCGCAGCCGGCGTCGTTACCTATCATCACCTTGCAATGAGCGAGAAGGACGAGCGCCCCGAGGTTCAATCTGAACCTGAAGTCGAGGTCGACGGCGACCCGACAGTCATCTATCTGCCAATGCAGAATCGGGCCGAACACCCGATGAGTCGTGATGAGGCCGCCCACGTCGAGGAATTCGAGGGGTACGCCCTGGTGGTCGAGAAAGGGCCACGAGCGGGAATGACCTACATGCTCCCGGCCGGCAACACCACGGTGGGACGTCATCCCGAGTCGGACATCTTTCTCAACGACGTGACGGTCTCGCGGCAGCATTGTCGATTCGTGATCTCCGATGGGGAGTTGAAGGTAGAGGACAGCGGCTCCACCAACGGCACGTATGTCAATGACGCTCGAGTCGATTCGGCAAGACTCCAGGCCGGTGACGAGGTCCTGGTCGGCCGATTCCACTTCGTCGTTGCGCACGGCGATGAGCGGTAGCGACACGTTCAGCATCGGTGAGGTCATCAATCTCCTCAGAGAGGATTTTCCTGACATCTCGGTGTCGAAGATCCGCTTCCTCGAGTCTCAGGGACTGATCGATCCCGGGCGGTCGGACAGTGGATACAGGCAATTCAGCGATGAAGACCTCGCCCGTCTCCGATTCATCCTCCAGCAGCAGCGCGATCACTTCCTCCCGCTAAAGGTGATCAAGTCGAAGTTGACGCTGTGGGAGCGCGGCGAGGACCTGGAGACAAAGACGGCCACTCCGATTCGTCGCTCAGGCTCCACGGGGGAGCCCTTGAGCCGGGAAGATCTCCTTCGACGGTCCGGTCTCAGCCCAGAGCAGTTGGAGGCACTGGAAGACATGAGTGTGGTCCGCACCGTGGGGGAGAGTGACGTCTATGCCCACGAGACCGGTATCGTCGCCTCAGAGGCGAAACGCCTCCTCGACCAGGGTTTGGAGCCACGACACCTCAGGGCAGTGCGTTTGGCCGTGGATCGAGAGGCGGACTTGATCCGCCAGCTGAGTGCCCCGCTGATGAGGGCCACGAACGCAGAGGCTCGAGCCAGGGCCAAAGATCTGGTGGAGTTCAGCGGTGGCTCCATCCAGGCGATGCACCGGGCAATGCTCGAGGACGAGCTGAACCAACAGATCCAGTAATGAAGAGACTCCGACTACTGCTAGCCCCCCTGGTGGTGTGCCTGGGGCTGATCGCCCAGCCTGCCGCAGCTGCGCCATTCACCTATCCGCCGCCTCTCCTTCAGGCGTATCCGGCTCCCGATGCCCCGGAAGTGTCCGCTGCCTCTTGGATCCTCTACGACGACACCGCCGGGATGGTGATCGCCGAGCACAACGCAGATGACGAGAGAGCAATGGCGTCGGTCACCAAGATCATGACCGGGCTGTTGGCTCTCGAGAACTCCGACATGTCGGAGATGGTCGAGATATCGAATCGGGCGGCGGCCACGGGGGAGAAGGAGATCGACCTGGTGGCAGGTGAGTCCGTCCCGATGGATGCCCTGTTCAAGGCGCTCCTCATCCATTCCGCAAACGACGCGGCGACCGCGATCGCCGAGGACGTGTCCGGATCGGTCGAGGCCTTCGTCGACCTGATGAATCAGCGTGCTCGAGAGCTGGGCCTGACGCATACCCACTTCGCCAACCCACATGGCCTGGACGCCCCGGGCCATTACACGTCGGCGCGGGACCTCGTGGTGCTGGCCCGTGAGGCGATGTCCCATCCCGAGTTCGCCGACGTCGTGCGGGCCAAGACATTGGTGTTCCCACCGGCGCCTGATGGGACCCTTCGTATCGGAACCAGCACCAACCTGCTACTCAACTGGTACCCGGGGACGATCGGCGTCAAGACCGGGTTCACCAACCACGCGTTGCTCACCATGGTGGCGGCGGCTGAGCGCGACGGGCATAGGGTCTATGCAGTCGTATTGGGCTCCGAGGGAGTGCGTGGCCACTTCGCCGACGTCACCCGGCTCTTCGACTATGTCTTTCAGGATCTCCACTATTACGGCTATGCCGCCGGTGGCGAGCCCTACGTGGCCCAAATGAGGCATTCCGACCCAGGCCCGCTGGTGGCGATGAGCAACTTGGAGACGTATCTGCACTTGGCGGGTCAGGGTCTCATGCTGGACCGGCCCACACCGCTGGTCGAATCGGACCAGCCGAGCCTTCCCGCCATCACCGAGGTGGAACGTGACGCCGATTCGGCTCCCCAATCGGTGTTCGAGGCCATGGGGTTCTGGATGACTCACGTGTTCGGGACAGGATGACCTCATTCGAGCATTCCGTGCTCGTCATCCCGGAGGATGAGATCGAGTCCCGCGTGGCCGAGCTGGGCAAGGCGATCGGAGAGGACTTCGCAGGTCGGAGCCCGCTTTTCGTCGTGGTCATGACCGGGTCGATCCCATTTGCGGCGGATCTGATCCGCCAGGTGGATCTCCGATGTGAAGTCGACTTCCTGGGGCTCAACCGGTTTGGCGAGAGCGGTCGCATCGGAATCGCAATGGACCTTTCCACCCCGGTCTATGAGCGTGACGTCATCCTGGTGGAGGACATCATCGACACCGGCCTGACCCTGTCGGTATTGAGACGGATGATGATCGATCGAGGCGCTTCCAGCGTCGCCACCGCTGCCCTCATCGACAAAACGGTGAGACGGGTCACGGAGGTCCCGGTCGAGTACCGGGGGTTCGAGGTGAAAGACGAGTTCCTGGTCGGATATGGGATGGACTGGCAGGGCTACTACCGCAACCTCGGCTCGATCTGGGCCGTGCTCGACCTCGAGGCGTTCGTCGGTGAACCACGGGTGCTTGCCAGGAGTCTCGGGATGGTCGACTGACCCCGAAGGCTGTGTCGAGCCCGGTGATAACCTCCACGCATGGCGGAAAAGCCGGGCAGGAATCAGATGATCGCCATGGAAGTGGTCGGCGTGAGAGTGGAGCTTCCATCGAATCAGCCGATCGTGCTCCTGCGCGAGTCCGAGGGCAGACGGTTCCTCCCGATCTGGATCGGCGGCTCGGAAGCGACGGCGATCGCGACGGCACTCGAGGGTGTTACCCCACCGCGACCTCTCACCCATGACCTGATGAGGTCGATGATCGATGCAGTCGGGGCGTTGGCGGTGCGTGTCGTCATAACCGAGATGCGTGACTCGGTCTTCTACGCAGACCTGTCGCTCGACATCTCGGGCCGGGAGGTCCATGTCTCGGCCCGCCCTTCCGATGCCATCGCCCTGGCCGTGAGGACGGGGACACCGGTGTTCGCCCTCCCCACGGTCTTGGACGACGCCGGCGTGCTGTTCGAAGAGGAGGATGAGGAAGACGACGAGGACGCTGCCGTCGCCAGGTTTCGGGAGTTCCTGGAGGAAGCCACCGTCGAGGACTTCCTCGGCGACAGCGAGGATGAGTGACTGCCCTTCGCAGAGTCCAGCTAGGTCTGTTGGTCTTGGCCGCGGTCGTGGTTGCCGGAACGGCAGGGTTCGTCCTGATCGAGCACGCCGGTGTCTTCGAGTCCTTCTACATGGTCGTGACCACGATCACCACGGTCGGTTTTGGCGAGATCTTCCAAATGAGCGACGGTGGCAGGATCTGGGCCCTGGTCCTCATTGCCCTGGGCTTCGGCGTCACTTTCTACACTGCCGGTGCCGGGATCGAGTATCTGGTCGACTGGAGTGAGATCCGACGGGGGACACGGATGCAAAAACAAATCGATGATCTTCGCGACCACATAATCCTCTGCGGATTCGGCCGTGTCGGCCGTGCCACGCTGTCGAATCTGAGTATCCACGGCGATCGGGTGGTCGTTGTGGATCGCAATCCCGAGCGTGTCGACCGGGCGATCAAGATGGGTGTGCTGGTGGTGGAGGGAGACGCGACCCACAACGAGGTCCTGGTCCAGGCAGGCGTGGAGCGTGCCGCCGCGGTCATCGCTTGCGTCGACACCGATTCAGACAATCTGGTTATCGCCCTGTCCTCGAAGTCGATTCGACCTGACCTGCGAGTGGTCTGTCGGGCCACCGAGCCCGAGTCGGAGAGGAAGCTCCGCCTCGCAGGCGCCGATGGAGTCGTCGCGCCCCAGGCCGTCGGTGCTGAGCGACTCGCTGCATTGGCGGTGCATGCCGAGTTGGCGCAGATCTTCGACATCGTGCTCAATGGCCGTCCGGTCGAGTTTCACGTCGAGGAGTTGGACATCGAACCGGGATGTGTGGTCGACGGCAAGACACTGCGTGATTCGGGCATCCGTCAAGACAGCGGGGCCCTCGTACTCGCCGTGGAGGACAAGCGTGTGAACATGCTCGTCAATCCCGGGCCCGACGTCGTCCTGCGCTCCGGAGATCGTCTGGTAGTCGTCGGAACCAAGGATCAGGTCGACTCGGCTGCCCGTCTGTTGACTCCGGTCCGCTGAGTTATCCACAGGAATACGTTGACATCTGCAATCATTCAGGGGTAGCTTGCTGACAACGGCGGAGTTACACGAGTGTAACCCGGAGGATCAGATGACCCAGGCGCCCGAATTGGGCTATCGCGCACCGCAGGTTTGCAAGGTGGTCGGAATCACCTACCGCCAGCTTGACTATTGGGCGCGCACCAGCCTGATTCGCCCATCACTGCAGCAAGCAACCGGTTCGGGATCGCAAAGGTTGTATTCTTTCTCAGACGTGGTGCAACTCAAGGTCATCAAACGGCTGCTCGATGCGGGGATGAGCTTGAAGAAGATCCGGTCCGCCGTGGAGATCCTCAAGGAGCAGATGGACTCGGATAGGCCGTTGGCCGACGTGACCCTGCTGAGCGATGGCCAGACCATCTACGCCGCCCACAGTGAGCAAGAGGTCGTGGATGTCTTCCGGAGAGGCCAGGGCGTTTTCGGGATCGCCATAGGGCCTGTGCAGGACGAGATCCAGGGTGCCATCCATCATCTCTACCCGTCCGAGGACTACGCCGGGGTCGTCGAGGCAGGAGCCACCTGATCACCGAGCATCTATCAGCGCAAGAGACCGATTTCGCTCACAACAGCGAGCGGCAGTTTGCGCTTCTCCTGGATTTCTATGGTGTCCCCTGGGATTACGAGCCGACCTCGTTCCCCATCGCCTGGGACAAGGACGGGAGCCCCTCTCAATTCTTCACTCCCGATTTCTATCTCCCGGATGACGATCTCTACATCGAGATCACCACGATGAGCCAAAAGCTGGTCACCAAGAAGAATCGTAAGGTACGCCGCCTCAAGGAGTTGTACCCCGAGGTCAGCTGCAAGGTCTTCTATCAACGGGATTATTTGAACCTGGTCGTCAAATACGGACTCGAGGAGCCTGAAACCCTCGACGACGTTGCGGCCCCGACCAGGATCCCCGGTCGACCCGACATCGTGCGTCTCGAGGAGCGTGGCGAGCGTCTGACCGGATGACGCAATCGCCTCTGCACCGGCTCCATGAGAGCCTGGGAGCGCGTTTCGTCGACTTCGGCGGTTGGGAGATGCCTGTTCAATACGTCTCGGTTCTCGCCGAGCATCGGGCAGTCAGGACCGAAGCCGGATGGTTCGATGTCTCTCATCTCGGCAGATTCGAGCTGACCGGGCCTGGGGCCTTGGACGCGCTGACTCGTCTCCTCTGCAACGACCTGACACTGATCGGGCCGGGGCAAACCCAGTACACGATGATGCTCAACTCGCAGGGGGGCATCATCGATGACTTGATCGTCTGGTGGCTGGACGATGACCGATATTGGGTGCTGCCCAATGCCGCCAATCACACCCGAGTGATGCAGGTCTTCGCAGGGCAGGCGGGCTGCGAGGTCAAAGACCTCAGGTCGTCCACGGTGATGATCGCAGTCCAGGGACCGCTCGCCCCGGACATCCTCGACGAGGTCCTGGGATTGAAGCCTCGTCGCCACCGAACTGATCGGATCGAGTGGAACCAGAGCTCTCTCGCTATTGCGGGAACCGGTTACACGGGCGAGCGTGGCGGGGAGATCTGCACGGACGCCGTGACCGGACAGAAGCTGGTGGAAGCATTGATGGCCCACGATGTCGTGCCATGCGGCTTGGCCTCCCGGGACACCCTGAGACTCGAGTCCGGCCTCGCTCTGTGGGGAGCCGATATCGATGAGACGACCACACCGTTGGAGGCGGGGCTCGAGTTCGCGGTGGCGATGGATCACGAGTTCGACGGACAGGAGGCATTGGTGAGCCAGGCGCAACGGGGTGTGAGTCGCCGATTGTCTGGCTTCGTCCTCGACCAAAAGGGGATACCCCGCCACGGATACCAGGTCCGCTCTGGCCCTTCGAGCGGTGTCGTGACGTCCGGGAACCTGAGCCCCATGTTGGACACAGGCGTCGGACTCGCTTACCTCTCGCCGCCCGTCGAGGATGGAGAGGTCGAGGTTGAGATCAGGGAGAGATGGGTCGGCGGTCATCTGGCGCGCCCACCGTTTCACAAGGGCGCATGACGAACGAATCACCACCGCTCGTCGACCGCCCAGAGATGCCGGATGGCTATGGCTTGGACGTGGCCGACTCATTCCTCACCTGGGACGAAGTGGAGCGGCGCCTGTTGGACGCGAACACCTACTGGCTCGCCAGCACCCGGCCCGACGGCCGGCCCCATGTCATCCCGAGATGGGGGATATGGCTGGATGGGAGGTTCTGGTATGACGGCTCGCCCGAAACCAGGCATGCGCAGAATGTGGAGTCGAACCCCTCATGCGCTCTTCACCTCGAAGACGGGATGGCGGCCACGATCATCGAGGGGACCTCGAACCGATCTTCACCGATCAGTGGGGCTCTGGGCCGCAGGATCTCTGATGAGTACAAGCGTAAGTACTCCGGCCATGGCTATTCGCCCGAGGCCGATGCATGGAGCGATGCCATCGCAGGGGGCATGAGGGTGGTGACGCCGAAGGTGGCGCTGGCTTGGTCGAAATTCCCCGACGACGTGACGCGCTTCGTCTTCGCCAGAGACGAGACCTAGGGTTCTCTCAAGCAGAGAAAGAGGAGCCGAATTGGCCAGTGTCTCCCGTCCCGAGCCGATGGAAGGCGTCGGCATGGAGTTGGTTCGCGAGTGGGCCCCCGACGCCAAGCCCCGGGCGATCATCGTGCTGGTGCACGGTCTGGGTGAGCATTCGGGCAGATACGAGAGAATCGGTGACCAGTTCGCCGAGGCCGGCTATTTCGTGCGCGCCTTCGACCTCATCGGGTTCGGCGGGACCGGCGGTCGCCGTGCCGACATCGATGATTGGTCTCGTTATCACGACCAGATCCAGCGTCATATGGAATGGGCCAAGGGTCAGGGTGCCCCCGTTGTCTTGTTCGGGTTTTCGATGGGGGGCAATCTCGCCCTCGGTTACACGCTCGGGGAGAGACCGAGGCCGGATCTCCTGGTGCTCTCGGCGCCGGCTCTGGATGGAGGTGCCGCCTGGCAAAAGGGGATAGCTCCGATCGCGGCCAAGCTGGCACCCACTGTTCGCATACCCAACGGGTTCAAGGGGGAGTGGTTCTCACGTGATCCGGCGGTTGGCGAGGCCTACTTCGCCGACCCCCTCGTGGAGACGAAGTCGAGTACCCGTCTGGGGAACACCCTGTTCGGTGCGATGACCTCGGTCACTCAGGAGCTCGATCGGCTCGAGACGCCGACCCTGGTCCTTCATGGTGGGCTCGACCCGATCGTCCCACCTCAGTCGACAGCGATCCTTGGCGAGTTGGAAGGTGTCGAGCGGAGATTGCTGCCGGACCTGCGTCATGAGGTCTTCAACGAGCCGGAAGGTCCGGAGGTGCTCGAAGAGGTGATCGCCTGGATCGACGCCAGGATCTGATGCCTCTTCCGGGCGCCCTGGCGCGCTTCAACAAGAAGGTGACCAATCGGATCACGTTGCCTTTCGCTGCCCGTCTCCCGTCTTTTGCCGTGATCGAGCACAAAGGCCGCAGATCGGGAAATGCCTATCGGACACCGGTCAACTGCTGGGTCGACGGCGAGGAAGCCATCGTTGCACTCACTTACGGGGCGGACACCGACTGGCTCAAGAATCTCCAGGCGTCCGGGGGAGGGTCCCTGGTGATCAAGGGCCGGCGACACGGTTGCGGACCACCGACCATCGACGGCCACGAGGTTGGCGTCAGGCTGCCTGTTCCTGTGCGGGTGATGTTGAGCCTCTTGGATGTCGATCGCTATGCGATCTTGCCGCTGCTCAATCCGGCTCGGCCCACTTGATGAGGACTTTTCCCGATTCATGCGAAGCCGCGGCGGCAAAGGCCTGCTCGAAGTCATCGGCTGCAAATCGGTGAGTGATCACCGGTGAGATGTCGACACCAGAATTGATCAGGACGTTCATCTTGTACCAGGTCTCGAACATCTCCCGACCGTAGATCCCCTTCAAGTTGAGCATGTTGAAGATCACCACGCTCCAGTCGATTGGGAAGGGGTCGGCGGGGATGCCGAGGATGGCCACGTTGGCCCCGTGAATGGTGTTTTGAATGATGTCCTCCAGGGCGGTGGGGTTGCCTGACATCTCGAGCGCCACATCGAATCCCTCGGTCATCCCCAGTTCGTCCTGTACGTCATGCAGGTCCTCGGTTCTGATGTCGACTGCTCTCGTGACACCCATCTTCAGAGCCAACTCGAGTCGATAGGGGTTGACATCCGTGATCACGACATTGCGTGCACCGGCATGTGACACCACTTCGGCTGCCATCAGCCCGATTGGGCCGGCTCCGGTGATCAGGACGTCTTCACCGAGGACGGGGAACTCGAGAGCAGTGTGAACCGCATTCCCGAAGGGGTCGAAGAGAGCCGCTATGTCGGGGTCCAGGTCGTCGGGGTGCCTCCAGACGTTCGACTTGGGGATGAGGACGTAGTCGGCGAACGCCCCGGGCAGATTCACACCGATGCCGTGTGCGTCCTGACAGAGATGCCTTCTGCCGGCAAGGCAGTTTCGGCAGCGGTTGCAGACGACATGGCCCTCCGCCCCAACCAACTCGCCGATTTCGAAGCCGGAGACGTTGGAGCCCATCGCCGTGATCCTGCCGGAGAACTCGTGGCCCACCACCATCGGCGCCGGCACCGTGGCGCGTGCCCAGTCATCCCAGTTGTAGATGTGGAGGTCGGTTCCGCAGATCCCGGCGGTGATAACGCCGATCAGTATGTCGTCGGGACCGGGCTCGGGGACAGCTACATCTTCCAGAGTGAGCCCGACCACATCGGGATGCTTCACAAGTGCCTTCATCTCAACTCCATCCCGGGTGGATAGCGGCACCTCCCGACAGAAACGAGGGGGCGAGGACGTCTTGCCAGAGCCCCTCCTTGACCTCGCGAGCGCAGAACGCAGCTTCGAGCGACTGTCGGGTGACACGGGCAATGTCACTGACGTCGAAACCGTGAAACTTGCGGGCGAAGTCGAGTTCGGCCGACATGGAGGTCGCGCTCATCAGTCGGTTGTCGGTACTCACGGTCACGTTGAACCCGGCACGATAGAGCGGACCGATTGGATGCTGTTCGGGGAGCACCCCGCCCGTGGCCAAATTGGACGAAGGGCAGAGCTCGAGGGGCATCTGGCGATCGAGGACGAGTCTGGCCACGGGGCCGATGGAGACTATTCGCCCGTCTTCCACGACGCAGTCTTCGATTATCTGATTCCCGTGTCCGATGCGCTCGGCACCACAAGTGTCCATTGCAGACTTGATGTAGGCGATTCCCATGGAACCGGCGGACTCCCCGGCGTGGATGGTCAGGCGCAACCCGCCCTCCCTGGCCACGCGGAATGCGGCGATGTGCTCTGCCGGCGGGAATCCCTTCTCCGGACCAGCAATGTCGAAGCCGACGACCCCATCGCCGCGATGTGCCAGGGCCAGCCGTGCCACGGCCTCACTGTCCTGGCGGTCACGAAGGGCATCGATGATCAACGCCCATTTCAACCCGGTTTCCCGGGAAGCCTGTCTCATGCCGTCGGCGACGGCCTCGATCACGTCGTGCTCGCCAAGGCCGTTCATGGTGTGAAGGGGCGGTGAGAACCTGAGCTCTGCGTACACGACACCATCGTCCCAAAGGTCATGCACAGCTTCCTTGGCCACCCGCGTCAGTGCAGATTGCGTTTGCATCACCGCGATGGTGTGGTCGAATGACTGCAAGTACCGCTCGAGGGACCCAGACTCCGACTGATCGAACCAGTTGCCGAGAGTCGACGGGTCGAGTGTGGGCAGTTCGTCATATCCGATCTCGTCCGCGAGCTCGAGAACGGTGTCGGCTCGCAAACCACCATCGAGATGGTCATGGAGCAGCACCGAGGGCAATGGCATCGGCCCGACGGTACTAGTCCGTGGTTGTTTCATCCCCGGTCGATCGAAGACGGCGATCCAGATGCAGATGTGGCACGATGGAGCGGTGAGTGAGAGTCTCGGAGGTCGGCTGCTGGTGGCAACGCCCCTCCTCTTCGATCCGAACTTCTGGCGAACGGTGGTCCTGGTGGTGGACCACGATGACAATGGAGCCATCGGGCTCGTGTTGAACCGGCCGACCGCAGAGCGCGTAGAAACTCATATCCCGAGCTGGGGCGCATTGGCCACCGACCCGGGCACGGTCCATTTCGGTGGGCCGGTTGAGCCTCAGGTCGCAATCGGGCTCGCCAGCGGTTTGTCCGGGGAGCCAACGAGTGTCCCGGGAGTGTGCATGGTCGACCTCGAGTCGGCGCCGTCCGGTGAGCGAGGCTCGGTGAGGATCTACTCCGGGTACTCCGGGTGGGGCTCCGGACAACTCGAGATCGAGGTATCGGAGGGTTCTTGGTATGTCGTCCCGGCCGCGCCTGATGATCCATTCGATCGACCCGAGGGCCAGTGGTCTCGCGTGCTGAGGCGACAGGGCGGTCATCTCGCCCTTGTCGCGACATTTCCCGATGACGTCGAAATGAACTGACCGAGAAGAATCGACGTGGCCACCACGACCGCACCGAAGCTGAGGCCCAGTCTCAGGCGAAAGTCGCCCGATCTGTCCATCGAGCGCCGACTCGACGAGATGGGGTGCGACTTCGTCGTGGGGATCGACGAGGTGGGACGTGGATCCTGGGCCGGGCCCCTGACGGTTGGGGCCGCCGTCGTGCCCCTCGACCGAAGGGTATACAAAGTCCGCGACTCGAAGATGCTGACCGAGGCGGAGAGGGAGGCTCTCTTCGATCGCATCGCCGACTGGTGTGTCACATGGGGTGTTGGTCATGCGAGCCCGGAGGAGTGTGACCGGCTGGGGATGTCTGATGCCCAGCGATTGGCTGCGAAGCGGGCGATCCAAGCGCTCGATGTCGAGCCAGGCCACGTTCTGGTCGATGGGAACTGGGACTTCGTCGGTGGGGCGACGAAAGTGGTTCGAGGGGATAGCAAGTCGCTCTCCATCGCCTCGGCCTCGATACTCGCCAAGGTGACGCGGGATCGACTCATGAGAGAGTCGGCGGAACATCACCCGGGGTACAACTTCGAGGCAAACAAGGGCTATCCGTGCCCCATCCACAAGGCGGCGCTACAGGCGTGGGGACCGACCTCGATTCATCGCCGTTCCTGGGTCTTCATGGATCATCTCATGTGGAACGGGGTGAGCCGTTACGAGCGGCCCGAGCCCCAACTGCATCTCCCATTCGAAGACTGAGGCCAGATACCTTGGACCGATGCAGCTGACAGACTCTGATCGGGCACTGCTGTCGGGTGTATCCGGAGAGGCAGCACGGATCGCCATGGAGTTGCTCGTGTCGGTTGGTGAGGCCGAGGGGGCCTCACGGCTCGTAGACATCGTCGGGGCCCATGTGGATGCTTGTCTCTACCACGGAATGGCCGGGCTCGACTTCGCCAAGACTCTCGTCGACGGTGGGGGAGAGGTGCGCGTCCCGACAACGTTGAACGTGTCGTCACTCGACTTGCTGCACCCGAGCCTCTATCGGGGGCCAGTGGAGACGGCGGCACTCGCTTGTGAGCTGATGGATGCCTATGTGGCCATGGGCTGCACCCAATCGTGGACGTGTGCGCCGTATCAGCTGGCAGTACGTCCCGCGCTCGGTGATCAAGTCGCATGGGGGGAATCCAATGCGATCGTCTTCGCCAACTCCGTCCTGGGGGCTCGAACCGGCCGCTATGGCGACTTTCTCGACATCAGTTGCGCACTCACCGGGCGCGCCCCTTTCGTAGGCCTGCACACTGACTCGGGGCGAGTTGCAACGTTAATTCTGGAGGTCGACGTTCCCGATCACCTGCTATCCGACGAATTGTTCTATCCGATTCTGGGCCATTTCCTTGGTCGGGAGGCGGGGAACGAGGTGGCGGTGATCGTTGGATTGGATGAGCGGGCAACCGAGGACCGGCTCAAAGCACTCGGCGCGGCAGCGGCGTCGTCGGGCTCGGTTGCGATGTTCCATGCCGTCGGTGTCACCCCGGAGGCACCGACACTCGATGCGGCCTGTGGCGGCGATCTCGACCTACCGCGTCTCTCGGTGGGGCTCGACGAGTTGAGCTCTGCACGACGTTCGCTTGGACACCACTCGGGAGAAACCTTGGGTGCAGTGAGCGTGGGGACGCCACACTTCTCGAAGGCCGAGTTGATGGAATTGGCAGATTTGGTCGGTGACGGATCGCACACCAAGGTCCCCTTCTACGTGAGCACCGGCCGCGACGTCCTCGCGTCACTTGCGTCCACCGTCCAAGCCAAGATCGAGGAGTTCGGCGCACAGTTGGTAACCGACACATGCACATACATCACGCCGATCATGGGTGAGGTCGAGGGAGTCGTGCTGACCAACTCGGGGAAGTGGGCCTTCTACGCCCCGGGCAACCTCGGGGTGGAAGTGCAGGTCGCCAACCTGGCCGATTGCGTTCAGTCGGCAATGGAGGGTGTCGTCACCGGGTCAGAGTGGTGACTTCGGCCAAGTACCGGGTCCTGGTTGCCGGAGCCGCCGAGGGGCCTCTCCTGGCTCTTTCCGAGCCACTTTCCTTGTGGGGTGGCCTGGATCCAGAATCAGGGATGATCATCGACAGGAGCCATCCCGAAGGTGGAGAGTGCGTTTCAGCAACGGTCCTTTACATGAGTCACGGTCGCGGGTCCAGCTCGTCGTCTTCGGTTCTTGCCGAGTCGATTCGCCTCGGCACTGCCCCCTCGGCGATCATCACCTCGGAGATCGACTCGATCCTGATGACCGGTGCGCTCGTGGCTTCGTTGCTCTACCGTCGTATTTGCCCGGTGCTGTGCGGGCCAAGACCGAAGGGGGAATGGGTCGAGATCGACGAGTCCGGAACCGTGACATGGCGATGAGGCGCGTCTTCGCCATTGCAGATTTGCGGCATTTCTGCCGATGAAACCCAAGAGTGTCAGCTGATGAATGATTTGGGCGCCTTCTTCAATCGCATGCCCGTCGCTTTCTATCGGACGTCTCCGGACGGATCGCTGATCGCGGCGAACCCGGCCTTGGCCGAGATACTCGGATACGACACGGTGGAGGCGTTGACACACGCGGTGAGAACCGTCGAATCCGTCTACATGGAGCCATCGTTGAGAAGGCAATGGCTGGATCGGATGTCGGCTCAGGGTGTCGTGCACGACTTCGATGTCGAGTTGACTCGCCCGGACGGGTCGACCATCTGGGTGCGGGACTCGGCGCGTGCGATCAGGGGGGAGGATGGCACGATCAACTACTACGAGGGAAGCCTGATCGACGTCACGGACAAGATCCAAGCCCAGCGAGACAAGGACGAGTTCGTTGCCACGGTGTCCCACGAGTTGCGGAATCCGCTCGCCGCCATGCTCGGGCTGGGCCGCGAGTTGGCCGACAACTACGACTCTTTCACGGACGACGACCGACGTGACATGGCTGAGGTAATCGCACGTCAGGCAGATGACGCCTCCTGGCTCATCGAAGACCTGTTGGTGGCTTACCGTCACGACCTCCGGCAGGTTTCGATCGTGGTCGAGGAGTTCGACGTGACGAAAGAGGTCGAGCGTGTTTTGGAGACGGTTGACGAGCCTGTTGCCCTCCACTTGGTGGAGACATCGACCATGGCATTGGCCGACCCGCGGCGATCACGGCAGGTCCTCAGAAACCTGGTCTCCAACGCCCTCCGATACGGGACGGCCCCCTATCAGATCAGCGTCGTGAAGGTTGGGGATCGCATCGAGGTGAGGGTTCAGGACGCCGGCAAACCGATAGCGGATGGAGAAGTCGAGAGGATCTTTCGCTCCTTCGAGCGAGGCGTCGAACCGCACCATCCGAAGTCGGTTGGGCTTGGGCTCAGTGTTGCCCGTCAGTTGGCTCGGCTCATGGATGGCGACTTGACATATCGCCACCATGACGGCTGGTCCTCGTTCGTCCTGTCCTTGCCGTCGGCTTGAGCACCCGGCACCTCTAGCATCCTGTCATGCGAGTTCTCGTAACGGGTGGCGCCGGGTTCATCGGAAGTCATACCGCAGTTGCGCTCATCGAGGCCGGTCACGAGCCGGTCATCGTCGACAATCTGTCCAACGCCCAACGTTCCGTGATCGATCGCATCGAGAAGGTCACGGGCTCCCGTCCACCGTTCTTCGAAGTCGATGTCCGTGATGTCGACGCAATGGAGAAGATCATGTCGGACGGCTTCGACGCCTGTATGCACTTTGCGGCCCTCAAGGCAGTGGGGGAGTCGGTGATGAAGCCCACCCTCTACTACGACAACAACGTGGGTGGCACGATCGCACTTCTCGAGAGCCTTGCCGCCGCCGGGATCGATCGTTTCGTCTTCAGCTCGTCGGCCACTGTCTACGGCGATCCCGACGTCTTGCCCCTGACCGAGACGATGCCAGTCGGGACGGCAACCAATCCCTACGGGTGGACGAAGATCATGATGGAGCAGGTGCTCCGAGACGTCCATGTCGCCGAGCCGGAATGGTCGATCGCCCTCCTTCGGTATTTCAACCCGGTGGGAGCGCATCCGAGCGGTCTGCTCGGCGAGGATCCGTCGGGGGTGCCCAACAACCTGATGCCATACGTCGCCAAAGTGGCCGCCGGGGAGCTGAGCAAAGTCGAGATATACGGGGGGGATTACGACACGCCGGACGGAACCGGCGTCCGTGATTTCGTCCATGTCGTAGACGTGGCCGAGGGGCACGTCCGGGCGCTGGAGCGACACGCCACCGAGCCCGGGGTCTTCACCTACAACCTCGGAACCGGCCGAGGGCACAGTGTCCTCGAAGTGATCCGTGAGTATGAGATCCAGTCGGGCAAGCCGGTCCCATACGAGATCGTTGGGAGGAGAGCGGGTGATGTGGCAGCCAATTGGGCTGATGTCAGCAGGGCGCTAACCATGCTCGAGTGGGCTGCGACCCGGGACCTGGCCGACATGTGCGCCGACTCCTGGCGGTGGCAGCAGCGCCGCAACTGACATGTGCTGTTCGGCCTGACATGAGCGACTTGATCGACGCGGCCCGCGATTGGATAGCGGGTGACCCCGATCCGACGACCCGGGCCGAATTGGAGCGACAGGTCGATGACGGTGACCTGACGGCTCTGGCGATGTCCATGGGAGCCCCCCTCACGTTTGGTACGGCGGGTATCCGCGGCGAAGTCGGGCCGGGACCGGGTCGAATGAATCGAGCCACGGTCATCCGGGTGACTGCCGGGTTGGCCGACTACATGGATCGATCTCAAAGAGGGTCGGGCCCGGAACCGGTCGTCATAGGTTTCGACGCCCGTCCCGATAGCCGGACCTTTGCCGAGGACGCGGCCGGAGTGTTGGCCGCCGCCGGGCTCCGCGTCGTCTTCTTCCCCGAGGTGACACCGACACCCCTCGTCGCGTTTGCGGCCAAGATCCTGAATTCACCCGCTGCGATCGTCGTGACGGCGAGTCACAACCCTCCGGCAGACAATGGATACAAGGTCTACGGCTCCAATGCGGCGCAGATAATCCCGCCGGTCGACACGTCGATATCGGAGGCGATCGAACGGGTTGGCCACGCCATCGACGTTCCCAGGGTCGAGGATGTCTTCGACGGAGTATCACCCTTGGTCACCGAGATAGGGCCGGACATGCTCGATCGGTATCGCGCCGAGGTCGAACAGGCGCGGCCAAATCCACATGGCTCAGATCTCAGGATCGTCTACACCCCGATCCACGGTGTCGGCGGTCGCGTGCTCGATCAGATGTTTGGATACGCCGATCACACCGGGTTGATCCCGGTGGAGCAGCAATTTGATCCGGACGGGTCGTTTCCGACGGTCGCCTTCCCGAACCCCGAAGAGCCGGGAGCTCTGGATTTGGCGTTGGCTCTGGCGAGAGATCGCGATGCTGATCTGGTTCTCGCCAATGATCCCGATGCTGACCGTCTTGCGGCAGCGGTGCCCTCTCGCGGCGGATGGCGACTGCTCAGCGGAAACGAGTTGGGCGTCCTGATCGGGGACTACGTCCTTCGCTATTGGGATCGCGAAGAGACTCCGATCGTGGTGAATTCGGTGGTGTCGAGCCCGATGCTGGCCCGAATGGCGAACGGCTACGGGGCCTATCACGAAGTGAGCCTCACCGGCTTCAAATGGATCATCAATGCGGCTCTGGCTTTGGAAGCCCAGGACGTCGGTCGGTTCGCATTCGGTTACGAAGAGGCCCTTGGCTACTCGATAGGGCGAACGGTGAGGGACAAGGATGGGATATCGGCGGCATTGGTCATGGCCGACCTGGCAGCGGAGCTCGACGGGACCCGTCTGGGAGTAATGGGGCGGCTACACGAGCTGTGGAGGCGCGTGGGATTGTGGGTGAGCGCCCAGCATTCGATCCATCGCCCCGGGGAGGGTGGTGGCCAGGATCTCTCGGCCGGCGTCGGACAGCTTGCCTCGGCGCCCCCGGAGTCGGTGAATGGGATGCCGGTGGTCGAGGTGACCGATTTTCGGACCGGTGGGGAGAGCAGGCCCTTCTGGCTGGGGGAGCAGGACCTGGTCGAGCTCGACCTGGGAGCGCCGGGCCGGATCCTGGTCAGGCCGAGCGGCACCGAGCCCAAGCTGAAGATATACGTCGACTTGTGCGGTGAGGTGGGCGCCGACCCGGACGAGAGCCATGATCGGTTGGTGGCCGAGGCGCAGCGGCTCGCCGTCGCGGTGGGGGAGGGGTTGGGGCTCTAGTGAGTCAGCTTCGCATGTGCTGTCGATACAGAAAGAGCCAACCGAGACCGTGGATCGCGACGCCCCCGAGCAACACCACTGCAGCCGCCGGATACCCGGCGATTAGGGCTGCTATGGCCGCCACCACGGCAAATGAGACCAGAGCGACCCTGACACCGTTCAATGGCCCGAACACGCTCCCAGAGTAACCCTGGGAGACGGTTACACGCTCATATCGTCATAAGCTCCACGGCAATGCGGTCCCTCATGGCAATCGTGGTCGCTCTTGTGCTGACGGCCTGCAGTTTCGAGGCTCTCCAATCCGGCGATGGCGCAGTCGAGGAACGCGTCGCGCCGACAACGGCCACCTCCCTCGTCACCACCACCACGACGACTGTCGCCCTGGGAGGCGTCGAGCCGACCACCACGACCACCATCGACCTCATGTCCGCCGATGCGATCATCACCCCAACCGGAGTCGTCGTCGCAGTCCTCGATCACAATTCTCAGGGCATCGTCGTTCGGTCACCTTGTGGCAATGAGAAGACGGTGAGCACCGGGACACCTGTCGGGGGCACCCGGGTCGTGCTGGACCCCGGTCACGGGGGAGAGACGGACACCGGGGCAGTAGGGGCCAACGGACTGGCCGAGCGTGACCTCAACCTGCGAGTTGCACGGGCGGTCGAGGCCAAGCTGGGGGAGCGCGGGATAGCGGTCGTCCTCACTCGGACCGGCAATTATGCCTCGACGCTGGAAACCCGCTCGGCGCTTGCCGATCAACTCGAGGCCGACATCCTGGTCTCGATCCATCACAACGCTCCGACGCCGAACCTGTCGTCGACACCCGGCACCGAGGTATTCATCCAGACGAGCTCCGCGGCGTCCAAGCGTCTCGGAGGGCTCATCTACGACCGCGTGGTCGATGCCCTGGGCCAATTCGACATTCAGTGGGCTGCTGCCCCCGACTCAGGGGTCCTCATCGTCCACAGCACGCGAGGCTCGGACGCTTACGGGATGATCAGAAACCCGGACACCGTGAGTGTGCTGGCCGAGCTGGGCTACATATCCCACCCACCCGAGGCGGAGCTCTTCGCCACTTCCAAGTATGTCGATGTGGCTTCGGGAGCCGTTGCGGATGGGATAGAGGCCTACCTGGAAACCGGGGAGAAGGGCAGTGGCTACGTCGACGAGCCGCGGGTCTTCACGCCGAACCGGGGGATATCACAGAGCGCCTGCGTCGACCCGGTCCTGGAGTGACTACAGAGGTGGCGTGGCCGGGATGAGCTCCGTTGAGACAAGCGACCAGGGTCGGATTCGGGTTGTGACGATCAATCGACCGGAGCGGCGCAACGCCGTTGACTGTGCCACCGCCGATCGGCTTGCTGACGCTTTCGCCGAGTACGACTCGTCCGACCAGCTCGATGTGGCGATCCTCACCGGGGCTGATGGGACATTCTGCTCCGGTGCCGACCTGAAGGCGATGGCCGAGGGTGAGCCGAATCGCGTTGCACTGGACGGGCCGGGGCCGATGGGCCCGACGAGGATGAGACTGTCCAAGCCAGTGTTGGCAGCGATCGAGGGTTACGCCGTGGCCGGAGGTCTCGAGTTGGCCCTCTGGTGTGACATGCGGGTTGCTGCCGAGGATGCGGTCCTGGGCGTCTTTTCCAGGCGGTTTGGAGTCCCTCTCATCGACATGGGAACCATACGATTGCCCAGGATCGTCGGACACGGACGGGCGATGGACCTGATACTCACAGGACGACCGATCACCGCGGGCGAGGCGCTCGACATGGGACTCGTCAACCGGGTGGTGCCGGCTGGTCAAGCGTTGGCCGAGGCCATGACCCTTGCCGAGGCCATCGTCGAAAAGCCGCAGAGCTGTCTTCGCAACGATCGGCTGTCTGCCATCGAGCAGTGGGACCTCGTGGAATCGGAAGCGATCCGCAACGAGCTACAGCACGGGATGCGAACGATCGCCAGTGGCGAGTTGCAGAGCGGTGCCGAGGCCTTCGATCAAGGCTTTGGGCGTCACGGGGGTTAGTCGGCGTGGGCCAGGTTGTGAGGGCCGGCTTCCGATGTTGTGTCTCAATCACCTCCAACTTGACATAATCCGCTCTGCGTGTCTCAATCACCTCCAACTTGACATAACGTGGATTATGGGCGCACGGGGATTTGGTTTGCTCACTTGGGAACAATCTCCCCCGACCTAGTGTTGATCAGCGATGTACCCGATTCACTGAGAAAGGCGTAGCCATGGCCACAGTGGCCCTGACAAAAGACACATTCGATCAAGCGATCAAGGACAACGACACCGTCCTGATCGACTTCTGGGCCGAATGGTGCGGTCCCTGTCGCTCTTTCGCACCGACCTATGAGTCAGCGTCCGAGAAGTACGACGACATCGTTTTCGCCAAGGTGGACACCGAGGATCAGCCAGAGCTCGCCCAGGCGTTCGGTATCCGGTCGATCCCGACATTGATGGTGTTCCGTGACCAAATCGTCCTTTACGCCCAGCCTGGGGCCCTCCCCGGAAACATGCTGGAGGACTTGATCTCACAGGTCCGTGATCTCGACATGGATGACGTGAGGTCCCAGATCGCTGCGCAGGAGCAGGATCACGAGCATCACGATCATGAAGAAGATGAGCACGATCACGATCACGACCAGATCATGCTCACGAGCACAGTCACTGATCTCCCCTGATCAGCCGGAACGACACCCGACCGTGACGGTCTCGAGGTTTCCGGCAGGCCGTTCTTCCCGCTTCACGTCGATCACGCAGTTGGCATATTTACCACTATCAGTGGTGTAGCGACCACGCTCCGCTTCGATTGACTGGATGGGTCGATCTTCGTAAGTGAATCCTTGGGGGGCTGTCGTCACATCGAGGATCGCGGACCCATTGATCAAGTAGGAGCGTAGAGCAGCGCCGGCGTTGCCGCCGGCCCTCCCCGACCGTTGCAGCGTCCCGTCGACGACGACCTGCTCGACCAGGGCCTGTTCTTGCTCATAGGTCGGGTCGCACCAGGAGCGCTGGATTGTCAGGTCGCAGTTGATGGTGATCCCGATCCCCGCTGCACCGATGATCAAAGCCGCCACTCCCCCGACGATCACCGATTGGCGGCGGGCCCGCGGGGCCGTCCACCAGGCGAGCACCGATGTGATGCTCCCGGCGATGAGGGCGGCCCACCCGAGTCGCACCCAGGTTCGTGACGAAGACTGGTCCGCGGTCAATCCGATCACGACGATCGCCCCGAACACTCCAAACCCGGTGAGCAGCCAACGGATGAGCGTGGCTCGCTGAGGATCGGTGTTGGTGAGCGAGACTGCCGCCAGGATGAGAAACCCGACGGCCAGCACCGTTTGAGCCCATTCGAGGCCATTTGATCCACCTGGTGACCAGATCAGGATCAGACCCCATATCAAGAAGGCTGAGGCCGTGACGGCGAGCAGGAGCGCCGGTAATCGCTGACGATTCATATCAGCCGAGTCTCAGTCTGGCTTCCGGAAAACGGAGACGTGCTGGCCTGACTTCTCGGTGAAACGGCGCCGGTCGTACCAGCCCCATCTCTGCTCGAGCTCGAGACCGGCGAGACGCGCCATGAGATCCAGCTCGGCAGGCCACGCGTATCGAACGGTGACCGGGAGCACGGTGGTGGTGCCATCGGCGAGACGGCGTATGTGATGTGAGACCACGGTCTGGTTGACCGGGTCGTGGATGGACATCTCATAGGCGTGTTCAGTCGTCGACGAGATACTGGAAACCCCCAAGCGTGTCCCATACTGGTCGAACCGCCCCAGATCGGGAACGAATGCGTCCAGAACGAAGTGGCCACCGGGCTCCAGAGCCGAGGCGACATTGACGAAGCAGTCGATCTGACGGCTCTGATCGGGCAGGGCGAACAGGGTGTTGAACGGCAGATACACGAGGGGGAATCTCTCCTCTACGTCCACGTCTGCGAAATCGCCCATGAGAACTGTGATCTCATCTCCACCTGGTTTTGCACGCAACAGGCCGACCATGTCATCGCTGACGTCGATTCCGGTCACGGCAACGCCCGCCTTGCTGAGGGGCAATGCAACTCGACCCGACCCGATTGCCAGCTCGAGCGCTCGTGGAGGGTCACCCGCCAATGACAGCAGAAACCCGACCTCCGACTCGACATCGGAGAAGATCTCGTCGTAATAGGGCGCCCAGGTCTTCCCATAGGTGCGGATGTCGTAGTCGCGCATCCCACGACTCTGGCAGCCAGATGGGCCGGACGCATGCAATTTTCTCCTACCCTCCGGCTCATGTCTGCTGATCCTGTCGTCATCGCCGACCTCGATCGCCGCGGTCTCGAATACGAGGAGATGCCCTGTGATCCCGAGTTGGCAGACACCGCGCAGTTCTGCGAGGCCTATGGTGTGCCGCTCGAGCGTTCGGCAAATGCCATCGTGGTCGCTTCCAGGAAGCCGGAGGGTCACTTCGCAGCTTGTTTGGTGCTGGCGACCACCCGTCTCGACGTCAATGGCACCGTGCGTCGGCGTCTTGGGGTGCGCAAAGTGAGCTTCGCCAACGCCGAACAGACGAAATCGCTCACAGGGATGGAGATCGGCGGCGTGACCATATTCGGTCTGCCCGAGTCGGTGCCCGTGTGGATCGACTCTCGAATCCTGGCTCTCGACTGGGTCGTGGTGGGTGCCGGCTCGCGGTCCGCCAAGATCAGATTCGATCCTCGCCAGTTGCGGGACGACGATCGATTCGAGCCGGTGCCCGACCTCGCCCAGGACCAATCATCCTGATCTCTTTGCCGATCGTCGGATGAGGGCGGCATAACCCACGAGCCCGATGATCGTGAATGCGAACCACTGGATCGCATAGCCCAGGTGCGGTCCCTCGTCGTCGAAGACGGGTTGGTCGACCGGAACCGGGAGTCGGCCCTCATCGACACCGAGTTCCACGAGATAGACCGCTGCGAGCGGGTAACCGACCTGCCGGGATATTCGATGGACGTCAACCCGATTCATCGCGACGAGACGGCCTTCCGACGGATCCACAGGACCAAGCGCCTGTCGCGTCTGGGTTGGGTGCACCCAACCCTCGATGGTCACTGTTCCCCCAGGTGGGGGCGCATCGGCAACGGGCGTCCGATCCATGGCGAGAGGCACCCAGCCCCGATTGACGAGAACCGCGGTGCCGTCCTCGCCGACCAATGGAGTTATGACATGAAAGCCCGCCACCCCCAGATGTACCTCGCTACGGATCAAGACCTCGTCTTCAGGGTGAAATACCCCCGTCGCCGTGGCGTGTCGGTACTCGAGAGAGCCCAAGTCGTCTCCGGCTGCGGCGATCAGGGTCTCTATTGGTGTCGGGTCGGCTTCGAACCGTGACTCCCCCACCGCATTGGCCAGGCGACGCTCGTCCAAACGCCTCAATTGCCAGAAACCGAGATTCACGAATACCACGGCCACGACCACGACCACCAGATGAGCGATCATCCATCGCGGGGTCAGGAACCATTTCAAGGCTCAGGCGGCTAACGGGATCTCGTCGTCGTCGATCAGACCCTGGGCGGCGGACTCGATATTCGGCTCCTGGCGTCGGAATGCGACCGGGACCGAGGCCATGGTGTTGGCCGCCTCATCACTGATCCGTCCGGATGCGACGAGGAGACGCGCGATGTCGTCAGTCCAATACCAGGGCACGGGCAACCTCCAATCGACAACCGAGTGAGCAGGGACCAAACCCACTGTACCTCCACTGTCAATCCCGAAAATCGTCAATTGTCATCAGCATTTATGGTCAGTGGCTCGAGAGCTTCGACGTCCTTGAGATTGACCTGTTCGGCGACGACTTCGAGACGTGACCTGCGACCGTCAGGGGACTCCCAGAAACGTCTCTGAACCGCACCGCACACCCAGATGCGCGTGCCCTTCAGAGGGGGATCTGCCCACAGGTCGTCGGCAGGGTCCCACAACGTGACCGGAACCACGTCCACCCTCTTTCGTGGCGATTCGCTCCTAACCGTCACCAACAGCCGGGCCAGGCGAGCACCCGATTCGAACTCCCTCAACTCCGGGTCGGTCGCAAGACGACCACACAGGACCACGAGATTGAGATCCATGACATTCTCCCCTTCGATCGCGACGGGAAGTGCGGATCACATCAGAATGCCGGGTGGGTGTGACCAGAACCCTGATGGCTCAGAGCAGGGCTGCCCTCAGCTCGTCGACTCCCTCGAAGTCGGGATCTTGCTCGTCGAGCGCGGCCAGCAGCTTTCGGGCCGCCTCCTTGTCACCTGCGGCCAACGCGACACGGGTGGCGACGAACCACCGGCGCAGCTCGCCCGGCGACGGAGATGCAATGAGTCGACCGGGCTTGATGATCTTCCAGGCCTCCCTGGGTTGACCCTCATCGAGCAGAAATGAGGCGTAGACCACCGCCGCCTCGTGTGACACCGTGTTCGACGTGTCCAGGTCTTGAAGACGCTCCCACGTCTTGTGGACGTCGGTCTTGCGACCGAGGGCGCGGAGACAGTCCATTTCGACCGGCATCTGGAGCAGGTCACCCGTGAGACGGCGGAATGTGCGCAGCTCGCGGAGCGCCTCTTCCCAATTCTCCGTGTAGTAGGCGGAGAGGCCGAGCATCTCGCGGACGGTTGCCGACCTCGGCGCCAGAGTCTTTGCCTTGCGGAGCTCTGGTAAGGCCGCTGCGTATCTCTCGTCGGCGAATTGATTCAGGGCTTTGGCGAGATGGTTGAGCGCCGGGTCCCGTCTGTCCTTTGGTGTCGAGCGCTGAATCTCCTCGCGGACCCACTTGGGAAGCTGACCGGAACTGACGGAGGTCACGGTTTGACGCTCCGAGTGCGCTCTCGTGTCCCGGCCGTGATGACGGCCGCCGCGTCCGGAACTGCCCTTGGGCTGGTATTTGTTGGGTGGTTTGCTCACCGCGTATCGCTCTTCGGTCGAGGAAGGTCAATCAAGAAAGGGCCGCCAACGGTAGTCGGCGGCCCTTTCACGTTAAATGCCCGGCGGTGACCTACTCTCCCAGGGGGTTGCCCCCCAAGTACCATCGGCGCTGACAGGTTTCACTTCCGTGTTCGGAATGGGAACGGGTGGTTCCCCGCCGCTGTAGCCACCGGACAAATCTCTCAGTTCTCAAAGGCCCTGGCTCTCGGGCCAAACCCGAGAGGCGAGAACTCCATAGCGAGCACAAATATCGAGGATTCATTCCAAGCCCTCGGCCTATTAGTACCGGTCCGCTGAACACATTGCTGTGCTTACACGTCCGGCCTATCAACCTGGTCATCTACCAGGGGCCTTAACCGGTTAATCCGGTGGGAAGTCTCATCTCGAGGTGGGCTTCGCACTTAGATGCCTTCAGCGCTTATCCCGTCCGTACATAGCCAACGAGCCGTGCACTTGGCAGTACAACTCGCACACCAGAGGTACGTCCACCCCGGTCCTCTCGTACTAGGGGCAGCTCCTCTCAAACTTCCTACGCCTGCGGCGGATAGGGACCGACAGTTTTGTTACTCCCAACACTCCTCAAGTGGGTAGAGGGGTTGGTGGCCAGATCATTTCTGCCTGACTCTGCATGTCGCCATGCAGCTCGGACTGTATCTTCCCGATCTATCGATCGGGTTCGGCGTACAGTCTCTGAGGGTTCTGGGTTCCTACGATTTCCTCGAGCTCCCACTTTCGATATCTGCCGTCACCGTTCATCTGGAATGCCAAACGCACCAAGCGGTCAAATCCTGCACCGCTCATGTGCTCGCCGGCTCCCATCGAATGCACGATGTCGGCAAAGATCTCGGAAGTCCGTTGCTTTTCGGATAGAAGTGGATTTCGGTTGAAGAAGGGTATGACCCGTTCCTGGAGATCGAGTCTCCGTCTGACGACGTAGACCAATGTTCGATCCGATGACCGGTTTCGGTCATTTGGTCGAATCGACCCATATCCCAGGTGAGTATTGAAGAGGGACAATATGTTTGCCCGCTCTCCGTTTTGACTCACTCGGAATTCAGGTACGAGTTGAAAACCGTGTCTCAAGTCGGGTCGTCGCGTGACTCCAACTGAGAACGATCCTTCTCCATCGGCGAATCCACTTAGGTAGGACTCCAGCCTTCCCTGCTGATTGTCCGCACCGATCGGATTTTCACTTCCCATGTCTCGAGGCTACGAGAGCCCTGTGACATGGATGAGTACCGTCGGATACACGGAGTTTCCAGCATTTGGCCGAATTTAAAGACAGCTAGTTAGTCAACTGTCTCACGACGTTCTGAACCCAGCTCGTGT
>CAWGJI010000006.1:0-94869 GCA_963822895.1 uncultured Acidobacteriota bacterium
GCGGCGTCAACTGTGGGTTACCCGGAAGTGTGACCACGCATACGCGCCCGCCGCCATCAGGCGCCTCACCTTGCGATTGAAGACTTCTAAGGATGTTCCATCCCGTCTCCTTCGTCTCGAGGTCAGCGTCCTCTCCAAAGGCGAGCAGCACATAGAGGCTCTCACCTCCGAATCTGAACCCACCCCAGTGAGTCTCGAGACTGCTCCGATCTGCGCATTCCTCCGCATCGTTCCCTGAACTCTCAGGAAACGTCGTGTCGTCCAGAATCTCGGGCAGGTCCGGCCCTGCATCGACATCCCCGGCGAAGAACACGGTCAGAAGCACGTCATTTCGTGACATGTCCCGCAGTGCGTTCTCGGGGACCTGGGCACAATGGTCGCCCCCAGGCCGCAGAGGCATGCTTGCAATGGTCACAGACCGGAAGCCGAGGTTTGGCATCAATTCGGATCCGGCGCGATGCCAATCGGGCGGGTAGGCGAGACCCCATATCTCGCTGTATCCGATTCCGACTGCCTCTGGCGATGTCGTGTCGGGTGCTCGGGAAGTGACGGTGTTGGAAGGTGCTGTCGTGCCTGGCACCGATCCGATGGGTGGATTCGGCTCCTCCGGTCCAGTCGACGGCGGGCTGAGCAGGGCTACTGGGATGAGGACAGCAGTGACTGCGACCGCCGCTGCCATGGCAACCCATATGCCTTTCCTAGCCCCCGGCCGAGCGGAGGTTGTAACAAAGTCTGTGGGAGGAGGCTCAAGATCGGCGTATGCAGCATGCACTCGCTCAGCGTGACGCCGCCCCAATGTGTCGACATCAATCACGCTATGCCGTCCATCATCTTTGCCAGGTTCCGGCGTCCACGGGTGAGATGAACTCTCGCCGTGGACTCTGCGCATCCGATCACTGCTGCGATCTCGCTGACTGGTAGGTCTTCCAGGTAGAAGAGAGCGATCGCCTGGGATTGACGTGCCGGCAGTGAGCGGACTGCGGCCCAGAAGTCTTCGGTGTCGTCGGGCAAGTCGTTACCCACCCTCACATCTGATTCCAGTCTGGCGACCGCCTTGTTCTCGAGCGCGTCGGCGTCGCCACGAGGACCGGGCGTTGTTTGCGACAACTCTTCGCACCCAGCCTGCTGGATTGTGGAGGTCTTCCCATTTCTCGAAAGTCGTTACGAAAGCGTCATGCGTAAGGTCTTCGGCCCGAGCTCGATCACCGGTGAGAACGCGCGCAAGAGCCAACACGGATGCGTACTCCTTCTTATAGAAGTCTTCGAACGGCCATTCCTCCACAGGACACAGTCTCCCCGACCACCCCATAGGAGTGCGGTCGATCGTCACCGTCATTACGTAACGACGCTTCGGCGCGGCAGATTGCTTACCGATCGACAGGAAATCTGTGAGGTTGGCGGCGAACCTTCGCTCAGCGCAGCCTTACTCAAGCTCTGGAAGGGCATCCCACGGGCTGCCGCCGTGGCCCATGGATGGCCCAGGCAGGGTGAATGTGTGCGTTTCGCCAGGTAGACGGCGTGCGACGAGGAGCCTGTTAATCCATTGGTTGTAGGTTCGAGTCCTACCCGCGGAGCAAGTTTCTCACGTCGTCGATTGCCGAAATCCCTATGTGGTGCCTGGGGAATCCGGCGATTTGCTCGGTCTCACAGGTCGCGTATAGCGCTGGCGCCAAACGCTCATTGGGGCAAGCTGATCTGGGAACGGGGCGATCATTGAACGCGCACATCGCGAGGCAGCGTCGGGCTCATCCACCCGTGCGAAAACAGGCCCTTGCATGTAACGCCGATGCGATTTGGCCCCCGTCGACCGCACCGCAATCCGCGAAGTCGAAAGCCATCCTGATTGCTAACGGGTGGTGACTCCGTAGGTTGATGTGAATTTCAGGCAGAAGCCGTAATCGCGCATCCTCGCTAGCGACAAAGCCGAGCTAGCGATACAAGAAAGAGCCTAAGTTTGTTTGGACCATCCCAGTGCCGAAGATGGGAGCAACCATTGAACGAAGAGGCTGATTGAATCCCGTCTTGAATCAGCTAGGTAGGTTGGGTGTCGGCCTGGCGGTCATGGCTGGGATCACCCCCGGTTGCGCCGTCAGTCCGAGTACCGACTCGACGAACACACTTGCGACCGACCCGACCTCGACCACCATCGATGCACCTCTTTTGGATTGTGGAATTGAGACGCTGACCAGTCAGTCGGGCCCGTTCAATCCAGCAGCGCGAGAGTGTTTCGCTGATGCCATAAAGAATGGAACTTCGGCCCGGCTCCGCCTAATCGGTTTCGACGAGGAAGGGGGAAGGGTTGACCGCACACTCAAAATCTGGGCGAATCGAGCAGAGGAGACGATTGTTACGGCCGATCTGGGAGCAGTGACAAAGACATGTACGAACTTTCGCATCGTCGACGGGCCGGCCGGGAATCTCGGCTTCAATCGAGTGGGCTGTGACGAGGGTTGAATATCCGAAGGTCTTGGGGGAGCAACCGCTCCAATTAGATCGCTCGATCGACTGGACTACCGCACGCCTTCGAGATGGGGCAAAGGAAGAGATGAGCATGACGACCAAGACGGGAACGGGTGGTTCGATCCCGAAGGGCCGGGCAACGCTGTGGTGGATCATCGCCGGGGTGGTCGGTCTGGCCCTTGTGGTTCTCCTGGCCATCTCGATCGCGGGGGAGACGCCGATAGACGAGGCGAGCGGCTATGGGGACCCCATGGTTCAAGGCGATTTTCTGCCGGTGCTTACCCCCGGCTCGCAGGACACCGCCATCGGTCTCACCGCTCCGATCACATTCGGTTCCGACTGGAACAACAACGAAGTGAACATTGAGGCGGACGGAACCTCGAAGATCATCGTGTTCCTCGCCCACTGGTGCCCCCATTGCCAGGCCGACGCGCCCCGTCTCCAGGCGTGGGTGAACGGGGGCAACCTGCCGTCGGAAGTCGAGTTGATCTCGGTTGCCACCCTCACTGACCCAGCGCGCCCTAACTGGCCACCCCAAGACTGGCTCACCTCAATTGGATGGACGCCCCCCGTGATCATGGACGACGCCAACAACTCGGTCGCCAGCGCCTACGGACTGGCCCGCACCCCGCTATGGGTCGTTCTCGACGGGAACAACCAGGTCTTGGGCCGGATCTACGGGGAGATCCGCGACGATGGTTTCAACGCCCTGGTCGAGCTCGCCGAGAGCGCACCCTGACTCTCCGAATAGGAGATGACAGATTGCGCGATCCAGATGCCACGGGGCCACCAGACCGCTTGAGGCTGATCAACTGGTTGTGAGGTTCAGGTCGAGACTGTCAAGCATGTCGATGACATTGTGTTTTTGCTCCTCAGAGACCATGGAGCCGACGGCGACCAGAACCGAGATCGTTCGTTCCTTCTCGCTGAAGACGACGGAGTCGAGGATGGCGAAGCGGCTTCGCTCCTCTGGGGTGAGACATGCATAAACAGCCGTGTCGGGATCAACGCCGCCGACCACCGACGAGAACGACGTTGGTCTTGGTGTCGCATCCCCCGGTGACACAACCTCCGAGAGCGTTACGAGCAGGTCGGAGGGTGATAGATCGCCAAGGCTCTGAATGGGCAGTCCTGCACAGTCTTGTCCGGGCCGCAATCTGTAGGTACTAATTGCTATCAACTCGTCCAGGGAGTCGTCGTCGGGAGTCAAATCGGTGTGGGTTGCTATCCAGCCGGATGGGACCACAAGCACTCCGCTTCCATCGGAGAGAAGGATGGGCCCTCCGGGAAATCCTCGTCGTTCGGTTGCTGTGACCTTGTAGAGACAGCTTTGATACACGACTCCTGCGTCTGATTGGGCTTTGACCATCGTGGCGTTTCCTTCGGCTGTCATGGCCCCCGACTCATCCTGGCCCATGTCTCCGAAGTCTTTGCCGGTCCAGTCTTCGGTGCATTGGACGACCTTGTCGTAGAAGGCGAAGAGCTCGCCGGCTGTGGGCTGGTTCTGGGAATCCCATCTCTGTTCGATTTCGTATCTGACACCGTTTTCAACGGGCTGGCCCATGTGTTCGGCCCGGCAGGCGTTCAGGATGTTCTCGTCCTCGGACGGCACGTCGTATTGGATTCCACGATGGGAGAAGATCCCTTGGTCGATGTCGTCTTGAAGCGAAAAGGAGCCTGTCACTCCCTGATCTTGCATGCACTTCACTACCGCCTCGCCCGCTGCCTTGACCTCGTCCGTGGTGACGACACCGTCCGCCAGGATGATCTGTGGTGTTATCGATGCTGAGTCGTTGGAGCCGTCATTGGCAATGAGCAGGAAGGGCACAGCCACCAAGGCGACGGCAACCACCCCGATGCTGAACGCTGCACCCGCTGTCAACCGGCGTCTGGGAGGTTTGCGAGTAGTGAATTCCATCACCCCCAACTGCTGAGTCGCTCGTTGCTTCACCTGCAGACCCATGTTGCTGGCGGCCCACGCTCGGCCTTCCTTCTCGGCTATCGGGTTGACCCCTTTGAGTTCCTCAACGTCAGGTCTCACTTGTCACCTCCATTGAATTCATCTGAGACGAAGGCGTCGTGTTCATCGCCGTACGCAATCTCCGTCGTGCCCGGACAAGCCGCATGCGAAACGCCGGGGCGCTGATGCCGACCACGGTGGCTGCTTCTCCAGGTGTCATTTCATCCCAGGCAACAAGCAGGAGAGCCTCCTGATCAGGCTCATCCAGAGTCGCCAAGGCACGGACAATGTGGAGTCGGTCCGTAACACCGTCTTCGAAGAACAACGGCATGCCAGTGGCCGGGGAATCGGCGACATGCGATTCCAGTCGGCGTTGACGGTTCTCTCGACGGTGATGTTCACGTATCACGTTCTTCGCCACTCCATACAGCGAGGGCAAGCGACGGCCCGGCATCTCAGAGATCCGGCTCCACGCCACCGCAAACACGTCGGCTACCACATCATCGGCCGAAGATCGGCCCACCCGGCGAGCCGCGAACGCATACACCGCGCCGGCATGCTCATTCCATATCTCGTCAAACAACTCGGGGGCGTCGATGACCGACCTCCTGAGAATCCGCTGCTCTCACCATCTATATGGTCACGGCACCCACAAACGCAACACCTCTATTCAAGGGCTTGGCCAGGCTTCGTTTCGCTGGGGTTCCGGGCAACGCGTCGCCAGACTCACGGAAAGCACGGACTCAATGTCGAGAGACCATCCGGGCAATCGGGCCTGCTCCAAGACGATGCCGGATTCGAATACGAATGTGTCTGACTCGGCTGCTCGATATGCGAGTGTTTGACATGACCGCGGATCTGGACGTGCATTTGCTGATGATCGATGTGGACGGCGACTCCTTCGACTTGTTCTATGCGAGTCAACGTAAGCCGTTGATTGCTTTGGCTTATGCGGTTACTGGGAATCGGTCAAATGCTGAGGATCTCGCCCAGGAGGCACTGACAGCGGCGTACCGGTCGTGGGATGACATCAAGGTGAAACACAATCCGGGCACCTGGGTTCGTCGGATTCTCTTGAACAAAGCCTCTTCTGCGTACCGGCGGCGCATGGCCGAGGCAAGTGCTCTCGCTCGACGCCCTCGCGATGCTGAATCCGTGTCACTGCCGGAGGTGACTGGGGAGATCGACATGATCTGGCGTGAAGTTAGACGACTGCCTCGACGGCAACTCGAAGTCATCGTTCTCGCCTATGTCGAGGGCATGTCGATGTCCGAGATCGCCCAGGTGCTCGAGGTCACCAAACAGACGGTCAATGTTCACATGGGGCGGGCGAGACAGACACTGGCCGACAGGCTGGGATTGGAGACGTCTGATGATGACTCTTGACGACGCTCTCAGACAGGCGGCCGACGCGTTGCAGGCCGAAGTCGCTCAGATGCCCGACAAGATCTGGTACCCGCCAATCCGACGTCGACCCCACGGGCTGTTTGTCGCTGCCGGAGTGGCGGCCGTTTTGCTCGTCGCGTTTGGTGTCCCTTCACTTCTTCTCAACACGACCCGACGTCTCCCCGCCGGATTCGACACCACGTCCCCAGTCGCAACGACAGCCACTCCGGCAGTATCCAGCTCTGCGACGATGGCGGTCGATTCGTCGTTGGATCTCCCTACGGTTATTGCCGCCGGCATGGATCCTTTTGGGCTGGCTGTCCTGACCCAAGACGGGCGACGACTCACATCGTCGCAGTCCGAGTCGAACGAAGGCCTCAGATACGAATCTGCGGTCTACTCCAACGGGCGTGGACTTGTCGAACTCACCTGGCAGGACTGGCCAGAGTCGGTCGATTTTCACAGTGCCCTTGGTGACGACACCACGGTTGAACAGTCAGACGGATTCGAGCTCACTCTTCGGGCACATCCCGAGGACAACACGATCGAGATTGGTGTGTTCGACGGACGCATCTATGCCCGGGCGTACACGACATTCACCGATGATCTGAATGCGTCTGTCTTGCGTGGACTCGCATTCATGCTCTATGACGGATTGACCGCGACAGAAGCGGTCTCCGGAGGTGAGGTGCCGAGCCCGGTTCGGGACATGCTCAACCCTGGTGAAACACCGATGACATGGGGCATATCCGCTGGCGCACCATGGGTTCTGGTTGCCTGGCACCTCGTCGTATCCGACAAGCCAACATCGGCTTGCACCGGCGTCCGCCCCGTTGTCGACGAGGACTGGTGTACGGGCCTCGACGACTCGTCCGACTGGATCTACGCACAGGCATTCGCTGTCGGTGACGGAGGTGTAGTCGTACTAAGAACTAAGCCGGGAGTCGCACAGGTCCGCATTGACTCCACCAAGGGGTCTCAACTTGTGACAGTCCTCGGCGAGTCGGACGGATACCCGCCGACCGCAGTCATCGACGCAAATGGGCTTCCAATATCAGCGACTATGACGCCGCTCGACGTCAATGGCGACAAACTCGGCGATTCCCTCCCACTCAAAGTCGACATCTATCCCAAAACCCCTCTCGGAGGGTGAGACAGGTCCGATGGGCGAAAGAGATCGAGTCGACCGGGGTCAATCCGGATGGACCATCTCGATTGTGTCGGCGATTTCGATGACAAGCTGCCGATTACCCTCTGTGTGGTTGTGGACGCTGATCTCGACAAAGACGTCGTCGAGCACATACCGAAGGAGCACATGATTAGCGAGGAGTCCGGCGAACTCTGAGCAGTCGATCACGTCACCTTGAATCTCACCCAGCAGCTGGACCGAGTAGTGAGGATCCTGGTCTCCACAGTCTGTGCGGGGGTTCTTGGAATCCCGAGCCAGGACACGGTTACCAGGTTGGCTCGTGTTCTTCCTCTCGATGCGGACACGATCGAGAGTCTGCGGGAGGGTTGTCGTAGGGGAGCGCTTCTAGGCCGAGCCGGTATCGTCTTTGGATGGTCAATCGGCCAGAGGGCTCAAACGGCAGGTCAAAACCTCCGGGATTGACGGGTCCGATCGGACTGCTCGTTGTGGCTGCCGCGGGCGTCGCCCTGGGGCTGGTAGTGGGATCCACATCCGGTTCGACATCGGGGGAGACCACGACTTCGACATCTCTTGTGGCTACGACAGCCGTCGCGACCAGTGTCCCCGGGGGAGTCGTTGCGGAATATGAGTCTCGGATAGCTGACCTCGAACGGCAGCTTGGAGAGGCGAGACAGGCCCAGGAGGAGTTGAAGCGTCAGTTGCTCGACTACCAGGTGGACTTGGACCCTGTCCAGTATGCCCCTCGTGTCGGCTGTGATCTCAGTGTGGCCCAGCCTCAAGATTTCTCAGAGAAGGCAGAGTGGATAGGACCGGTCGGCTTCTACGACTTCACCAATGAATTCACCAACTTCGATGGGAATGAAATTTTCCTCACGGTTGAGGCTGGGGAATCGGTGACGATGGTGATCCCGAGATACCAACGGACGTCGTACTCGCTGCTCTGGGACCCGTCCGGCAATCTGGGACCTGGGTCGACCTTTCCGGGCAGCTCCTATGTCACCTTGGAGGCCTGTCCGGACTCGCCCACCACGTTTATCGGCGGCTTCTATGTCAACAACAGCCTCTGCGGGAGTCTCGACCTCTACTTCGACGACCAGGCTGAACCAAAGAGGATCGCCCTTCCCTTCGCAGAGCGGCAGTGTGATGGAAGTGCCATCCCATTACTGCCTGTCGAACCAGGACCAGTGCCCGACGTGGTTGGAATGGGATTGGCCGATGCTCGCCTCCAAATACGTCTCGCCGGGCTGGTCCCAGCGGTGGATGACGGTGACCCAACTGGCGGTGATTCTGTCGTATGGGCGCAAGAGCCGCCCGGTGGCATGGAGGTCCCGATCGGCTCTGTGATCGGGTTCAGAACCGAAGACTGAGTCTCATCAACATGTGTCGCTGGGCATGCCGCAGATACGCCTCTCGTCTGCGTGATCATGAAATGGCGGGCGCTGGACCAAGGCCAAAATATCGAGCGCCCCATAACCGCTGTTATGGCAAGTTGGGCATCGGTGTCGCCTATATCCCCTGGTAGGGGCCATATCTGTCAGAGCCGTGAATGCCCCATAATGCACAGAGGCCCTCGATTGCCACTCACGGTGGTGTTTCGGCGCTCGAATTGGCTCCGATGGGTGAAACGGCAGAAATCGTCCGAGATCGAAGGTCGGGAGCACGCCTTATGCACTGATACGGAGATCGGGCCTATTGGAGGTTTCCAGGAAACAACAACAAACAATCGGTTGCTTGGAAACCACTCGGTTCAACGGCGGATTGTCTTGGTTGCACCAAGGTGGCTACACCCTCATAGTGTTCTTCTGTGAGGCGTTGGTTGGTGCTCGCCGTGACGTTGCTGGTAGCCAGTTCCTGTACAGCATCGATTGCCCGTGACGTTGAGGGGACCTGGGAAGTGACTGGCTTCAATCTCGACGGAGCCGAACACGATGTCACAGTGGGTGTGAATACGGTATCGACACCCTGGGTTGCTATCAAAGATGGGCAGCTGACTGGAAGTGCAGGCTGTAACGACTTGGAAGGTCCCGTCGTGGTCGCTGATAGCAGTTCTCTGGACATGACCGATGTGGTCATGTCGGCTGTCTTTTGTGCACCCAACCCTGAGGATGACTCGCTGATGCAGGTCGACTTTGCCTTTGAAGCTGTCATATGGGGCGCACCCGTGGATGTCACAACCAACGGTGACACGATGGTTTGGACGCATGGGGACAACTCCATCACGTTCGTTTCGGTTGCCTCGCCTCCGGGGTGATGACCCGGCTGATCCGCTGAGGGCGCTCGCAACTCGCCAAGTCGTCGGCATTGGCGAGGTTGTGAAACCTCGGGCCGATGCGGTAGATCACCGGTGACCACTCCTATCCGTGTACGAGGTTGGGGCACGTGATGACGACCGACGCAGGATCAGGTCGACAGCCAAAGCAATGGCCAGGATTATCAGGAGGATCGGCGTCCAAACAATGAGGATGAGCGTTGCGATCGGGTCAGCTGCTCCGAAGACCGGTGGTCGAGTCCATTCCCAGACCATCCACGACGTGAAGAAACCACAGAGGGTTAGGGCGGCCGAGGTGGCAGCCCAACGGAAGTGACGTTTCCGAAGGACCAGGAACAATCCGATACTCAGCAGACCCATGCCCAGTGGAATGCCGAAGATGTACTCCATTCCCAGTTCAATCTAGATGTCGCCAGCCCTTCGTTGGCATAGAGAGCACACCTCGGGGCTTGGGTTTGCAGATCAGAAGTCCCAAGGTCGACGGATCGGTCTAGGCAAGTCGGCTTCCACGACACTCCCTCCCTAGGTCTAGAACTGACAGAGGTTGTTGACATTTAGGGTTCTCCGCATTGGGAAGGAGAACCGATGACTGAACACGAACAGCGGCGGTTGGCGAATCACCGGTTGGCGGTTTTGCAGCATGCTGAGGAAGTGACCGGCAATGTCTCGCGAACCTGTCGGTACTACGGGATCAGCCGGCAGACGTTCTACAAGTGGTTGCGCCGCTATGAGGAGCAGGGGCTCGAGGGGCTGAGAGACCGTTCGTCGCGGCCACACCAGAGCCCAAACGCCACCAGCGCTGAAGTGGTCGGCAAGATCATGTATCTGCGGCAGAGCTACCACTTCGGGCCACATAAGATCGCCATGTATCTCAAGCGCTACCACGACGTCTCGGTGAGCCCGTCGGGGGTGTGGCGGATATTGAAACGGCTCGACCTGAATCGGCTACCCAGCTCGCAGCGGCACAAGCCTCATCAGCAGCGTTGGAAACGCTACGAGAAGCCCCAGCCGGGCCATCAGGTCCAGGTCGACGTCAAGTTCATCACCCCGATCGGCGCCGCTGGTAAGAAGTACTACCAGTTCACTGCTATCGACGACTGCACTCGGATTCGGGTGCTGCGGGTCTACCCGCGCTGCAACCAAAAGACCGCCATCCAGTTCCTCGACTACCTGCTTGCCAGGCTGCCGTTTCGGGTCGATTCCATTCAGACGGACAACGGCGGTGAGTTCGGATCACAGTTCCACTACCACGTACTCGACCGAGGAATCAGACACGTCTACATCAAACCCGCCACCCCACGCCTCAACGGCAAGGTCGAGAGATCACATCGGATCGACGCCGAGGAGTTCTACCGGATGCTCGACGGTGTCGTCATCGACGACACCCAACTCTTCAACGACAAGCTCCAAGAATGGGAGGACTTCTACAACTTCAACCGGCCACACGGAGGCCTCGACGGACAAACCCCATACGAACGACTAAAACAGAAAACACAGAACCCTGATGTAAGCGACCAACGTCAGTTGTACACCTAGGCTCTCAGATCAAGATCGGAGGCAGATGGCGGGAAGAAACGGCAGCTCGTGTTCTTGGTCGACCCTCGGACCACTACCGACGAGGAGATCGCCGAGATGATCGTCAAGGTATCGGGGGCGAACCAGGCGGACGACGACATGCGAACTGGGCGAGAACAACCTAAGCGCAGCCGCATATCAGAGCACATGCGCTTGCCCTTAGGTCGAAGTGAGAGACACAGATAGGCGAAACCCCCATCCACTCAGACGAACCAAGAGTATTGGGGTCTTTCTGGGTAGGACCGTGTCGGGAACGCAGGGTCCCTATGAGGCAGCCGAACCTACACCAGGCGTCAGGAGCGTGATGCGTCTTCAGTGCATCTGGGGCTGCGGCTGGCAAGTGGGATCAGCGTCGGTGTGGCCATCGCCTCAAGTAGTGGATGGGTCGGGCAGAGGAGTGCGCCGGGCACCATAAACCTGGCTTGGTTTCCGCAATGGAGGCAGGAGAGCGTGTTGACGATCTGGGAATCCCTGGAAGCCACGCATCGGGTATCGGCCTTCGACTGCCAAATGTGACTAGGTCGTCCGATCCAATGAGAGAACCCCCGCTGGCCGGTCTCCTCTGCAGCGATTCGACTTTGGTCCTCGGGGGGTCTCGTGCGGGAAGCACCGTTTGGCGGCAACACCCCGCAGTGGGAAACCTAGTTATGCGAAGTCGAGGTGTGGCCGAAATGTCGGTCTCGTTCTTGGTGGAGGTCCAAACAATCCCGTCACACCCGCCAACTACAACGCCACCATGCCCCTCGCCCACCCGATTTCCGCCACACCCACCTCCAACTTTTCCCAGCCTGCCATCGCCATCACCTTCGCCACCGGACGACCCGGCGAGGATGTCGCCGACTTCATGAGGAGGATTGGCGACCGTGGCCCGTGGGGGCAGTCAGGTGTTGGACGGCACCGGGTGGAGCTTGTATTGACGAGGGAGTCGGCGGTGAGCTTGGTGGAGTTGCTGGGACCGATGGCCGATGGCGTCTCTAGTTGAACCCGGTTAACCCTACGAAGGGTCTGCCTGATAGAAACCGGACGGGTTCTCGCTACCGGGGCCAGAGCACTTGCTCGGCCCTTGAGTTCCCGAACCGACCGACCTCGGGGGCAATTCAGGACCTTGGGATGTGTCCACGACCACCCGACCGGATTCGACACTCACCGGATATCTACCCATGTCCCCCTGGGCCGGACCAGCCAAGTACCGGCCTTGGCGATCAAACCTCTCACCGTGAGCGGGCGAAAAGAACATGTCGTCGAGAGAGCAGTAGAGGACACGATCTCCGACATGACGTGAATCGTCGTCGAGAGCCAAAAACCCTTCGTCGGTCGCCACGACGTATATCCCCGGCTTGGAAAGGTAGACCACGTTTTTCGACTCGATATCGGTGATTGTTCCAGCCACAACGGTGTCGGAACGACTCAGGAATCCTGGCCAGAGGAAGGCTGCCACAGCAACGGCGATGAGAACAGTCACAGCACCCAAAATGACCCGGAGGCGCTTCATCGCCAAAGGTTACAGCAGGCCACTAAGGGCAAACGCACATACTCTCAGCTGTCCGACCACACTTCTTCCGGTGTCGGGATGTGGCATCCGTTCTCCGCCGCCTGGGTTGCATCGCGCCCGACCTGTTGGATCGCCTGGTCTTGTGGCGACCAGAGTGAAGTTCCGAACTGGTAGTCGTCGATGAACTGGTCGAGTGGGGGAGCTTCAGAGATTGTGATGCCCACCGACCGGTAGCAGTCGGCCAGGGCCTCATACTGCGCGTATCCGACCTTGATGTTGTCGGGGTTGTCTCCGGGGAGGAGAAAGCCGGCTGCTCGGAGACGGGCCCGACAGGACTGAGATTCGGCTTCGAAGTCGGACTCTGAGACGATCCGGTCGTCGAATTCGATTCCGTTTCCTCTTTGGGTGACATCTAGGCCTTGTTCCTGGAGGCACTTGACCATCAAGGTCGCGGTTTCATGCTCGGATAGGGCGTAGCCGTTGTCGAAGATTGCGGGAGCGGCGCCTGGTCCTATGGCCCGGCTGCTGCTGTTCCAGATGAGGGCAGTGCCGCCAATCAAGCCGACGATCAGCATCACAGCTGCTGCACCGGTGAGGACTGCCCGGCGCCGTGATGAGGGTTTTTCTGTTGTGGTGATGGCCGTGTCGGGAAGGGCCTGTGCGGCACCGTTCAACCCTTCACGGATCCGATTCTCGAGTTTGGTCATGTCTCTTCTCCTAGTTCCTTGCCCAGTTGATGGAGTGCTCGTGCTAGGCGACTCTTCACGGTTCCTTCGGGTATGTCGAGTGCTGCAGCGACCTCTGTTGTTGACCAGTCCAGGTAGTAGCGGGCAACCACCACGGCTCTCTTCGGCAATGACAGTCGACCTACTGCGGCGACCAAATCGACATCTGGAAGCTCGGCTTGGCTGATTGCGGCTTCGGCTTCGATCTGTGTGAGAAGTTCAAACCGTCGTCTGCGGAAGGTGCCCCTAGCCCAGTTAAGGCCAACTCGATACACCCAACCTTCGGGACGGTCGTATTGCCTGATGGTGTCCCAGCGAACGAGGGCCCGAGTCATTGCCTCGTCGACCGCGTCCTCGGCAAGAACCATGTCGCCCAACGCCAGGGCCAATGCTCGACGGATCGGCTCCCGCGACTGCTCATAGAAGGAGCGGTAATCGACCTCCACAGTCACAATGCGAGGTTGTGGCTCGTCCAACATGGCTCCTTGGATATCACTACCCCTATACACGCGTCAGGGAATCCCCAGGTTCCATGCGACCCTGGGGATTCCAAGGAGACCTTCGTAGAACTCGGTCGCGGATGCTTCCTCCCCCCGAGGCATCGCAAGCTGGACGTGATGTAGACCAACGATCTTCATCCAACGAGTATCAGCGCAAATCAACCGATCCCGGACGCCAACACCCATTCCGAAAGCCGAGCAAAACGGCACAGAAGGGGCTCCGACCTGATTACGAACGGCGTTCGCTGGTGCGGAAGAAGAGCGCTCCGATAGCGGAGCCCGTTACCACGCCAATAACAACCGCCCATTGGTGGGCTATCTCATAGCCGATGATCCATCCGACTTCCGCGATCAGGAGGGCCGCCAGCAAAGTGAATAGCGCGTGCCCGGCACGATGCGAATGACGCGCCACAAGCCACCGGTTCAATGTGACTTGAACTTCCCGGCCGAGCTGGTCTTCAATTGTTCAGTATCAAGCTCACCTCTTCGACCCAGCTGACCTGGCAGAGGTTGTCGATGGCGTTCTCTCGGTCGCCGTTGGGGCTAGGTGAGGCATACTCCGAACTCCATCCACCGGAGGGGTCGATCTCGTATCGCACGTCGGTCACGCCACGTTCTTCCATGCACTCCTTCCAGCCTTGGAGCGCACCGTCGAACTCCTCACGCGTGATCTCTCCGTCCTCGGCGGCGTCAGCCTGGTAGTCGAGTCCGTCCTGGTCGAGCTCACGGTTTGGCGGGAGTGCCATGGTGGTCACGACAGGATTCGTGTCATCGGTGGAGGTGCTTCCGGGTGTCTCCTGAGGGCCGTACCAGAGACCAACGGGGCCGTCGGGTGTTCCACCGCCCGCGAGAGCAAGCACGTCGCGGTCGGTTTCGAGTTCCAGCGCCCAGTTGGCTCCGTCTGTCGTCGACCAGATCTCGCGGGCGCTGCTGACGATTCCGCTCGGGGACACCGTGCCCTCGTCCCCGACAGAGATGGGGGCGGTGCCAGGGCTGACGACGAGTCGATCGTCGATGACCGCGTCCGCGTCGACGGTTGGGGCTCGGTCGGTGGGTTCCCCGAACGGAGGTACGCCTGTATAGGACCAGGACTCTCCGTCGGCCGAGCTGAACACACCGAGCACAGGTGGCTGTCCGACCCGCTCGACCCTGGCTATGGAGAGCCAACGGTCTTCGACCCACGCGACGGTCTCAACGGAGACACGGGTCGCTTCGAGATCATCGGGTGGTGTCACCCTGGCACTCATCCAAGAGGTTCCGTCTGTCGACACCGAGATTCGGTCGCCGTCTCGAACGACGAGACCACCTGCGGTCCCCTCCGCCTGAGCCGGGTCGATGTCGCCGACCGGAAGCTGGTCCCAGACCTCGCCGTCACGAGAACGCCACATCGTGGTGCCTTCACCGAAGACGTCGGTCGACACCGCAAAGAACCAATCCTGAGTGGCGCTGACACCACTCAGAGTGTCCGCGATCGAAGCCGGCCACTCCACTGGAACCCACGACTCGCCGTCATCGGACCACCACGCTGCCATCGAGCCATCTTCAGCCTCACCGCCGACCAACCACCGGTCATCGGTGGCAACCACGACTTCGAAAAAGCTCACACCCGACATGTCGGTCGGACCGGTTCGTGTCCATTCAACGCCACGATCCGAACGCCAAAGACCGAAACCCGACACATCGTCCTGCGGCGAAGTGCCGAAGCTGATGAAACCCCCCGGCCCAGCAGCAGGCGCTCGGAGCCCTACGGCGATGGCCATCCTCTCCCATCTGATCCCACTGGGCGATACCTGCGTGACCGGTGAGGTGAACAACCCGGATGCGATGCCAACCACGAGCACGACAACGGCCACAGCTGCGCCGAGAAGAGGACCCCTAAGACGTCTACTTCGCTCGTCGGAGACCGGCTGCACCACCGAAATCCCACCGGACAGGTCACGTCGGATGTCGTCAAGCAACGCGGCTGCACCACGCGAGGAACCGCGTTCTGCCATCTCAGTCAGTAGTACAGCTACGTCGTTCATCGTGTCTCCTCCTGTCTCAGAGCCTTCTCGAGCTTTCGCCGCGCCCGCGAAGCACGCATCCGTGCCCGGCCGGCCGTTGTGTCGAGCAGGTCGGCTACCTCTTCGAAAGTGAACTGTTCGACGTCATGGAGATAGAGGATCGCCCGGTCATCCGGAGCCAAACGGGAGAGCTCAGCCAAATCGGACGGATACTCGTCGACACTGGCCTCAGCACGTCCCAAACGACCGAGTGCCGTTCGAGCCCGACCTCGACGACGGAGCTCAGAGTGCACATGGTTCACAATCGACCGTCTTACATAGGAGGCCGGGTCGTCGAGCGTGTGAAGCGATCGCCCTCGCAGCACGGTCACCAGCACCGAATGGAGCACATCGTCCGGGTCCACGTCATAGGGAGCGACCACCGCTGCAAAGCGGCGGAGACGCTCATACTCCACCTCGATGAACCGCTCGTCCTGATCACGTATTTGGACGCGCACGGCATCTCCAACATGTATTCCTCACTCAGGTTATAGACGCCGATGAAGGCGAACCTGCAACACGATTCTTCACCCAGACGAGTCCGAAACACCCCTCGGACGAAGAAGCGCAGCAGATATGGCCCGATCCAACGCAACAACGCCGCACTGATGAACCCGAGCCGAACGGCAGATGCGGATGGGCCAGGAATCTGTTGGAGCTGCTACCCGACCCGTTGGCCTGTCTAAAACGTATCCAAGATGCGATCAGTGGTCAGGCTAAGGCTCCCAACGTGCCAGGGAGAGGTGGACTCTGACGTATCCTGGGCCCCGACGGCCGCTCAGATCCGGGATGAATCGATATGACGGCTCGAAAGGCACATCAGGCGAGCGATACTGACCTAACTGGTCCGCACCAAGGTGCGAAGTGCGGCAAAGAACGACTCTGACGCAGCTCGCGAGAAGCTGGCGCTTACCTGAGAGGGGTTCAAATCTTCCGATCGTGTCGCTAGCGACCGAAATCGAAGCCGGGGGTTGAGAGACGAGACGCCCCCGGGGAACCCGATTCGCTCGGGCGGCACGATGGGGATGGCCACCCACAATTGCAGTTGCCCCAGATTCAGAGCCGTCACGTTGACTGCCCGCGAGCTCAGGAGGTCTGGTCCGGTAGGTGAGACAGTCGCGTTACCCGTGCCCCAGATGTACCTGTGGTGAGAGTCAGCCACTTTTGCGGCCCCTCCCCGAACAAGGTCAGGGATGGGCCCATTTCTGATTGTCTTGGCCGACGTGATCTCCGGGACCGCCACGTTCGTGGGAGTGTCAGTAAACCGGCGCGATCCTCCTTCAGCGAATCCGAAGACAATTGCCATCTTGACGAGCCATCGCATCAGGACTTCATGCCCGGCTCGCTCAAGAGGTTCCGGTTTGGATATCCAGCGGCGAATCGTTCGAGCTGCGTGCAGTTCGAGATCGCTCATCCAACCTGAGTTGCAGTCGACGCAGGGGAGCCGGACGGACCGATCGTCCAAAGAAACGTCGGGGCCGAGTTCTCCCGAATTCATGTCATAAGAGGCAACAGCCAGAGCTCGGTCCATCCCGACTGCATCGCAGATCGGCTTGGAGAAAAGATGTTCCTTGGAAGGGATTGATTCGTTGAAGCAAAACGGGCAGTTCACGCGCAGCAGAATAGCCCGAACAACTGTTCGATTCACTGCTGGCGACCGGGGACTGTCAGTCCAGTCGACTGGGGTCGTCCAAAACACGGAGAAGCCAGCTTCCCACTTCACGCGCGGAAGTTGCCGCCACAAATGCAACACTCGCGACAAGGGAAAGCCCCTTCCGTCGAATCGCTGCAGATCAGGTCTCAGTTGAAGAGGTTCCAAGGCCTTACGAGGTCCCACGCCATCCCCATCAGCCCGCTGGAGAAGGCGAACCAGATCAGCAATATGCCGATGAGAAATATGCTGATACCGAGGGCGAATCTCCCGACTCGGATTCTCGGGGTCCCGTCGAATTCCCAGAACGCACCGGTGATCACAGCTTTGGTCAATATCAACCAGCCCACAAAGGCCAAGACCGGCAAGCCTGCTGTGAACAGATACACGGGCAGCCACCATGCTCCCAGTGCGTAGTCCAGATAGAAGACAGCGCCGACCACGACAACGGCTGCAATAGCGGCGATCTTTGGCCACCGTCTCAACAGAAACCAGGTGATCCATCCGTAGGTGAAGACGGCGGTAGTGACTTCGAAAAGGAGAATGTCCAGAGGCATATCCACCCTCACCCTTGTCGAATTGTGCGACAGGTGTCTGCGAGAGAACAACGTCGCCCAAGGTTGGCCGGTAGTCGAGCAGGCCGAAGCGACGTGTCAGCGAGGTTGCGGTCAGTCCGATATCACTGAGGTCCCGCCAACGACTCCGCCTGAGTCTGGAAGTCGATCAACTCATCATGCCACTTGTTCACCCATGCCTCCCGGGCCGCGAGGCGGGGAGCTCGTCGGGCTTCCTCCAGCGGGCCCATGCATCCGGCGAAGGCCTGGCCCCAGGCCACCAGCGTGTCTTCGGGCATCGCCCACATGTCCGAGGCGTACCCCTCCACATCCTGGGGGTCTTGCGGGGCATACGCCGCCTTGCTCAACCAGTCGTCAGGGTTGATCGCATCGCTGAAATAGGGGTCGATGGAGCGAAGGCACGGTGTCACGGTGTCGCCGATCAGGGCAGTGAGCTCCGGCTCCTGGTCGACCTCCCCAAGCCGGGTGATCCATTGATCACTGAACGTTGCTGCGGGTCGCCCCATGCCACGGGTCGGTATCCAACCTCCCTCGGGCCAACACATTTCCCCCACCTTCCGGATGCCCACCGCATCGTCCGGGCTCAACCCCAGGTCCGGCCCGTACTTCAACTGCGCTTCCACGCTCCCCGACATCCCCATAGGACCGGCCGACTCGACAATCGAGCCAACCCAGAAATCGGGTTCCTCTGTGAACCCCACGCCCTCGAGCCTGCGCATGGGAGTGAGCAGGATACTTGCCGAGCTCTCCGGTCTCATCGACGCCTGATCCCTGACATGCCCGGCGAACTCCGCGTAGCCGTTCTCTTCCCAACAATCCGCCATTGCCAGGTACTTCCGCTGCTGGTCGGGAAGCCCAAAAGCCTCCCAACCCGCCACTGCCTCCTCGAAGTCCAACGGGGCCACCCATTCCAGGAGCTCGGGACGTAGTTCCACCAAACTCGTAGTGGTCGTAGACGAGTCAGCAGCCGACGATGTGGACGAACCCGACTGACTCACAGTTGTCACGGTGCCGGACCCGTTGCAGGCTGCAACAAGCAGAACCAGACATGCCAACCATTGCCGACGACCCCTCACCGAGCAGCCTCCCACCAACACATCGTCATCGGCGATTGGGGGTCGCCATCCTTCTGTGTGTAGATGTCGGTCTTTTAGTTGCCAACCGGGATCTTCCACAGGGTTCCTTGCCCCTGTGACCCGACATATATCGTGTTGCCGGCCTGGGTGAACACGTTGGGGCCGTAGGAGAAGCCGGGTAGGTCAATGGCGTGTGTCCAGGTTTGGCCGTCGTCCGAGACCAGCAGTGACGACGATTCGTCGGTCGGGTCGGTTGGGTCTCCGTAGTTGGAGGTCATCGCAACGTAGGTCCCGCCCACATTCGTGGCTGCGGTGATCGGCTCGGGGACGTATGACGATTCCCAGGTTGCCCCGCCGTCGGTGGAGGTTGAAAGCAGTGCTCCTATCGGCTGGTTCTGTCCATTGAATTTGACGATGGTCAGTTTCTCGGCTTCGTCGAAGGGCAGATCGACTCCGAGCATGTCCAGTGTTTGCTGGACGTCGCCGTCGGAACCGATGTCGAGGATGTCCCGCAGCTGTTCGGGATCGGTCACGTTGTCTGGCACCTCAGTGGTCCACCCCAGGACACCGGCAAAGGCGACTACCACATTGTCGTGTGTCTCGATCGAGGTTCCCGACAGGAATGCAGCGTCAGGGATCGGCGGCGTGGTCGCAGCTATAGACCAGTTGATCCCGTCGGCTGATGTCACCAGGCTCGGTGCAGCTGACGGGTCACGTGTGTTCGACCAGGCGAGGAACCGGTTGCCGGTCCAGGTGATCGAAGCCAATGGAACACTGTCATGCACCTGGAAGTTCTGGCCGTCGTCTGAAGTCCAGACCACTGACCGATATGTCTGTCCGTCACATATGACCGACCCGTCGGCGAGTTCGCCGACGAGCTGCTGTACCCCTCCGACGACTATCCGGTCACCTACTGCAACCGTGCCGGCGATGATCCAGCTTTGGTATCCACTGAGGGCACATCCGGTGCCGTTCTGGTCGATAGGACCGTCGTCGAGGGGAAGTCCCGTCATCTCGGGGTCCTCTGGACGGGGGAGGAGAGTCTCGGTCTGGCCTCCGGTGCTCGGATCGAAGATCAAAACCCGGGGAGCTCCGGTCACCACCGAATGGGGTTCAATGGTGTCCCGGGCCGGGTTGTCGTCGTTGATGACCAGGGCGACCACATCGCCTCCGGCCACCAGGCCCTCGGCGTCACCCGGATCGGCCTCGAGGATCGGCTCCCAGGTCGAACCGTGATCGGTGGACCGGAATACCTTGTCGGTCGGCCCGGTGCCGGCGGCGTAGAGGACGTCGCCGGAGGACACGAGCCGCCACACATCGCCGAAGGAAGGAGTCAGGACCTCGACGTCGCCGAAGATCGTCGTCTCATCCGAAACGACAGTGGTCTCATCCGGCGAGGTAGCGACGGTTGGGCTAGTGACGTCGGACACCGATGGTCGATCCCGATTGATCAGATAAGCCAAGGGAATAAAGACGGCCAGCACTGCGGCGAAGACGAGCACACCAGCCAGAATCGGCGTGCGTCGAGGCGCAGACGGCGGCAGCTGAAGATCGAAGCCCGACGGTGCCGATTCGACCAACACCTCCAAAGCATCGTGGAGACGGTTCTCCTGTTCTTTGGTGAGTATCACAACACTCCCTTCAATTTGATCCGGGCCAGATGCAGGTATCGCTTGACCGTTCCAGGAACCACGCCCATAAGCTCGGCGATCTCATTGATGGGTGCACGCTCCCAATAGCGCAGGTAGATGACAGCCCGCTGGCGGACCGGCAGGGTCATCAACACGTCCAGAATCTCCGTGAGCCCGTGGCGGTCGTGAACCCCAATGTCGTGGTCCTCGACCAGTGGTAGCGAGCGACGACGTCGTCCCACACCACGCGCCTCGTTCAAGATTCCCCGAAGTAGATAGCCCTTCGGATTCTCCAAGTCCGAGAGTCGATGACGTCTCACCGCCCGGTGGACCACCGTCATGACCACATCCTCGGCATCCGACGGGCCCACCAAGGCTGTCGCATATCGGACCAGGTCCTGGCGGAGAGCAGCAAAGACAGCACCATCATCACCCGAAGTCGCACGGATCACCTCGACCACAATTGAAGACTCACACTTCTCGAAGAGCTCTGCACGGCCAAACAACGCGTCAGCACGCCCATCGGTTGCACTGCATCTCTGAAAATCCGGGCATCATCGGAGATGTCGAACGCACGAGCGGGACACGATGTCGTGGTGTGGCCGAGGTCGAGGCCTCGTCGGCCGACTACGGGCGCAGACTGGCCGGATGGGTATCGTCCCTCGCATGGGTGGTGCCGGTCGGCTTCTACGACTTCACCAAGTGAGATCGCCTATTTCGACGGGTCGGAGATTTCTACTTTCCACGGGCTGGCCTGTCTCACCGACGGAACCTTTCTGATCTCTCGTGTGTCTTGGTTGTGAATGAGGGAGTTCGTGGATTCTCGAGAGTCTGAGTCGGCCGTCCAGTCCGATTTCGGCGCCTTCTATCGGGAGACGTGGGATCGGGTTTACCGGCCGCTGGCGGTGATCGTCAGAGATCATGAGCTGGCCGCCGAATCCGTCGATGAAGCGATGGTCCGTGCATTTCAGAAGTGGTCGACCGTGCGTGCATATGACAATCCGGTCGGTTGGGTCTACCGGGTCGCTTCCAACTATGCGAAGAATCGGCTCCGCCGTCGATGGCGTGAAGTCCCCTGGAGAGACGTCGAGCCGTCATGGGAGATGCGAACTCCTCACCCGGAGGTGATGGCGGCCATCTCTCGTCTGCCGCTCGGGCAGCGTCAGGTCGTGGTCTTGCGTTTCGTATTCGACTGGTCGCTCAGAGAGGTCGGGGAGGCCCTCGACATCCCCGAGGGGACCGTCAAGAGCCGCCTGCATCGAGCGCTCGAGACCCTGAAAGAGGTGATCGAATGAGCATCGAAGAGCTGATCAGAGAAGAGTTGACAGTGGCCTTGTCCACCGTGCCGGCCGGGACTCCGGCGGCTACCGACCGTGTGCAACAGCGTGGGAGGCGACGGTTGCTCATGGCACGGGTCGGCATGGCTGCAGCCGGTGTTGCCGTATTCGGGGGCATCCTTGCCATATCGCTCGTGGTCGGGCGGGCGGACGGCACGCCGGTGGGACAGTCAGACACTCCGGCCCGGTCGGTGCTGATCGCCGGTGAGCGTTTTCCCGTCGACGGGATCGTCGAGGCTTTCTCGAGCGTTCCCCTCTACTACGGGGCCAAGGCACCGGCTCCCCGATTCGACACGTCGGGGTTTGGCGACGAATGGCGACTCGAGTTCGGCCGAGCCAAGGTGGCCGATCCCGATGCACTCGACCCTCCGACCGTCTATCTCGGTGAGTACAACGACGAGTCGATGTTCCTCAATGAGCAGGGCTACTACGACACACCCATCAAATGTCTTTGGATCGGACCGACACCACAGATCTGTGGCGATGCCGGGGTGTTCGAGTTGCTCGTCCCCACTCGTCCCGGACCTCCGCTCGGAGCATGGCTCGGCGTTCCGGATGGGACTTCGGTGGTCGTCTTGTCTCGGAGGGACATCACATTGACAGAGACCGACGAGTCCTTGGGATGGGAGTCGCCGGTCGGTGGAGTGGCCCTCATGCCACTGCCCGACACCCGCGCATATGTCATGACAGCCCTCGACGAGGACGGAAGCGAACTGGGCACTGTGGTGATCTCATTGACACCCTCCGCTCCCAGTCCATCGTCAGGCCCGGATGACGCCACGACCACCACTACGACCACGCCCAGAGGCCCGTAGCTCCCAGGTCCGGGCTGATCGAGCCCAGAATTCATGGAACCTTTCGGTCTGCCGTCGCACGAAACTGCTTTGATATCTGGAAATGCGATCGTTCCGGCAATGGACCATCTGAAGATCCTTCTTCTCGCCGCGGTGGGCACCGTGGTCGGCTGGGCCATCGCTCGGCTCACCGGATTCGAGACGGCGGCGACCGGCCTGTGGAGGTCGGGTGGGACATTCGTCGTCTTCTATGCAGTTTTCGTGCTCACTGTTGGAAGGCGGGAGACAGGGTGGCGGGCGCCGGCGATGGCGGTCGCGGGACTTGTCCTCGTGGCTGCCGTGCTTGGATTTCTGTACGCGATCTTGTCGGGCGCCTAGAGCTGGCATCAGAAATCGGCTTGATGCGGAGGCCCCTGTTTGGGTCTGATTGCGCTTGGTTTCCCGGTGTTGGTTGCCTCAGTCTCTGGGTTGAAGTCGGGACCGAGCGTCCTGGAGGGCTTTCAGGGCTTTGTTTTCGTCAACGCCGAGTTGGAAGGTGGTGACGGCGAATGCCTCGGCGGCTGCTTCGAGTCTCGAGTCGACCTCGGTTTCAGGCGGGGTTGTCGGCGACTGGACGAAGGATCCGCGGCGGCCTTTGGTGGCGATCACCCGGTCCCGTTCCAGTTCTTCGTAGGCTTTGGCGACCGTTCCTTTGGCGAGACCGAGGTCTATGGCCAGTTGGCGGATGGTCGGTAGGCGGGCGCCTGTGCGGAGGGTTCCGTGGGCGGCCATGGCGGTGATCTGGGCCCGGATCTGTTCGTAGGCGGGGGTTGGATCATCGGGGTTGACGCGGATGATCACACCGGGATCCGTCCCACACTGCGCCAGATCGAGAAGGACACGATGAGGGTGGTCCAGCCGATCAAAGTGGCCAGCGCGATCGAGTTGAGGGGATCCAGAGCACCGATAAGTCCCCATCCGGTGAGGAGGACGGCGATCCCGTATCCGGATCGGTCGAGGCGCTCGGTGGCCCAGCGCCGGATCAGGTCGTCGCTTTCAGCAAGGTTGGACGGCAGCGCCGGGCGGGCTCGCAGCTCGACGAAACGAACCCAGGTCTCGACTGCTGCCAGCGTTGCGACGGCGACCAAAGGCAGCAGGATCGAGGCTTGTCCGAGGGCGGCGATCACGGTTGTGATGATCGCCAATGCTGCCCAGATCCGGAAACGCCGGGCATTGGATTCGAGGCGGTAGCGTCCCCGCCGGTCGGAGAGGTCGACGATCCGGGCTCCCCGGTAGCGGCGCCGCAGGTTGTAGGTCTCGGCGGCGATCGCCCCGGCGAGCGATCCCAGCATCGGCATGGCCAGCACGTCGGCGAAGAGGCCGGTTTCTCCGGTGCTGATCCCTACCCGGCTGTACCAGATGGCCCCGACCTCGATGGCAAGCACAAGACCGAAGAATGCTCCGACCCGTCGAAACCAAGTGACGCGAGAAAGATGGCGGTCTACCAGTTGGCGGGCCGGGCCGGTCGGATCTCCGGGAAGGTCCTTGGGGGCTCTGGGTTTCGGTATGGAGAAGAGCAAGGCGGCAGTACCTAGACCGGCCAGGAGAACGACACCGATCAGGACGAAGATGAGGCGTGTGGACATAGTATCCGTATTGTACTATTGTCCTAGGACATAATGTCAAATGACTCGCTACTCGACGAACTGGTGCCACCGCTTTCGGACGTAAGACGCTGGAAGCTGCTGGCAGGTGTCCTCATCGTCGCCGCGCTGCTCCCGGTCGGGGCCGTCTCCGGCCTTGTTCGACCCAATGTCGAAACCGTCGGTGGTGGTGGTGAATGGGACCAGCAAACAGGGATCGGGTCCATGTTCATCCTTCTCATCAACCGGGGGATAGTGGCGGTCAACGTCACATCGGCGGATTCGGAGTGGACCACGCTCAACCTCGACGCACCGGTCCGGATCGCACCGCACACCCAGACCCAAGTTCGGGTCACCTACACCATGACCTGTGAAGAGACCGTCCCATACGAGTCCATCATCGGCGCCGACCCAGCAGCCCAAACGACTCTTCACGTGCAAGGACCCGGCCCGTTCGCCGTCGACTACGGCGTCGATCGGGTCGTGGAGGGGCTCCTGCCTACCAGCGGCATGTGCGACAACTGATCATTCCGGCCGGCATCCAACTCTCGAGTAGACGAGGCATAGGAAACGCCAATGGAAGCGATGGAGCATATTTGCCCTTTTCGATGGCGATGATGAAACGCAGATCGGCACATTTGTTCCCCCGGAGCTGTCGGGGTGGCTCGTAGGCTGAAGTCGTGTCTGATGGTTTCCCTACGCCTGACATGGCCCTGACTCACATCTTGGTCGTCTCAGATGTACCTGCTTCGAACCACTGGTATCGAGACGTGCTGGGCGCCGAGCCGTATCGAGAATACGGAAGCTCTGCGGTTCTCTCCTTCAATGGAGTGTGGCTTCTTTTGGTGGAGGGAGGCGACCCGACACCCGACAAGCCTGACGTCGTATTCGCTCCACCAGATGCGCGCAAAGCCAGCCATGCATTCACGATTCGCGTCGAGGACTGTCAAGCCAGCTACGACACTCTCAAAGAACGGGGTGCGGAGTTTCTCACTCCGCCTTATGACTGGGGTAGTGAGATCCGCTGCTTCTTTGCGGACCTCGACGGGCACCTCTGGGAGATCAGCCAACTCGCGGTCTGACAACCGCACATAACGAAGCCTCTTTGTGCGGGCAGGCGATTGGAGGTCGGCGGTCGCAAGTTGGGCCGGTGGTCGCTACGGAACGGTCGGAGGTACACAAGGCGGTTGCGTTGTGGTCCGTGCCGAGGTCTCGCTCGTTAGGCCATTGCATTGGGGACATGAAGAATCACCGTTCGCTGGCCACGGCGAGATCGCTTCCGCAGGCCGCCAGAAGCACGATCAGAACAGACGCAACGAGCTTCATGACGATCAGCAGCTTTGCAGTTTGGATCCTCTCCACCGTTGTACTCGGGGCTGGCTCACTTGCGGGTGGGTGAGTCTCTCATCTGGCTCGTGGGCGGCGTAGCAACACCGGCCAGCGCCGCACTGAGTGCATCAACGGGCAGTTGGCGGATTCTCTCCAAGCCTCTTTCGTCCTTTTCGTCGGATGGATCGAGGTCGTCCCAGCTCTCGACTTCCCCGAGGGTGCGCTCCGCCCATGCCGCCACCGTGCTGAGGTGGCTGACGAAGAAGTCCACGGCGATGGCTCTGATATAGACCTGGTTCTGGGTGACGTTGATGTCTTCCATGAATTCCTGTTTGACCTGGCCGGCGAACATCAGCATGTCCCGGGCGTCGGCGAGCACTTGCTCGAGGGTTCCGATCAGCTCTTCCTTGGTGCCGAGGGGTGCGACGAAGACCCGAAGCATGGCCTCGAATTCCATCGAGAAGGGGGAGACCGGTGTGCCCAGCCATTCCCGCAACACGTCGGTACCCGTGTCGCTGATCGAATAGACCACCGGCGGACAGAGATAGCGGTTAGCTGGAAGGTTACGACCCTGGTTTCTTCGGGGTGTGGGGAGGGTCGGTCCCGTTTGGTGGTGGGACGAGTCGTATTCGGGATGGTCCGAGTTTTTGGACTTGGAGTCCTTGTTGGTGGATGGCGATCTGATGGTGATACCAGCAGAGTGTGATCAGATTCTGTTCGATGGTTAGTCCGCCTTGTGAGATGGGGATGATGTGGTGGATTTGGAGATGGTGTTTGGAGGGGCATCCGTCGCTGGCACATCCTTGGTCTCGGCTGAGGATGTGTTTTCGGAGTTTTCTGGGGATGACCCGGGTGTTTTTGCCGACGGCGAGTGGTCTGCCTTGTTCGCTGATGGCTATGACGTCGATGATGCTGTCACAGAGGATCGCTTGTAGGGCTTTGGTTCCGATGCGGGGTCCGTTGAGCACGGCGATACCGGTCTGCCCGTTGGTAGATGCTGCGGTTCGGGCGTCGACGGTGATGGTCAGTTCCACCGGGGGGGTGGCGGTGATGGTGTGCACTATCCCGGCAGTGTTCTCCACCGCGTCCGTGTCCGAGTCAGCGTCCGAGTCAGCGTCCGTGTCCGTGTCCGTGTCCGTGTCTGTGGTTGTTTCCGTGTCCGAGTTGGGGCCGGTGTCGGAGTCTGGCTCCCGGTAGAGACTGTGGTTGCAGATGGTGATGAGGGCGGCGGCTCGTCGTTCGGCCACACTCAATCTGACCTGATCGGTGTCGGGGATGATCTGGTCGGCTTGTTGGTCGATGGCTTTTTCGACGATCCGGGAGTCGTATCCGCTGAGCTGGCCCCAAATGTTGACGGTCAGCTCGTCTGATGATGGTTGGAAGTGGAGATGGGAGCTGGTGGTCTCGGCTTCTCGTTTTGGGGTGAGACGCCGGTAGTGGGCGACTCGACGTTGCAGCTGGGCGATATCGAAATGCTGATGATTCTCGCGTTGGTCTTGGGGTAGTCGGGCGACCTGTTCGGCCCGGTCAAAAGAGATTCCCCCGGCTGCAAGTTCTGAGGCGACTTCGGGGGCGTCTCCGAGACGGGTAGACGTCCAACACAGTCTTCGGGCGGTGCGGTGGGAGATGTCGGCTCGGGCGGCCATCCAGTCGATGATCGACCGGTATCCATCCGCCTGATGAGATCGACGTCTCTTCTGTCTCGGCGATCACACCCATCTCCATCGAACGGAGCCGGGCGATCCCCGATTCGCATTCGCTGATCAGAACGTCCAGCTGATCCTCAGAAAGTGTCTCCCACTCCATACCCCGAACATACGTTCGACCAGGGACAGATTCAAGAGGGTCGACCGAGGAAATTCAAAGAATTCCGGATCGGCCGCTCAACGGTACGGCCAGGGCATCTCCCGCTCGTCGGCGAGCTCATGGAAGTAGTGCTCGAGTGATGCGGCGTACTCGTGGGCGTCGGTGTCCCGCAACCGGATCCCCACCCGCTTGAAGAACTCGGAGAGTTTGGTGGGATCGGCGTCATGAGGCTCCAGCCAGTCGTCGGGGCGTGGCGTCTCGGTGGCGTTCTCTCCGTGGCTCCGGATGAAGAAGTGGATCCACCCATACGACGATGCGTCGATGAGACGCTGGGTGGTGGGGGAGCGACGCTCGTGCGAGCAGGCGTACATGAAGCGTTGGAGCCCTTCGGGGGCCAGGGCCTCCTCGGGCATTCTGGGCGTGTCACTCATACGTTCCGAGGCAATTGTATTGCCCCGGTCGTCCGAGAGTCGGCTCAGCGGGCTCGAGCCCGCCAGATCAGCCCACCACCCAGGGCGATCGCCAAGGCACCCCAGAGGACCCACATCCGATCGCCGGTCATGAAGCTCTCCGGGGCGAAGGCGACACCGAATCCCTGGAGCACCCAGATGACACCGGCGAGAAGCAGCAGGATGCCGACGGCGAGACCGAGACGACTCATGGATCCAACCTAACCCGACTCCGAGGTTGACAGGACAGCGGCACATGCGGATAATCCCGGTTCAATGGCCACGAACCCAACCTCGAGCGCTGCCGCCGCTTCCGGGCGCTTCTTCGGGTTCGTCTATTTCGGCGCCTAGCGCCGATCTACCCCACCCCCGCTGCTACTTGCCCACCTGCCCAGTTAGACGCGCCGAGGCCATGAATGACCAACAAAGACCTGAACCCAGACGACATCAACCGCATCCGAGATGACATCGATCGGATCGACAACGAGATCCTGAAGTTGATGGCGGAGCGGAAGGCACACAGTCTCCGCATAGCCAAAGAGAAGGACGCCCAGGACCGACCATCACGCGATCAGTTGCGTGAGGAGGATCTGATCGCCGATCGGATCGCCACCGGGATGGACCACGATCTCGATGCCGGTCTGGTCAATCGAGTCTGGCGTGAGATCGTCAACGACTCGGTGCGAATCCAGCAAGAGCTGCTCGGTCGCTCCGAGAGCCTGGGCGGCCCGGTCACGGTCGCCATCCAGGGCATCGAGGGCTCATACAGCCAGCTCGCCTCCCAGCAGTTCTTCGACTCCAAGGGCATTTCGGCGACGTATGTGCGGTCCGCCACCTTTGGCGACGCCATCGCGGCGGTGCAGAGAGGTGAGGCCGAGGTGGCCGTGCTCCCGATCGAGAACACGACATCGGGTGCGATCTCCGAGGTCTACGACCTCCTTTTGAACAGCCGTCTCCACTTCGTCGGAGACGTGAAGTTCCGGGTGCGTCATTGCCTGCTCGGCATCGAGGGCGCCACGATCGCCGGTCTCGAGCGCATCTACTGTCACCCCCAGGCGGTGGCCCAATGCTCCGAGTTCCTGGCCGGGCTGGAGAACGTCGAGGTGGTCTACTTCTCGGACACCGCGCTGTCGGGGAAGCGGATCAAGGAGTTGAACGATCCGGCGATCGCCGCCATAGCCAGCGAGCAGGCGGCGAAGCTGTTCGGGCTCGATGTGCTCCAGTCGGCGATCGCCAACCGGGACGAGAACTACACGCGTTTCGTGGTGGTGGCCCGGGAGCCGGCTGAGGTCCCCGACGGCGTTGCCTCGAAGACATCGATCGTCATGGCGGTGGGGAACCATCCAGGTGCCTTGATGGATGCCCTGGCAATCTTCCACGAGGCGGACATCAACCTGGTCATGCTCGAATCGCGGCCGATTCCGGACAATCCCAGGGAGGAGCTGTTCTATCTGGACTTCGATGGCAACAGGGCCGATCCCGAGGTCGAGGCCGTCCTCGAGGAGCTGACCCGTCAGGTCCGGTTCCTACGGGTCCTGGGCAGCTACCCCTCGCGTGACCTGAGGCCGAAGCCGGTAGAACGCCCTGTCAGGACGGTGGATCCCGAGGGTCGTGCGGCGTTGACCCAACTGGACCTCCCATCCGAGAAGCCCAAGGGCTACAAGCTGGGCAGCAGGGGGCACAAGTCCCAGAACACGGTCATCGAGGTCTCCGGTGTCAAGATCGGGGGCGACGAGTTGGTGATGATCGCCGGTCCGTGTGCCGTCGAGTCGTGGGACCAGGTGATGGCAACGGCCAAGGCTGTGAAACACGCCGGCGGGTCCATCCTCAGGGGTGGGTGCTTCAAGCCGAGGACCTCGCCCTACTCGTTCCAGGGTCTCGGGTATGAGGGTTTGGAGATGCTGGTAGAGGCGGGCAAGGCGTACGGGTTGCCGGTCGTCACCGAGGTGGTTTCCCCCGAGGACGTCGAGCAGGTGGCCCGCACGGCGGACATCCTCCAGATCGGAACCAGGAACATGCAGAACTTCTCCCTGCTCTCGGCGGTTGGCCGCGCCCATCGCCCTGTGATGTTGAAGCGGGGGATGAGCTCGTCGCTCGACGAGTTGCTCCAGGCTGCCGAGTACATCCTCTCCGAGGGGAATCAGCAGGTGTTCCTGTGTGAGCGCGGGATCCGGACCTTCGAGACCTCGACCCGCAACACACTCGACCTGAGTGCCGTCCCCGTGCTGAGGCAACGCAGCCATCTGCCGGTGATCGTTGATCCGTCCCATGCCGCCGGCAATCGGGACCTGGTCGCCCCGCTGGCCCTGGCGGCTCAGGCGATAGGCGCGCACGGAATCATGGTCGAGATCCATCCCGATCCGGAAAATGCGCTCAGCGACGGGCCGCAATCACTCCGCTTCGATCAATTCGATGACCTCATGGACGCCCTGGGCATCGCCGGCGACCGCTGAGGGCAGTGTCGACTATCCGGCGGAGGTTTGGCCCAGTGCCGCCGCCCGCGCCTCCTCGAAGACATCGATGTCGGCGGCGTACTCGAGGGTCATGGCGATGTCGTCGAGACCGCGCTCCAGCCGGTACTTGCGGAACGGGTCGATCTCGAAGCTGCGCACCCACTCGCCTGCCGTGACGGTTTGGGCGCCGAGATCGACTTCGATCTCCGTCTCCGGATGGTTCGTGGTCATCTCGATCAGGTAGTCGATGTCGGCGACCGGGAGCTCCACGGTGAGCATCCCGCCCTGAAAGCAGTTGTTCCTGAAGATGTCGGCGAAGCTCTCGCCGATCAAAGCCTCGATGCCCAGCCCGTCCAGGGCCCACACCGCATGCTCGCGGCTCGACCCCGAACCGAAGTTCTCCCGGGTCAGCATGATCTTCGCCCCTTCGTAGACAGGGTCGTTCAACACGAAATCCGGGTCCTGACGCCACGCCTCGAAGCAAAACGGGCCATATCCGGTGCGCTCGATCCGCTTCAGGTGCTTCGCCGGGATGATCTGATCGGTGTCGACGTTTGCCCGGTCCATGGGGATTGCCTTCCCCCGGACCACTGAGACAGCTCTCATCGGGAGACCTCCCGGACATCGATCAGGTGCCCGGCAATTGCCGCCGCCGCCGCCATCTCCGGGCTGAGCAGGTGGGTGCGCCCACCCGGCCCCTGGCGGCCCTCGAAGTTCCGGTTCGAGGTCGAGGCACTTCTCTCGCCGGGGAGGAGGATGTCGGGGTTCATCCCCAGGCACATCGAGCAACCGGCATCGCGCCATTCGAAGCCGGCCGTGATGAACACATCGGCGACCCCTTCCTCTTCGGCCTGGCGCTTCACCAAGCCCGAGCCCGGTACCACCATGGCGGTCACGCCCTCGGCGACCTTCTTGCCGTCCACCACCTTGGCGGCGGCACGGAGGTCCTCGATGCGGCCGTTAGTGCACGATCCGATGAAGACGCGGTCGATGGAGATGTCTCTCATCGGTGTCCCCGGGCTGAGATCCATGTATGTGAGTGCCCTCTTCACCGACTCTCGCTGTGACTCGGGGAAGTCCTCGGGGCCGGGGACCTTGCCGTCGACCGGGACGCTTTGTGAGGGGTTGGTGCCCCAGGTGACGTATGGACGGATCTCGGCGCCTTCCAGGACCACCTCGCGATCGAAGACGGCTCCCTTGTCCGTGGCGAGACGGCGCCATCGCTCCACGGCTTTCTCCCAGTCGTCTCCCTTGGGCACCTGAGGCCGGCCCTTCATGTACTCGAAGGTCGTCTCGTCGGGGCCGATGAGCCCGGCCTTGGCCCCGGCCTCGATGGACATGTTGCAGATGGTCATTCGACCTTCCATCGACAGACTTCGGATGACGTCCCCGCGGTACTCGATGACATGCCCGATGCCACCGTGGACACCGATCTCGTGGATGATCGCCAAGATGACGTCCTTGGCGGTCACACCTGGTGCCAGCTCACCGGTCACCTCGACGGACATCGTTTTGGGCTTGGTCTGGCGGAGGGTCTGTGTGGCGAGGACGTGCTCGACCTCGGAGGTGCCGATGCCGAAGGCCAGGGCACCGAAGGCACCATGGGTCGAGGTGTGGCTGTCACCGCAGACGATGGTCATCCCCGGCTGGGTGAATCCCTGCTCGGGGCCGATGATGTGGACGATGCCCTGGCGGACGTCGAAGATGTCATAGAGGGTGACCCCGAACTCCTCGGCATTGCGTCGCATCACCTCGATCTGCTGGGCGGAGAGCGGATCGGGATTGGGGAGATCCCTCCCGATGGTGGGGACATTGTGATCCACGGTGCCGAGGGTGAGGTTTGGGCGTCGCACCGCCCGTCCCGCCCGACGAAGTCCCTCGAACGCCTGAGGCGACGTTACCTCGTGGATCAGGTGGAGGTCTATGTAGAGGAGATCCTGACGCTCGCCGAGCAGACCGGCATCGTCTCCCAGACCGGCCTCGGCGAGAGCGTCCTTTCGAGCCGACTCCTGGAGTGGGCTGTGGACGACATGGTCTTCCCATATCTTCTCGAAAAGCGTGCGCGCTTCGGTCATCTGCTCACCCCTGCCGGGCTCGACTCGGAGACGACGTCGGCCACCCGGTCACCGACCTCTGATGTGCTGAGACCCATCTCGCCGGCACGCAATGAGGGCAGTGATCCGGCGACCGAGCCGACGGCTTGCTCGATGACACGACCGGCATCCGATTCGCCGAGTACATCGAGCATCATGCCGGCCGCACCGATGGCGGCCAGGGGGTTGATCAGGCCGGTTCCCTCGAATCCGGGCGCAGTGCCGCCGATCGGCTCGAACATCGAAACCCCGTTCGGGTTGATGTTCGCTCCCGATGCAATGCCGAGCCCACCCTGTATGGCTGCGCCGAGGTCGGTGATGATGTCACCGAACATGTTGTCCGTGACGATCACGTCGAATCGGGAGGGGTCTTCCACCATCCATAGGCATGCAGCGTCGACATGTGCGTATGACGTGGTGACCTGCGGATATTCCGCCGCGACCTCATCGAAGACCCGGGACCACAGGTCCCAGGCGTAGGTCAACACATTCGTCTTGCCACACAGGGTGAGGTGTTGACGGGGTCGTTTCGAGGCGAGGTCGAAGGCGTACCGGATGCATCGCTCGACGCCGAACCGGCTGTTGACCGACTGCTGGACGGCTACCTCGAACGGAGAGCCCTTGGCGGTGAACTCGCCCTGGCCGACGTAGAGGCCCTCGCTGTTCTCCCGAACCACCACGAAGTCGACGTCATTGGCATCGACGTCACGGAGCGGCCCCTTGACCCCAGGGTGGAGTTTGACGGGTCGCAGGTTGATGAACTGGTCGAGCTCGCGACGCATCCTGAGGAGGATCTGCTGTTCGAGGATGCCGGGTGTGACGTCCGGATGGCCCACCGCCCCGAACAGGATCGCGTTGGCGCTCCCCAGTGTCTCGAGATCCGAGCCGGTGAGTGTCTCCCCGGTTCGCAGGTATCGCTCACCACCGAGGTCCAATTCGACATAGTCGAAGGTGATGTCGAACAAGGGCGAAGCTGCCGCCAGCACCTTGGTCGCCTCGGCGACCACCTCCGGACCCGTCCCGTCCCCGGGAACCACTGCAATCGAATAGTTGCTCATCTGAATGAGGCGGCCACGCCGTCCAAAACCTCCATGTCGGAGACGACATCATCGACGATACGCCCGATCTGATGCAAGGACACCTCACCGAATCGATCGGCGGTCTCCTTCATCTTGGAGAAGGCACGCTCGAACGACTCACCGCTCAACTGGACACCAATCTTCTCCAACGAGTGCTTGAAGGCGGCGCGCCCTGAGTGTTTGCCCATGACGATCATCGACTCACCCATGCCGACCGAGGCAGGTGTCATGATCTCGTAGGTGCTCCTCTCCCGGAGGACACCGTGCTGGTGGATCCCTGACTCGTGGGCGAAGGCGTTTCTCCCCACGACGGCCTTGTTGAACTGGATCGGGTAGCCGGTCTTCTCCGCCACCAGCCGGGATGTCTCGAAGATCTCCTCCGATGACACTTCGATGCCGACTCCGAAGACGTCCTCTCTCACCCGAAGGGCCATGATTACCTCTTCGATCGAGGTGTTGCCGGCTCGCTCACCGATCCCATTGATGGCTCCCTCGACCTGGCGCGCCCCGGCGCCCACTGCTGCCAGCGAGTTGGCCACCGCCAGGCCGAGGTCGTTGTGGCAATGCGTCGAGATCACGATCTCTTCACGGCCGTCCTTGACCTCCCTGACGACCCGGCTGATCAGGGCTCCGTAATCGGCCGGCGTGGCGTACCCCACCGTGTCGGGGATGTTGATCGTCGTCGCACCCGCCTCGACTGCGGTCCGGCAAACCGCAACCACGAAATCGGGGTCGGATCGTGTGGCGTCTTCCGGGGAGTACTCGATGTCATCGGTGTGCTCCCGCGCCCGGGCGACGTTCACCTTGACGGCGGCCATGACCTCCTCTTCACCCATCCGCAGCTTGTGCTCCATGTGGATTGGTGAGGTGGCCAGGAAAACGTGGATCCTGGGTTGGGGAGCGTCTCTGATGGCCTCCCATGCCCTTTCGACGTCACCCGCCTGGGCCCGGGCGAGGGCGGCGATCGTCGGGCCCTGCACCTCCCGGGCTATCCGGGAGACCGCCTCGAAGTCACCGGGTGACGACACCGGGAAGCCTGCCTCGATGATGTCGACGCCGAGACGGGCCAGCTGTGTGGCTATGGCCACCTTGGCGTCCGGGTCGAGGGCGATGCCGGGTGCCTGCTCGCCGTCTCTCAATGTGCTGTCGAAAATCCTTACCTGCTCGGTCATGTCGTGCTCCTTGGAAGTTGGGTCCGGGCTGCATTCGCCGGTCTGCCCGATGCTGGGGCGACCGGCTAGGTAAGGGCGAGGCCGAGATCGATTTCAGGAGCGGACAGGGTGAGACGCCGGATGCTCATTTGCCGGCGCCTGCCACGACTGACGACGGGGTCAGCTCGGATTCGCGTCGCATGGCGATCCGGCCCGATTTCACGAGGTCGATGATCCCGTAAGGGGTGATGTGCTCGAGGAACGCCTGGAGATGCTGGGGCGAGCCCGACGCCTCGAAGGTGATCGCACTGGTGGAGATGTCGATGACCTTGGCGTCGAAGAGGGAAGCGGTGTCGCGGACCTCGCCACGGCTGGAGGGTTGGGCGCTGATCCGGACGATCATGACCTCCCGCTCCAGCGCCTCGGACTGCTCCATCTCCTGGACCTTGATCACGTTCACCAGCTTGTTGAGCTGCTTCTTCAGCTGCTCGAGCTCGGGTGCGTCCACGACCAGCGTTATCCGGGACCGACCCTCCTGGTGGGTGGGGCCGACCGCCAGTGAATGGATGTTGAATCCGCGGTTGGAGAACATGGCGGAGACCCGTGCCAGGACTCCGGCCTTGTCCTCGACCAGGACTGTGAGGGTGTGTTGCATCAGAGGTCCTCCAACCTCATGACGACCATGTCGTTGGAGCCGCCGGCCGGGACCATCGGGAAGCACATCTCGTCCGGGTCGACCACCACCTCGAGCACCACCGGTCGATCGACGACGGCGAGGACCTTCTCGATGGCGGCGTCGATCTCGGTCGGGTGGTCGATCTTCATCCCGACACAACCCATCGCCTCGGCCAGCTTCGGGTAATCAGGAAGGGTGGTTCCGAGATCGCTCGCGGAGATGCGGCCCCCATAGAAGAGGTTCTGCCACTGCTTCACCATGCCGTAGCCGGCATTGTTGAACACCACGATCTTGACCGGGATGTTCTCCGTGCTGGCCGTTATCAGCTCCTGGAAGGTCATCTGGAAGCATCCGTCCCCATCGAGGGCGATCACGAGGTCATCCGGACGAGCCGCCTTCGCACCGACGGCCGCAGGGACGGCGAAGCCCATGGTGCCGAGCCCACCGGAGTTGATCCAGGTGCGGGCCTCCGTGAAGCCCCAGAACTGTGAGGCCCACATTTGATGCTGACCGACGCCGGCGGCGATGACCGCATCACCACCGGTGGCCGCGTAGAGACGCTCGATGAAGTGCTGGACCTTTATGGGCCCGTCCTGGTTCTGTTCGTAGGAGAGGGGGAAGTCGCGTTTCCAGGTCTCGATCTGCTCGAACCAATCGGCCCTCTCGGGCGCCGGCTCAGACCCGCGACGCTTGTGGAGGGCGGCGAGGAGGTCCACCAGCACCGACCGTGCGTCACCGACGATGGGCACCTCGGCGACACGGACCTTCCCGATCTCGGCGGGATCCACGTCGATGTGTATCACCTTGGCATCGGGGGCGAAGGCGTCGGGGTCGCCGGTGACTCTGTCGTCGAATCTGGCGGCCACGCTGACGAGGACGTCACACTTCTGGATGGCGGTGGTGGCGGTGTAGACGCCGTGCATCCCGGGCATGCCCAGAGCTAGGCGGTGACCGTCGGGGAAGGCACCTCTGGCCATGAGGGTGGTGACGACGGGTGCGTTGGCCGCCTCGGCGAATTCGAGAAGCTCCCGGGCCGCATTTGCCTTGAGGACCCCGCCGCCCACATAGAGTACCGGTCGCTCCGCCGATTCGATCAGGTCGATGGCTGCACGCACCTGCATCGGGTGCCCCGAGGTGGTCGGTTTGTATCCCGGGAGATTGTCCAGAGTGGGATTCGCCCACGTGGTCTCCTGGTTGAGGACGTCCTTGGGGATATCGACCAGCACCGGGCCGGGGCGCCCGGTCGATGCCAGATGGAACGCCTCGTGTATCACATTGGGGATGTCGTCGGCATTGGTGACCATGTAGGAGTGCTTGGTGCAATGCATCGCCAGACCGGTCGTGTACGCCTCCTGGAAGGCGTCGCTCCCGATGGAGGTCGTCGCCACCTGTCCGGTGATCGCCACGATCGGAGTGGAGTCCATGAGGGCGTTTTGCAGGGGGGTGATCAGGTTGGTGGCCCCGGGCCCGGAGGTAGCCATGACCACGCCCACTCGTCCAGTGGCCTGGGCATAGCCCTCGGCCATGTGCCCGGCGCCCTGTTCATGCCGGGCCAGGACATGTCTTATGGGACTGTCGAGGAGGGGGTCGTAGGCGGGGAGGATGGCACCTCCGGGCACACCAAACATCAGCTCTACACCTTCGTGCTCGAGGCTCTTGATCAGTGAGTGTGATCCGGTGAATTTCGTGTCTGTCATATGGGTAACAAAAAACCCTCCGGGGGGAGGGTTGAGCGCACGCAAGTGTTTTTGCGCGCGCTACTCGATAAGCAGGAGTACGTAGGTGGCGGGAGTCGATCGCTTCATTGGCTGTTCAAGTAAACAGTGTGTCCCGGGGCATGTCAAGGTCAGCCGGGCGCCGTCCCTTCTAGATTGCCTGTCGTGACAGCCATCTATGGGACAGTCGAGCTCGGTGGCACCAAGACCAGGTGCGCCATCGGAGACGAATCCGGCCATCTCTCCGACGTCCTCACGATCCCAACCGAATCGCCCGAATCGACCCTGGCGACCGTCGTCGGGCATCTCGCTTCGCATGAGATCCGTGCCGTGGGTGTGGCGTGCTTTGGACCGATCGAATTGCGACCTGAGCATCCCGAGTATGGCCACGTGACCCGCACGCCCAAACCCGGATGGTCCGGCGCCGACGTCGTGGGCACCCTCCGGGAAGGCCTGGGCATCCCGGTGGCCTTCGACACCGACGTGAACGGGGCGGCTCTCGGTGAGAGCCGCTGGGGGGCAGGCCTTGGACATGACCCGCTGGTCTATGTGACCGTGGGTACCGGGATCGGCGGGGGAATGGTGGTCGAAGGAAGACCGCATCATGGCCTGGTTCACCCCGAGATGGGTCACATGAGTGCGATCAGGGATCCCGAAGATCCTTTTTCGGGTAGCTGTCCTTTCCATGGCGACTGCATCGAGGGCCTCGCCTCGGGCACCGCCATCGAGCAGAGGTTTGGCGCTCCGGCGGTCTCCTTGCCACGAGCGTCTCTCCGCGAGGCGGTTCGACTCGAAGTGTCCTACCTCTCGCAGTTGGCGCGAAATGTCGTCTATGCGCTTGCCCCCACGCGCATCGTGCTGGGGGGTGGGGTGATGAATCTTCCCGGGCTTTTCGATGCGTTGGTCCAAGCGGTCCCGATTCAACTGGCCGGGTATCCCGGTCTGAGCGAGCACGAGCATGACTTTCTGGCTAGACCCGGTCTCGGCGATCGATCCGGTCTTGCCGGCGGTGTGGCGCTGGCGATCCAGGAGCAGGGTCGTTGAGGCCCACCTGCCGAGTCACTCAATCCGCCCACTGATCGGCTTACATGTGCTCGATGGGCACGCCGCACTTGCAGATACGCCCGAGTTACCCCGACTTCCTCGATCTCCCGTGGGAGAAGCCCATCCTGGAGTGGGAGCACCCCCGGCAGGTCGAGGTCCCTACCGGGATCCATCGGCACCCGGTCACCTTCGTCGCCTATGACGAAGGGATCTTCGTCATAAAGGAGCTGCCGAAACGGCTCGCACACAACGAGTACCAGGTGTTGAGGGAGCTCGAGGACATCACTACACGCACCGCCGAGCCGGTGGGGCTCGTCGAGCGGGTTTGGCTCGACCCACACGACGAGCAGGCGGCGGCAGTGATCACCCGTTACGTCGAGCATTCCTTCCCCTATCGAAACCTGGTGTCGGGTGCCGGGTTTGGCCGTCGTCGAGTGCAGATGCTCGACGCACTGGCCGGCATGCTCGTCGAGCTCCATCTGGCCGGCTGCTTCTGGGGCGATTGCTCGCTCTCCAATGTGCTCTACCGCTACGACGCCGAGGCGATCGAGGCGATCATGATCGACGGGGAGACCTCCCGTCTCTGGCCCAGCCTGAGTGACGGGCAGCGGTTCGAGGACCTGGAGATCATGGAGATGAACGTGGCCGGTGAGATGGCCGACATAGCCGCCATGACCGGTGTCGAGCTCGACGAGGCAGACATGGGCCTGGGTGAGGACATCGCCAATCGCTATCACGGTCTCTGGAGTGAGTTGACCGAGGAATTGGTGATCGGGACCAACGAGGGGTACAAGATTCGGGAGCGGATCGCACGTCTCAACGACCTCGGCTTCTCGGTCGACGACGTCTTCCTCGATCCGACCGATAAGGGAAACGTGGTGCGCATGAAGGCCCATGTCGCCGGTCGCACCTTCCACTCGGAGCGTCTCCGTCAGATGAGCGGCGTCGACGCCTCCGAGAACCAGGCGCGGACCATTCTCAGCGATCTGAACTACTACCTGGCCAAGCATGAGTTCGTCACACAGTCGGGGAAGAGCGTGGGTGTCTTCAAGTGGCTGACCAACTCCTTCGAGCCGCTGGTGGAACAGATTCGCGAGCTCAAGGAAGGCGACCCGGTCCAGGGATACTGTGACTTCTTGGCCCACCGATTCCGCCTCGCCCGAGAGAATGAGCGGGACGTCGAGAACGATGAGGCGTTCCAGGATTGGGTGGCGTCGGGAATGCCCGGCTTCGACCTGAGCGCCGATCAGTCCTCGGTCGCGGAGGCCCTGGTCTCGGAGTAGCCGTCGGCGACTCTCATGGCGAGCAGCGGGGTGACGGCCCCGGCGAATATGCCGGCCTGGGGGAGGATGAACACCAACACTGTGACATAGACGACGGTGACGGCGGCCGCCACGGTCCGAGCCCACTTCTTCGGCTCATCCGGTTTCCTCAGCGTGACCGTGGCTCCGGCGGCGAAGCCGGCGCACAGGCCGGCAACCGGGTTGAGGAGGCCGAGGGGAAGTGCCAGCACCAACCAGAGGCCCATCGCTTTCAGGATCGCAGTGGGGGCGCCCTGCACCTTCGAGACGAAGGCGACAGTCAGGAACACGGCCGGCACGAGGGCGAACCCGAGCGCATAGGCCGGCCCGGCCGCCACCTCCTGATCGCTGCCGGCGGCGATGGCGCCGACCAGGATGGAGCCGAAGCTGACTACCTGGATCACGGTCCCGAGGGCGATCGCAAGCCATGTTCGCCACATCGGCACCGGAGCGCGACGGATCTCCGTCATCGGGTTGATCGCTTGGCGGCGACGGTGGCTTTCAGCCCTTGACCGATCCGGCGGTGAGGCCACGCACGAAATAGCGCTGGAGAGTCAGGAACACGACGATGGGGAGCGCCATGGTGATGAACGCCCCGGCCGTGAGCAAGTGCCATGCCTCGCCACGTGACCCATTCAGGTCCCGAAGGGCGAGAGTGACAACCCGCACCTTGGGCTCGCCACCGAGGAACACCAGGGCGACCAACAGGTCGTTCCACACCCAGAGGAACTGGAAGATGGCGAAGGAAGCCAGCACCGGCACCGAGAGAGGGACCACCAGCTTGGTGAAGATCTCGAAGTGGGTGGCCCCATCGATCGTGGCCGATTCCATCATCGACGACGGCAACGACCCGATGTAGTTGCGCAACAGATAGATGGCCAGGGGTAACCCGAACCCGGTGTGTGCCAACCAGACCGCTGGGAAGGTCCCGTTGAGGTCGAAGTTGACATACAGCCGCAGCAGTGGGATCAACGCCATCTGGAGTGGCACGACCAGAAGTGCCACGACCGTCACGAAGATCCACTGTCTGCCCGGGAACTCCATCCAGGCGAAGGCGTAGGCGGCAAATGCGGCAATGGTGATCGGGATCACGGTGGCCGGGATGGTCACCGAGAGACTGTTGAGGAAGGCGTTGCCGAATCCGGACGAGTTGAGCACCTGGTTGTAGTTGTCGAATGTCCACGTGGTTGCCCCGGGATTGGTGAACACCGTCCACCAACCGGTCGCATTGACGTCTCCTGGTGAGCGGAACGAGCTGATGAACACGCCGAGGGTCGGGACGAACCAGACGATGACGATGACCAGGATGGCGAGTTTGATTGGCCAATGAGCAAAGACTCTGCCCAAAAAGGTCGGTGGCTCGTTGCCGGTGACTTCGACCCGGGTGGGTGCGGTGGTGGCGGTCATCGGTTCTCCTCCTGCTCCCTGAATCGTTTCACATTGGCAATCATCAGCGGGATGATGGCAACCAAGAGCAGCACCGCCAGGGTGGCGCCGCTGCCACTGTTCCGGAATGTGAAGAACTCAGTGACCATCCGCTCGGCGACCACGGATGTGTCGAACTTGCCACCGGTCATGACGAAGACTATGTCGAACACCTTCCAGACCGTGATGATCACCGTCGTCGACACCACGACGATGGTCGAGGCGATGGACGGGATGGTTATCCGGCGGAAGACCTGGAATTCGGTGGCGCCGTCGATGCGGGCCGCCTCGATGATGTCCTCCGGAACCGACTTGATCGCCGCGGAGAGGATCACCATGGCAAAACCGGTCTGAAGCCAGATCAGGATCACCATGAGGTAGAAGTTGTTCCAGGGCTCCTGGAGCAGCCAGGCAACGGGCGACCCGCCCAAACCGGTCAACGCTCCGTTGAGTAGGCCGATCTGCGCCCCAAATCCCTCGGGCCGGAAGTTGTACATGAACCGCCAGACGATCGAGGCGCCGACGAAGGAGATGGCCATCGGCATGAAGATGAACGTCTTGGACAGTGACTCACTGCGACGACCCAGACGATCCGACAGGACGGCGAAACCGAGACCGATCAATACAGAGAAGAGCGGCACGACGATCACCCATGCCACCGAGTTCCTGAGTGCGATCAGAGTGTCGGTATTGGTGAACACGTTCACGTAGTTGTCAATGCCTACCCATGCCTCTCCCGCCTTGTCCTTGAAGCTGAGGAGGATGGTGTTGAAGGTGGGATAGAGGAGGAAGATGCCGAGGATCACCACGGCTGGCCCGACGAAGGCGAACGGCCGAACCCGGTCTCGGTACTGGTCGGGAATGTGGTTGATCACCCAATCCATCCCGTAGTACAGCCCGAACACGCCGAGGACTCCGACGATGAGGGCCATGACGACGACGAGGGCGCGGTTGGCGTCGGCGTCGAGGAGGACCGTCCCGGCGTAATAGAGACCAAGGATGGCGAGGATTGGGACCACGAGGGACACACCGATCCGAAGCAGGGTGAGCGAGAGCCCGCCACCACCACCGTCACCACCAGGCCCGCCATCCAGGGGAGGCTGGGGCTTGACTTCGGTTTCGCCTGAAACGCTCACTCTCTGCTGGCTCCTCCGCTAGGTCGGAAATCGACTCTAGCCAATAGAGAAGGAGGGTGGTCGATCGACCACCCTCCTTCGGTTGTCTCTTCAGCTATTCGTCAGGATGACGGCCAGCTGGCCTCGATCGTGTCGAGCACCTCTTGGGTCGGGGTGCCACGAGTCCAATCGACCATGCCGGTCCAGAACGATCCCTGACCCACTTCCGAGGGCATGAGGTCGGATGCGTCGAAGACGAACCCGTTCGCTCCCAAGGCGGTGGCGACAGCCGCGGCCTGCTTCTTCACCGTGTCCGACTCATAACAGTCGTTTGGTGTGTTGGCGTTGGCCGAGATCCTCTCGATCGGAGCCGCGAGGTCAGCGGTGCCATTGCCGTTGGTCCCATCACCTGTCGGCGATGCCTGGACGCATTGCAGATCTGGGCCTGCATATGCGTCGAGGAAGGCTACGACCTCGGGCCGGTTGTTGAACACGATGGCGAGCTCACCACCACCCATGGCGGCGGCGGGCAAGCTGGTGTCAATAGCCGGGAAGTCGAAGAAGTCGGCATCCGTGCCAGGCACTACCCCTTCGGGGAAGAAGTTGGCGATGAATGACGCCTGCCTGTGCAAAAGACAGCTTGGCGGATCATTGAACATCGGGTCCGGTGCATCGCGGAAGTCGATGGCAGAGACGCCATCGATGCCACCGAGGACGAAACCGTCGGCGAACCAGATCTCGGCGGCCGTGTCAAAGGCCGTCTTGACTGCAGGATCGTTGAACGGGATTTCGTGATTCACCCACTGGTTGTAGACGTCGGCGCCGGCGGTGCGGACCATGATGTCCTCGATCCAGTCGGTGCCGGGCCAGCCAGTGGCGGCCTCGGAGCCGAGACCGATGCACCACGGAGTGGTGCCGGAGTCGGCAATGGTCTGCGACAGTGCGACGAGCTCGTCCCAGGTGGTCGGAATCTCATATCCGGCCGCCTCGAAAGCGGGCTTGTTGTACCAGATGATGCTCTTGTAGTTGACGTTGGTGGGAATGGCATAGTGGTTGCCATCGGCACACTGGCCGAGACCGATGATGTAGGCGCTATGCGCTGCTTCCATCTCGGCGATGTCAAAGCCCATGTCCTCGAGTGACACGAGATTGCCCTTGTCGGCAAACTCACAGATCGAGCCTGGCTGAGGAAGAATGGCCATGTCTGGCGGCGAGCCGCCATCCACTGCGATCCTCAGATCCTGCTCGAACGAGTCGCTGCCCAACCAGGTCACCGTGGCGTCTTCGGCCTCGCCGTAGACGTTGAAGGTGTTCTGGATCGACTGACCCTCGTCTCCGGTCGGGGCTCCCCAAACGGAAACCTCGGTCCCGGACACATCGACGTCCGTGAAGCTCGTGCCTCCCTGGTCACCACCGCCGGCGGCGGTGGTCGTCGTCTCGTTGCCGGTGCTGCCACCACAAGCGGCAAGAACCAGCGCCAGGACGGCGAGCATGGCCATGAGCCTATGCATTCGATTCATATATGTTTCTCCTCCGTTGGTCGCTCAGCCCAAAAATTTGGGCGAAGTCTGACCTGTCTACCCTATCCGGTTTGTCCCACTTGTTGCCAGCCGAAGCAGGTAATGGCTGGTGCGACAGCATCGCCGATCTAGCCTGAATCGAATGGCTGGAGGCAGGGATGGCGCGCACGCGTGGTGGACGGAAGCGGTCTTCTATCAGATCTACCCGCTCAGCTTCGCCGATTCCGATGGTGATGGCTATGGCGATCTCGACGGGATAATCGGCAAGCTCGACTATCTGAGCGAGACATTGGGCGTGGACGCTCTCTGGCTGTCCCCCTTCTTCGAGAGCCCGATGGCGGATTGGGGATATGACATCTCCGACCACACCGCCGTCGACCCGTTGTTCGGGGATCTCTCGACCGCCGAGCGTTTGATCGAGGAGGCACACGGTCGGGGTCTCCGAGTCATCGTCGACTACGTCATGAACCACACATCGGATCGACATCGCTGGTTCATAGAGTCTCGCTCCTCGCGCGACGACCCGAAGCGAGACTGGTACATCTGGCGTGACCCGAAGCCCGACGGCTCACCTCCCAACAATTGGGTGAGTGTCTTTAGTGGCCCGGCCTGGACCTATGACGAGACGACCGGCCAGTACTACCGGCACACCTTCCTGCCCAATCAACCCGATCTCAACTGGCGCAACCCCGATGTCGTGGAGGCGATGTTGGACGTCGCCCGGTTCTGGCTCGAGAGGGGCGTCGACGGCTTCCGTGTCGACGCTGCCCATCAAATGATGAAGGACCCGTTGGAGAGGGACAATCCGCCCGTCCCGCAGGATCACCTCAGGCCATGGAAGGACATGGGGGAGTACGACCATTATCTGCACCTCTACGACTACGGGCACCCGGACGTCCACGAAGCCCACCGGACATTTCGAAAAGTCCTCGATTCCTATTCCCAAGACCCGATGAGTGTCGGCGAAGTCCACATCTTCGACTTGCCCGAGTGGGCTTCGTACTACGGCTTCCTCGATGAGCTGCACATGCCGTTCAACTTCCATCTGATGGCATCGAAGTGGGATGCCTCCTCGTTGCGAGCGGTCATCGAGAGTGTCCTGTGGAACGTCCCGGTCGGGGGTTGGGCCAACTGGACCCTGGGGAATCACGACGAGATCAGGCTGGCGTCCCGGCTGGGAGATCGGCGGACCGGGCAGGCGGCATTGCTGCTCCTGACACTCCGCGGCACGCCATTTCTCTACTACGGAGATGAGATAGGCATGAAAGAGGTGACGGTCGGCATGGCCGATCGTCGAGACCCGTGGGGGCACAGCGTGGATTACTTGTGTCGCGATGGTGCGAGAACGCCAATGCAGTGGGACCGGACAGCCAACGCCGGGTTCTCCCCCGAGGGCTCTTCAGACCCATGGCTGCCAGTTGCCGACGATGCCGGCGTCATCAATGTCGAGACGCAATTGGAGCAGCCCGAGTCGTTGCTCAACCTCTATCGTCGTCTTCTTGGCCTTCGCCGGGAGTCGACGGCTCTTCGCCGCGGATCTCTCCTGATGCACCCGGCATCCACCGACGAGGTGCTCGTCTATCGGCGGGAGTCCGACGACGAGACGATGACGATTGCCATCAACTTCTCCGAACAGACGAGAGAAGTGGCGATTCGCTCCGGGAGGGTCGTCTTCTCCACCTCCGATCCCGGCCGCTCCGAACCGACACGCAGCGGTCTGAGCCTCGAAGCGCTGGAGGGCGTGGTCATCAGTCACACCTGGCCGACAAGCACCTGACCGGTCTGCATGGCACACGCCCTCGAGTGACGCGCTAGGTTCAGATGCGTCAAGTTTGCTACTTGGGAGTTGAGCATGGCTGAGATCACGATGGAAGGCCTCGGGAAGATCTACCCGGACGGCACCAGGGCCGTCGGCGATGTCGATCTGACCATCGAAGACGGCGAGTTCCTGGTCCTGGTGGGCCCATCCGGCTGTGGGAAGTCCACCGTGCTACGCATGATCGCCGGTCTCGAGGACATCTCCGAGGGCACGATGAAAATCGGCGATCGGGTGATCAACGACGTGGCCCCCAAGGATCGCGACATCGCCATGGTCTTCCAGAACTACGCCCTGTACCCCCACATGACGGTCTTCGACAACATGGCGTTCGGTCTGAAGTTGCGGAAGTTCCCCAAGGAGGAGATCGATCGCCGGGTCGGAGAGGCGGCGGAGATCCTCGAGATCACCGAGTTCCTGGACCGCAAGCCAAAGGCCCTGTCCGGTGGCCAGAGACAGCGTGTCGCCATGGGCCGCGCCATCGTTCGCGAGCCTGCCGCTTTCCTGATGGACGAGCCGCTCTCCAACCTCGATGCGAAGCTGAGAGTGCAGATGCGCGCCGAGTTGGAGCGTCTGCACGAGAGTCTGGGGACCACCACCGTCTACGTCACCCACGACCAGGTCGAGGCGATGACGCTGGGTGACCGTGTCGCCGTCCTGCGGCCGGTGTCGGCGGCAAGGCCATACAACCTGCAGCAGGTTGGCCCACCGACGGAGTTGTTCGACCATCCCAACAACCTGTTCGTGGCCGGCTTCATCGGGAGCCCCGCGATGAACCTGATCTACGGGCATCTCGAGTCGATCGGTGGCCAGATTTGGGCAAAGACCCCGAACTACTCGCTGGTGGTCGATCCCAAGGCACTCGCCAATCATCCTGGGATCGAGAACCACTTGAACGAGGAGTTGGTGATCGGTGTGCGCCCCAACTCCATGGAGGCCGCCGCAGTCAAGGGCCCAGACCCGGACCGCACGATCCAGGCCAAAGTGGAAGTGACGGAGATGCTCGGCGCCGAGACGTACGTGCACTTCCACATCGATAGGCCGCCGGTCATGACACCCGATCTCGAGGAGCTACTCGCAGACTCCGGCCAGGATGCGTCCTCGCTCGGCGACAAGACCAACCTGATCGCACGTGTGAGCCCAGATGCCCCCGTGTCGAGGGGTGATCAGATCGATCTCGTGGTCGATTGCACCAAGCTCCATTTCTTCGATCCCAAGACCGGGATGAGGATTGGCGCCGACAAGAGGGTCAGCGCTTCCGTCTGAGCCCGACGACAACTGGCAACACAGATGATCCCTGATTCTTTCGTTTGGGGTGCCGCCACATCGGCCTATCAGATCGAGGGCGGGCGTCACGAGGGTGGCAAGGGTGACTCGATTTGGGACACCTTCTCCGACATGGGTCGGCTGAAGGATCCGGGTGACCAGACCTGTGACTCCTTTCATCGATGGAAGGAGGACCTGGACCTCCTCGAGGATCTCGGTGTCGATGGATATCGATTCTCCGTCGCATGGTCCCGGGTCTTCCCCGATGGCGACGGCGACCTGAACCGGGAGGGGCTCGACTTCTACAAACGGATGGTTCACGGGATGCGAGATCGCGGGATCGACCCGTACCTGACTCTCTATCACTGGGATCTGCCCCAGGCGCTCCAGGACAAGGGGGGCTGGGCCTCTCGAGCGACGGCGGACGCCTTCGTTCGTTATGCCGGGGTGATGGCGGAGGAACTGGGTGACGAAGTCAAGGAATGGATCACCCACAACGAGCCGTGGGTGGCATCGATGCTCGGTCACAAGGATGGCGTGTTTGCTCCCGGGATCGAGGACTGGCAGACGGCCGTGGCCGCCGCCCACCACATCCTCCTCTCACATGGGAGGGCCGTGCCCGTGATCCGCGACCGGGCTCCCGACGCGCGTGTGGGTCTGGCCATCGACTGTCGGCCCGTCCGCCCCGCCTCCAGGTCGGACGAGGACGTGGCGGCGGCCAGGCATTTCGACGGCTTTCGGAACCGATGGTTCTTCGACCCCGTCTTCGGTCTCGGCTACCCGATCGACATGCTGAGCTCATACGAGGCGATGGACCGCATCCCACCAGGCCTGTTCCACGACACCGACCTGGAGGAGATCAGCGTGCCGATCGACTTCCTCGGGCTGAACTACTACACGACCATCGAAGTGGGTGTCGGTGCCGAGGAGAACGAGGGATCGGATGTCGAACCGACACATGAGCCCCCGCCCGGTTACACGGAGATGGGATGGCGGATCGATCCTCGAGGGTTGACCGACTACCTGGTTCATCTGAAGCGGACGTATCGCCCGCGATCGATCCTCATCACCGAGAATGGGGCCAGCTATTCCGATGCCCCAGATCGAAACGGCGTAGTCGACGATCGCCGTCGCATCTCATATCTGGCACGGCACATCCAGGCGGTCGAGGAGGCGATCGGCGCCGGCGTACCGGTCGATGGGTATTTCGTCTGGAGTCTTCTCGACAATCTCGAGTGGACCCATGGCTTCGACCAGCGCTTCGGACTGGTCTGGGTCGATCAGCGAACCTTCGAGCGGATCCCCAAGCGCAGCTTCGATTGGTATGCAGACGTCATAGTCAATGGCGGTCTCGCACTGGCCGACCGCGAGGAGATCGAGATCCCGATACCGAGGGCCCAGCCGGCCACCGGCAGGTTCGACGTGTCGGAGCGTCTCGAGTCCTGGATGGACCGGTACGTGGCGGCATGGACTTCGAACAACCCCGATCAGATATCGGCGCTCTTCACCGAGGATGCCGTCTACGACCCACAGACAGCCGACGGGGAGATCCACGGCATCGAGCAAATCATCGACTGGTGGCTCGACATCGACGATCGTCCGGACAACTGGGACTTCGAGTGGCTGCCACTGGTGGAGAGTGATGATCTGGCGGTCGTCGTCGGTAACACGAAGTACCTCGACCCGGAGGCCAACTATCGCAACCTCTTCGTGATTCGTTTCGACGATTCGGGGTTGTGCCGGGACTTCACCGAGTGGTACATCGAGGAACAGCCGTGAACCTCAGGAGCACCACGGCCTTGTGACCGTTGCGTTCGTCCTCGGTGGTGGTGGTCGGTGGGGAGCCGTCGAGGTCGGCATGCTTCGAGCACTCGAGGAGGCGAACGTGAGGCCGGATCTGATCCTGGGGACCTCCATCGGCGCTTTCAATGGCTCGGTGGTGGCGGACACTCCGGGTCTGGATGGCGTGTTGAGGCTGACCGAGCTCTGGGAGGAGATAGGGAGATCGGGGCTCCTCCAGGGAAGCCGGCTGGATCGGCTCAAGAACGCGGCGACGCTTCAGCCGGCACTTCATGACACCTCCGAGCTGAGGGACCTGTTGGAGCGCGTCCATGATCCCGGGAAGACGATCGAACAACTGTCGATCCCGTTCCAATGTGTCGCCGCTTCGATCGAGCGAGCCGCCGAGCATTGGTTCACCGAGGGACCACTGCTTGAAGCCTTGCTCGCCTCGTCGGCAGTGCCGGCGCTGTTCCCGCCCGTCGAGATCGGCGGGGAGCACTTCTATGACGGCGGCCTGGTCAACTCAGTGCCCCTGGCCCGGGCCGTCGACCTGGGCTCCGATGTGATCTATGTGCTTCAAGTGGGCAGAGTCGAGTCGAGTCTGCGACCACCGGAGCGGCTCTATGAGGCGGCGCTCATCTCGTTCGAGATCGCACGTCGCCATCGATTCACGGCTGCCGTCGAGAGTCTCCCCATGGGTATCGACCTGCATCTCCTGCCATCGGGAAATCCTGTGGCATTCGACGACACGAGACAACTGAAGTGGCGCGACGTCAGCACCACCAGCGATCTGATCGAGGGGGCCTATCGGGCGGCGACTGACTACCTGGGTGAGCTTTGAGCCGATGAGGTTGCCCCCGCGAATTCTGCGCAGAGTGTTGATCGACCCGGCCATCGTCCTCTTGGTGGCCTTGGCGTTGCTGGCACTTCCGATCTGGATCCTCGTCGCCGCTTTCGTCTCCCGGTACGTTCCGGGCAACTGGCGCATTCTCCGCCTCGCCTGGTTCCTCTTCCTCTACCTCGGTGTCGAGGCCGTCGGCCTGGTCGTCATGTTCCTCACCTGGGTCGGCTCCGGTTTCGGCTGGCAGGTGAGGTCTGACTTCTTCACACGTGTCCACTACGCCCTTCTCGGTTGGATGCTGAGGACGATCGTGAGGTCGGCGGAGGTCACCTTCAAGCTCCAGGTGGTCCGGAGCGGGCGAAGGCCGGCGACCTCCGACGAGGGTCGTGCCCGGTCCGTGCTCGTCTTCTCCAGACACGCCGGCCCCGGCGACTCGTTCCTCCTCATGAACAGCCTGGTCAATGGTTACGGGCGCAATCCGCGGATCGTCCTCAAGGAGTTCCTCCAGTGGGACCCGGCCGTCGATGTGATCCTCAACCGCCTTCCCACATCGTTCGTGCCGGTGGGGAGGAAGGGCGGTGATCGACTGATCGAGGCGATCGGAGACCTCGCCAGGACCATGGCCATCGACGACGCATTCGTCATCTTCCCCGAAGGCGCCAACTACACCGACAAGAGACGCGAGCGTGCGATCCAGAAGCTGACGGAGATCGGCCGGCCCGATCTCGCCGAGAGGGCGGAAGACTTGAAGCGAACCCTTCCCCCGAGAACCAAAGGGGTGATGACCGCACTCGACGCCGCGCCGGGCTCCGATGTGTTCTTCGTCGGGCATGCCGGGCTGGAGACCTTCGTAACCGCCGGGGACATCTGGAGGGCCATGCCGATGGATACCTCCGTCGAGGCGAAGGTGTGGCACTTTCGAGCCGAGGATGTCCCACCGCCCGATCAGAGAGAGGCGTGGCTCTACGACATCTGGGCCGAGATCGATCATTGGATCGGTGAGGAGCTCGCCAGGACGGGTTGAGGAGGAGCGGTTAGGTTCCAACCCGGAGGTGAGCTTGAAGACTCTGGGAAACGTGCTCTGGCTGATCCTGTGTGGGATCTGGATGTCGATCATCTACTTCATCGCCGGCGTGGTGGCGATGATCTTCATCATCACGATCCCGTTTGGCTTTCAGGCATTCAAGATGTCGAACTACGTGCTGTGGCCCTTTGGGCGCTCGGTAGTGCGTCGAGAGGGGTCGTCCGATTTCTGGTCCCTGGTCGGGAACATCGTGTGGATCCTGCTCGAAGGCTGGTGGCTGGCGCTCATCCATCTGGCGATAGCGGCCGTCTTCTTCATAACCATCGTCGGGATCCCGTTCGCAGTGGCCAACGTCAAGTTCGCCAGGCTGGCCTTTGCCCCCTTTGGCCTCCGCATCGCCGATCAGGTCGATCCGGGCACCGTACCGGTCCTCAGTGTCGACCAGTTGGGATAGCCAGGCTCATGGAGCGGTCTTGGGCTCCATGAAGGGCATCATCTTCCTCAGCTCCTTGCCCACGGCCTCGATCTGATGGTTGCGGTTGATCGCCCGCTGCTCGTGTAGAAATGGAGCCCCTTCGCGTGCTTGGGCCAGCCATTCGTTGGCGAATGCCCCGGATTGGATCTCGGCCAGGGCCTCACGCATCGCCGCTCTCGTCTCCTCGGTGACGATGCGCTTTCCTCTGGTGTAGTCGCCATATTCGGCAGTGTCGGAAACGGAGTACCGCATCCAGGACAACCCGCCCTCATAGAGCAGATCGACGATCAGCTTCAACTCGTGGAGGGTCTCGAAGTAGGCGGACTCTGGTTGGTACCCGGCGTCCACCAGGGTCTCGAAAGATGCCTTGATCAACTCGGACACTCCGCCGCAGAGGATGACTTGTTCCCCGAACAGGTCGGTCTCGGTCTCCTCCTTGAATGTGGTTTCCAGCACGCCGGCCCTGCCGCCACCGATGCCGGAGGCGTACGACATGCCCAATGCGTGTGCATTTCCGGTCGCATCCTGGTGGACGGCGAGAAGACAGGGCACGCCCGATCCCTCCTCATAGGTGCGGCGAACCAGATGACCCGGCCCCTTGGGGGCGATCATCAGCACGTCGACGTCCTCGGGAGCCACGATCTCTCCGAAGTGGATGTTGAAGCCGTGGGCGAACAGCAGCGCGTCGCCCTTGTCGAGGTGAGGGGCCACCGACTCGTCGTAGATCGGTCCCATGATCTGGTCGGGGACCAGCATCATGATCACATCGGCCCATTTGGCTGCCTCGGCGGGCGACATGACCGTCAGACCGGCCGATGTGGCCTGCTCGCGGCTCGAGGACCCTTCTCGGAGGCCGACCACCACATTCGCCCCCGACTCCTTCAGATTTAGGGCGTGGGCGTGGCCCTGACTCCCGTACCCGATGATCGCGACCTTTCGATTCCTGATCAGGTCGGGGTCTGCGTCTGAGTCGTAGTAGATGGTTGCCATGACCGGATTGTGGTCGCTTTGACGCCAACGCCAAACCCAGGTCTTAGGATCGGGTGGCCATGGCAAACAAGATCAGATCTCAGGATGTCACCCAAGGCCCGGCCAAAGCAGGCGCCAGGGCCATGCTGCGAGCTGTCGGGCTCACCGACGATGACTTCGACAAGCCCCAGGTTGGGGTGGTGTCGGCCGGCAACGAGGTGACACCGTGCAACCTGACCGGCCCTGAGCTCTCCGAGCATGCCAAGACCGGCGTGGCTGGGAGCGGGGGTGTCGGGTTGGTGTTCTCGACGATCGCCGTATCGGACGGGATATCGATGGGTCACGAGGGCATGAGAGCCTCATTGGTCTCACGGGAAGTGATTGCCGACTCCGTCGAGCTGGTGATGCACGCCGAGCGATTCGATGCCCTGGTGGCCATTGCCGGATGCGACAAGTCGCTCCCCGGGATGCTGATGGCAGCAGCGCGTCTCGATCTCCCCGCTGTCTTTCTCTATGGGGGCTCCAGCCTTCCGGGCCACTACGCCGGCAGGGACATCTCCATCGTGGATGTCTTCGAGGGCATTGGCGCGGAGTCCGACGGCAAGATCACCATCGAGGAGTTGCTCGCCATCGAGAAGGCAGCATGTCCCGGGGCAGGGTCATGTGCAGGGATGTTCACCGCCAACACCATGGCTTCGGTGGGTGAAGCGATCGGCATGTCACTACCTGGCTCGGCTGCGGTGCCAGCCATCGATCCGAGATTGCGCAGCTATGCCGAGCGGTCCGGTGAAGCCGTGATGAATCTCCTCGAACAGGACATCCGTCCATCGGACATCCTCACTCGCCCCGCCTTCGAGAACGCGATAACCGTGGTCATGGCGCTGGGGGGCTCGACGAACGCGGTCCTTCACCTCCTCGCCATCGCTCACGAGGCCGGTGTGGACCTGGAGCTGGAGGATTTCGATCGGATCTCGCGTCGCACCCCGCACATCGGAGATCTCAAGCCGTTCGGTCGATATCACATGGTCGATCTCGACCGGATAGGTGGTGTCCCCGTGGTTCTCCGTGCCTTGTTGGACGAGGACCTGATCGATGGCGATGCCCTCACCGTCACGGGTAAAACGATGGCCGAGAATCTCTCGGAAACGGTCGTACCGGCCGATCAGGACGTCATCGCCCCCCTTTCGGCGCCATTGGCCCGGGAGGGCGGAATCGCGGTACTTCGGGGCAACCTTGCTCCCGGGGGTGCCGTGGTCAAGATGGCCGGGATCGAGCTCGACACCTTCCAGGGCCCAGCACGGGTCTTCGATGGAGAACAAGGCGCCCTCGAAGCACTGTTTGCCCACCAGCTCTCACCGGGCGATGTGGTGGTCATCCGCACCGAGGGCCCGAAGGGTGGGCCCGGCATGCGGGAGATGCTGCAGATCACTGCGGCGATCAAGGGTGCAGGCCTCGGCAAGGAGGTGCTGCTGATAACGGATGGCCGATTCTCGGGTGGGACCACGGGTCTCTGCATCGGCCATGTCGCACCGGAGAGTGAGGTGGGTGGTCCCATCGGGCTGATCGAGGAGGGTGATCAGGTTCGAGTGGACCTGCCGGGGCGGACGCTCGACGTCCTGGTGAGCTCCGAGGAGCTCGAGGCTCGTTCCGCGCGCTGGCTACCGCACCCCGCCCGCTATCCGACGGGTGCCCTCGGGAAGTATGCCCGGCTGGTCGGATCTGCTGAGTCGGGAGCAGTCACCAACTAGGACCTGCCGGCCAGCCCACTCCGTTCCGGGTACCTTTTCCTCATGGCCGCACTCGACCCATCACCAAAAGCCCCGCGTAGGGGTCTCTTCCGCAAGGCGGCCCGGGGTGCGAGCGAGCGTGTGTTCGACATCGTCGATCCCGACATGGTCCTCGATCACGTCGATGTGAATGCGTTGTTGGACCGGGTCGATGTGAACACTCTCCTGGACAGGGTCGATGTCAATCGACTCCTCGATCGGGTCGACGTGGACGAGCTGTTGAAAAGGGCGGACGTCGATGCGCTGATGGACCGGGTCGATGTGCGTGCGATCGTCGACAGGGCGGGCATTCCGGAGATCGTGGCCGAGAGCACCTCTCACATCACCGGGTCTGCGCTCGACTTCTTCAGGCGGCCCGTCGTGGGGCTCGATGAAATCGTGTTTCGCTTCCTGAATCGGCTATTCGGCAGAGAGCCCTCCACCTTCCCCTCCGGGCCCAGTGACCTGATGGAGTGGGTCGAGGAGCAGGCTGCCGACCAGGAGCCCGGGACAAAGACAGGGAGATACGCCGGCGCCGTCTCACGATTCCTCGCCTTCCTGATCGACGCGCTGGTTGTCACCTCGGGATTCACCCTGATCGTCGCCGGCGCCGTCTTCATGTTCCAACTGATATCGGGTGACGACTTCAAGGTGGTTGGGCGGAGAGGGATCGGCTACGTCGTCGCCCTGGTGGTGTGGATCTTCATCTACACCTGGGTCTCCCTCGTGGTCTACGGGAAGACCGTGGGAAAGGCCGTCCTCGGGATCCGAGTGGTGGCCAGCGACGGCTCGATCGTCCTCAGCGGCAGGCAGGCCCTGGTCCGCGCCGTCACCTACCCGCTCAGTTTCGCTCCGCTGTTCCTCGGCCTGGTCGGAATCGTTTTCGGACGGGAGCGACGGGCCTGGCATGATCACTTTGCGGGAACTGCCGTCGTGTACGACTGGGGGAGCAGGACGGCGCGGATGCCGGGCCCCCTCGCCGCCTATCTCGACCGTCGAGCGACGGATTCTCAGGTCACTTCGGCCGGTCAGGCAGAGGCGCCCGAGTAGTTGCGTATCCCCCAACGCCAGATGGCTCGCGAGCCCACCATGGTGAGGGCGGCGACTACCACGGCCAGGGCGAGCCACCACCAGCTGATCCGGGCGCTGATTGCCTCGGCGGGCACGGTGACGGCGAAGGCGAGGGGCACGAGGAAGGTGAGGGCGCCACGTAGCCATCCCGGGTAGATCCCTACCGGCCAGCGGCCGGCCTCATAGATGCCGCTCATCAGCTGCATCAGATTGTCGATCTGGACGACCTTGAATGCCAGGGTCGCCGCCGAGATCCAGATCGCGTAGATGATGATCGCCCCGCAGACGAGGGCAACCACGAATCCGGCGCCATTGACCCAGCCCAAGGTCGCGCTGATCCGGGTAATGGACCAGATGACCACCCCGGCGCCGAGCGCGACATCGACCAGGCTCCATAGCGAGAACTGGCGGACACTCACCAAGAGTTGGGAGTCGGCCGGCCGGGTGAGCGTGTAGTCGAGGGTGCCCTCGCGCACGTCCTCCAACAATTGCCACATGTTGGGCTGGACGAGGGCGCGCAGGAACCCGCCGACCATGAGGTGTACCCCCATCACGGCCAAGAGCTCGTCGGCCGACCAGCCACCGAGGCTGTCGGTCTGGCTGTAGACGATGGCGATGGCGAGTATCCCGGTGCCGAGGCCGATCACGGAGTTGAGCAATTGAACCCAGAAGTTGGCCCGATACTGCAGCTCGTTCAAAGCCCCCAGCTTGAGATGCAGGGCGGCGAGTCGGACGGGCCCGGCGGGCCCGGTCAATTGCCCACCGCCGCGTAACGCTTGATCGCATGCCGCCACACCCAGATCAGCACGATCCCCATCCCTATCGCCCAGAACAGCTGGGCCAATAGCCCCACCCCTATCTCGCTCGGTGTCAGCCGCCCGATGAACACCTCGATGGGAAACTGAAAGGTCCACTTGAACGGAAACCAATTGGCAAGGTCGGCGACCCATACCGGCATCAGCTCGAGTGGGACGAGCCGTCCGGAGAGCATCAATTCCGCCGCGACGATGATTCCGAAAACGGCCGCCCCCCGGGTCGTCCAGAAGTTCACCATGCCCATCAGGTAGAGAAGGATGAACCTGACGAGAAACCCGCCCCATATCGCCACCACGAAGGCGACGACGTTGATCACATGCCATTCGATCTCAGGTCGGAAAGCCAGGGTGAGCACGGCGGCTACGGGGATCCACAGGAATGTCCAGACGAACTTGGAGCCGGCGAAGAAGCTGGCGTCCCGATGGAAGGGGTGAATCGGCTGACTGAGGAAATCGTTCATGCGGCCGCGGCGAATCCGCCACTCCCAGGCATTCGGGTCGAAGGCGAGATTGAACACCCGGACCAGGGTCCAGACGATGTAGTAGGCGGCGAGAGCACCGGTGGTGTAACCGGATATCGACCCTCCTTGCGCCTTGGAGACACTCGTCCAGACGGCGAGGTACACCACGGGCTCGATGAGAAAACCGAGGAGCATCATCAAGGTGGCTCCGCGGTATTGGATCTCGCGTTGAAACCCGAAACGCGCACCGGCCAAGTAATAACGGGGGAGACTGAACTCGGATCGCGGCCTCGTCACGGCTGAGCCTTCCCAACCTGGGAGAAGACGCGATCGATCACATCCTCGAGTGGCACCTCTTCGATGGCGAGATCGGTGACGGTCGCCTCGGAGAGCAGTCTCGACGCGACGGCGGAGACCTGGTCGCGCTCCACCTCGAGCGTCACCCGACCTGGGGTTCTCTCTGTCACCGTTCCCATCCGGGACAGATCGGCCGGGAGATCCAGCGCCTCGACCCGGATCGTCTTATGCGTGGTGAAGCGCTCGGCCAATCCGGTCAGGGCCCCGTCATAGAGGATCGCACCGTGGTCGATGACCACGACGCGTTCCGCCATCGTCGACACATCGGCCATGTAGTGACTGGTGAGAAGGACCGTTGCCCCGTATTCCCGGTTGTAGTCCAGGATGAACTGTCGGAGTTTCCGCTGCATCGACACATCGAGACCGATGGTCGGCTCATCGAGGAACAGGACCTCGGGCCCATGGAGCAGGGCACCCACGATCTCCATCTTCATGCGCTCGCCCAGTGACAGGTTGCGAACCGGTTTCGTCAGGAGATCCTGGACTTCGAGACGTTCGACGTACTCGTCCATCCTCTGTCTGAATTCGACGTCGGGTATGCCGTAGATGGCGCGGTTCAACTCGAAGGAGTCGACGGCCGGGAGGTCCCAGGCGAGATTGTTCCTCTGGCCCATCACCAACGAGATCCGCCTCAGCAACTCGCGCTCGCGCTTCCACGGTTGATGGCCGAGCACACGGGCGTCACCGCCGCTGGGGAAGAGCAAGCCGGTCAGCATCTTGATGGTGGTCGTCTTCCCGGCGCCGTTTGGTCCAAGGAAGCCGACGATCTCATCGGTGTCGAGGGTGAAAGAGATCTCGCGGACGGCCTTCACGTCCTTGAACTCCCGTTTGAACAGGCTGCGAACGGATTCGCGGAGACCGGTCTCCCTCACCGGGACCTTGAACGTCTTGGTCAAGGCATCTACTGCAACAGGAGGCTCCACCCTGCGAGTCTGGCAGGTGCCGCCCGTGATGCTCGCGGTATTAGCGGAACCGCGCCGGATCGGTCAAGGATGGGTCGACACCGGCGGCGGCGGCCTCCGCCGGGACTCCCGAGCCCAAGATCAGGCCGGCAAGGAGCGATCCGTAGCCGGGTGCGGTCATGATCCCGGTGCCTCCCTGGCCGACCAGCCAGTAGAAGCCCGGGGCGGTGGGCTCCTCGCCGATCACCAGGTCGTCGTCGGGAGCGAAGGTGCGAAGCCCTGTCCATTGAGAGTTGACGGTGCGGATGTCGAGTGTGGTGGCCCGGTTGATCCGCTCGATGGCCAGCGCCACGTCCTCCATCCGCGGCCTAGGGTCGCCAGGCAGATCCGGGCTCTCCTCGGCCAAAGAGCACAGGATCTGGACGCCATCGGGCTTGAAGTAGTAGCGGTGGTCGATGTCGACGACCATGGGCCAGCCCGAATAGGAGATGTCGCCCGGCACCATGAAGGCAGTGCGTCGTCTCGGTTCGAGGCCGATCGGATCGATGCCGGCCAGCGCGGCAACGACATCGCCCCAGGCTCCGGCCGCATTCACCACGATGTCGCATTCGATGGTCTCTTCGGCCGCTGTCACCGACCAGTGAGAATCCTTCCCGGTCAGGGCGACGACGGGGGCGCTCGTTCGGATCTCGGCGCCATGGCTCCGTGCCAGCCGAACGAACGCCTGGTGAAGTGCGGCCACGTCGATATCCATGGCACTGGGCTCGTACAGGCCCCCGGCGACGAGTTCCGGTCTCAGCACCGGCACCAACTCCAGCACCTCGGCCCTGTCGATCAGCTCCGAGCCCGCTCCTGACGCCTGGCCCTCATCGGCGATCTTGCGGAGGTGCTCTTCTTGTCCCGGCTCCGCCATCCACAGGGCACCACGGGGCGAGAGAAGCGAGCCTTGGGTGGTCCCCTCGGGCGGATGACGTAGAAACGGCTCGCTGGCGAGGGCGAGTGGCCGGGAGGCCTGGCCCCCATAGTTCACGACGAACAGAGCCGCCGAGCGGCCGGTGGTGTGGGCGGCGAGTGTCGACTCCGCCTCGAGGAGGATCACAGACCCGTGTGGCGCCAGGTGGGCAGCCGCCGAGACGCCGGCCATGCCACCGCCTATGACGACGAAGTCGGTCACGGAGTGACCACCACTCGGCCGATCGCCTGACGATCGGCCACCCAGTGCATCGCCTGCGCCGTCTCCGAGAGAGGAAACGCTCTCTGCACCACGGGGCTCAGCGAGCCATCGACGACCCAGTCCATGATTTGGGCGTTGTTGGCCGCGCTGCGTTCAGGTTCCTCGAGGTTGAAACGGCCCCAGAAGACACCGACGACCGAATTCCCTTTCACGAGGTTCAGGTTGAGTGGGATCGAGGGGATTTGGCCGGAGGCAAAGCCGATCACCAGCAGTCGACCGTTCCAGCCGGTGGATCTGAGAGCGGGCTCGGTCACGTCGCCACCGACGGGATCGAAGACCACGTCGATCCCGGCGCCACCGACCAGGGCGGTGACCCCGTCCCTCAGAGGTGTCATGTCGTATCTGATGACTTCGTCCGCCCCGGCCTTGCGGACGGCGGCTTCCTTGGGCTCGGACGAGACGGCGGCGATCACCTTCGCACCCAGCTTCTTGCCGATCTGGACCGCAGCCATGCCGACACCCCCGGCGGCGCCGAGCACCAGAAGTGTCTCTTCGGGGTCGATCCGAGCCCGGTCAGTCAGTGCGTGGTAGGCAGTCCCGTAGGCGACGGGGATCGCCGCCCCGGTCTCGAAGGAGACGCCGTCGGGGAGCCTGGTGAGATTGTGGCGATGTGTGACCACCTGCTCGGCCATGGCACCGAAGCCGATGTAGCCGACGACACGGTCCCCCTGCTCGAAGACACCCTCGCCGTCGGGTTGTGTCACCCATCCGGCGAATTCACTGCCTGGTGTGAAGGGAAGCTCGGGCTTCACCTGATACTGACCTGAGACCACCAGGCTGTCGGCGAAGTTGACGGTGGCCGCCTCCATCCTGACGACGACCTCGTCCCTTCCCGGCTCGGGATCGGCCAACTCGCCGATGCGGAGGGCGTCGATCCCGTCGTATCGCTCACAGATAACGGCTCGCATGCGCCCAGGTTAAGGGACATGAGGCGACGGGCTCTGACACAATCGGATCATGCGGATCGAACCCGAGCCGTCGCTCTGGCAACTGCCGGATCCGAAACCCGACGATGGGGACGTCGTGGCGGTCGGCGCCGACCTGGAGCCGGGAACACTGCTCCAGGCTTATCGCAAGGGCTTGTTTCCGATGGAATTGCCCGACGGGCACCTGGGATGGTGGTCACCGGTCGAACGGGCGGTCCTGCCGATGCGTGGCTTGCGAATCTCCAGGTCACTCCGACAGTCGACACGGCGGTACCAGGTGTCGATCGACTCGGACTTCGAGGGGGTGATCAGGGGATGCGCCGACTCCGACCGCGAGGACGGGTGGATCACCGAGGACTTCGTGGATGCATACACGCTGCTCCATCGGCTCGGCTGGGCACACTCCGTCGAGGTCTGGGATCACGTTGGCGATCTCGTCGGCGGTCTCTACGGAGTTGCCATCGGCGGGTTGTTCGCAGGCGAGTCGATGTTCCATGTGACGAGAGACGCCTCCAAGGTGGCCTTGGTCCATCTGGTCGTGACCCTCAACGAGGGAGGGGGACGGTTGATCGACGTCCAGTGGCAGACCCCACACTTGGAGTCTCTCGGCGCGGTGGTGATCGGTCGAGATGCCTACTTGGAGCGTCTGCAAACTGCCCTCCAGGATCCCGATCCATTCCGGGACGCGGGATTCGAGCCCACCTTGTAGAGTCGACGACAGGTCTCTGGAGGAGCTGTTTGCAGGTCGTCGTTGCCGGAGTCGATCTAACTGCCATGGGCCGGCGGGTCGCAGACCGAGCCCGGATCGTGGCCGAATCGTCTGGCGCCACCCTCATATTGGTGCATGTGCTCGAGCCCGTCGCCGAGGCGATGATCGAGCCATCCCTCGCCAAGCTGCTCCGTGAGCATCAGACCGAGCAGGCGGAGAAGCTGGCCGGCTGGGTCCAGGAGCGAACCAACGTGGAGGTCATCCTCGACGTCACCAAGGGCTCGCCCTCGTGGGAATTGGCCGCACGAGCCAAGAAGGCCGGCCTGGTCGTCGTCGGATCCTCCTCCATCGACGCATTCTCGGTGGGGCCCGTGGCCAAACGGGTTGCGCGGAAGGCGACGACCGACACCCTCATCGTCCGGAGACAGCCGCGGGTGCCTTATCGCAGGATCGTGGCTGCCACCGACTTCTCAGAGCAGTCCCGGGTGGCCGTCGAGCGCTCGCTCGAGCTGTTTCCCGAGGCGGAGGTCACGGCTCTCTACTCCCTCCCTTCGCGATTCGACCCGATCCTGGCGGAGGCCGGTCTCTTCGACGAGGAGATCGAGGCATCACGGGAGGTGCGGCTCGCCAAGGCCGAGGAGCGAATGGCCGAATTCGCCGGCATTTGGGAGGGCAAGGTGGGCACGCTCGTCGTCGACGGGCCGCCGGCCAAGACCATCGAGGAGGCAGTGCGCAGACGTGGGGCGGATCTTGTGACCGTTTCGAGCCGTGGCGCCACTTCGACCCGGATGGTCCTGCTCGGCACGGTTGCGGAGGGCCTGGTGACCGAAGCGCCATGTGACGTCCTGGTGGCCCGTGCCGGGGTCGCATTCCGCCGGCCCTGACCTCGGCTCAGTTCTCGGTCAGTCCTCCAGCCTTGCTCCCGACCGAGGGAACGTCAGGGTGAAGGTGGTGCCTGCCGGGCTCGACTCGATGCCAATGGTCCCATTGGCCCGGTTGACGATGGTGTGCACCGTGTGAAGCCCCAGACCGGTCCCCTTCCCGGGCTCCTTCGTGGTGAAGAACGGATCGAATGCCCGTTCGCTGGTGGCCTCGTCCATGCCAGGACCCGTGTCGGCAACCCGGATCACGACGCGGTCGTCATCGCTCGATGCGGAGATGGACAGCGTGCCCTCCCCGTCCATGGCATCTGCGGCATTGTCGAAGAGGTTGGTCCAGACCTGGTTCAGATCGCGACCTGAGGCCTCTATGTGCGGCAGGTCGGGCTCGAAGTCGAGCACCACCTCGACCCCTCGCAGTTTGTGCTTCAACAGGATGAGGGTGTCATGGATGCCCTCCGTCGGATCTATCTCCTGGATCGGCGCCTGATCGAGGAAGGAATAGTTCTTCACGACACGGACCAATTCGGAGATCCGGCCGACCGCGATCCTGGCTTCTTCGAGGAGCTGGGCGGCCAGACACCGCAGTCCGAGCCATCTGGCGAAATCGCGTGTGGTCTCGGGCTTGAGGTCCTTGGTGGCCTTCTCCAGCTCGGCCACGCCGAAACCGTCGGCCACTAGTGCAGATGCCAGCTCGAACCAGTCCTCGACATCGTGCTCTTCGAGCCAATTGCCGATCTCGTCTTCCTGCTCGGAACGCTGCAGCGGATCGAGGGACTGTGGCTGCGCAGACGGCACGTCGAGGGCTCCCACCTCCCCGCTGGCGGCGAGCCGAAATGCTGCCTCACCCAGGAGCTCGTACACCTGGCGGGTACGCGCCATGGTGCGGCTCAGCGCCGCCGCCGGATTGTTCAGCTCATGCATGAGTTGGGCGGCCATGCGACCAAGGGCTGCCATTCGCTCCTCGTGGCGCAGGGTCTCCTCGATGCCGCGGAGCCGTGAGGTGACCGTGCCGAACATGCGTCTCACGACTCGCGAGTCCTCGAGGAGGGTCTCGAACGCGCCGGCCGGGATGCGGATCAGCGTTGTCTCCGTGGCAGTCGTCACGCTGGCCGTCCTCGGGGCACGATCGAGCAGTGCTATCTCACCGACCACCTCCCCGGGGCCGAGCGTGGCCAGGACGACCTCGCGATCCGTGCCTGCCTTGGTGACGCGTAGCTCGCCGTCGACGACGACGAACATGTCCTCGGAGTGGGACCCTTCCTCGATGATGAGCTCACCGGGCGGCAGCGTCATCTGCTCGGATTGCTCGCAGACCTGATCCAAGAGATCGTCCGGCAGGTCGGCGAAGTATGGAAGGCCCCGCAGGACGTCGGAGATGGTGCTCACAGAGATGCGAGGTGTTGGTGGACGAAACGGATCGCGGTCGCTCCTTCACCGACCGCCCCCGCCACTCGCTTGATCGAACCGTGGCGCACGTCTCCTGCGGCGAAGACCCCAGGAACGCTCGTCTCGAGCGGAAGCGGATCCCGCTCCACGTTCCAACCTTTGATCGGGCCGATGTCCTCGCCGGTGAGGATGAAGTTGCGGTCGTCGAGCTTGACCAGGTCACCCAGCCAGTCGGTGTGTGCCTTCTGGCCGATGAATATGAAGACGGCCCCGGCCTGTGTTGCTTCCTCCTCGTCGGTCTCGAGGTCCCTGATCACCAACGACTCGAGTCGCTCGTGACCCGAGCCCGACACGACCTGGGAGCGTGGACGCACCGACACGGCCGGGTTGGCCTCGAGATTGTCGATCAGGTACTTGGACATGGACGGGATCAGGTCTTTGCCTCTGATCAGGATCGTGACCGAATCGGTGAATCTCGAGAGGAACAGCGATGCCTGTCCCGCCGAATTGCCGCCGCCGACCACGAACATCGGTTGATCCCGATGTGTCGAGGCTTCGATGGTCGAAGTCCCGTAGTAGACGCCGGTCCCCAGGAGATCGTCGAGGCCCTCGGCATTGAGGCGCCGATAGGAGACTCCACTGGCCACGATCATCGACTTGCAACTGATCTGGGTGCCATCCTCCATCTCGAGGAGCTTGTAAGGGTCCTTGCGGGTGACGCCGACCACGGTCCCGGGCACCAGGATCTCGGCTCCCAGACGCTGCGCCTGTGAGGTGGCGCGCCTCGCCAGATCGGCCCCGCTCAATCCGCGTGGAAATCCGAGGTAGTTCTCGATCAACGAGCTCTGGCCCGCCTGACCACCCGGTGCCTCGCCTTCGATGAGGAGGGTCTTGAGCCCTTCGCTCGAGCCATACACGGCAGCGGCCAGACCGGCCGGCCCACCGCCCACGATGACGACGTCGTACACGTCGGCCGTCGCCTGCACGTGGAGGCCGACTCGCTCGGCGACCTGTGTCGGTGTCGGCTTCAGGAGAGGAGGGCCTTCGGGGAACAACACCATGGGCATCTCTTCAGGGCCGGCACCCGCTTCTTCGGCCAGGGCGGCAGCCTTGTCGTCGGTTTCGACGTCCATCGCCAGATATGGGATCTGGTTGCGGGCGAGGAATGCCTTGAGCGCGTGTGCTTCGCGGGACCATTGGTGGGCCACCACCCTCAGACCCTCGTATGCGGGCCTGTATCCCGCGGCCCAGTCTTCGAGTAGATCGTCGAGTATGGGATAGAGCCGATCCTCGGGCGGGTCCCAAGGCTTCATGATGTAATGGTCCAGGTCGACCTCGTTGATCGCACTGATCGCCGCGTCGGTGTCGGCGTATGCAGTGAGCAGGGCTCGTTTGGCGTCGGGGTGGATGCCCAGAGTCTCCCTGAGAACGTCGATGCCGGTGAGGCCGGGCATCCTCTGATCGACGAGGATCAGGGCCACCGGGTCGCCCTGCATGGCGAGGGTCGTCAGGGTGTCGATCGCCTGCTGCCCGTCGTTGGCCCAGACCACGCGGTATTCCTTGGAGTACCGGGAACGCAGGTCCCTTTGAATGGCCTGTACGACTTCGGGCTCGTCGTCGACCGCCATGATGACCGGCTTTGGGCTGCTCATTCGGCCACTACTCCATCTGCGAAGCAGAACCGCCAGGTCTCGCCTGGCTCGATCGATTTGATCAGGGGATGGCCGGCGTCCTGCCAGTGTTTCCTGGCATGACGGTTCTTCGAGTTGTCACAGCACCCGACCTGTCCGCACTCGAGACAAGCGCGTAGATGGACCCACCGGTCTCCGATCGCAACGCATTGATCGCAGACATTCGAAGTCGGTGCGACCTCGACCAGACGTTCGAAATGCTCACACAGTTGACTCATACCGCCTTCGCCTCAGTCCGCGCGCTCCCCGAGCTCGACCGGTCGGCCCCGAGACATGGTCAAAGACCTGGCTCAGGGGTCACGGCGCTCCTGGCAGCCGAGATTAGATCGCGGCGATTGCTTGTCTGAGCGCGCGCCTGACGTAGACCTTGGCCAGATGGCCCTTGTACTCCTCGGACCCATAGAGGTCCTCGAGAAGGGTCACGTCGTCGAGGGCATGTTCCGCCGCAGACTCGATGGCTTTCTCCGACCCATCCGTTCCCACCATCGCCTCTCCGACCGATGCGAGAAGTGTCGGCTTGGTGCCGACACCGGTGAGACCGACACGGGCGGCCTCTATCGACCCGTTGCTCTTCTTGACCCAGGCTGCTGCCCCGGCAACGGCGTAGTCACTGTGCCCGCCGCGGCGGCCCAGCTTGTCATATGCGGAGCCTTCGCCCGGGCCGCCCTTGGGAAGTCGGATCTCGGTGAGGATCTCGTCTGGCTCCAGCGCGGAGGTGAGGGCATCGACACAGAAGTCGGAGGCTCCGATCTCCCTGGTGCCCGATGCCGACCTGGCCACCATGGTGCCGCCCAGTGCGATGACTGCTGCCGGCTGATCTGCTGCCACATCGGAGTGTGCCAATGACCCGCAAGTGGTTCCTCGATTTCGCACCTGTACGTCACCGGTCAGTGATGCCGCATGAGCCAGTGCGGCTGCATTGGCGGCGATCACAGGGTCAGAGGCGGTTGTGGCGTGACGGACGAGTGCGCCTAGCGAGATGTGGTCACCTCGGTCCTCGACATGGTCCAGGCCAGGAATCCGCCCGATGTCCACCACCACCGCCGGCGAGAACAGTCGCATCTTCATCAGGGGAATGAGACTCATGCCCCCTGCCATCACCTTGGAGCCCTCACCGAGCGCCCCCAGCGCCTCCTCGAGTGTCGAGGGCGCCAAGTAGTCGAAGTGCCTTGGATACATGTCAAGCCCTCGCTTCCTTCATCGCCTGCCAGACACGTCTCGGCCTGACCGGCATGTCGATGTGTTTCACTCCCATCGGGGACAGGGCGTCGACCACGGCGTTCACGATCGTGTGAGCCGAGCCGATGGTGCCGGCCTCGCCGATCCCCTTCACACCCAACGGGTTCACATCCGACGGGGTGACCGTGCGATGCAGGTCGTAGGAGGGGAGGTCGGCCGCGGTCGGTAGCGGATAGTCGAGCAGGGACCCCGTGAGCATGTTGCCCGACTCGTCATAGATGGCGTCTTCGAACATCGCCTGGCCGATCCCCTGGGTGATCCCACCGTGGACCTGGCCGGCAACGATCATCGGATTCACCACGTTGCCGCAGTCGTCCACGGCGTGATATTCGAGGAGCTTGACATCACCGGTCTCTCCATCGACCTCGACCATCGCCAGATGGGTGCCGAATGGCCAGGTGGCATTGCCGGGGCTGAATGTGGTCTCTGCCTCGAGACCCGACTCGACACCCTCGGGAAGGGTATGTGCCTGATAGGCCGACTTGGCGATGGCCGACCACTCGACTCGCTTGTCCGGCGACCCGGCAACATGAGCGCCACCGTCGGCCAGGACTACATCGTCGGCGGAGGCCTCGAGGAGATGGGCGGCGATCTTCACCGCCTTCTCCTTGATCTCCTGAGCCGCCCCATAGGTGGCGGCCCCGTCGACCGAAATCGAGCGGCTGCCGAATGTGCCGATTCCCATGGGTGCGTCGCGCGTGTCGCCGTGGTAGACCCTGACGTTCTCCACCTCGATGCCGAGTTGGTCGCTAACGATCTGTGCCCAGGTGGTCTCGTGGCCCTGCCCGGTGGGGCCGGTCCCGATGATCACGGTTGCCGTTCCGTCCGGGTTGACCCGCACCAGGCCCGAGCCGTTGAACGATGCGGGCAGACCGTAGGCAGCCCAGGAGAACCCGATCTCGGCCAGCACCGCCGGCCCGAACCCGCAGACCTCGACATAGGAGCCGACACCGATGCCGACCAGCCTGCCCTCGGCTCTTGCCTTTTCCTGACGTTCCCGCATCCCGTGGTAGTCGCTGACTTCGATGAGACGGTCAACCGCCCCCTGGTAGTTGCCCGAGTCGAGCGAGAAGCCACACCCCATGGTCGCCGGGAACTCATCCGGCTGCCAGAAGTTCTTCATACGCACTTCGAAGGGGTCCATCCCGATCTCATGGGCATAGGCATCGATTATCCGCTCGAGGTAGTAGATGGCCTCGGGCCGCCCGGCGCCTCGATAGGCGTCTGTGGTCATGGTGTTGGTGACGACACAATCCACCTTCCAACCGACCGGCATCTTGTACTGACCGGATGCGATCCACAGCCCCAAGAGTGGGATGGCGACGGTGAAGTTCTGCGTGTAGGCGCCCATGTCGGCGATCGCGTCGAGCTTGTACCCGAGGAACTGGCCGTCCTTGGTGCCGACCAGTGTTGCCGTGCCGATCCACCCACGACCGTGGATGGTCGATCCGGCCGCCTCGCGTCTGGTCTCGGTCCACTTGACGGGATGACCGAGTTGTCGGGAAGCCCAGGCGACCAGGATCTCGTCGTTGTACACGTTCAGCTTCGAGCCGAACCCACCTCCGACCTCGGGAGCGATGACCCTCACGTCGCCGGCCGAAACGCCGAGCTGAGTCGAGATCGCCCCGGAGAGGGCATGGGGTACCTGTGTCGAGCTGTGAACCGTGAATCGGCCGTATCCGGGGTTGTACTCGGCGACGACGGATCGAGGCTCGATGGCCACGGGAATGAGACGCTGATTCGTCATCTCCAATGTGACAACCACCGCGTCGTCTCGCTCCATGGCCTCGTCGACTTTTGGTGTCAGGTCCTCGAGCCCGAGCGCCGGCCAGTACCCGTGATAGGTCCAGGTGAGGATCACGTTCGAGTCGAGGTCGTCATGGACCTTGACCTCGTCAGATGCGGCCTTCTTGAGGTCGATGATCGCGGGAAGGGTGTCGTATTCCACTTCGACCACCTCGGCGGCGTCTTGCGCCTGAGAGCGATCGGCGGCAACCACCATCGCTATCGCCTCACCAACGTGGTTCACCTGTTCGCCCGCGAGGAGTGGTCGGAGCTTTCCGATCGGCACCTGAGCCACCAGAGGCCCGAGATGGTCAACGTCCTCGTGGGTGAATACTGCGACTACACCAGGCATTCCCTTCGCCTTGGAAGTGTCGAGCTTGGTGATCTTCGCGCGTGCGACAGGAGAGCGGACGAAAGCAACGTGAAGCACACCGGTGGGTTGCACATCGTCGGTGAATATCCCCGTGCCCCTGATCAAAGCCGGATCTTCCCTTCGGCGGACCGAGCCGCCCATGACACTCGTGGTGGCCATCAGGAACCTCCCTCCCAGTCCGGTGCCGCCGGCTCGTCGCCTCGAATGCGAGCACCGGCGTATTCGACTGCGCGGACGATGTTGTGGTATCCGGTGCAGCGGCAGAGATTTCCTTCGATGCCGTGTCTGATCTCATCCTCGGACGGGTTGTCGTTCTGCTCCAGCAACGAAGCGGCGCTCATGATCATCCCAGGGGTGCAGAACCCGCATTGGAGGCCGTGTCGCTCCCAGAAGCCCTCCTGGACCGGATGCAGCTCGTCGCCATCGGCGAGCCCTTCGATGGTGGTGATGACGGCGCCGTCGGCCTGGACGGCGAAGATGGTGCAGGACTTGATGGGCTTGCCATCCATGTGGATGGTGCACGCCCCGCAGTAGCCGGTCTCGCATCCCACATGCGTCCCGGTGAGATGGAGGTTCTCCCTGATGAAATGAACCAGTAGCGCGCGTGGCTCGACGTCTCCGCTCACCTGATTCCCGTTGACGGTCATGGACAACTTCATGCTCGACCTTTCGTCTCAGGGCTGTCTCCGGAACATATCAAACCCGCCGATGTCATGACGCCTGAGCCGCCAATTTCATCCGCGCCAGGCCCCGGCTCCGTAGAGAGGGCACAAGAGGAACACATCCGCTCTCCGCGGTTGAATATTGAAAGGAGACCCTCTTATGCGAAGAATCACGGTCCTGCTTGGGGCGTTTGCCCTGGCGATGGTCCCCGCCATCGGTGCCATGGCACAGTCGGCAGAAGGTCAGGTGATCGTTGTCCACGGCGTGCCCGACCTCGATGTCGACGTCTATGTGAACGGTGACCTCACCCTCGAGGCGTTCCAGTTCGGCGACGTCGCCGGCCCGCTGAGCCTCCCCGAAGGCAGCTACGACATCGAGATCTACGCCACTGGCGCCGACCCAAGCGTGGACACACCGGCCCTCACGGGCTCGGCTGACCTGCCGGCCGGCGCAGTCGCCACCATCGCGGCCTACTTGCAAGAAGGCGGGGCACCGACCCTTGGTGTGTTCGTCGAGAACAACTCCGCACTTGACGCCGGGAACGCTCGGGTGACCGCTCGTCACCTCGCCGACTTCGGCGCCGTCGACGTGCTGGCGAACGATGGTGCAGTGTTCGAGGGCGTGACCAATGGTCAGGGTGGTGACGCCGACGTCCCTGCCGACACCTACAACATCAAGATCACGGCCGCAGGTGATGCCTCGACGGTGGCGTTCGACGCCGATGTCGCACTGGCCGAAGGCACCAACACGATCGCCTATGCGATCGGCTCGGTAGAGGGTGGGAGCTTCCAGGTTGCCACGGCTGCGATCAGCGGCCTCGGTGCGGCGCCAAGTGGCGTGCCGACCGGAGACGGTGGAACGGCCGCTGCCGCCAACGTGATGCCAATAGTCCTGGGCGGTCTCGCCTTGGTCTCGATATTCGCCGGGACGAGGGTCCTCGTCGCCCGCAAAGAAGGTTGACCAACCTCCCTGGTTGACTGACGGAGCCCGTCGATCGTCACGATCGACGGGCTCCTACTCAATGTAAGGACACTGGAGTAGATGAGCGAGAACGCGAGCAGAGGGATCCGCTTGCTCCTGGGCGTCGTCCTGGTGGCCGTCGGCTTTGGACTTGGATGGCTGGCCTTCGAGGTTGATGCCTTCGACCGCTCCGGAAACGTGGAAACGATCGAACGGTCCCTTAGGCCCGACTCCAGCACCTCGAGATCGTCTACGTCGAGCACCACTCCAGATGATCGCCGGGTTCCCCTCTGGCAGCCGAACCCTGACTCGGCACTCGGCGCTTCTGACCTTCCGCCGAGCCCCGTACGCCTGGGCATCGAGTCGATCGGCGTCGATGCCCCGGTCGACGGTTACGGGGTAGACCCCACAACCGGTCAGATGGAGGTGCCGTACAACGTCGTCGAGGTTGCGTGGTATCGATACGGACCATCACCGGGACAACCTGGGTCCGCCGTCATGGCGGCCCACGTGGATTTGGCCGGCCGGGGCCCCGGGGTCTTCTTCGATCTTCGAGAGGTGGAACCGGGTGCCGAGGTGGTAGTCGAGTACGAAGACGGCTCTCACGCCGTGTTCAAGGTCGAGGCCAGGATCGTGTACGAGAAGACGGATCTGCCCCTCGATGTCATATTCAGCAGGGGCGGACCGCCGGTGCTGACCTTGATCACTTGTGGTGGTGCCTTCAATTCCAGTGCACGCTCATACGACAGCAACGTCGTCGTGTACGCCGTCCCATTCGATGATTACGTCGATCCCGGTGGGCCGAGTCTCTGATCTCCCCGTCCGTGTTGAATATCTTTGGGGCCACCGACGTTGGGGAGCATGTGAATCTGAAGAGGAAGGTCATCGTCATCACCGGTGCCAGCTCCGGTCTCGGTGCCGGGATGGCCTCGTGGTTCCTCGACCATGGGGCGCGTCTGGGCTTGTGTGCGAGACGTCGGCCCGAGGTGGACGGTGAGCGCGTCGTCTCGACTTCGGTGGACGTGAGGGATCTCGATGCCCTTCGCCTATTCGCCAGGGAGGTCTCCGGCGATCTGGGGCCGGTCGACCTCTGGATCAACAACGCAGCCGTCCTCGATCCGATAGCGCCACAGCGGGCCCTCACCTCGTCAGATCTCATGGACCATTTCGAAGTCAACGTCGGCGGAGTCCTCAACGGAACCAAGGCGTTCATCGAGCAGCTCGAAGCAGACGGTCACCGCGGTGCGTTGGTGAACATCACGTCCGGCCTTGCCAAGCGGGGTCGAGGCGGAGTCAGCGCCTATTCGGCGGCGAAGGCGGGTGTCGATCGTCTCACCGAGATCTCCGCCATCGAGGAGGGTGAGCTGCTCACCATGGCACTAGCCGTCTCACCAGGCGTCATCGAGACGCCAATGCAGCAGGAGCTTCGGCGTCAGGATCCGGATGTCCTTCCTGATGTCGCGATGTTTCGTGAGATGAAGGAATCCGGGACCATGAACAGCCCGTCGTGGGTCGCAAGTCACATCGCCGAATGGGTATTTGGTGGCGAGGCTCCCGAGCAGGCCATCGTTCGCGTGCCGCAAGAGCCGGCCTGAGTTGCACGATACGTGACATACGAGGACCCCTGGTCTCCTGGTGAGGAGGAGCCGGCAGAGGAGTGGGGGAGTCCCTCGTGGCGTGGCCGCGTGATCCGCGTGGTGACGGTCGTCGCCTTACTGGCGATGCTCATGTTGCCCTTCTACAGCCTGATCGACAGTGTCAACCGGCCCCGTGCCGAGAACGGGTTGGAGATTTGCGACTTCGACTACTGCGTGGTCCAGGAAGCCATCCGGGAAGCCGGATTTGGCACCGAGATGACCCGGCTGGCGAGCATCGTCGTCAGCGACGACGAGGCGGCCCGACTGGTTCAGGTGATCGTGGCCCATCTCGATGTCCCCCCCGTTCGATTCGAGGTGGTCGATGATCTCGGCGGGCGGACAGCCGGCCTCTATGAGCCGGCTACCCGGACCATCCGGGTCGAGAGGCCAATTCGCGCCTGGACCATCGCCCATGAGGTGGCGCACACGTTGGCCTCGGCACACGGCACGGCATTCACTCGGGCGCTGATCGAGATCGTCACCTGGCTCGAGGCCACACCGTCGGCGGCATGACGGTGGCGTGGAGACGGCCGGAAGGCCGGGGTCCTCTCGGGGTGATGATCTTCCTCGTGGCCGGTACCCTGCATGGACCGGGCCCGTAGCTCAATCAGGTCAGAGCAGCGGACTCATAATCCGTTGGTTGCAGGTTCAAGTCCTGCCGGGCCCACTCACAGTTGTCGCCATTTCCATCACACTCTGACCAGAGACATGCGCTCGAGGGGGAGGAGCACCGACTCATGAACACTACGAAAGTGACCGAGCATGCGGTGGTGATCGCAGGTGGGGGGCCGACCGGGCTGATGCTGGCCGGCGAGCTCGCCCTTGCAGGAATCGACGTCGTCATCGTCGAACGACGCACCAGTCAGCAGGTCGACGGATCGCGTGCGGGTGGTCTTCACGTGCGCACCATCGAAGTGCTAGATCAGCGTGGCATCGCCGAACGCTTTCTTTCGGCGGGTCAAGTGCACCCGGCTGTGGGTTATGCCGGGACGTCCTTGGATATCAGCGACTTCCCCACCCGACACAACTATGTGCTGGCCCTCTGGCAGAGCAAGTTCGAGCCGATCCTGGCCGACTGGGTCGAAAAGCTCGGCGTTCCCATTCTGCGTGGGCGGGAGGTGGTGGGCTTCGCTCAGGATGACACCGGCGTCGTGGTCGACGTATCCGACGGCCAGACCATCCGAGCCGAGTATCTGGTCGGCTGTGACGGAGGACGCAGTCTTATCCGCAAGATGGCCGGCATCGACTTCCCGGGGTGGGACCCGACCACCAGCTACCTCATCGCACAGGTCGAGATGGACGAAGAACCGCAGATCGGGATGCGTCCCGAGGGTGGTGGCATCGGCCCGGTCAATCGGGAGAAGGGTGGAAATCCGTACGGCGTCGTTTTGCTCGAGAATGAGATCGAACACACCGACGAGCCCACGCTGCACGACCTGAGCGAGATGCTCGTAGCCGCCTACGGGACCGACTTCGGGGTGCACAGTCCCATCTGGATCTCGCGCTTCACCGACATGTGCCGCCAAGCAGCGTCTTATCGCCAGGGACGGGTGCTGCTCGCCGGCGATGCCGCACACGTCCACGGCCCACAGGGCGGTCAGGGCCTGAACACGGGAGTGCAGGATGCCGTGAACCTGGGATGGAAGCTGGCCCAGGTGATCAGCGGCACTTCACCCGAGAGCCTGCTGGACACGTATCACCAGGAACGTCATCCGGTCGGTGCCCGGGTGTTGCAGAACACGATGGCGCAGGTCGCGCTCATGCGGCTCGACGAGCGCAGTCGGGCACTCAGGGACACCGTTCTCGGGATGCTGAGCATGGACGAGCCGCGGAGAGACATCGCCGGGATGATCTCCGGTCTCGACACCCACTACGAGCTCGGGGACGGGCACCCGGTGCTCGGGCGCCGTATGCCCGACCTCGACCTTCAGACCGGCGACGGCGTCCTCCGTCTGTTCACCTTGCTCCATGATGCGCGGCCCGTCCTTCTCAACCTCGGCGATCCCGGTGGTTTCGACATCACGCCATGGGCGAGACGAGTCCGGTGGGTCGATGCCACACATGACGACGTGTGGGAGCTGCCAGTCCTCGGCGTGGTCGCTGCGCCCACTGCCGTGCTTATCCGGCCTGATGGATATGTCGCCTGGGTAGGAGACCTCACCGACCCGGAGCTGCCTGGGGCACTGACGACGTGGTTCGGAGCGCCCGATCCGGCTCACTAGGGGCATAGTTGGCAAGGGCCGTTCGTTCCCGGGGGCGTCTTGACGTGGTTCGGCCCTGGTTTCTTCGGGGTGGGGGGAGGGTCGGCCCCGTTAGGTGGTGGGACTAGTCGTATTCGGGATGGTCCGAGTTTTTGGACTTGGAGTCCTTGTTGGTGGATGGCGATCTGATGGTGATACCAGCAGAGTGTGATCAGATTCTGTTCGATGGTTAGTCCGCCTTGTGAGATGGGGATGATGTGGTGGATTTGGAGGTGGTGTTTGGAGGGGCATCCGTCGCTGACACATCCTTGGTCTCGGCTGAGAATGTGTTTTCGGAGTTTTCTGGGGATGACCCGGGTGTTTTTGCCCAGAGCGAGTGGTCTTCCTTGTTCGCTGATGGCTATGACGTCGATGATGCTGTCACAGAGGATGGCTTGGAGGGCTTTGGTTCCGATGCGGGGTCCGTTGAGGACGGCGATACCGGTCTGCCCGTTGGTGGATGCTGCGGTTCGGGCGTCGACGGTGATAGTCAATTCGACCGGGGGGGTGGCGGTGATGGTGTGCACTATCCCGGCAGTGTCTCCCGAATCCGACACCGAGTCGGATTCCGTGTCCGTGTCTGAGCCAGCGTCCGTGTCTGAGCCAGCGTCCGTGTCTGAGCCAGCGTCCGTGTCCGAGTCTGAGTCCGTGTTCGTTTCTGTTTCGGATTCGGTGGTGTTGTCGGTGTAGAGGCTGTGGTTGCAGATGGTGATGAGGGCGGCGGCTCGTCGTTCGGCCACACTCAATCTGACCTGATCGTTGTCGGGGATGATCTGGTCGGCTTGTTGGTCGATGGCTTTTTCGACGATCCGGGAGTCGTATCCGCTGAGCTGGCCCCAAATGTTGACGGTCAGCTCGTCTGATGATGGTTGGAAGTGGAGATGGGAGCTGGTGGTCTCGGCTTCTCGTTTTGGGGTGAGACGCCGGTAGTGGGCGACGCGACGTTGCAGCTGGGCGATATCGAAGTGTTAATGGGTGTCGCGTTGGTCTTGGGGTAGTCGGGCGACCTGTTCGGCCCGGTCGAAAGAGATCACACCCGAAGCCAACTCTGAGGCGACCTCGGGGGCGTCTCCGAGACGGGTAGATGTCCAACACAGTCTTCGAGCGGTGCGGTGGGAGATGTCGGCTCGGGCGGCCATCCAGTCGATGATCGACCGGTAGCCATCAGCATGATGAGATTGGCGTCTCTTCTTCTCCGCCACTGCGGCCATCTCCATCGAACGGAGCCGGGCGATCCCCGATTCGCATTCGCTGATCAGAACGTCCAGCTGATCCTCAGAAAGTGTCTCCCACTCCATACCCCGAACATACGTTCGACCAGGCACAGATACAAGAGGGTCGTCGACCGGATCGAAGAATTAGCGCCCAGGCACTGGCAACCTCTATGACGATGCGTCGTGTCGTGTTCCTCACCGCCATCCTTCTCGCAACGGCATGTTCGATGACGTCCGAAAACGGCGGCTCATCGCCGGTCACCACCACGTCCTCGATCAGCGCCACGACCACATCCCCGACGAGCGCCACGACGACGACCATGACCGTAGAGCCGACGACTACCACGACCGTAGAGCCGACGACCACCACGACCCTCCCGGACGGAGTCACTGCTCCGCCGTCTTGGCTGGGGACGCGCCCCTTACCGGTGGACGAGAACGGCGTGGCTGCCCCTCAGCAGACCCCACCCGAGTTGATCGACCGCCGATTCACCACGACCGACCTCCTCCCGCCGCCTGACGACCTGACATATCACGCCAGCGTCGACACATTGACGTCGAATGTGGTGGCCAGGTCGACATGGGTGCCCGACTGCCCGGTGGCGATCGACCAACTGAGATACCTCACTGTGACGTTTTGGGGATTCGACAAGCGTCCGCATACCGGGGAGATGATCGTCAACGCCGAGGTGGCGGACGACGTCATAGGGGTGTTCGGGAAGCTTTTCGACGCCCGCTTTCCCATCGAAGAGATGCGCATCACCACGATGGCTGAGCTGGGGGAGCCTCCGACCGGTGACGGCAACGACACGGAGTCATTTGTGTGCCGTCCGGTCACCGGGGGAGCCGGCTGGTCGCAGCATGCCTACGGCCTGGCCATCGACATCGACCCCTTCCAGAACCCCTATGTGAAGGGGGATGTGGTGCTGCCCGAACTGTCATCGGCCTATTTGGATCGCAGTCGAGGACTTCCGGGGATGATCGGCGATGGGGACGTGGTGACGGAAGCCTTCGATGCCATCGGGTGGGGGTGGGGCGGCCGGTGGAAGACCCTCAAGGACTTTCAGCACTTCTCGCTGACCGGCACCTGATCGGGATCAGGATCGATCGGAGATGCGATTGGGGCGGAGCCCAATGGTCGTCCAGATGACACAGGCCGCAATCACGATCAGCTGAAGCCAGAGCACCCAGCCTGCCTGCATGACCGCCATTGCAACCACGATCGGCAGAAAGCCGATCCAGACGGCGGCTTCGACGATCATCGGCAGGTCAGCTATCCCCGCCCAGATCCGATCCAGGGTGTCCGGTGTGGACAACTGGAGGGCGAGGAAACCGACCCACAGGGCGATGAACATCAACCAGACCGAAACGGCAAGCCACCGTGGGATGTGAACCCGCACGCTCGGGCGACGGCGTGCCTGTCGGGATGGAACCAATGTGTGGCTCATTGAGACACCTCCTGATGTCATGTTCGGCCGGTGACGCTTGCGGCGGTAGGGGACAATGTCCCCTTGTCTTGGGCAATAAGCGTCCACGATCGGGATCAGAGCTTCAGGATTGTGTGGCGGCCCGATCGCCGTCCGGGTCGATGTGACGGTTCTCCACCGAGATCAGTGGCGCCTCCAGATGACGCGAAAGGCCGCGAGCGAAATCGTCCATGAGACGGTGGTGGCTCCTGATGAAGAGGGGACGGGCAACGAAGGCCATCGCCCTCATCCAGGGTTTGGGTGTCTCCACGACCCAATCGAAGTCCAGCATGCTTCCGCCTGATCCAGTCGGTTGCAGCGTGAATCTGCCGATACCGACCAGATCTCCCGACGCCTCGAACTCGACGAAACACTGCTCCTCGACCGTCGTCACCAGCCCGTCATAGGTGAGCCGATAGAGGAGAGGGGAGACGATGTGGTTTCTGACTCTCCGGCCGAGGCCGTCTTCGGCACCGGATTCGAGGACCTCGGCTTCTCTGAGCCATCGCCACCAACTGGGCCAGGTCTCGGAGTCGGCCAGGGCATCCCACACCACGTGAACGGGCGCCGGGAGCTCGATCAAAGTCACGAAGTGATAGCCATCCGTCATGCACCAGGAAAGGTAGCTCTTCGACTTGCGTCTATTTACACTATGGCGGTAGTGTTTAGCTACCGAACGATATCCGGTCAACGCCTCAAGACGCATCCATGGTCACCACATTCATCATCGGTCTCCGCGAGGGTCTGGAAGCTGCGCTGATCGTTGGGATCGTCGGGGCGTTCCTGCTCAAGAACAGTGATAGACGTTCACTGCGGGCGATGTGGGCGGGTGTCGGCCTGGCCGTCGCTCTTTGCATCGCCGTGGCAATAGGGCTCGCCATAGTTGGCCAGCGTCTTCCGCTCGTGGCCCGGGGAATCATGGAAGGAACCTTCACCCTCATCGCGGTCGCCGGGGTGATGTACATGTTGGTGTGGATGCGTCACCACAGTCGCGATCTGAAGTCAGACCTCGAGCAGAAGGCGGCCGATGCCCTGGGGCGCAACTCGACCAAAGCCCTCATAGCACTGGCGTTCGTAGCGGTGATCCGCGAGGGATTGGAGACTGCTGTCTTCCTGCTCGCCATCCTCGGCGGCAGCACCCGTGTCGGCCTCGGCCTGTTCGGAGCCATTCTGGGGATCGCGGTGGCATCGGGCTTGGGCTATTCGATCTACCGAGGTGGTGCGAGGATCAATCTCGCCCGCTTCTTCAGGGTGACCGGATTCGTCCTGGTTCTGGTTGCGGCAGGGCTGGTTGCCTCCGCGATCCACGAGTTTGCAGAAGCCGGCGTCCTCACCTGGGGGCAGAGCCCGGCAATCGACCTGACTGCGATCGTGGCGCCGGGGAGTCTGCGTGCCGGCCTCCTCACTGCGTTTCTCGGCGTTCAGCCGGTGCCCACCTATGCGGAGTTGGCCGGGTGGATCCTCTTCTTCGTATTTGCGGCCGGGTACGTCCTGAGGCCCCAACGAACGGCACGCCAACCACTGTCGGTATGACCACGGAGCTCAGAAACATGGTTCGGCCGACCGCTCTGATTCTCGTTTTCATCTTCGTACTGACCGCCTGTGGGGGTGGTGGATCTGGAAGCGACGAGACTCAGGTCTCGGTGACGCTCGAAGACGGGAAGATCACGCTCGGTCAGGAGGCGGTTCCCTCAGGAAGAGTGACCTTCGATGTCACAAACGAAGGGTCCATGGTTCACGAGATCGAGATCTTCTCCGGTGACAACATCGACCTCCCTATCTCGAATGGTGTGGCCGACACCGGCGGCCTGGACCTCATCGACGAAGTGGAGGACATCCTTCCCGGGGGCAACCCCGAGCCGAGACTCGCACTGGACCCGGGAACCTACATAATCATCTGCAATCTCCCCGGCCACTATGCCATGGGCATGGTTGCGGAGTTGACGGTCACAAGCTGACCAGCTCCGAGCCGCCTACCGCGGTGAGAGGATGAAGTCGTTGCTGGTGTGCCCGGTCGCGTAGTCTCGCCCTGTGCCTGACCAGCAACCGATCGAGCTGATCCTGTTACGCCAACTGGCGAGTTACCTGGCGGTCCCGTTCTGGATAATGGACCAGTCGGGAACCCTCCTCTACTACAACGAGCCCGCCGAGGAGCTATTGGGTATCAGGTTCGACGACGCAGGCCCACTCCGGGCGGAGCAGCTCTCGGAGATGTTCACGGTGACCGACCTGGAGGGAAAGCCGATCGACGCGGAGGATTTCCCGATTCTGACCGCGATCATGAAGCAGGTGCCCAGTCATCGCGCCGTTCGCTACCGGGGCATGGACGGGGTGTCGCGCAAGGTGGATGTCACCGCCATGCCGGTCTGGGGCCAAGGCAACCGGTTCGTCGGTGCCTTTGCTGCGTTCTGGGAGTCCGAAGATTGAAGCTGACCCTTTGGGGAACCAGGGGATCGCTGGCGACAGGCGGGCCCGACACGGCCCGATACGGGGGTGACACCGCCTCGATCGAGGTGAGGACGGAATCGGGGGAGCTGCTCATACTCGACGCCGGCAGCGGAATCCGCCCGATCGGGAGTCGTCTTGGCGACCTGGACCGGGTGGACATCCTCCTTTCCCATCTTCACATGGACCACATATCCGGTCTCCCGTTCTTCTCACCCATGCTCGATCCGGACGTCGAGGTGCATCTCTGGGGCCCGATCTCGACAACCGAGTCGTTACGCGAGCGATTGGGCCGGTATCTATCGCCACCCCTGTTCCCCGTCCGCATCAGAGACCTGCCGCGTGTCGAGTTCCACGACGTTTCGCCGGGATCGTTCGATCTCGGCGGGATCGATGTCACGGTCGACTTGATATCGCATCCCGGGCCGACCCTGGGGCTCAGACTCACGGAATCTGGCTCGACGCTGGCCTACATGCCCGACCACGAGCCGGCCCTCGGGGGTCTCGGGATGATGACGACGCCGGAGTGGGTGTCCGGGTACGAGTTGGCCCATGGCGCAGACGTCCTGATCCACGACGCCCAGTACACCGAGGCGGAATACGGCGAGAGAGTCGGGTGGGGACACACTTCGTTCAACCAGCTGATCGACTTTGCCCGACTCACCGAGACCGGCCGGCTGATCACTTTCCACCACGATCCCTCTCATTCGGACGTGATGCTGGACGAGGTGCATGCCGAACTGACGGGAATTGCGCCGGATCTGTCGATCACGGCGGGGAAGATCGGCACGATGATCGAGGTCTAGGGCCACCGGACCATAATCATCCGATGCCAGAAGCCCGTCCTTGGTGGCGCCATGCCGTGGTCTATCAGGTCTATCTGCGGTCTTTTGCGGACGGAAATGGTGACGGGACGGGCGACATCGCCGGGCTGCGATCGAGGCTTCCCTATCTCGAGGGTCTCGGTGTCGACGCCATATGGGTGAATCCCTGGTACCGATCTCCCATGCACGACGGTGGCTACGACGTCGCCGACTACCGGGACATCGACCCCGGTTATGGGACGATGGACGAAGCAGTCGAGCTCATCTCAGAGGCCCGGGCTCGGGGCATCCGCGTCCTGGTCGACCTGGTGCCCAATCACACCTCCTCCGAGCACCGATGGTTCGTCGAAGCCTTGAGAGCTGGTCCGGGCAGCCCGGCGCGGCACCGCTACCACTTCCTACCCGGGCGCGGCCCGGACGGCGCCTTGCCCCCGAACGACTGGACCAGTGTCTTTGGGGGCCCGGCGTGGACCAGGGTTCCCGATGGGGAGTGGTACCTGCACCTCTTCGACGAGACACAACCCGATCTGAATTGGCAGAGCCCCGAGGTGCATGAGGAATTCGAGAAGATCCTCAGATACTGGCTGGATCGTGGTGCATCCGGTTTCCGTGTCGATGTGGCCCACGGGCTGGCCAAGGCGCCGGGGTATCCGGACTTGGGGGAGCGGCACGAGGGCATCTTCGCCACGCGACACGGTGAGAATCACCCCTTTTGGGACCGTCCCGAGCTTCACGACATCGTCCGCGAGTGGCGATCTGTCCTGGACGAGTACCCGGAGTCGGTGATGGTTGCCGAAGCCTGGGTCGACTCATGGGCCGATCTCGCCGCGTACCTGCGGCCCGGTGAATTTCATCAAGCCTTCGACTTCCTATTCCTCCAGACACCGTGGACCACCGTTCACATTCGCGAAGCCATCGATGAGGCTCTGGTGCACGCCGGGTCGGTTGGGTCGGTGCCCACCTGGGCCTTGTCCAACCACGACGTGGTCCGTCACGCCACCAGGCTGTCCTTCCCTCCGGACATCGACGTCAGGGAGTGGCTTCTCGATGGTGACCGTTCCATCTATGACCCCGATCTCGGGCTGAGAAGGGCGAGGGCGGCCAGTCTCCTGGTCCTGGCACTTCCCGGGTCGATCTACGTGTACCAAGGGGAGGAGTTGGGGCTGCCGGAGGTGATCGACCTCCCGATCGAAGTGCTGCAAGACCCGGTTTGGGAGCGCTCGGGTAGGACCCTCAAAGGCAGGGATGGAGCCAGGGTCCCCATCCCGTGGACGAATTCGGGATCGTCGTTTGGATTTGGCAGCGACGGCTCCTGGCTGCCTCAGCCGGAGGGATGGGGACGACTCTCGGTGGAGGCCCAAACGGGTGTTGCGGGATCCACCCTCGAGATGTACCGGTCGGCGCTGAGGATCCGGAACGACATTGCCGGCGACGACGAGGTGTTTCGCTGGCTGGATGTCCCCGGAGAAGTGATCTGCTTCCAGCGGAGCGAAGATTTGATCTGCCTGGTGAACCTCGGCGAAGAACCGGTGGGGGTCCCGGCAGGAGACGTGCTGATCGGGTCAGGCCCTCTCCAAGATGGGCGGGTGCCGGCCGACACCGCCGTGTGGGTGAGGCCATCACGATGAGCCGACCCATGGCGGCCGACCCTTGGAAGCTGGTCCTCATCGGTCTTGGCGCCGGTCTGGTGAGTGGCGGGCTCGGTGTGGGAGGGGGCATCGTCCTCGTCCCTCTGTTGGTGGCGGTCGGCCTGGACCGTCATCGGGCCCACGCCACTTCGCTGGCTGCCATCGTCCTGACCGCCACCGCAGGATCCATCTCGTTCGGGCTCTCAGGCGAGATTGATCTCGGAGTCGGCCTCACGGTCGGCCTCGGCGGCGTTTTGGGCTCTGTGCTCGGTGCCTCCCTGATGCATCGGATGACTTCCAGGAATCTGTCTCTCGTCTTCGGCGTCGTTCTGCTGGTGGCCGCCCTTCGCATGCTCTTCGGTGGCACGCCTCTGCCCGGTTCCGGTGAGCTGGGCGAATTCGCCCGGGTCGCGGTCGCGGTGGGGATCGGCCTCTTTGCCGGTTTCTTCGCCGGCGTCGCCGGGGTTGGTGGCGGTGTGGTGATCGTCCCCTCGACCATCTTTTTCCTCGGCCTGATGCAGCACGAGGCACAGGGGACGTCTCTGGTTGCCATCTTGCTCACTGCGTCCGCCGGGACCCTGGTCAACCTGAAGAACGGCCGGGTCCGGTTGATGGATGGCCTCGTGACGGGCGCCGGGGGTGTGGTCGGCTCGATCATCGGCTCCCGACTTGCCCTGGCGACTGCCGATCGCACATTGTCAATCGTGTTTGGGGCGCTGGTTCTCTTTGTCGCGGTACGCACGCTCTATCGGGCATATCGGGCGTCCCGGCTCTAGCCGTCGATCATCACCCCGGCGGCCCTCAATTCCTCCAATGCCCTGGCGCCGTCGCCTTCCTCGAGGTCGACCGCTGCGGTCGCGTCCGAGACCAGGGTCACGTCGTATCCGGAGCTGGCGTCGAGGGCGGTGGCCTTGACGCAGTAATCGAGGGCCAGGCCGACAACGACGACCTTGGCGACGCCACGCTCTTCGAGAAGAGAGCGAAGGTTGGTGGGGATCTCCTCGGCCGACTCGGGATCACGCATCGTGAACCCGGAGTAGCCGTCCTCGCCATTGGATCCCTTGCGGACCACGGGCCCCTCCAGAGCGAGACCCGGGTGGAACTCGGCGCCCCAGGTTCCTCCCACGCAATGAACGGGCCAGATTCCCCCGTCCTTGGCGAAATGAGGCGTGGACTCGGGGTGCCAATCCTGGGTGTAGACGACGAAGGCCCCCGCTCGAACTGCCCGATCGATCTCGTTGTTGACGTCCTCCACGACCTGATCCCCGCCGTCGACGTAGAGACTGCCCTTCGGGTCGGCGAAGTCGTTCTGCATGTCGACCACGATCAGGGCCGTCTCGGGGTCGTAACGGTTCATGTCGCTGAGGGTAAACCGCCAATAGGCTTGTCACATGCAGATATCACGAGGGGCGCTCCTCACGGATCAGTACCAGCTCACCATGGCCCAGCTCTACTTTCGGCATGGCCTTCACGAGCGAGAAGCGCGTTTCGAGCACTTCTTCCGCGACTATCCCGACTATGGCGAGCACCAGGCCGGGTATGCGATCAATGCGGGATGGGGATGGTTGGGACGATGGGCCGATCGCGCTCGCTTCGGCGACGACGAGCTGAACGCATTGCGGGCTCATCAGGTCGGATCCCACAGGCTCTTCGACGAGGATTTCATCGCTTGGCTCGGAGACGTCACCTGGGACACGTTGAGATATCAGGCCATTCCCGAGGGCCGGGTCTGTCACGCAAATGTGCCCCTCACCGTCGTCGAAGGCCCACTTGCGGTGGCTCAGCTCATCGAGACTCCACTGCTGAACCATCTGAACTTCCACACGCTCATCGCCACAAAGGCGTCCCGTGTCGTCGAGGTGGCCCGCGGCGGGCCCGTGCTCGAATTCGGGATACGAAGGGCGCCTGATGAGGGTGGGATCGCCGCCACCCGGGCGGCGCTGATCGGAGGAGCCGACGCCTCGTCGAACGTCGGGATCTCACACGAGATGGGGATCCTGCCGCAGGGCACCCACGCCCATTCGATGGTCCAGGTGTTCATGGCGTTGGGCCAGGGGGAGCTCGAGGCCTTTCGTGCCTACGCAAACATGTATCCCGACCAGTGCATCCTGCTGGTCGACACGGTCGACACGCTCGACTCGGGGGTCCCCAATGCGATCTCGATCTTCGAGGAGTTGAGGCGCCAGGGTCATGAGCCTGTGGGCATCCGGCTGGACTCGGGCGACCTGGCCCACCTCGCCGTGCGGTCGTCGCTGCTCCTGGACCGGGCTGGATTCGAAGATGTAAGGATCGTCTTGTCGTCGGGTCTCGACGAGATGACCATCTCCCAGATCCTGACCCAGATCGCGGTCGAGGCCCCACGATATGGGGCCGATGCCGACCGGATCGTCCGTCGCCTCATGTACGGGGTGGGCACCAAGATGGCCACGTCTCATGGGAGGCCCTATCTCGATGGGGTCTACAAGCTCGTCGCCGTGGAGGGCGACTCAGGGTGGGAGCCGGCGATCAAGGTGTCCGATACCAGCGCCAAAGTCGTCAACCCCGGGCGAAAGAAGGTGCACCGTCTGTACGACACGAGGGGAATGGCCACGGTCGATGTCATGTCCCTCGCCGACGAGGACCTGAGCTTCCCCCTCGAGCTCCATCATCATCACCAGACGGATGTGGCGAGGACCCTGTCCGCCGACCGTGTCTCTTCGTCGGAAGAGCTCTTGATGGAGGCAGTGCTCGAGGCTCCGGCCGACGATCCTGCTGTCGTTGCTGAGGCGAGGAAACGCAGGATCGCCGACCTGGAGAGATTGGACCCGGGGGTCAAGCGCCTGGTCAACCCACACGTGTATCACGTATCGGTGACCAGACGTCTTGCCGAACTGAAAGCCCGGTTGATCGAGGAGGCCCGCTAGCCCTCCAGCTTCTGCTGCTCCTGGTCGCCCCTTGGGAGAAAGACCGGGACGAGGACTGCAACCCCTATCACCATCAGGATGACCGGCCAGAACCAGCTTCCCAGGTTGGTCAGGGCGTCGATCACGTCGACCGGTGTCTGGGGGATGAGGAATGCGAGCCCGAGGAGGGTGATGATCAGCCCACTCACGAACGATATGGCGTCGAATCTGTGTGTATTCATGTGATGCTCCTTCAAATGCCCGACGTTCAATTGCCCACGTGGATCTGGATGTCGCCTACGTCGACGGAGGCATCCAGGTGGATGGTCCCGTCCGTTCCACCGTGGTCGAAGACCAGATTGGGGCTGCCGAGACCCGACGACTCGCGGCCGAAGCCTGCGACGTGGCCAACATCGACCTGGGCGCTGCCGACAACTGCAACGTTCTCAGGCACCCAGATGTCGATCTCGCCGGCGTCCACCCTGGCGAGCAGGTCGATGTCCTCACCGTCCCAGGGCAGCTGGGTCAGGTCGATGGAGAGACTGCCGACATCGATCTGATAGGTGTCGTTCAGATCGGTGAACGTCACCGGCGTCACCGAGCGGTCGAAGTCCTCGCTGTTCCAGTTGTACTCGAACAGCGGTGAGAAGAGCATCGTCGGCACGAGGACGACTGCCACCAGGATGAGCCAACGGGCGCGGCCGGCGAATCCACCGACCATCAGGCCCAAACCGAGAATGGTCACGGCGAGGGCCATGTAGTGCCGAGGCTCGGCAGCGATGGCGATCTCCGGGATGTTGTCCAAGATGGCGAGGACACCCAACCCGATGAGAATCACGCCAAACGTGATCCGACCGAGAAAGGACTTCTCGCGCGGCCGACGCGCCGCCGGTGGCAGGATCGGCGGGGTGGGTGCGGGCGTGGGCGGCGGACCGGAAGCTGATCCGTCATCGGCTCCCGAAGCCGTCGGCTGGGTCGGCGCGAGCGTGCTCGATGTAGTCACTTGTTGAACTCCCCCCTTGTCGTTTTGGCCTTGCACCAAGCGAGGGAGATCGCCGGTGTAGAGGAGGATCCCGACCACGAGCAATCCCACGGCCCACACCACGCCTCCGGAGAGGAAGGTGAACCTGTCGAGCAGGATGAGGACGGCCAGGAAGACCAGGCCGATGCCTATCCAGGATCGCGATGTCGAGGCTTGGGAGAAGAACCGCTCTGCGGGCGCCTCGGGCTCATCCTCGGATCTGATCAAGAACCAACCGGCCCCATATAGGGCCAGGCCGAGACCGCCACCAAAGGTGAGGATCACGAAGAGCGCCCTGACGAGTAGCACCGGCAGGTTGTATCGATTGGCCAGACCTTGGGCGACGCCTCCGAGCATCCGGCCCTGGCGGGGCCTAACCAGCTCTTGGACGACCGCCTGAGACTCTGGCGTCTCGGTGGTTGCTGTGTCTTGTTCCATGGTCGTATTCGATCGCATCGTGAGATGTGCATCAATCGGGAACCACCCTGAGCGAACCCCGAGCCCATCGGGGAAGCCCCCGATTGAGGTCGAAGCCTCGGCCCGCGATCATCTCGAGGTGACCGCGGCGAGACAGATCGAATACAGGAGACGGCGGACCGATCGCGTCCTGGCGGGTGTGGCCGGCGGCCTTGCCGACACACTGGGTGTCAGCGACGCATTCGTCCGCGCCGCATTCGTCACTCTGGCCATGGTGTGGGGTCTCGGGGTACTGGTCTATCTCGGCCTCTGGCTGATGGCCTTGGATCGGGTGGACGACATCACCGCCGATCGGGTCGAGACGCACAAGGCGCTGGGGCTCGGCATCGCGTTCGCCGGATTCATGCTCGTGCTGGGAGCCGCCGGGTCGTGGCCTTCGAATAGCCTCGTGATCACGGTCGGGACTCTGGCATTCGGAGTGGCCGCATTGACCGGTCGGGACACACCGGGTCCCCTCGTCTCCCTGATCGACCCGACGGTGGATCGACCGGGTCGGGTTCGAATGTTGATCGGGGTTGCTCTCCTCATAGGGGGGCTGGCGGTCTTTGCCTCGAACGTCGGGCCTCTCTTCGACGTCGGCCCGGTGATGCTGGCCGTGGGCCTGACCGGGGTCGGCATCCTGGTTGCCTTCGGGCCGTGGGTGGCGCGTCTGGCAAGCGACCTCGGCAACGAGCGCCGGGAGAGGATCCGTCAGGAGGAGCGAGCCGAGGTCGCCGCTCACCTCCACGACTCGGTATTGCAAACTCTGGCCTTGATACAACGCAGCGACGATCCGAGTCGGATGTCGATGCTGGCCCGCCATCAGGAGTCGGAGCTTCGCGACTGGTTGTATGGCAACGCACCGCTCGAAGGCGTCGATTTGCTGTCGACGGCTCTGAAGAGCGTTGCCAAGCGGATCGAGACGGACCATCAGATTCCCATCGATGTGGTGACGGTCGGAGATCACGCACTCGATGACTTCGTCCGTCCGATCGTGGGTGCGGCCAGTGAGGCCATGGTGAATGCCGCCAAGCACTCAGAGACGGAGCGGGTCTCCCTCTACCTCGAGGCCGATGAGCGCGAGCTGGTGGTCTATGTCACCGACCAGGGAAAGGGATTCGACATGGCGACGGTCCCGGCGGACCGGAGGGGTATCAGCGAGTCGATCTCTGCGAGGATGGAGCGAGCCGGTGGGGTGGCAGAGGTCGTCAGTGAGCCGGGAGAGGGGACCGAGGTGATTCTGCGGATGCCGGTGGGCGAGCAATGAGCGTCAAGGTCTATCTGGTCGACGACCATCGTCTCTTTCTGGCTGGGGTCCGGTCGGAGTTGTCGGAGGAGTTCGCCATCGTCGGAGCGGCCTATGACGTCGACACCGCCATCGCCGAGATCAGGGACTCGAGCCCCGACGTCGTCCTCATCGACGTCCATATGCCCGACGGTGGCGGGATCGCCGTGGTCGAGGCGGTGACCGAGACCAATCCCGATGTCCGGTTTCTCGCCTTGTCGGTCTCGGACCAAGCCGAAGACGTGATCGCCATGATCCGCGCCGGGGCCAGGGGCTATGTCACCAAGACGATCGAGCCAGGCGACCTGGCCGACGCCATCAGACGCATCCGTGCCGGGGACGCCGTGTTCTCGCCCCGTCTCGCCGGCTTCGTCCTCGACGCATTCGCCGGTTCGATGCCGCCCGTGGAGGACCCTGAGCTGGATCGACTCACCAACCGCGAGAAGGACGTCCTGCGGCTGATCGCCCGTGGATTTGCCTACAAGCAAGTCGCCCGCAAGCTCGACATCTCGATCAAGACGGTCGAGACGCACGTCTCGTCGGTGCTCCGCAAATTGCAGCTGTCCAATCGACACGAGCTGGCTCGTTGGGCCAGCAAGCGGCGAATCGTCTGAGAGCGGCAGTGCTCAGCCCTTGACCGGGCTCCCACCCTTCCAGACGTGGGTGATGTTGTCCGGCTGAGCGAGGACCGACACGTCGGTGGTCGGATCTCCGTCGACACAGATGACATCGGCGTCGAACCCCTCTACGAGTTGGCCCGCCATGGGTGCCTGGGGGCCTAGCGTCTCCGGCCCATTCGCGGTGGCAGACTCGATGGCTTGGAGAGGTGACATCCCGGCGTCGACCAAGAAGCCGAGCTCTTCTGCGTTCTTGCCCCAGGAGCCGGTGGTCCAGATGTCGGTCCCCATCGCGATCTTCACCCCTTTGGCGACCGCCGTCGCCATGGCGTCGAGGTGTTGGTCGGCTGCCGCCGTGATCTTTCGCTTGGCATAGTCAGGCATCCCCCTCTTCTCACCTTCGGTGATGAGATAGTTGACGATCCAACGCGTCGGAACCAGGATCGCCCCGGTTTCCACCATGGCGTCGGCAGCCTCCTCGTCGAGGTAGGTGCCATGCTCGATCGTGCGGACACCGGCCTCCAGGGCGGCCATGATCCCTCTCTTGCCATGACAGTGAGCCCCGACGAGACGCTCCATCCGGGTGGCCTCGTCGACGATTGCCTCGAGCTCGCCCTTGGAGAATTGGGGGAGCTTGGGATCATCCAGCTCACTCATCACACCACCGGAGGCATGCACCTTGATGACCTTGGCGCCCATGCGGAGCATGCGACGCACCGCGGCTCGACACTCGTCAGGCCCGTCGCAGATCGCGTCCTCGCCCCAGTGCCGGGTCAGCAGCCGACGGGCGTCGCCCAGATCCATGCCGTGCGTGTCTCCGTGGCCGGCGGTCATCGACAGCATCGAGCCACTCCCGTGCACGTTGGGGCCCAGGACCTGACCCTCGTCGATGACCCGGCTCAGGAAAGTGCCGAGACCGCCCATCTCTCGCACCGAGGTGAAGCCGGCCATCAAGACCCTCCGCGCGTCGGCCGTGACCCGCATGGCGGTCATCTGGGGTCGGGTCGTGGCCAGCTCCTCGGTGAGGGATGCGCTGTAGGTGCCGATGAAGTGGCCGTGGCATTCCCACATCCCGGGCATGACCGTCTTGGTGGCGACGGTGACCGCCTCGGGAGTGTCGGGCGCGTCCTTGGCCGGCCCGGCGTAGGTGATGACATCGTCGATGACCACTACTCCGTCGTCGATGACGTCGCCACGGCCAGGTATCAGACGATCGGCTTCGATCCTGGTGGTCATCAGACGACCACCTCGAGCGTGGCTCTGGTACTGACGCGAAGCCCGGACATGAGCACCATCCCGCCGATGCGGAGGATCGGAGCATCGGGGTCGGTGGTCTCATTGGTGGCGTCAGTGAACCCGCCGGCGTAAACGTTTCCGTCGAAGACGACACGCCAACCGTCGGGGACGATCAGATCGACGCCACTGCATGCGGCCAGGACGTCGAGGTAGATGCCGGTGGGGGCGGGAGTCGCCCGCCGCAGGTCGAGCATGGTCCCGGCGAACATCGACGTGATCTTGCCCCCGTAGAAGGGGGCGGCAGTCGAAGAGAGCTTCTCGCCGCCGAAGATGTTGACGAGATCGATCTCTTCGGTTTCCGATGAAGCGTGTGACTCGAGAAGGAATTTCGCCGCGACCGCCACTCCAAAAAGGGCGAGCAGAGCGAACTTGAACAGCCTGAAGATGAATCTGAACACGGTTTGAGCTTACGTCAATGACCGCTCAGGCGCTCACCCGCTTCGACCTCGAAGGGGAGCCGGTTCCGGGGCGGAGCCAAAGGGCAGGACCATCTGATGGAATACACGCATGAAGGGTGGTAGGCGTAGTTGAAGTCGAGGATCAGACGATTCCCCTCATGACCGAGGTCCGCTCCTTTGACCGTGTCCAGCAGATAACGACCACCGCCGTAGGTCGAAGTTCCCGAGGTCCCATCCCGAAATGGGATGAAGATGCCACCGCCATAGGCATCGAGCCAGAGCACATCGAGTCGGCCAGTGCCCGAAGGCGAATCGAAGGTGACCGTGCCCACGGTCACAAAACTCGTCGCTCCTTCGCCCGAATGTGCGACCAGGCTCGGCTCCTCGTCGACCGGCTCGAATCTCCCCTCCAGACGCCAGGCTGGATCGTGATCGAAATAGGGGAGCCCGGTGAAAGTGGAGGGATCGTCGAGAGCCGTTTGAGGATGGGTGGCAAACAGATGGTCACGGGCCTCGATCCAACTGCGCCATGTCGTCTCGCCGGCACCCCCGACTCTGACTTCCCGGTACATGTCGTGGACACGGCGCCGGTAGTCCCACAAGTCCAGCGACTCGCTCATCCTTTGACCCATAGCCCTATGGAGGAAGGATGGAGCGTGCGAGAGACCAATTGAACTGTTTCCTCGGTGAGCATTTCCGTCGACAGCGTGTGGTTCATCCTCTTCGCCAGCTCCGCAATCTCTTGCTCGATGTCGAACTTGGCCCGATTGAATCTCATGTCGACCTTTCTCTGAAGACGTGAGCGAATGGGTGCGAAGATCGCGGCGATGACGAGTGTCGTGCCGGCGACTGCGACCTCACTGGTTCGACCAAGCATCGTGGGGAGAACCAGGACCGGTAGAGCAAACAAAGCTGCCACGAGCAAGAACATGACTCCATAGGTGACCGTTCGCGAAATCAATCGATCGATCTCATACAGGCGGTAGCGGAGGATCGCTAGAGCCATGGCCAGAGGAATCAGACCGGTGAACATTGCGTCGAGGATCAAGCCGAGGAGATCGAAGCCGGCGGTCCCAATGATCCCGAACGAGATGATGGTGAAGACGAGATACACGTAGAGCACATACACGAGCCATTTCAACTGGGCCCGGCGAACCGCGTAACTTCTCCGGTAGTCGACGACTTTGAAAACGATGACTGCCAGCAGTCCGAATCCGTAGATCTCGATCATCGCCTCGAACACCGAGCGAGCCGCTGTCGTTAGGCCCAGCGAGGCGAACGGATGGCTGACCGGTCCGAGCGGCTCCGCCAGTATCCCTGACGCCGTGGCGATCAGCATCGCCAGAAACAAGAGGCGTGTCAGCCAGAGTTGCGGGCCCGGTCGGGCTCTGCCATCCGGGAAGAGGAGAATGGCGACGAGGAAGAGGTAGGTGTAGGCGCCACTCACCGCCGAACCGATGATCATCGGCCATGCCTGTGGTGTGATGGTCGCCTCGAACTGAGTGAAGACAGCGCCCATCAGGAAGCCCGGGACTACCGCAAGGGACAAGAGCCCAACCAGGGTGATGAGTGGGCCTATCGGATGTTCTGGCTTTCGGTACCAGATGATGAGACCGAGGGGAGCCCAAACGGTCGAAGCCACGATGTAGGCGGTGGCGACATTGCCCGATGCAACGGACATTGTCAGTGAACCGAGGAGCGCGGACGTGCACACGCCGAATACGCACCACCAGAGCCACCTATGACTCCACCAGGGGGGACCGTCATCCATCGATTGCCGAAACCCTATCCGACGCCCGTTACGAAATCGTGACCGAGGCTCTGGCTTAATTGCCTTGACGGATGGTTTTGAAGCGGCCATTCTGTCGCCGTCGAGAAAGAGGTACGTCAATGGTGAAGCAGCGACTCATGATTCCCACCGGAATGGCAGGGCGTTTTGGCGCGTCCGCGCTCGCTGCGCAAGGCACCGTGCCCAACACCACTCCGAGGCGACCTCTCGTCACATGATGTGACACATCAACGTTCTGTTGAGAGGCCGCCGGAATCCGGCGGCTTTTTTTGGTTCCCGCCTCCAAAACACAGAACAAAGGACTCGACATGAACACACAACTGAGACAACTCCAGGACGAAGGGCGATGTAGCCAGGAGGGCAGCCACGAGCTGTTCTTCTCCGATGTCCCTGCCGAACTGGCCGAGGCGCAGCGCATCTGCACCTCCTGCCCGGTGCGCGTGAAGTGCCTGGAGGTGGCGCTGATCGATGGTCACGAGTGGGGTGTGTGGGGCGGTGTCATCTTCTGGGATGGACAGCCCTTCCACCGTCGTCGTGGCCGGGGTCGCCCCAGTCAGGGTGATTCTGCGCTACCCCTGGAGGCAGACACGGATGAGCTCTGGGATCTGGTGAAGACGGCCTGACCCGATGGTCAGGAAACCGCCAGCTCCCGGAGCCCACCGGGTGAGGATGGGTGACGCATCTTGGCCAGGGCCTTCGCCTCGATCTGACGGATGCGCTCGCGGGTCACGTTGAAGTGACGGCCCACCTCGTCCAAAGTCGCCGGCTCCTGGTTTCCAAGGCCGTATCGCATCTCGATGATGGTGCGTTCCCGATCGGTCAATCGATCGAGGACACCCTTGAGGTTCTCGATGTTGAGCTTCGACGCAATGAGCTCGAATGGCACGACGGCGTCGAGGTCTTCGATGAAATCGCCGAGCATTGCGTTGTCGTCACCGACCGGCTCGAAGATGGAGACCGGCTCGGGTGCGACCTTGCGCGCCTCACGTATCTTCTCGACCGTCAACCCGGACTCTTCGGCCAGCTCCTGATCGGTGGGCTGGCGACCGATCCGCTTCGTGAGGTTCCCCTCGGCGGTCTGCATCTGGGTGATGGTGTCCATCATGTGCACCGGGACACGGATGGTCCGGCTCTTGTCGGCGATGGCTCGGGTGATCGCCTGACGGATCCACCATGTGGCATAGGTGGAGAACTTGAACCCCTTGCGGTATTCGAACTTCTCGACGGCCCGAATCAGCCCGAGATTGCCCTCCTGGACCAGGTCGAGGAATGGCATGCGAGCATGGCCGTACCGCTTGGCGATGGAGACGACGAGACGCAGATTGGAGCGGATGAAGGTCTGACGGGCCTCCTCGCCGGCATGCACCAGCTTTCTCAGCTCACGTCTCCTGGCCTGATCGGTCTCCGATTCGAGAGCCGACTCGGCCTTGCGTCCATCTTCGATGGCCTTGGCCAGACGGACCTCGTCTTCGGCGGTCAGCAGGTTGTACGTGCCGATCCCATCGAGGTACTGCCGGATGGCCTCGTCACTGACTTCTCTTTCGATCGCGCTGCTTCTGCCCATACCGTTCCTAGCCTCGGGCCAGCGTAGGAATGCCTCTGGCCGCCATTGGGGATTTGTCGATAGATGTATCGACACTTATCCCCAGAATGTTGAATGGGTACAGCGACCCATATCTCTTAGACTTTTCCGCCCTACGGGCGTTTAGCTCAGTTGGCTAGAGCACTGCCCTTACAAGGCAGGGGTCGGCGGTTCGAGTCCGTCAACGCCCACCCGACAGAACGGGGGTTCAGGCCTCGCATCCGTCGGTGTGCAGGTACTGACGACATTCGTCGTCGGTGAGGTCACGGGTGACAGTGGCGCGAGCTTGAGCGATGACCTCGGCGTTGTCCACCGGTGTGAATCTGATGACGCCGTTCGCATCCTCGTAGGCAAGTTGGCTGCCATCGGGTGTGAACCTCGCTGTAGCGGTGTAGGTTTCACCCGCTCGTACTTCGAAGAGCATCTCGCTCTTCGTGAGATCCCACACTCGGTATGTGCCCTCGTTCCCAGCACTCACCGCTAGGGCGTCGCTGCCGGGGCCGACCATGGCCACGTTTCCCTTGTGCACCTCTCGGTTGAAGATGAGTGCCTCGGCCATCGACAATCCCTCACGAACCTTGCCCATGTCGACTACAAGAGCGCGCGGCCCATTCGTACCTATCCCGAGATACCGACCCTTTGGATCCACCCAAATCTGGAGAAACCCGTCCGTTCGTTCGAGGTCCTCTTTGCCAAGACGTCCAATGAGAGACATCGATGCAAGGGAGTAGACCTCGATTGTCGAAAAGTCCAAGTTGACCGCCACGTATGCGTCACCTGAAGCGCCTCCAGGCGAGAAGGCGCCGAACATGATTGACCTTGGACCCAAGGGGATGAGCGTTTCACCGTTTTCGAGGTCCACCAGGCGACTCGACGGCACTTCGTTCTCTGGGTATCCGCATTCAGCTACGAATGGGTCCACTAGCACCATCCGTCCGTCGGGTGATATGAACCTTGGCGTCTCACAATCAGGAAACACATGGGTTTCGTGTCCTCGCATGTCCATTATGACCCCGGCTCTTGAGTCGTCGATTTCTCGGGTGCCAGCGATACTGGTGAACGTTTGGTTGGGCCAGCCGTACCGGAAACCAATTGAGGCGACAACGGTGGGGATTGAATACTTGGCCAGAATGGCCCCAGACGCCGTGTCGCGAAGTTGTGCGTCCTCGCCCCACATCGCGATGAACATCATCTCTCCGCTCGGGTCGAACTGGAACGCCGAAGGAGCGCCTTCGGTCGAGATGTCTCCGCGATGTCCGCCAGTGGTCACGTTCCAAACGATTGTGCCGCCATCAAGCGATGCGGCGGCCAGGCGGTCGCCGTTGGGCGAGAATGACGTGCCATAAATCGACGCACCCGGACCGGTGAGCACCAGAGGATTATCTTGCGGCGAAGCAAGGTCAAAGATGGTGACGTCACCATCGTTCCCGCTCGTTGCCAATCTCGACGAATCTCGACTCCAAGAGAGGACCTGCGAATCGGGTGCTTTACCACTGAAAACGAGGGAACCGTCGTCCAGCCTCAATACCCTGACGGCCGGTACCCTGAACTCGCCGATGGCGACCATCGACCCATCGGGGCTGATAGCAAACACTTCCGGCTCGATTCCCAAGTCGACCAGCTTGCGCACGTTGCCCGTGGCCAGGTCGAGGAGCTCGAGATATGCCCCGCCGGCAGGGGCACTAGAACGGTGTGCGATTACGAGGGTGTCGGTCTGAGGAATGAATTGCGACGATTCCCCACTCCCGTCATACCGGCCGAATTCGGTCCCGGTCATATTCCACACGAATGTTGTTGATGTGAACTCACTGGTGCTGCGGGTGGCGGCGATGAATCCACCAGCGCCAAAGCTTGGCTTGCTGTAGTAGCCGGGAGGCCCGAAGAGGCTCACAAGGTGCTCGGTCGTTTTGGTGCGGTAGATGTCGACGGCTACTTCCTCGGAGCCGAGCTCTGACGCTTCGACATCTCGAAAGTCATGAGATACAGCTATCAGCTCATTGCTGGAGTCAAACGCCACGCCGCTAGGGTGCCCAGTGTCGTCAGGGGGAATTAGGTTTCCCGTCAGCTGAGCCGTTTCAGCATCGAACACCATCAAATAGGCATCTGAATCGGTCGGCCCGTCGGTGATTATCGAGGTCGCGTCGGGGCTGTACTCGACCACATAGGTACCGCCGATCAAACGTAGCTCGAGCCGGTCTTGACTCAGACTATCGCGGAGGGCCGAGACCGCTTCCGTTGTCACGCCAAGGCCAAGCTCCGTCGTCGCGTCGACCGATTCAAGAGAGAGGAGAACTGCTAACTCCGGGTCGTCCGCGACGACCAGCCGCGCCGCCGACGCCAGCTCCTGAGCGAAGCTCTCTGCGGAGGCAAACCTCGAGTCCCTGGCGCGATCGAGGGCGACGAAGCCGAGTACACCGGCCACTATGACACCACCAGTAAGTACGCCAATGATCGCCTTGCGCCTTTGCACAGCCTTGGCCTCCAACGCCACGCGGGCGGCCGTTTCCCGACGCTCGCTCTCGATGCTGGCTTCGATCAGACTCATCTCCGTATCGGAGATGGCGATGTCACTTCGCTCCTGCCAGGTGAGCGCCTGCTCCAGTCGGCTACCTCGGAGCAGGAAGCTGGTGTCGTGGCCTGATTCTTCCCAGTCCTGTGCAGTGATCAGGATCCGCCGGTGTATCAGCAGGTCTTCTCGGCGTTCGTCGACCCAGGTCCGGAGCCGATCCCACTCTCGTATCAATGCCTCGTGGGCGACCTCGACGGTCGGGGTTCGGGTGGCACCATCTCGATCGAAGGAGAGGAGCCGAAACGAGCCAAACTGTTGGATGACGTCGTCGAGGACTGCCGGCCTGATCCCGAGACTGCCGAGCTCGGTTTGGCGGACACGGCGTCTGGTGTCATCGGCGGTCTCGTCGACATTGACGAGCCGTAGGAACATCTGCCGGGCCGCCTCCTTCCCCTCGTCGGGCAGCTGCCGGTAGATCTCCTCGGCTCGTCGCCCCAAGGCGCCCACAACGCCACCGGTGCGGGTGTACGCCGCCAGGGTCAGGATGTTGTGCTCCCGCGCCTCGAAGAGCTCCGCCAGTGCATGTTGCATGAGCGGCAGGCTTCCCGGCTCACCGCGCACGTCGTCGACGATTCGGGTCACCAGCCCCGGTTCGAGGTCCAAGCCGACGTCGCGGGCCGGTTGGGCGATCGCCCGGGCCAGGCCGTCTTCGGTGGGCGGGCTGATCGGGACCAGACCGTCCCGCAGAGCCTCAGCGAACTCGGGATGTTCCAAGGGTTGGTCGAAG
>CAWGJI010000007.1:0-3776 GCA_963822895.1 uncultured Acidobacteriota bacterium
GGTGAGGCCGAATAGTCGTCATAGTCTTTGACGATGAGAACGGCGTTTCAACTCTTGGTGTTGGGACTGGCTTTGGTGGCATGTGGCGCCGGCGCCGGATCGACCGAGTCATCGACCACCACGACCACGCCCGAGACCACAGTGACCCGACCGACCGTGTCGTCCATCCCTGCGCAACGAGTTCCCGAATCGCGGGAGACCGTGACTGGCGAGGTGCCCGAACCTTTTCTCGACGCCGTCCTCGCTGACGCCGCATCCAGGTCTGGTGTTTCGGCCGCCCGCTTGGAGGTGAACAGTGCCGAGCAGGTCACATGGAATGACGGCTCGCTGGGATGCCCCGAGCCAGGTGTCTCCTATACCCAAGCGCTGGTGGATGGCTTCAGAGTCGAAGTAAGGGCAGACACCACCCATTACGACTACCGGCTCGACGAGACCGGTTGGTTCAAGCTGTGCCAACCATCGATGCCCGCACGCACCCCGCCGACAACGACCGGATGATGCATGGGGGCCCTTGAAGGGCCCCCATGTCAATCGTCAGCCACTCGAATGGTTACTTGGCGTAGAAGTACAACGCCTCCGTCTTATCGGTGGCTCCGCCATGGGCCCCGGTTCCCCGGTCTCCGTTGGTCAACAACAGGATGCCGAGATTGGAATCAGACCCCGGTCCGAAGTCGAGGACGTCCATCGTCCCCGATGCCCTGGCCCCGAGGTCGCCGCTCGGCAATCCGAGATAGCGCTCTCCGTAAGGGCTGATGGTGAATGGATCCACCTCATCGCCCGGACCACCGAAGTAGAAGTCGAAGGCAAACGCCTGGGCGTCTACTGGCTGGAACAGGTTGTCCTGATTCAGGCCTATCTGATCACCACAGATGTACAGCACGTAGTTGCCGGTGACCGTGGCATGCTCGGTGAAGAAGTAGGCGCTCGAGGCCCCCAACGTGTTCGGATAGTCCATCCACTCCGAGACCCAGGTCAGCGTCCTACCGTCACTAGCCGAGCCGAGACCGGCAAAGTCGGCGTTGTAGATGGCGTAGTCGGGGATCCCATCGCGGTCGATGTCCAGGTCCAACCACATCGTTGCCGGGAAATCGGCATGAGCATGTCGCTCCCAACTGTCGAAGGCGAATGCCCAGATGAACGACGCGTCAGCTCCGCAGAATCCAGCGTCGACCGGGAAGGTGTTGACACCGATCCCCCTGATGTCAGGGGTGGGTGACTGCGCTCCCGCCGCCCCTTCGGGCAGGTTCTCGTCGACCGCGACCAGTGCGTATGCATCCAGCTGGGCTTCCCCAACTCCGCGGTTCCGGAGTTTCACCGTTGCCCCGCCTTCGGGGAACTTGTCCTTGTTGGCCTCTACCTCGGCCGCCTTCCTCGGAAGCACTTGCCATGGGATGCTGATCGGCCGCTCGTCTCCGGCGTGCAGTGTCAGGTACCCGTCGTACTCGTTCAAAGTGAGGGCAGCCCCATTGGCTCCCTCAGATCCTGAGTTCATGTAGTTCCCACGCAGCTTGGAGCCGTCGATGGTGAGGGTCACCGTGAACTTGGTGATCTTCCCTTTGCCGGGGTTGAGGACCACCTTGGATGGCGCAGAGATCTTCACTGCTCCGTTGGCCTCGTCGTCGGCAAACCGGAATGACGTGTCGACGTGATAGGTGATCCGTTGGTTCGAGTAGTTCTTGAGCTCGACGGTCTGGGTCAGCTTGGTGCGCCCGGTCACATCGACATGACCGAAGCTCAACGCTGCCCCATCGTTGCCCTTGACCCACGCCACCGCCGGAGCCCCAAACGCCTGATCCACTCGCACCTCTCCGGCTCCGATCCGTGTGATCGGCGCATCGGGCACGAACGGGCTGACATCGATATCGGTGTCGGCGTTGTTCATGAGCAGCGCTTTGAGCTCCAATGGTGAGAGTCGGACCTTCTTCTTGCCTTTGTCCTGCTTCTTCTTCCAGTCGTTCCCGTCGTGTGTCTTGTTCTTGAGGTTCGTCCCCTGACCATCTATCAGAAGCGCCGCCGAGCCAGTGACCATCGGTGTGGCACCGGATGTGCCTCCAAATGCTCCGGTGCCGGTGCCGGTGCCGGCGATGGCAGAGACCGAGGCGCCTGGGGCGCCGATCTCAGGCTTGATCCGAAAGTCCTCGAATTGAGGGCCTCTGGCCGACGAGCCGACCATCTGGCCGACGGCCGGGAGACCGTTCGGGTCGATGCGCATGGTCACACCGGGGCTCGCCCCGATGATCGCGTTGGCGATGTCCTGTCCGATCATGTAGCCAGGGATGGTGATTGGCCCGTCGCCCCCGTCGCCCCCGGCGAATGGCGCTCCAGGAGCTACCAGTCCAATGATTCCGGCCAAGGCGCCGGCGTCACCGACATTCTTGATCTTTAGCGTGAAGTTGCAGGCCCCGCGGTCGACCAGGACGATCCTCCCGGCCAGAGATCCCGGAGTGAAAGACGCACATCCGTCGAGATTCCCACCGGCGCCATCGGCATATTGGACGGGGGCTTCGATGATCGAAGTGGGTGCGACCGACCACGGTTGGAAGGCCACGTCCTCGATTATCCCGGCTATCCCGGCCGGCTGGAGAATCTCCAATACGGGGATCGTGGCCGAGGGGACCTGGGTCTGGGCGACAGACAACGCCGTTGCCGCCGCCGCAGGTGTTCCAGTGATGAATGGCTTGTCCCCGGCGTTCCCTGCCGCAGCGACGGTCAGCACGCCCAGCTTGCTCGCTCCGTCGACAGCCTGGGAGAGGTCGTCATCGAACGGTTGTCCGTAGTCCGAGCCGAGCGACATGTTGATCAGGTCGACGGCATCCTTGGTCTTGCCGTCTCCGTTGGGGTCGACGGCGAACTCCATGCCCTGGATCAGAGCGATGCCAGAGCATGCCGTGCCGACAGCAGAGCAGACCTTCACCGCATACAGATCGACACCCGGGGCAACACCCAGTGATCCGCCGATGATGTCAGACACGTGTGTCCCGTGGCCCTCGAAGTCGATTGGATCGGGATCGGGGGCGAGGGGCGGCCCGCCGGGAGTCCCGTCCCAACTCTCACCGACGAAGTCATATCCCCCGACGACCTTGGCGGTCGGGAAGAGGCCGTCAGTCGTCGTGTTGCGTGGGTCGCTCACGTCGACTCCGTATGCAGCCTCATACGCCGCCGCGGTGCCCGGACCACCCAGGGCGGCATGTGTGTAGTCGACGCCGGAATCGAGAACTGCGACTCGAACACCGGTTCCGTCGACACCGAGGTCTTGCACGGCGCTGGCGCCGATGTATGGCACCGTTTCGCTCAGTTGGGTCTCAGGATCGACCGCCAGGTGATAGAGCCCGGCCGGCCGGATGCTCGCGACGGCTGGGTCGGCCGCCAGTGCCTCCAGAGTGTCGCTGTCGGCATTGACAAACACTGCGTTGATGACGCGTTGGGTCTGTCCCAGCCTCCTTGCACCTTCGCGTTCCGCCTTGCTGAGAAACGAGTCTTGCTTGCGCTCGAGATTGTCGACGTGTGCCTTCTGGGACGCGTCGCTCGTCTTGCCTGACTCCGCCAGCGAGTCGTCGCTCATCACGATGATGACGTCGGTGGGGCCATCGGCCGCAAGCAGACTCGGATCGAGTTTGGATACGGCGGTGGTCTTGGTGCTGGTGATCGGCTTGGACAGTTTGAGGTTCGTCACCGAGTCAGGTAGATCCGATCGAAGATCGGACCTGGACTGATCCGCCGGGGTCGGATCTTCCTGCGCGCCCACCGGAATGGCGGATGCGAACATGGTGGCGAGA
>CAWGJI010000008.1:0-25273 GCA_963822895.1 uncultured Acidobacteriota bacterium
CTGGTGCGATTATCTCCTGCATCGGCCGCGTTCGGCCCCAGTCATACCGGCGGTTGGCTCGTCCAGTAGCAACAACGCCGGATCCTGCATGAGCGCTCTCAGGACATCTACAAGCTTGCGAATCCCGAAAGGCAGCTCGGCCACAACGCAATCCGCATACTGGACGATTCCAAAATCCGCCATGAGATCGCGGGCCGCCTGATGGGCCGACCGTTCAGCGGCGACAACCTGCCGTCTTCTACACAGCTGTGCACCGGGCTGGTAGTTGAGATTCGTGTGAGCGCCACAGACCAGGTTGTCGAGCGCCGTTCGCTTTCGAGGAGGCTTGGCATCTGGAAGCTCCGTGCAATGCCAAGCCCGCTCCGCTCGTGTGCCGGGTAGGCGAGAAGGGACCTGCCCATGAATTCAAGCCGGCCCGTCATAGGCACTACGAACCCGCTGAGCACGTTGAGAAACGTGGTCTTACCGGCACCATTCGGCCCGATGATGGCTAATACTTCGTCGCGACCGACTCTCCCCGGCCACGCCATTGAGGGCAACGACGCCACCGAAGTGGACCGTTAGGTCCTCAAACTCGCAAATGGACGACGATTGGGGCGACGAATCATTCACCGAAGCCCCCGGGTCCCGTAGTCGGACCGGAATTGCCGTGGCGGTCCTGCGGTTTCGATCACGCCGTTGCGAAGGAGGTAGCAATACCCCGCCACGTCCAGGGCCTCCTCCACGTTCTCGTCGACGATCAACACCCCCGTTCCGTCGGCGGCGAGCTCCTTTACAACGTTGAACAGCGGACGCCGCATGCTCGAGTGCAGCCCAAGAGTCATCTCATCGATGACCATGTAGCGCGCCCCAGAATCAATACCCCGAGCAATCGCCAGCATCTGCTGCTCGCCGCCACTCAGCTGCCCTCTACAGCATCGAGTCTCAGGTCCAACAATGGAAATAGTTCCAAAGCTCGATCCAAACGCCTTGCGTAGTCGGCGTCGTCGCGGTCCACGCGAGTCGACCGCGGAGTTCTCCCGGACCGTCATGCTGGAAGATCTTCCGTCGTTCCGGGATTGCCGCGAACCCGGCAGCTACAAAGACATGCGGTTCAGAGTTTGTCAGGTCCCGGCCGTCGACCACAATGTGGCCCGTCTCCACACGGGCGCGCGCCGAGGCAAGAACCCGGTTGCTGCTCGAACTGTCGACGTCTTACCCGCCCCGTTGGATCCGAATAAGGCCACAACGCCTCCAGATGCAAGCTCGAGACTGACCTTCTCAACGCCAACCGCACCGTTGCCATAACGTACGGCTATTTCCTCAATGGTGAGCAAAGTCGAGACGCATGCGTCGGGTACTGCCGGGTCAGGCGCCGGAGATGTCGACAGGGTCCCCGACTTCTTCTAGAGACTCCGAGTCAGCATTCCACCTGTAGAACTGCACAGATGTGGCGCCATGATGCCTCTCGGGGGTGAATGAGAAGTCTCCGAATGTGCTGGGCACCGCGATGCCCTTCAATTGCTCGATCTGCGAAATCAGTCGGTCTAGTTGTGCAGTCTGATCCGCACGCAGCCAGTCCGTCGATGACGACGGTTGCATCGACGTACCCGCCTCGTCCAAACCAGCTGCTCTCTCGATTCCCTCTTCAAGCCGGACTCCTTGGCAATAGTCGCTCGCCGCCATCGGGGTCAGGCACGCGGACGTCGCGAAATGCCACATAATTCTCGATTCGTGGTCCCGGCAAAGGTCGTGTCTTGAGCAGTGCTCTGCGTCGCCACGATGAGGTTCGCGTACCCAGCCGTTGCAAGCGACTGGGACACAAGCGTGGCCATCGCAGGATTCAGACTTATGAGCACCACGTCGGGAGCGAGCCCAGCGATCTTGGTCGCCTGAGCGGTGAAATCTGGTGGACGTCAAGTCGATCAACTCAGTGTCGACGACGTCGTAACCCATGTCTCCGGCATGCTCGCTGATCTGATCGCTTTGAGCTTGGAATGCGGCCGTCTGTCCAACGACAACAGCGACCTTTCTGACTTTCCCTCAGTCCGCCGAGCATCATGTCGGCGCCGCCCAGGAGTCCGGCCACCTGCTGACGATTGGTCGGGAATGTAGAAAATGCATAAGGCTTTTGGTGTCGGGTAGAGAGCGTCATCGAACGGCCCGGCCGAAGACTACCGGTATGTTTGCTTCCTCGAGGAACGGGGTGCCGCGGGCCCCTGTCGATGTGCTGATAGTCCCGTAGATCATCGCAATAGGGTTCCCCGAAGGGCCTCCTCGGTAGCAGCCAAAGCACCATCGACGGTGGACATGCTGTCGAGAACCGTCACGTCGACGAGCTTTCGACTCGATCCCGCCGTTTGCATTCACCTCAGCGAATGCTGCCTGGGAACCATTTGCCGTCGACAGGAACACCCCGGTGCTCCCTGGGCCGGCGAGTTCTGAGACGATCGTGACCGGGAACGCCTCGGATGATCCGCCGGTGGTCGCGAGTCCGGGCCGAGCTGTGGAGGAGCTTGACCCTGGCCCCGAAGCTGTACTGTCCGTCGCCGAGCCGCCGCTGCACGATGCGACAAGCACCACGGCCACAATCACCGACGCGCCACGCATGAGCACTCCCGTCCTGGCGTAGCAAGCCCATAGCGATTTGGTCTAATCGTGAGTCGGTGCCCAGCCATGTCTACTCCTCTCGAGAAGTCGCTCCAGACCCCACCTCCGCATGAGTGGTGAGGTGTCGCCAACATACTATGGAGGTCATTAATTGACAAGGCGACTGTCTGCATGCCGATCACTCTCGAATCTACGAACGGACGTGAAACGAGCAGTCGAATGCCGTTCCGGCGTCACAGAAAGGTTTCTGACCCGGTTGTTTTAGATACCACGATGTGGCAATCGCCTTGCCGAGCGACGTCGACCGGCTGTGTTATGAGCCCGATTCTCTGAACCGAGCGTCTAGTCACCGTCGGGCCAAAGCATCACCAGACAGCGAACGACCATCACCGCAAACAACGTCGCGAGCCCGGCCGCAACGATTCCGCGACCGGGCCATGTCACCAGCTGTGAGATGCCGAGCATCTTCTCGTTGGATTGAAACGCGTCCCATGCCGCCAACGTGGTGACGTAGGTAGCCCAGCCGACGCACAACGTCGAAATCGCATACAGCAGACCGCTAAGCCACCGCTTCAGGGACGGGGCCATCCTATCGATCAGCAGGTTGAAGTTGACGTTCTCACCAGTGCGCTCCACTTCCGCCAGACCTAAAAAGGCGACCGCCACGAGGGCCACAATGCTTAGGTCGTGCACGAGGGCCAGAGAACCGAAACCGATGTTGCGACTGATCGCATCCGCTGTGGTCTGCGACGTCATGAACACGACACCAATCATCGTTACCGTCGACAGCCACCTCGAGACCACCCTCATGAACCGTAGAACTGCCCTAAATCCTCCCACTCTTCTCACATCCCGCTGTGATACGGCAGGAACGCGACCAGGGCAGGAAAGACGAAGAGGACCGCGATGATGAGGGCATCTATCAGATAGAAGGGAAGCAAACACCCCGGTAGGCCTGCTCGACGGTCAGCTCGCTGTGGGCACCAGTCACGATGTAGATGTTGACGCCAACCGGCGGGGTGATGAGGCTCAGCTCGACCATCTTCACAGCCAGGATCCCAAACCAGATCCCGTCGAAACCAAGACTTGCCACGACCGGATATGCGAGGGGGGTGGCAATCACGAGCATCGAGATACCATCCATGAACATCCCCAGCGGGACAAAGGCCAGCAAGAGCAGGGCCACAACGATGGCAGGCTGGACGTCCAATCCGCCGATCCACTCCGTGAAGCCGCGGGGAATTCCGGCTCTCGTCACAAAGAGGCTGAACACGGTGGAGCCTATGAGCAGGGTGTAGATCATCCCAGTGAGCAGGGCGGTTTCTCGCAAGCCTTGAATAGAACTCGGCCTTCACCGGCGCAGCCGAACTTTCGCCGGTCCATCCATAAGATCATCGCAGCGGCGACCGCTCCTACAGCTGCCGCCTCGGTAACCGTTGCTATACCGAAATAGATACCACCAACGAGGATGGTGAAGAGGACGAGGATGCGGAGCACCACACCAAGTGCCCCGGGCCCATCATCGGCGTCGGCGACTGCCTCGGCGCCGGCCGATCGGCAGTCGCGGTCTGGGGGACTCGGCGAACCATTGCGGGACGACGATAATCGCATCAGCTGGAATCGGCTCCTTGGGAACAACCAGGCGGCGGCTCCGCAGCATTATGTACCCGATGAGGACAGCGGCCGATATGAGACCCGGCACCAGACCGGCGACCAAGAGGCCGCCTACCGAGACTCCGGTGATCTGGCCGTATATGACGAGTACGAGACTCGGAGGTATGAGCACTGCGAGTGTCGAACCGGCCGCCACAATACCTGCGGCAAGAGGGAGCGGATACCCCTGCCTCTTCATCTGGTCGATCGACAGCTTCCCGATAGTGGCTACCGCAGCCACGCTCGACCCGCTCGTGGCACCAAATCCGGCACACGCGAGAATGGTGACTACCCCTGCGCCACCGGGAATACGGTGGGAGTACCGAGCCAGCAGCTGGTAAACGCGCTCGGCAAGACCGGACTGCTTCGCAAACATGCCCATGACCACGAACATCGGGATGACGATCAAGGTGTAGCGCCCCATGGTCGAGTAGAGCTCTCTTCCTACGATGGCGCCTGCGACGTCGAATCCCAACAGCCAGATCAGCCCGATAGCACCTGCCGCGAGGAGAGAGAGCCCGACCGGCACACCGAGGAACAGCATGGCGAGAAGAAGGATGAACGGGAGGACGACTGCGATGTCCACTAGGCCGACGACCCTCCTCCCTCAGCCACCTCGCCTGCGTCCTCGCGCCAGGCGACACCGATGTATCGAGCTCCAGCATGGCCCGGTGACTGTGGTCTCCTGGTCGATCACAGTCACCGGCCTTGCCAATCGGGAGGGCCGAATTCAAGGGCTCAGCTCGAGCGGGCAGCACACAAGGCCTGGCCCTCTTGGTAGCCTGCCTCCCCCGTGTGCGCATCGACCGCAGTCATGTATTCGGCGTAATAACCGTCGAAGACGTCGCGGCCCATGCCCGTCGACTCTTCCGCCGTGGAGGCGACCAAGTCGACTATCTCCGTACCGAGCAGACCGGCCCACTTGTCCACCTCTTCTTGTGGAAGCAAGGTGACCGTGTCTCCTTGCTCGATCACGAGGTCACAGGCGGCCGACTCGGACTCGGCCACGAAGTCGACCAGTGAAGACGGGTACGCGGCCGAAACCTGGAGAATCACGTCGCGGACGTTCTGGTCCAACTCGTTCCACCTATCCGCTGCCGACAAACACCGCCGAGCTCGACAGCGGACCGAACCCGGGATTAGTGAAGGCCGGTGTTACCTCGTGAATGTTGACGCCGAAGACTGCCCCCGGCATTTCGGTACCGGTCCAACCGTCGATCACACCCCTGTCGATGCTCGTAGAACTCAGCTCCATCGACAAATACGCCGTCTGCTCCGGCGGCCGCCACGATGTTGGCTGCGAGACCTGGGGCCTCAGGCGTAGGCCTTCGACCTGATCCACGGCGGTCAGCGGTTCGGAGTATCCGAACGAACTCGATCCCACGGGAGCAAACCACAGCGGAATGACACCCATCTTTTCGAGCTCGGCCTGGAAGTCGGCGTTGGCCTCATATAGGTCCCGGAAGGCAGCAGCCACAGCAAAGCCGTCGTCGGTCACGAAGGGGATGCTGGCGACGCCCCACAAGGGCATGTCTGTCGGGTGATAGAGGTTGTAGGTGAAACCGAGATCGGCCTGCCGATCTGCCAAACCCGGGAGAGATCCTCCGGGCGGCAGCAGCGAGCTCGACGGGAAGATCTCAATATCGATAGCTCCGCCGGAAGCGGTATTGATCTCGTCGGCCCACTGTGCGATCGCACCACCGGGCCAGCCGACGTCTGCAATCGGCATAGCGAGTTGAAGTGTACCGGTTGTATGGCTTTTGCGGCTTCAATAGTCGAAGGCGACGTTGTGGTCGTCAGGCCCTCGCTCGTTGTGGTGACGGCAGCCGGTTCCGTTGTGCCCGAATCGCCCTCACCGCTCCCGAAGCACCAAGGACGAACCTAGCGTCACCAGCGATACCGATCCCACGTATTGCTCTACTACTCAACATTGATGAACCTCACTTCCGATCCGCCACTAAGGCAAGACGCCTCCAGTGCTGGAGAATACTCGGCCTCCCAAATACCTGTCAACCGATTGTTCATAGCCCTTCTATATTGCACCCTTTAGGGCGCCTGATGAAGAGACAGGCGGTAGTCATCCCAACTTGCCGAGACATTCGAGCCCGAGCACAGCGGCACACTGGCTCAGATCATGGTCGCCCGCCACTGACGCTGAGCGCTTGACCTGTGACATAGCTGGCGTCGTCGGAGGCAAGGAACAGGATTCCGGCAGCAACTTCCTCGGCTCGCCCGATCCGCTTCATCGGAATAGCCCTGACCAGGGCGTGGAGATGGCTCGTGAGAGATCGGTTCTGCCGGGAAGCGAGTCCCACAGAGCTGTGTCGGTGGGGCCAGGGCAGATCACGTTCACTCGGATGCGGTATCGAGCGAACTCTCTTGCCAGAGACTTTGACATGGCTATGAGACCACCACGGCAGGCAGCTGAAACCACCTCCCCCAATGCTCCCACCTTTCCGGAATCTGAGCCCACGAACACCACGCTTCCACCCACGTCCCTCATGGCTCGCATGGTGGCTTTCGCCAGATGCAACGCCACGAACAACTCGACGTCGACGACCCTGCTCATCGTCTCCGGTGTCGCCTCTAGGAACGACTCCATACGCGCAGTCGCCCCGATGGTCGAGATCAACACGTCGACCGCGCCATAGTCCGTTGCGCCCTCTCGAGGGCGATGTCGGCCGTCCCTGGCTCGGTGAGATCGAGACCCACCGGGCTGACACACTCCGCGAACGAGGGGTTCGAGGCGCCGCCAACTCTCGATCGGGGCCTCATTCGAGTGGTATATCGCCGTCACCCGGCCTCCCTCTCGAACCAACCGATCGACGACAGCAATTCCGACTCCACCGCTTGCCCTGCCACGAGACCGCGTGCTTCTCAGCAAGCTGCCACGTGCACTGGTCATGCGAGCGTCCTTGCGCCCGTCATCGGCCCACTCTGTCCGCCTTGCGATCCACGTGGCGTCCGAGATTCCGTGGTCCGAATCTCGACCTTGCGAATCTTGGCCGTCGGCGTTACCGGGAGTTGGTCCCACCGCTCGAAATATCGGGGAACGGCGAACGGCGCCAAACGGTCGGAGCAGTGAGCGACCAGGTCCCCCCAATCGAGCGATTCACCGTCTTTTACAACCACGGCCACGTAGATCTCATGATCGTGGTGCCCCTGCTGCCGCGGGAACGGCAACGGCGGCGCATTGCTCGACCAAAGGGTGCTGCTGGACGACCCACTCGACCTCAAAGCTCGAGATGTTTTCGCCCCGACGCCTGATCGCATCCTTCTTGCGATCCACATAGTGGAGATAACGATCCTCATCGAACTGTCCGAGGTCCCCTGTGTGCAGCCAAAGATTCCTCCATGCCGCCGCCGTTTCGTCGGGTCGGCCCTCGTATCCGAGGAATGTGGTGTACGGTCGCCGAGGCCTGATGACGATCTCACCCACCTCTCCAGGGCCAAGAACCTGGTCGTAGTCGTCGACGACCTCGACCATGAAGTCGCGATGTGGCCGGCCAGCAGTGTCAACGCGTGGGTCATCTGAGGGCGAAAAGGTGACGATGCTGCCTTCGGTCAACCCGTACCCCGTGTACAGGGGAACGTCGAATCGTCTCTCGAACTCCTCGGCTTCCGCGGCGGAGAAACCGATCCCCCAACCGACCTTGAGTGAGCTGGTGTCTCCTATTGCCAGGGAACGATCGTCTCCGAGGAGGAACTCCACGATCGGGCCCATAACGAAGAAGTGGGTACACCCGTACTGCTGAACGTCGTCCAGAATTGACTCTGGGAGTATTTCGGCCGGAGCACCATCGAGGCGCCTTTCAGAAGGACACCCCATGTGATTATCCCCTGGGCTGTGTTGTGGAAGAGGGGGAAATAGTTGTAGAAGACGTCGTTCTCGGTGAAGCGAAGGGCTTCGATGAAGTTCGAAGCAAGACGGTATTCGTGCTCGTGACACAGCACGACGCCTTTTGACGCCGAGGTGGTTCCTGAGGTGGCCATGATGACGTAGGGATCGGACGCCAGCGGCGTGATCGGCTGGGGCATGTCAATCTCATCGTGATCGCCAGCGAGCTCCTCGAGGCGGACCACCTCAACATCGACCACGGGGCTATTGGCCGGGGTACCATCGACGACGAGGATCGTCCGAAGTGGAGCCCCTTCCTCGATTGCGGCCACCAACTCGCCGAAGTGGGCCGTCTCTACGATGGCAAGGCGCGCATCCACGTCCTGTGAATAGGTGGCGATCTGCCATCCGCGATACGCCGGATTTATCGGAACTTGCACTGCCCCGCAGCGGGCCAGGCCAAACATGAAGTCGAGGAACTCGGGACGGTTGTCCGAACACGTCGCCACCCGGTCACCAGGTTTGACGCCAAGGCGAGCCAGGACCGCCGTCCCGCGGGCGGCTCGACTACTCATCTCCCGCGTAACGAATGGGCTCTCCCTCCCACCATACAAACGGGCTGTCTGGGACCCTTGCGGCTTGGGCATCTAGGAGATCGGTGAGCGAGTGCCCCTCGAAAGGATCAGTGCCGTTCATGTTCACTCGCTTCGATCGCGTTCGAGTCCAGCTCATCCACGGGCATGAAATAGATATCGGTGGGATAACCCTTTCTCTTCTTCCCGGAAGCAGACCCTGACGCGAGTCCCCACAGACACCGTCTCGTGAAGACGTTTGTCGCTGGTGTGGATCAACGCGTTGAGGCAGGTGTCCGTCCCGTCAAGGCGTACCAGCCCGTAGATGAATGGCATTTCGGTCAACTCGTGGACCGGAGAGTTGCTTGGCACCCAATAGCAGTAGACGGGGCAGAAACGGTTCCCTTCCCCGGAGTGAGGCTCCCAGCTGGTCTCGTTCCAGCAATCAGGGCAGTCGGTGCGTGGCGGGCAGAAGCCTCTTCCACAACTTTGGCACCTGGTGATCAGAAGCTGGCGGTCGTCGACGATGGCCCTGAAATATGGTGAGATCCTGCCCCCACGAGCTGCGGTAGTAGTAGTGCAACTCATAGTCCACCTCGAGGTATTCGTTCGTGACCATCAGCTCGCCTCCATTACCAACACGGCTCCTAGGGACAGCCCACTTCCCCCCGCACCGGACACGAGCCCTCGTCCGGCCCTGATCGGTACCTGCCGCTCCCCAGCCTTCCCGCGAAGCTGTTGTGTCACCTCTCCAGTGCTGTACACACCGGATACCCCCGCAATGTGGCCGGCACCAATACGGCCCCCTGACGGGTTGACCGGCAGCTCACCATCGAAGGCGGTCACCCCCCCATCGATGAGCTCACCTCCTCTCCCAATGTCGCACAGCCCCAACTCGCCATAGCTGAGCAACTCGAGACCGGCAACCAGATCGTTGAGCTCGATGAGATCGAGCTCTGTCATCGGGTCGGTTACGCCGGCCCGCTCATCCAGGCAGCGACGACTCGACCCACTCACAGGCCACACTCTCCCCACACCATCGCCGGTCACGTGATCCGTCGAGTTGTGATGACAGGTCCCACCCCCGTGATCCAAATGGGATCCTGGTCAGCCCTCACGCGGTCCTCTCGGACCAGGACGACAGCGGCAGCAGACTCGCCGTACAAACACGATTCGAACATCGTCGTCGGCCAATTCGTCAGCCGAGACCCCAGAACGTCGTCCAGAGTGACCTCTTCGCGAAGCTGGGCGTTCGGGTTACGAACGGCGTTCCTCCGGTTCTTGACTGCTACACGAGCCATCTGTTCCAGAGTTGGCTCCCCGAATCTCTCGATGTGCGCCGTCAGAATCATCGCCCACGGCTGCTCCGCGAAAGGAAGGTGCCAGGTGGTATCAAGCGTGAGATTTCGACTTCCAGTGCGGCGTCCCCTCGCTGATTTCCCCCTGGATCCAAAACGTCGAGTGCCTTCTGGACGCCGACGACCAGCACACAGTCGCTGAGGCCGGCCATGATTTCCGTCCAACCCGCCTTCACGGCAAACACTCCGGATGCAGCACCCGCCGTAACACGCTGGGCGGGGCGCCCATTCAATCCGAGGTAGTCGTGGAGTATGGAGTCAGGCCCACCCTGTCGCACCAACAAGTCGCTGTACACCGAATACACCGCGCTATCGATCTCGTCCTTCTGAATACCGGCGTCGTCCAATGCCCGGCTCCGCGGCCTGGAATGCGAGCTCCGGATATCGATATTGTGGGTACCTGGACTTGAACGGGATCTGACCAACGCCGATCACTGCGACTCGAGTCATCGTTCGTTCTCCCCGTCCCAATCGAGATGTCGGAGAACCCGACTAATCAGGATCACATCGTCGTATCGTCCCACGACCACGGATAGGCCACCCGATGCGATCTGATGTGTGATGTCCTGACCGTGGCCCAGGACCTGGTCCATCGCAAGAAGCGACCCACTGAGAACGCTGCTAGGACGTGGGTGACCTCCCCTGAGAGTCCGAATGCCCTCGCTGGAGATTCCGATGCAGAACGACGGTCCGGCCTCGGGTCGAAACTCTATCAGAGCTCGTGCCTTCCCCACTCTCGGTCGCGACGACCTGGCGACGACAGTTACCCACCGATCGAAAAGCCGGGAGATGCGCGAGTCAGTGGAGGCCGTGTCAGCCATCGCTGCGAAACCTCGCAAAGTCGGGAGTCCTCTTTTCCGAGAATGCGGCCCGGCCCTCGTTCGACTCGTCGGTGCGATAGAACAGCTCCAAAGTGGTCATGGCGAACCTGCTCGTCGCCGAGATCGCCTCCGTGTCGAGGGCGAAGGACTGCTTTGCAATCTTGATGGCCGTCGGGCTTAAAGTCAGTATCTCGTCACACCATCGATCGACCTCGGCCATGAGCTCGGACTGCGGAACGACATGATTGATGAGGCCCATCTCCAAGGCCTCCGCAGCGGTATACCGACGACATAAGAACCAGATCTCGCGCGCCTTTCTCTCCCCGACGAGACGAGCCAAATAAGAGGTGCCGAACCCTGCGTCAACGCTTCCCACCTTTGGGCCGACCTGCCCGAATACCGCCGTCTCCGAAGCGATCGCAAGATCACAGATGACCTGAATGACGTTGCCACCGCCGATTGCATATCCGTTCACTGCAGCGATGACCGGCTTCGGGATCGCACGCAGGAGATAGTGAAATCGATCGATGTCGATTCCCGAACCGGCGTGTGAGCCTTCGTATCCGCTCGAACTCCTTGCAGTGGCGTCGCCACCCACACAGAAGGATCGATCTCCGCTTCCCGTGATGACGATGGCGCCGACACTGCTGTCATCGGCGGCCACGGTCAACGCCTCGTTCATCTCATCGATGGTCTCCGCACGGAAGGCATTCATGACCTCCGGCCGATCGATCGTGATGATGGCACGGCCGTCTCGGCGCTCAAATATCGTGTCTTCACCGCGCTGGATACTCATCCCTCCACTACCTCCTCCGACCTGGTCGATTTCGACAAGAACCTCGTGCGTGCCTCCTGGTGCTCCGCCGTTCGCAGGAGCCGGACTTGGAAATCCAACTCCTTACCCATCGCCTCATCTAGGGCGTTGAGGTCCGTCAACAGCCCTTTTGTCGCGCGGATGGCAGGCTGTGATCGAGAGCCCAACTCGCGAGCGAGTCCCACAGCTGTCGATGAGACCTCGTCAGGCGGAGCGAGCACATCGACCATCCCAAACCCGAGCGCCTCGGCCGCCCCGATCGAACCTGCTCGGAGAAAAAGCGAACGAGAACACGCCGGGCCGATCCGCTGCGCTAGCAGGTAGCTGGAGCCTGCATCCGGTCCAAGGCCGAGATTCAGGAATGCAAAGTGAAACCGAGAGTCTTGTGATGCAACAATCACATCCGAGGCGAGACGGAGCGATTCCGGCTCCCACGACTGAGCCGTGAACTGCAGCCACAACGGGAACCTCGAGGCCGCAAATGGAACGGATCATGCGGTTGCCGTCCAAGATGCGCTCCCGATCTTCAGCAAGGGTGCGAGTTTGAGCAAGCTCGGTCACGTCCCCGCCGACACAGAAGCTGGGCCCGCGTCCTGCCAAAACCACCGCACGAACCCCTTTGTCTTGAGCTAGCGCCCCAAAGGTCTCGGCCAGCTCGCGCCTGAGGCCAAGATCGACCGCATTGAGCCGATCGGGCCGATTCAACTGGACGACCGCAACACCGTCCTCAGCCTGGGCGACGACCAAGGCTGTCCTCTCAATGTCAGGATTCACCCTTCACTTCCCCTCGTAAGAAGGATCTCGCTTCTCGACCCAGGCAGCTATCGCCTCACGATGATCGTCGGTGTGGAAGAGGTACTCGGCGAGTCGGTAAGAGAGTTCGAGGGCTTCGGGCAGGTCGACCATCGCGGAGTTCCGCGCCCCATACTTGATCGCTTGCACGGTTAGAGGTGGGTTCTCCGCGATACGGCGGGCGAGATCGAGCGCCTCGTCAATCAGTTGGTCCGGTGCCACAACTCGCGACACAAGTCCAAGAGACTCGGCCCTATCAGCTTCGACCCAGTCACCCGTGAGCATCAGCTCCAGGGCATTGCTCCAGCCAATCAAACGAGGCAGCCAATACATACCGCCGTCTGCGGGAGGCAGGCCTCTGCGCACATAGATCTGCGAAAACCGCGCCTCTGTCGAGGCCAGTCGGATGTCACATGCTAAGGCGAGGTCCATGCCCGCTCCGGCAGCCAGCCCGTTTACGGCCGCAATGAATGGCTTGTCAAGCTGGTGGATTCCAACCATGATCTCGCGGCCCGTCTGCCGCACTAGCCGCAACCGCTCGTCGACTGACATCGACGGTGTGTTCCACAATGGTCTCTCGAGAGGGTGGGCCGCACCCTTGTCCTCGGTCTTCGCACCCATGGCCTTGGCGTTGCCGCCCGCGCAGAAAGCTCGCCCTGAGCCGGTGAGCACCACCGATCGGATGTCGGGGTTGGACCTGATTACATGTAGCAGCATCGCCAGTTCGTCGAGCGCCTCAAGCGTCAGAACATTGAGCTGTTCGCTCCGATCAAACTCGACCAGCAGTACGCCATCCGAGAACGAAACGGAATGGAATTCGTAATCGTCGGGACCGAGCCACGTCATTTCGACTCACCTTCGACCATCCCGAGCCCCATCATGTCGGGCCACCATCCAGCGACGATGCCCCTCCACAGGAGCATCCTCTGTATCTCGGAACTCCCTTCCGCGATACGCCACAGTCGCACTGCTCGGAATAACGCCTCGACCGGCAGATCCTTGCAATAGCCGTAGCCGCCGAGCAGCTGCATCACCCGATCGGCAACTCTCCCGACCATTTCGGTGCACATAGCTTTGACGGCCGCAGTCTCATTCCGCGAATCCTGCTTGTTCTCGACGGCCCATGTCGCGTGATATACCGCGGCCCTGGATTCGAGATACTCACTCAACGAGTCGGCGAGATACCCCTGTAGCACCCCCAGTTCTGCGATCGGCCGCCCGAACTGATGTCGGTTCTGCGACCACTCCTGGCCGATTTTGAGAAGACGATCGGCCACACCTACACAATGAGCCGACACCAGAACACGCAATTCGTTCACGTTGCCGATCAGCACCTTGAAGCCCTCGTCCACGGGACCGAGCCGTTGGTCGTCACTCAAGACCACTGAGTCGAGATGAACCTCGAACGAATGCAGCCCTCCCCGACCCATCATCTTCTGCTCCCGCCCCACTTGCAGCCCTTCCGCGCTCTTGTCCACCAAGAACGACGTCAGGCCCTTGACTCCAACATCGTTGGTGGTCCGGGCGAACAAAATGAAGAAGTCCGCTCGGTCGGCCCCTGTGATGAAGTGCTTGTTGCCGTCCAGGATCCAACCGTCGCCATCTCGTGTTGCGCGAGTTCCCATGTTCCCCAGATCGGATCCTGCGTTGGGTTCGGTTGCCGCCCAGGCTCCCCAACGATTCCCCGCAATCCACGGTCTCAAATACCGTTCCTGCTGGTCCACCGTCCCGAAACGAGCAAGGACCTGAGCACCTGCTGGCGAGCCGATTACATGCCTGAAACCGACAGCAACGTGGCCCATGGCCTCGGCAACGACGACCTGACCAAGCATTCCCAGCCCCGCACCGCCGAATTCGGTTGGCACGCTCAGGGCATTGAGGCCCAGATCGCGGCCTTTCGCTTCAATCTCATCCCAGGTTCCTGGATCCAGGTCGCCGTCCAACTCGAGGCGAGCTTCGAGCGGCCGGAGGCGATCATGTACGAATTCATCGACGAGACTCCTCAGATCCGCGAGTTCGTTCGGCACCCTCATCGGGCCCTTGGGCAAGGTCTCGGTCACGCCTTTCAGGACGTCCCACCTCGAGAAGCCCGATGCGATCCCCCGACCAATCGCCTCCCGAAGCTCCGTCTCGGTCCAAGGGGAATTCGAGCACCAGGCCAGGCGTCGGCGTAGATCACCAGTCGCGACCATCCCGCCACGACGAAATGAGATCTCCTCGACTGCATCGATAAGAGAACGAGCCGCCTGGATGCACGAAAGCCGGGTGGCTGCCGCCAGGTAGGGGAATGCGACCTCACCTACCTCCTCTGGGGCGACTCTCACGGATGCACGCGCGGCAATCATCTTCATGACGGCCCCGGCGACCATGAACTGAAGGCGCTGTCCATCCACGGCCTGCCAGACATTCCCATCGCCCGACATGAGATGATCGAGGGCTCGCATTGCGGTCCCTAGCGCCTCAGAAGCGTGAAGCAAGTTGACAAAGGCCATTAGATCGGGCGCTTCATTCGGTATCGGCACCAGGTGTTCAGCGCTGTCTTCGACGACGATCCCCTCGAACAACTGCATCTGTCCCAACCGTGCAACCGGAAGCAGCGAAGCAGTCCGAGCTGATTCGGCGTCGAGTATCACCCAACGCCCGTCCGAGTCCGAACCTCGGACGGGCACGACCATTGTCGCTGCGCCGACCTCGCCATAGATCCGAGGAACAGTCCCAGTGACTCGGCGCCCCTCCGACTCGACAAGACTCGGTTCCCACCGTTCCGACAGTGCGGAACCGAAACCTATGCAGATCCGTTGGTCGAGAGTCAACCCCTGGTCGCCGTTCCCCAGCCAGGGCAGTGCATGAAGCAGAAGCCTTGCCAGGGGCCACGGCTCAGCTCCGCTCCGCGCTCTCGACTCGACCGCACCGAGGCAAGCCTGAAGCGCCTCCCATGTGCCGGCTCTCCCCGCGAGAGTCTCAACGCGGCCAGGGTGCGTGGTCGGTTTCCAAGCGTCGGCCACGAACGGCGGAAGTGAGAAGGTCACTGGCTGCCCCTATCGGGGAGATCGCGAAATTCTGGTCCGTCGTATGCGAGAAGCTCATCTGGCAACGCGGGCCAACCTCGACCCCGCTCGTACTCCTCGACCGCATGAGCACTCAGTCCGACAATTCTCGAGATCATGGCCAGAGGCCGAGCGTGGCGCCAAGAGAACCCGAGATCCATCATCAACGACCCCAGGGCGCCGTCTATGTTCATCGGGATCCGCCTCCCGGACTGGGCCTCGATCGCATCTTCGATGGCAATCGCCATCTCGATGTGGCGATCAGATATTCCCGCGTCGTACGCAACGTTCAGAAGAATCGGTGTCCGCGGATCGCCCGAGGGATGTTGAGGATGTCCGTAGCCCGGCACGCGCCGCCCTTGGCTCTTCATCCGCTGAACGAAGGCCTCTGCTGTCTGCTGGATACTCCCTTCAGAGTTACCAACTGCTTGCGCAAGCAGACGGCAGAATTCCTCACCGGCCCCTGCATGGATGTCGCCGAATGTCAACAATCCCGATGCGACACTTGCCTGGATTGGGCTTCCGGCGCCCGCGACGAACCTGGTGACGGTGGCCGAAGGCGAGATTCCGTGATCGATCGCGGCGAGGAGCATGGTGTCGAGTACTTTCCGTTGGCTCGTGCTTGGCAACTCACCGAGGAAAATAAGGAATACTCCGGAGACGAAATCGAAGTCGAAGTCGGCCATCAGCTGCCTGAGGGAGTATCCACGAATGTGGACGTCCTCGGAATCGGCAACCGAGATCCCCGTCGTCCAAAGTGGCCTGTCGTTTGGTAGTCGAGACATGACTACATTCCCTTCAGCACTGCCCGACCGATGATGTGTCTTTGGATTTGATTGGTTCCTTCGACGATCTGATACAACTTCGCCGACCTGAAACGTCGTTCGAGTGGGTAGTCCTTCATGTATCCGTATCCCCCCATCAATTGGATGGCATCAGTGGTCACTTTCATGGCGGTGTCCGTCGCGAACACCTTTGCCATCGCGGCGACTTCAGGCAGGGTTTCGTGATCGCAGTCGGCGAGGTAGGCCGCCCAATGCGTGAGCTGCCTCGCCGCCTCAAGGCCTATCGCCATGTCGGCAACCATGAACTGGATCGCCTGGAATTCCGACAGCGGACGACCGAACTGGCGCCGCTGAGTGAGATAGCCGCGTACGTAGTCGTACGATCCTTTGGCAACCCCCAACGCCACCGCTGCTGCCAAGGGTCTCGTCTTGTGCAGTGTGCGCAGGGCTTCTCCAGCACCATTCTCATTTCCCAACCTTCGATGAACTGGAACCCGTAAGTCGCTGAACGAGATCGCTGCGGTTGGCGACGCCTCCTGGCCCAACTTCCTCTCGAGTCGGTCGATCGAAAGCCCCTCGGTGCCATTCTCGATGTCCTGCTCGACCAGAAAGGCGCTAATTCCGTTGAGCTTTGGAGCACTGGTGTCGGTCTTGGCGAATACGACTAGCAACCCTGATACGTTGCCTCTTGTGATGAAGCACTTCTCACCATTTATCACGTACTCATCCCCGTCCCGGACCGCTCTCGTGGTCATCGAGCCGATATCGGAGCCGGCACCCGGCTCGGTCAGGGCGAAGGCGGCCTGGAGTTCACCGGACGCAAGTCGGGGTAAGAACTCACGCTTCTGATCCTCGGTGCCGGTGAGGACGATTGGGTAGCTTGCCAACGAAGGGCCGGCCACAAGCGATGCGCTGATCGCGGAGACACTTGCGACTATCTCGGCAATCTTGCACTGAAGCAGGACGCTGGCGCCCACTCCTCCGAACTCCTGAGGAACAGGCAAGGCAAGAAGTCCTACCTCAGCGAACTTCTGGTAGATCTCCCACGGAAAGTCGTGTGACTCTGCGATTGCATCGGCTCTGGGAGCGACGAATTCATCGACCAGCTGCTCCGTGAGCGCAATCAGATCGTCGTCATTGGGTCCGCCAACCTTCATTGCGCTCACGATAGTATGGTTCCCAATATTCGGTCAATCGACCTCTCGGGACGAAGCCTGATGTATCACTCGCCCGCCTCTGCAACCACCGACGGGCCGCGCTTAGCTACAAACGACCGGCTTGTTCTACTGAGACGTCATGATCAGCGTGCTGATGCCCGGCCTGGCGCTCTGAGACCGACTTTCGATCGTCGGGACTGACTTCAGTCGCCCGGTGTTAGGTCGTGAGATTCCCTAACACTTTGGAGCTGATTGGCGAGCTCCTCGACCGCCGATTTCGACCAACCCTTCAACCCGAAGCGCGCACTTGCCATCACTTCGATGGCCTTCTCAGCCCTATTCATGCCATCCTCCGTAATCCGGGCAAGCACCGAGCGCCGATCAGTTGGGTTTTGAACACGCTCGACCAAACCCTGAGCTTCGAGTCTGTCGACTGTGCCGGTCACACTCGTCGGGTGGACCAGAAGTCGCTCCCCCATCTTGCCGAGCGGGAGCTCGCCGTGTGCACTGAAGTGCAGAAGCAACAATGCCTCGTAGCGAGCGAAGCTCAGATCCAGTGGCCGTAGCAGATTCTCGAGCTCTGCAAGGAGCAGCTGATGGGCCCGCATCAACAGGCCGACGGCGAGCATTTCGTCGGCGGCCGGGAGTTGTCGCTGACTCCATTGGCGACGGACCTCCGCAATTGGATCGACATCGTGGCTAGCCGACATGTCTCATGATCCTATATCGTTTGTCGGTTCCCGACGCACTCTCATATCCCTCTCCAACTAGTTGGCTAACCGACTATTGGCATACCTTGCAATAGTCTAGGGCAGAGAGTTACGCTCAAGCCAAGCTCGTCCTGAAAGGGTGGACCCGACCCGTGTCCGAACAGCACTTGCATCTTGGAGTCGTCATTCCCAGTGTCAACAGAGTGGTCGAACCGTATTTCGGGCGCTCTTTACCCGACACCGTCGACCTCCATATTTCGCGAAATGTACTGGCACGGTCCTGCGTCCATCGAATCGGTTAAGGCTATGGACCGTCTGGGAGGCGAGGCCGTCAATTCGCTCGCGACTGCCCGTCCGGACGCGATTCTATACGGCTGCACAGCCACGACTCTCGTCAAAGGACGTCAGTACGACCTCGACCTGATGGAGGAGATGACGACTCACACCGGGGTGTCGGTTATCTCAACGACCGAGGCGATACTTCGCGTATTCGCAGCTCTCAATGTGAACTCCATAAGCATCGCTTCGCCCTATCCGAGCGAGATTGATGAGCTCGAGATGGCTTTCTTCCGGCGAGTGCGGGATCGAGGTATCCAAGGTCGAGAGTCTGCACATGGAAGATGCGTTCGCCATCTCTGAAGTGCCGCGAGGGGAGATCATCGAACTAGGCCGGAAAAGTGCTGCTGCGGACTCTGATGCGCTGTTCATCAGCTGCCTGAACCTGCGGGGTCACGAAGCGATCACCACTCTCGAGCAAGAGATCAGCCGACCTGTGGTCACGTCGACGCAGGCCGGGTTATGGGCACTGTTGCAAGAGGCTGGAGGTCCGCCGCTGCCGAGGAGTCACGGACTGCTCACCACGGTCCATGTCTCCTGACCACCGCACGGCGTCCACCCAGTCTCGGTGAGCGGAGAGATCCGTGCCTGGAGGTCTGTTGCATGCCTGCAGATGCTTCGCCACCACACCTGTAAGCGCCGGCCCGCAGATGCACAAACGCCGCATTTAGGCGGCCTGCTGTCGTTTTGACATCGTTGCCCGGAACCCAAACCCACAACCTCAGCCCACTCCCCGCCACCGCACCTAATTCCCAAAATTTGCTTGAGCCAAGTCGATCGGGAGGTTGATTCTGTTTGATGCCTCCGCTCGCCTTGGCCGCCCCCGTCGGGAAGGAGCTTGTCCCCATCACCGCACCAGGTTCCAGGTTGGATGCTCTGATGAATCGGGAACCGAATCTCTGTGTGAGACAGGCGTTGGATCAGGATCCAGCATCCGCTCAAGTGCCCTGCCAGCGGTGGGTCCTCACCGCCACCGCGCCTGTTTCCCAATCAGGTCAATTAATATCGAGAATCAGCCCGAGGACATCTCGTATCTCGGAGAGGATTGCGCTGCCCACGTTGCCTCTGACGGACTCGACTCGCTCCACTGACACCGATCGGATGTGTTGGCATTGTGCGACCGAATCAGACCTCAACCCGTTGTTGTCATCGGCAGGTATCTCGACCTCGGAACCGAACCCACGGATCGTCGATGTCAGAGGTACCACCTGAATCACATTGGCCGATTCATCAAGTATTTCTTGAGCACTGACGACGACCACCGGCCGGCGCAGGCCCGCCTCCCGACCCTTCGGCGAACCCAGGTCGAGGTCGACGACGTCACCCGAGGTCAGCATCGAGCCAACTGGCCTCGTCCTCGGTGAAGAAGGGTGCGCTCAGGTCGCGGCCGATGCGCTGCTGTCGAAGACGTCGAGCGGCGATAGCCACCGCCTCCCCACGGTTGTCCCAAGATCCCGAGCCAAGCTTCTTCAACTCCTCGCGGGTCTCTGAGTCGACACGAACGCTAGTGCTTGGCATACGTATTAGCATACGATATTGCATGCTCAGGTGTCAACAGCACCTAGTTCCCAATCGCGCGCCGCTCGAGATCGGAATCCAACCGGTCGGTTCGTCTCCCGCAACTGCTGGGCTCAGCTGGTGCCACACTCCTATGAGCTCTCGACCGACTCACGCAGCCAGGCATCAAGGCTCTTCCAGTCGACGTTGCCCTCCTCCATCAGGCCGACAAGGAACCGGTGGTGTTTCATTGAGTCGCCCGCCAATTCGAGTCCATGCAGCCGGAGATGCACGTCGGCGGCCGCCACGGCAACTCGTTTGTTCCCATCGAGAAAGGGGTGGTTCTGAATCAGGCTCTCAAGGAGGGCGGCAGCCTCGGCTATCGGATCCTCGTAATACCCTGTCTGTGGCCTGAACACGGCGCTCTCGAGTGCACCTAGGTCACGAACTCCGTCGGTTCCCCCGAACTCGTTGATGAGAATGGCGTGGAGGGCGAGGACTTCGACAACACTGAGATACTCTGCCACCTACTTGGCGAGCTCTGAATAGAGGTCTCGGTGCCGTGCGATCGAGGCCTTGAGGTGAGCAACCACCTCTGGTCTGGGCACGTCTCCCTTTTTCCGCGCCACCCAATCGGCCAGTGCCTCGTCCAACACGGCCTGGAACTGCCGTCCCTCTTCGGCGGCAATGGCGCGCACCTCTTCGAGCAACTCGGGTCGCGCCTGGGAAGAGAATTTCTGAAGTGCCATCTCATCATGATACATCAAGATTGAGCATGATACGAGCCTCCGCGATCACTTCAATCGAGAGCACACAGAGTTCCCAAGTCGCGCGCTGGTGTCAGTTGATATCGAGAATCAGACCCAAGACGTTACGGATCTCTGACAGTGTCGCCGCGCCGACGTTCCCTCTCACCGAATCGACTCTGTCGACGGACACCGACCTGATGTGCTGACATTGCGCCGCGGAGTCGGCCTCCAAGCCGTTGTGCTCATCGGCGTGAATCTCTATCTCAGAGCCGAACGGGCGAACCGTCGACGTCAGCGGCACGACCTGCACGACATTCGCCGACTCGCCAAGGATCTCCTGGGCGGTGACCACGACGACCGGCCTACGCAGCCCCGCCTCCCGACCTCTCGGCGGACCCAGATCGAGGTCGACAATGTCACCCGAGGTCAGCATCGAGCCAGCTCGCCTCGGCTTCGGTCAACGGAGCCGAGAGGTCGCGACCGATTCGCTGCTGACGAAGCCTTCGCGCAGCGATTGCGACCGCCTCCCCTACGGTTGTCCCGAGATCTCGAGCCAACTTCTTGAGCTCCTCATGAGTCTCTCGATCGACACGAACACTCGTGCTTGGCATACGATCTAGCATACGCAATTGCATGCCGAAGTGTCAACACCAGGTTCCCAAACTAATCAGAACGCGTTCGCCGTTTGCTCAGAGCCGCCTCGGCCCACGCTTTTCCCAGACCAATGACGGCGCCTACGGACATCATTGCGCCAACCAACAGTGAAAGGCTGAGGGGTGCGTCCGAACTCTCGACCGGACCGGTCAAACCCTGAACAGATGGAATCGACATGGCCGCCCACATGATGATCCTCGGGAGGAAGAATCCAACCACGAAGAACACCACCGCTGCCACCGCCATCACCGCGATCTTGCTTCGGGCTGAGGCTTGGGATGCGTCGTCTCTCATCGCCGCAAATGTCATCGACGTGGAGCCGCAGAACCTGTAGTAGCTGCGGCCAGATCCTGGTCTCAGGAGCAACCGCCGGCCAGGCCGATGATGCCTGCCTGAAGGAGCGTCCTGGCGTGATCTCGGAGTGCACTGCCTCAAAGACCTGACCGTCCCCGAGGATCTTTATCAACTGGTCCACCCGACCTCCAAGCCGAGTTCCCAACTCACCAACGCGGTCTCGAAGGCCGGTGGCGTCACGAGAGATTGAACACGACCAGCTAGCCGCAAGAAACACCCCTGAGTCACGGCTGACGAACTCCGGCCTTCACCGTGCCGTAAGTCGACGTACAGTCCCCCAAGGAACGTGTGAGGTGGAGGCGGAGTCAAACAGGGCCTCACCGCGAAGTTCAGATCGGGGATCGAGTGGGTTCGCGTCAACCACGGACGACGCTCATGTCTGTGATGTTGTCATGGGGGTTCAAACGCGCCCAGTACCAGCCGTGACGCACGACGCCGAGAGCCGCTGGGTCGTTCCCGACTACGCATGGCTGTTCAGATCCGAGTTCACAGGCGTCGTCCGTACCGTCTACCTCATTGTTCACGATCGCGGCCGCGCCGAAGAGATCGCTCAAGAAGCCTTTCTGATTCTGTTTCAGAATTGGGCGAAAGTCTCCAGGTATGACAAACCGGGGGCCTGGGTGCGTCGCATCGCCATCCGCATGGCGGTCAGGCAATCCCGCCGCGAGAAGATCCGCCCAGCGCTGGAGCAGCGAGCCACCGCGTCAGCAGATGACGGCCTCCCGGACATGACTGTCCTCGACACCATCGGCACCTTGCCCGCCATGCAACGAGCCGTCTTGGTTCTTCATTACTGGGACGACCGCCCCGTGGCTGACATCGCCGGTCTATTGGAGGTGTCCGAATCGACCGTCAAACAACACCTGTTACGGGCGAGACGGAAGATGGCTGTCCTGCTCGGAGAGGAGACGACCGATGCCTCTTGACGACAGACTGAGACAAGCCCTGTCACGGTCCGCTGCCGACGTCCACCCCGACGTCGAGCGTCACCTCGAGCGTGTGATGCAAAGGGCGCGAAGTCACACGAGGAGACGATGGCTCGTCGGTTCGCTGGCGGTGGCCGCCGCCATCGTCGCCGTCGTCGTCGTCGACCTGGGCGTGATCCAGAATCCACCGACACCGGCCGCCGCAACGGTCGAAGGCCGATACACCGCTCAAGTCGACCAGAGCGAGACGCTCCTCGACGAGAGACAAATGGGCGGCGACTGGTCACTGCAATTCGACACGGGAGGGATTGTCGAAGTGACGGCTCCTTCCTCCTACCGAGGCATTCTTTCAACGGTCCTCTACCACGTATCGGGCGACAGCCTCCGCATCAATCTGTTCGAGACCGACCTCTGCTCCGGTGAAGGCCTCGGGACCTACACCTGGCAAACCAGCAACGGCACGTTGCATTTCACGGTCGGGGAGGACACCTGCGCCGAACGTGTCGCCCTCTTGACGGAGCGGGAATGGCGAAAAGGCGACTGAATCCTGTCAACCAAATCGTCGGGTGAGGTCTGTGGTGTTTCATCAGGAGAAAGGAAGTCATGGTCAAGGCAAATACGGCGGTGGTCGTCCTGGCCGTTGGCGATCGTGGCATGCTCGGGCACAGGCGCCGAACCCGAGACGACCACGACGAGCTCGACAGAGGCGACGACCTCGACGAGCGGACACCCCGACGAGTTGGCCATCCCTTTCGGCACCTATGTCAAAGTCGACACCCGCGAGGCGCTGCTGAGCTCTGGTACCGACGAAAGCCTCATCGACGAGATCTTTGGATCTGCAGATGAGGTCACCTACACGATGAGGATCGGAGACGGTATCTGGGCGCAGTTCGTAGCCATCGGGGACTCACCCAGCGAGCCGGGGGACGGTGGAACCTACGCCTACGAAGATGGGCTGTTCCTCGCGAAGAGTGAGTCCGAAGGTGCCAGCGGGACAACCCAGGCCATGACGTGGCAACTCGACGGTGACCGTCTGACACTCCACATCGACTGGGACCACAGCACCGCACCAGAGTCAGAGCTCCAACGTGAGGCCGACTCGATGGTCGTCGATGGGGTCTACGACAAGACCGGATGAGTCGGATACTGGCTGTCGGGCTTGGGCTAGTCATCCTCTTCATGATGGGAGCTTGCAACGCCGACCAGGGCGATCGGGGCCATGAGCCGGTCTTGGAGTCAGTCGACTGCCCGGCAGAGGTAGACATCACGTTCCTCGAGCCGCCGGAATGTCACGTCCTCGTCGTGCCGGCAGATCGGTCCGACCCAGAAGGTGGGAGCGTGCGTCTCCTCGTAGCCAAGGTCTTGGCACTGGGGAAGGAGCCCTCCCAGGCGACGGGGACAGGAGGGCTCCACAACATCGGAGACCCACTGGCAATAAACGGCAACATGCAAACCGGAGTGACCCGGAGCGGTGGGATAGGTGTGTTCGCAGAGCTCCGCGGAGCAGGGCCCCACGTTTCTCCGTCACTCAGGTGTCCCGAGATCAGTGCGTTGGATACGAGGGGCCCCGCCGCACCACGGGAGATCCCCAACTCACCGCCGACTTCGTTGACGCAGTCCGTGCCTGCGGGGAGCGGCTGCGTGCCCAAGGAGTCGATCCGGCTGCGTTCGATGCGACGACATGCCCGCAAAGGACTTCGAAGACCTTAGGAAGGCCTTCGAAGTCGATCAGCTGGGACAGCATCTGCTCACAGGGCAAACCTCCTTGCGACACCTTTTCGATCGATGCGGACCCATCCGACGTTCGATCGCCGTCCCAAGAGGCCTGCTCCTACGTTGACTCGCCCGTGTTTTCCCCACAAATATCGACGATATGCTTGACGGGTGGAAGCTCTGGTGCATACGCCCCCGCTCTTCGATAAGTTCTTCGATGTCTGCAAATCCTATCTCGATGTGCCACTGAAGTACTTCCCCGATCTTGAGGAGGAGAGCTGGATCTGGCGCTCGACGATCTCCCCCCCGAACCAATCCAATCGATACAGATTTCCATCTACTCGATCCTGGCCGGGGTGACATCGAGGTCCTTATCGATGCGGGCAAGCTGCTGCGTGTTGCCAGGTTGGCATTGGGGTGGTGATGTCCGAGCCATCCCAACGTTCTTCCCTGGATGATCACGGCCGCTGGCGAAGGGCGAAGGTGGACGCCCTGAGGCTGTTCTCTATCGTCGCCTCTTGCACCTGATCTTCTGTGCCGGCTCATAGGCCCGACTCTGCGAAGGCCAAGACGACTTCGCCCACTGCGTGCCTCTCACGACGCTGTGCCGGGACCAGGTTCCGTTCGACTGGGATCGAAGTGCCCCGGCTGACGCAATCCAAGGCGACCCTGTCTACGAGGAAGGTGAACGATTTGATCCCTTGGTCGGGTAGGCACGCGACGCCTGGGACGTGGGGACCCCCGCAAGAGTCGACGGCGATCCCATTCTCAGTCCAAGGACCTCCTAAAATTTCTTACGTTTCCCGGGCTGATCGATTTCTTCAGCCGTCTGGAGCCGGCGACGGAACCAGCCTCCGACCTAGCGAAGGCCTGGTCAGTGGAGATAGACCCGGCGTGACCCAGAACAC
>CAWGJI010000009.1:0-12331 GCA_963822895.1 uncultured Acidobacteriota bacterium
TCTTCCAGTCGAGGTTGCCCTCCTCCATCAGGCCGATAAGGAACCGGTGGTGTTTCATTGAGTCGCCCGCCAGTTCGAGTCCATGCAGCCGGAGATGCACGTCGGCGGCCGCCACGGCAACTCGTTTGTTCCCATCGATAAAGGGGTGGTTCTGAATCAGGCTCTCAAGAAGAGCGGCAGCCTCGGCTATCGGATCCTCGTAATACCCGTCTGTGGCCTGAACACGGCGCTCTCGAGTGCACCGAGGTCACGAACTCCGTCGGTTCCCCCGAACTCGTTGATGAGAATGGCGTGGAGGGCGAGGACTTCGACAACACTGAGATACTCTGCCACCTACTTGGCGAGCTCTGAATAGAGGTCTCGGTGCCGTGCGATCGAGGCCTTGAGGTGAGCAACCACCTCTGGTCTGGGCACGTCTCCCTTTTTCCGCGCCACCCAATCGGCCAATGCCTCGTCCAACACGGCCTGGAACTGCCGTCCCTCTTCGGCGGCAATGGCGCGCACCTCTTCGAGCAACGTGGGTCGTGCCTGGGAAGAGAATTTCTGAAGTGCCATCTCATCATGATACATCAAGATTGAGCATGATACGAGCCTCCGCGATCACTTCAATCGAGAACACACAGAGTTCCCAGCGCGCGACATGGTGTCAGTTGATATCGAGAATCAGACCCAAGACATTACGGATCTCTGACAGTGTCGCCGCGCCGACGTTCCCTCTCACCGAATCGACTCTGTCGACAGACACCGACCTGATGTGCTGACATTGCGCCGCGGAGTCGGCCTCCAAGCCGTTGTGCTCATCGGCGTGAATCTCTATCTCAGAGCCGAACGGGCGAATCGTCTCGGTCAGCGGCACGACCTGCACGACATTCGCCGACTCGCCAAGGATCTCCTGGGCGGTCACCACGACGACCGGCCGACGCAGCCCCGCCTCCCGACCTCTCGGCGGACCCAGATCGAGGTCGACAATGTCACCCGAGATCAGCATCGAGCCAGCTCGCCTCGGCTTCGGTCAACGGAGCCGAGAGGTCGCGACCGATTCGCTGCTGACGAAGCCTTCGCGCAGCGATTGCGACCGCCTCCCCCACGGTTGTCCCGAGATCTCGAGCCAACTTCTTGAGCTCCTCATGAGTCTCTCGATCGACACGAACACTAGTGCTTGGCATACGATCTAGCATACGCAATTGCATGCCGAAGTGTCAACACCAGGTTCCCAAACTAATCAGAACGCGTTCGCCGTTTGCTCAGAGCCGCCTCGGCCCACGCTTTTCCCAGACCAATGACGGCGCCTACGGACATCATTGCGCCAACCAACAGTGAAAGGCTGAGGGGTGCATCCGAACTCTCGACCGGACCGGTCAAACCCTGAACAGATGGAATCGACATGGCCGCCCACATGATGATCCTCGGGAGGGAGAATCCAACCACGAAGAACACCACCGCTGCCACCGCCATCACCGCGATCTTGCTTCGGGCTGAGGCTTGGGATGCGTCGTCTCTCATCGCCGCAAATGTCATCGACGTGGAGCCGCAGAACCTGTAGTAGCTGCGGCCAGATCCTGGTCTCAGGAGCAACCGCCGGCCAGGCCGATGATGCCTGCCTGAAGGAGCGTCCTGGCGTGATCTCGGAGTGCACTGCCTCAAAGACCTGACCGTCCCCGAGGATCTTTATCAACTGGTCCACCCGACCTCCAAGCCGAGTTCCCAACTCACCAACGCGGTCTCGAAGGCCGGTGGCGTCACGAGAGATTGAACACGACCAGCTAGCCGCAAGAAACACCCCTGAGTCACGGCTGACGAACTCCGGCCTTCACCGTGCCGTAAGTCGACGTACAGTCCCCCAAGGAACGTGTGAGGTGGAGGCGGAGTCAAACAGGGCCTCACCGCGAAGTTCAGATCGGGGATCGAGTGGGTTCGCGTCAACCACGGACGACGCTCATGTCTGTGATGTTGTCATGGGGGTTCAAACGCGCCCAGTACCAGCCGTGACGCACGACGCCGAGAGCCGCTGGGTCGTTCCCGATTACGCATGGCTGTTCAGATCCGAGTTCACAGGCGTCGTCCGTACCGTCTACCTCATTGTTCACGATCGCGGCCGCGCCGAAGAGATTGCTCAAGAAGCCTTTCTGATTCTGTTTCAGAATTGGGCGAAAGTCTCCAGGTATGACAAACCGGGGGCCTGGGTGCGTCGCATCGCCATCCGCATGGCGGTCAGGCAATCCCGCCGCGAAAAGATCCGCCCAGCGCTGGAGCAGCGAGCCACCGCGTCAGCAGATGACGGCCTCCCGGACATGACTGTCCTCGACACCATCGGCACCTTGCCCGCCATGCAACGAGCCGTCTTGGTTCTTCATTACTGGGACGACCGCCCCGTGGCTGACATCGCCGGTCTATTGGAGGTGTCCGAATCGACCGTCAAACAACACCTGTTACGGGCGAGACGGAAGATGGCTGTCCTGCTCGGAGAGGAGACGACCGATGCCTCTTGACGACAGACTGAGACAAGCCCTGTCACGGTCCGCTGCCGACGTCCACCCCGACGTCGAGCGTCACCTCGAGCGTGTGATGCAAAGGGCGCGAAGTCACACGAGGAGACGATGGCTCGTCGGTTCGCTGGCGGTGGCCGCCGCCATCGTCGCCGTCGTCGTCGTCGACCTGGGCGTGATCCAGAATCCACCGACACCGGCCGCCGCAGCGGTCGAAGGCCGATACAACGCTCAGGTCGACCAGAGCGAGACGCTTCTCGACGAGAGACAAATGGGCGGCGACTGGTCACTGCAATTCGACACGGGAGGGATTGTCGAAGTGACGGCTCCTTCCTCCTACCGAGGCATTCTTTCAACGGTCCTCTACCACGTATCGGGCGACAGCCTCCGCATCAATCTGTTCGAGACCGACCTCTGCTCCGGTGAAGGCCTCGGGACCTACACCTGGCAAACCAGCAACGGCACGTTGCATTTCACGGTCGGGGAGGACACCTGCGCCGAACGTGTCGCCCTCTTGACGGAGCGGGAATGGCGAAAAGGCGACTGAATCCTGTCAACCAAGTCGTCGGGTGAGGTCTGTGGTGTTTCATCAGGAGAAAGGAAGTCATGGTCAAGGCAAATACGGCGGTGGTCGTCCTGGCCGTGGCGATCGTGGCATGCTCGGGCACAGGCGCCGAACCCGAGGCGACCACGACGAGCTCGACAGAGGCGACGACCTCGACGAGCCCCGACGAGTTGGCCATCCCTTTCGGCACCTATGTCAAAGTCGACACCCGCGAGGCGCTGCTGAGCTCTGGTACCGACGAAAGCCTCATCGACGAGATCTTTGGATCTGCAGATGAGGTCACCTACACGATGAGGATCGGAGACGGTATCTGGGCGCAGTTCGTAGCCATCGGGGACTCACCCAGCGAGCCGGGGGACGGTGGAACCTACGCCTACGAAGATGGGCTGTTCTTCGCGAAGAGTGAGTCCGAAGGTGCCAGCGGGACAACCCAGGCCATGACGTGGCAACTCGATGGTGACCGTCTGACACTCCACATCGACTGGGACCACAGCACCGCACCAGAGTCAGAGCTCCAACGTGAGGCCGACTCGATGGTCGTCGATGGGGTCTACGACAAGACCGGATGAGTCGGATACTGGCTGTCGGGCTTGGGCTAGTCATCCTCTTCATGATGGGAGCTTGCAACGCCGACCAGGGCGATCGGGGCCATGAGCCAGTCTTGGAGTCAGTCGACTGCCCGGCAGAGGTAGACATCACGTTCCTCGAGCCGCCGGAATGTCACGTCCTCGTCGTGCCGGCAGATCGGTCCGACCCAGAAGGTGGGAGCGTGCGTCTCCTCGTAGCCAAGGTCTTGGCACTGGGGAAGGAGCCCTCCCAGGCGACGGGGACAGGAGGGCTCCACAACATCGGAGACCCACTGGCAATAAACGGCAACATGCAAACCGGAGTGACCCGGAGCGGTGGGATAGGTGTGTTCGCAGAGCTCCGCGGAGCAGGGCCCCATGTTTCTCCGTCACTCAGGTGTCCCGAGATCAGTGCGTTGGATACGAGGGGCCCCGCCGCAACCACGGGAGATCCCCAACTCACCGCCGACTTCGTTGACGCAGTCCGTGCCTGCGGGGAGCGGCTGCGTGCCCAAGGAGTCGATCCGGCTGCGTTCGATGTGACGCAGACCGCCGAGGACATCGAAGACCTGCGGAGAGCCTTCGATGTCGACCACTGGGACAGTATCGGCTCAGAGGGAACCGCCTCGCGATACCTATTCCAGTACATGCGGATGCACCCAACGTCGATCGCCGTACCAGGTGTGAACATCGACTCGCCCTGGTTTCCCGACATCGACGACGTGACCGGTGGAGTCTTGGGGACACGCTCTGCGCTTCGTGAGTTCTTCGACGCCTGTAAATCCGATCCCACGTGCGACGACCATTTCCCCGATCTCGAGGAGGAGTGGGATCTGGCGCTCGACCACCTCGCAGCCGAACCGATCCAAGAGACATACCACGACCCAGACCGTGGTGACATCGAGGTCCTGATCGATGCCGGCAAGCTGTTGCGAGTTGCCAGGTTTGCATTGGGCGGTGACGGTCCTAAACATCTGACCGAACTCCCCCGGATGATCACCGCCGCGGCGAAGGGCGAGGCGACGACCGAGCTGCTCAAGATCGTCGCCTCGGACCCCATCTTCTGTGCCGGTTATAGGCCACTCTGCGAGGGCCAAGAAGACTTCGCCCACGGCGTGTTTCTCACGACGCTCTGCCGAGACCAGGTTCCGTTCATGGATCGAGGTGCGCTGGCTGACGCCATCGAAGGCGACCCGGTCTACGAGGAGGTGTTCGGCAAGAGCCCCTGGTTGGAGGGATGCGACGCCTGGGACGTGGAACCTCCGGAAGAGTCGACGGCCATCCCATTCCACACCGACATACCGACTCTCATGCTTCCCGGCCAGTTCGACTCCTTCAGCCGTCCGGAGTGGGCGACTGAACGAGCCTCCCATATATCCAAAGCCTGGTCAGTGGAGATACCCGCCGTTACCCACAACACCCTCGGGTTTTCGCCGTGCGCGTTGGCCGTCCGCGCTGAGTGGAGTCTCGATCCCACGTCCGCACCTGACCCGACGCTCTGCGCTTCGACTCCGCCTCTCGAATTCATCGAGGCCTCGCCTGACCGATGAGTCGTGTCTTCCTTGCCCATGTCGTGGGACCGCCGCGCCGCATGACCACAAGCCAAGAGCTCCAAGGCCCTACCGTGTTCCCAATCGCGCGCCGCTTGAGATCGGAATCCAACCGGTCGGTTCGTCTCCTGCAACTGCTGGGCTCAGCTGGTGCCACACTCTTATGAGCTCTCGACCGACTCACGCAGCCAGGCATCAAGGCTCTTCCAGTCGACGTTGCCCTCCTCCATCAAGCCGACGAGGAACCGGTGGTGTTTCATTGAGTCGCCCGCCAGTTCGAGTCCATGCAGCCGGAGATGCACGTCGGCGGCCGCCACGGCAACTCGTTTGTTCCCATCGATGAAGGGGTGGTTCTGAATCAGGCTCTCAAGGAGGGCGGCGGCCTCGGCTATCGGATCCTCGTAATACCCTGTCTGTGGCCTGAACACGGCGCTCTCGAGTGCACCTAGGTCACGAACTCCGTCGGTTCCCCCGAACTCGTTGATGAGAATGGCGTGGAGGGCGAGGACTTCGACAACACTGAGATACTCTGCCACCTACTTGGCGAGCTCTGAATAGAGGTCTCGGTGCCGTGCGATCGAGGCCTTGAGGTGGGCAACCACCTCTGGTCTGGGCACGTCTCCCTTTTCCCGCGCCACCCAATCGGCCAGTGCCTCGTCCAACACGGCCTGGAACTGCCGTCCCTCTTCGGCGGCAATGGCGCGCACCTCTTCGAGCAACTCGGGTCGCGCCTGGGAAGAGAATTTCTGAAGTGCCATCTCATCATGATACATCAAGATTGAGCATGATACGAGCCTCCGCGATCACTTCAATCGAGAGCACACAGAGTTCCCAATCGCGCGCCGGTGTCAGTTGATATCGAGAATCAGACCCAAGACGTTACGGATCTCTGACAGTGTGGCCGCGCCGACGTTCCCTCTCACCGAATCGACTCTGTCGACAGACACCGACCTGATGTGCTGACATTGCGCCGCGGAGTCGGCCTCCAAGCCGTTGTGCTCATCGGCGTGAATCTCTATCTCAGAGCCGAACGGGCGAACCGTCGACGTCAGCGGCACGACCTGCACGACATTCGCCGACTCGCCAAGGATCTCCTGGGCGGTGACCACGACGACCGGCCAACGCAGCCCCGCCTCCCGACCTCTCGGCGGACCCAGATCGAGGTCGACAATGTCACCCGAGGTCAGCATCGAGCCAGCTCGTCTCGGCTTCGGTCAGGAGAGCCGAGAGCTCGCGACCCTTACTCCCAGTTTGAGCACTGCGGCCTTACGCCGGGTTGAGCCTCAGCGAGCCCAAACGATTTCTCGAGTAGCGAACGAGCAGCCAGATGGCCTCGGCTCCCGGCCACGAATCCTCGACTCGATGCTTACTTCGTGGGGTCGACGATCGTTCCCAGCATCGGACTGCGGGGCAGGCTCTTGTCGTCGATCAGCTGGTCGACCGCATCGCGTGGCGACACTCCGCCACCAATCACCTGCGCCAGCGCGGCCACCACCATCGGGGTGGCAAACGAGGTGCCACTCCAGCGGGCCCAGCCCTGGAAGTCGTCCGGGTCGTAGTTCGCCTCGGGCGGTCCGGCGCCGTTGAAATTCTCGAAGAACAGGCTGACGAGATCGACACCCCACGAGCAGGCGCGAACCCATGGCCCGTAGTTGGTGAAGGTCGCTGCCTCCTTCGTGTTGGCATCTAGCGCCCCGACACCCACTACTCCTTCGATCACTGCCGGGAACAGCGGGAGGCAGGTGGCGTCGTTACCGGCCGCGGCCACCACCACCGTCCCCTCCTGCTGCAGCGCCGAGATGGCTTTGGTCAGCGCACCCATTCCCATCGGGGAATAGCCCCCGAAGGACAGGTTGACCAGATGGGGCCGCTCATTGGCGCCGCGTCGGGCGAGCGCTGAGACAGCATTGGCGATCTCCACCTCGTCGCCGTCGCCGTAGGTGCTCAGCACCTCGGCAATCTCGATGGCGCAGCCCGGGGCGAACTGCTCGATGAGCCCGGCGATGAAGGTCCCGTGTCCGGCGGCAGGGTCGAGGAAGCCGTCACCATCCTCATCAGGCTGGTCTCCACCCTGCGGACTCACGTTGATGTTCGGCAGGCCCGTCGGCGTGTGAGTCTCCGCCCAGCCGGTGTCGAGGATGACCACCCTGACCTCGCCCACGGCTTGCTTACCCGATGCCTGCGGGGCTTGGGCGGGTCGGGCCGAGCTGCTGCGTGCACCGCTGTGCTGCGCTGCCCGATTGCTGAACGGGCTGGTGTCGGCGTTGGCGTAGAACGGGTTGGCATAGAAGGGGTTGGCGTAGAAGGGATTGGCCGAGGCGCCCGAGCACGAGCAGGACGACTGACAGCAGCCACACTGACCGAACGGGTTCGCATAGAACGGGTTGGCGTAGAAGGGGTTGGCATAGAACGGGTTGGCGTAAAACGGGTTCGCATAGAAGGGATTGGCGTAGAACGGCTTCGCCTCAGGGTCACTGGGATGGGGCGGACAACAGCCAGTGGCGAAGAGGACGTGGTTCGGCTGAGCGAGGAGCCCGCTCTGATGTAACCGCTCTATGGCCCCATGGGTCTCGAAGTTCCCCGTGAACCTCACGTAGGCGTCGGCAATCACCGAATCGTCGAGCTCCACCGCCATGCCTTCGTCGGTCTCGCTCTGCCACTCGAGGAGCCGCTCATGCGCCTGTTCCGCTACCTCTGCGTTGACCAGGACCTCACCGGGACGATATGCAAACGTGCCATTGGGCCCGAACCTGACGCGGTCCTGCCAGGGGCCGGTCGCTCTATCGGGCATCTTTGTGGGCCTCCCAGCTCATGATGCGACACTACCGACTCGTCAGACCACCTGTTGGGCTGCGGTCAACATCTCGTCGGCTAGGTCAATGGCATCGGGCAGGGTCATATCCCGGCCATGGGCGTAGGCGGTGTCGAGACCTTCTTGCCCGAGCTCGTCCCGGGCCGTGGCGAGAAGCTCCTGGATCTGTCGCAGATCGTCGTCGTAGAGAACCAGGCCTATCTCGCTGAGCTGCTCCTCGCCCTTGGCGAGAAGGTTCACCGCCGTCACCCAGTTGGCCCGCCATCCGGCGAGCCGGGCCGCCACTATCAGCGAGAACGCAACGAGTGCCGGGGACCCCTGGGCCATGGCCAGGTGCAGGCAAGATTGCTGATGATCGGCGGCCGCGGCCATGTCACCGAGACGCATCGCCACTTCGGCCAGGTTTCCATGGGCGCTGGCCACGTAGCCCTCGTAGCCCAACCTCTCGTTCAGCTCGAGCTCTCGCTCACAGGCGTCGTAGGCGGCGTTGAGGTCGCCGAGAGCCGCAGACGTGGTGCCGAGGAGGTTGTACATCCTCGATCGGCCCCGGTCGGTCACGGGCTGGCCCAGGGTCTGGCGGGCGATCTCAGCCGCACGCTCGAGATCACCGTTCCGACGGGTGATCTCGCCCAAAGTGCGCTCCACGGCGACATCGTCCCAGTCGGGCGCCCCATACTGCTCCCGCAGCGACGCCGCAGTGTCCACGAGCTCCTGGGCTCGGTCGACCTGGCCGGTGCGGAGATAGAGGTCACTGAGGGTCGTCAGCATCGACACCCGGGGGGCAGACGGCGTGGTCAACACCGAGACCAGGCGATTGAGCTCCTGGATGCCCTCCTGGAAGGACTGGTTCGCATCGTGATAGCGGCCGAGGGAGCAGGCGATCTGCTGTGCCAGCTCCTGTTCGTCCTCGGGGACCAAGGGGATCAGCGCCCGCAGGTTGTCTTGCTCCGCCCCGACTTCGCCCACCCATCGCCGGTCGGGGGGAAGCCATGGCCCGACCCGCTCCAAGAACCACCTGGTTAGGCGTACGGCCACTTTCGGCGTCTCTTCGGACTCGTCGAGATGCTGCCTGCCGTAGCTCCGCACCGTCTCCAGCAACCCATAACGGGTGTTTGCGGTCGCGAAGTCGGCCTCCACCAGTGACTTGTCGATGAGCGCCCAGAGCACCTCGTCGACGTCGCCGGCTTCGATGTCGTCACCGGCCACCGCCGCCCGGGCCGTGTCGAGGGAGAAACCAGACACGAACACCGAGAGCCGGCGGAACACGGCCTGCTCGGATGGGTCGAGCAATCGGTAACTCCAGCCGAGGAGCCCTTCCATAGTGCGATGCCGGTCGGAGAGACGGGGATCGTGGCTGTGCAGAAACCGAAAGCTGTCTTCCATCCCGGCCAGGATCTCCCCCGGTGACTGTGCCGAGATGTGGGCGGCGGCGAGCTCGATCATGAGGGGCAGTCCGTCGAGGTGTTTGACGATGGCGCCTACGGCATCGGCGTTAGCGTCGTTGATCGCGAACCCGGGACGCACGGCCTTGCCTCGCTCCTGGAACAGCCTGCCGGCCGGGGAGTCGACCACCGCATGAGTAGAGGAGTCGGCAGGCACATCTAGTGGCTCCACCGGCCACACCGTCTCGCCGGGAGCCCGAAGTGGCTCCCGGCCGGTCGCGACCAGGGCGACTCCTTCACACTCGGCCTCGATCTCGGTGACCAGATCCCGGCATGCCTCCAAGAGGTGCTCGCAGTTGTCGAGGATCACCACCGCGGAGCGCTTCTCCAGATACCGGAGGACGTCGTCGTCCCTGGCCCCGCCGGAGCGGGGTGGCGCTCCGACCGCGTCTGCCACGGCACTGGGAACCAGGTCGGGCTCGGTGACACCTGCCAACTCAACGAGCCAGACCCCATCCTCCCAGTCGGGGGCTATGGCGAGACCCAGGTCGGTGGCGATACGTGACTTCCCCACACCGCCCGGCCCGGTGAGGGTGACGATGTGTCGTGCCCGAACTAACTCCTCCACCGCAGACAGGGTCGCCTCCCTGCCGATGGTGGGTGTCGGCTTCTCCACGATGTTGTGACGGTCGGCCGGGGTCGCGCGGAGGGCGGGGAAATGCTCATCGAGGCCATCTCCCACCACCTGGTAGAGCCTGACCGGTTGGGTGAAGTCACGGACCCGAAATCGGCCCAGGGGGCGCAGGCGCACGTCGAGATCGGGAGTGGTCAGGAACTCGGTGTCCTGGGAGACGATGATCTGACCCCCATGGGCGGTGGCTATGACCCGAGCAGCCTGATGCACCGCGATCGACACGTAGTGCTCGCCTCGAGGGGCGGCGAGCCCGCTGTGGATGCCGATACGGACCTTCAACGACGTCCCGGCAGGCCAGTCTGCGCTCGCCAGTGCCCTCTGTGCGGCTGCGGCGGCGCTGACGGCGTTGTCGGCGTTGTCGAATGCGACGAGAAACGAGTCGCCCTCGGTGGAGACCTCGAATCCCCGGTGTTCGACCCACACCTTCCTCAGCAGGCGCCGATGCTGGTCGAGCGTCTCGACGTATTCCTCACCGAGGTCCCGGAACATACGGGTCGACCCCTCGATGTCTGAGAACAGGAAGGTAACCAACCCGCTTGGGAGCGCCCGGTCCGCCATATTCGAATTGTTCCACAAATACTTCATGCCCGAGCATGGAGCACATACCTCCTCGTCTCGCACGCGACGACGTCTGACCCAGGCGACGCGAGCTAGAGCGCGGGCCAGAGTTCTGGTTGACGTGGATCGACTCCTGACGATTCGCTGCTGACGAAGCCCACGGCCAGCCGGCGATCCACCTCACCCGCGACGAGTTGCACGGGTCGCGGCGGTAACTCTTTCGTAACGATTCGAGACGAGAATCAGGTAGTGGAGAAACCAGCTCACGTCGGGGAGAGACACCAAGCGCCTCGATGGGCGTGGCCGGTGTGGTTGGCCCTTCTCGGCCTCTTGGCCGTCGGGTTCGCGCTGTGGGTCGTAACCCTGAACGTCAACGATGCCCCAGGGCCGGTCGTCGTCGGGGTCTTTATCGACGGTCCGGTCGAAGTCGACCTGCTGGTCATCTACGTCGTGGCCTCAGCCGTCCTGGCCACGATCTCGACCGCCCTGATCCATCGGGCTCCGGAGAACCGCATCGGATGGGTTCTCTGGCTGATGGCGACATGGGCGGTGCTGACGTTCTTCACCACGATGCTGGTCTTCGCCCTGGGACGCCCCGATTCGGACACATGGAAGCTGGCAAACTGGCTTGGGGCATGGACATTCGTGTTGACAGTTCCTTCGAGTCTCGCGCTGATGCTGTTCCCCAAGGGCAGTTGGATATCCCCGAGATGGCGTTGGCTCGGATTCACGGCGGTCACCGGAACCGTCGGCTGGGCCATCACCGAAGCGACCGGACCCGGGTTGGGCCTGAGCGACGAGATCGCCAACCCCTACGCCAACCACCTCCTGTACACCATGGGAAGCGTTCTGACACTACTGCTGTTGGCCGCACTCGTCGGCACCGTATGGTCCCTCGTCCTCCGGTACCGAATGGCGACCCCGGTCGAGAAGCTCCAGGTCAAATGGGTGATGCTCGGCGGCATCCTCCAGGTCGGCGCAATAGCGATCACATGGGTCATCAGTGCCGTATCGACGTCTGACTTCCCGATCCAGGCCGTCATGGTCGGACTGATCTCCACTCTGTTCGTTCCGCTCTCGTTGACGGTCGCCATCCTCCGGTACCGGCTCTACTCGATCGACCATCTGATAAGCAGAAGCGCGTCATACCTGCTCTTGACGTCGGTCCTCGCCGCGTTCTATTTCGTCGGCGTGATCGCCGCTCAGTCGCTGATCGGCCTCAAGAACAGCCTGTCCGTGGCGATGACCACCTTGGCCGTGGCGGCTGTCTTCAATCCCGTCAGACGCAGACTCCATGTCACGATGGATCGCCGTTTCAACCGAAGTCGCTTCGACGCCGAGAACGAGGCCGCCGCGTTCGCTGACCGGATCAGCTCGACCACAGCCATCGAATCACTAGTCACAGACCTGGAAATGACCGTGGAGAGAACCCTGGCCCCCAAGGTCATCGGGGTCTGGGTTCGACAAGACCGGGCCGGAGCCCTCGACTAGAGCGGACCGACTCACCCTCCCCCGGGGCGTATCCGGTGCACCGGGATCCTCTCCCTGACACCCTTCATGATCCCCTCCTCCTCCGTGATCTCGAACGACTCGAGGAGTTCGGAGACACCGGGTGAGCGGTAGACCCCGGCGGAGATGACGTCATCACCGGCGCCGGCGAGCTGCTGGATACGAGAGGCGATGTTGACGTCCTGGCCGAAAAGTAGTCGATGCGATCG
>CAWGJI010000010.1:0-17858 GCA_963822895.1 uncultured Acidobacteriota bacterium
GGCCCACGCTTTTCCCAGACCAATGACGGCGCCTACGGACATCATTGCGCCAACCAACAGTGAAAGGCTGAGGGGTGCGTCCGAACTCTCGACCGGACCGGTCAAACCCTGAACAGATGGAATCGACATGGCCGCCCACATGATGATCCTCGGGAGGGAGAATCCAACCACGAAGAACACCACCGCTGCCACCGCCATCACCGCGATCTTGCTTCGGGCTGAGGCTTGGGATGCGTCGTCTCTCATCGCCGCAAATGTCATCGACGTGGAGCCGCAGAACCTGTAGTAGCTGCGGCCAGATCCTGGTCTCAGGAGCAACCGCCGGCCAGGCCGATGATGCCTGCCTGAAGGAGCGTCCTGGCGTGATCTCGGAGTGCACTGCCTCAAAGACCTGACCGTCCCCGAGGATCTTTATCAACTGGTCCACCTGACCTCCAAGCCGAGTTCCCAACTCACACGCGGTCTCGAAGGCCGGTGGCGTCACGAGAGATTGAACACGACCAGCTAGCCGCAAGAAACACCCCTGAGTCACGGCTGACGAACTCCGGCCTTCACCGTGCCGTAAGTCGACGTACAGTCCCCCAAGGAACGTGTGAGGTGGAGGCGGAGTCAAACAGGGCCTCACCGCGAAGTTCAGATCGGGGATCGAGTGGGTTCGCGTCAACCACGGACGACGCTCATGTCTGTGATGTTGTCATGGGGGTTCAAACGCGCCCAGTACCAGCCGTGACGCACGACGCCGAGAGCCGCTGGGTCGTTCCCGACTACGCATGGCTGTTCAGATCCGAGTTCACAGGCGTCGTCCGTACCGTCTACCTCATTGTTCACGATCGCGGCCGCGCCGAAGAGATCGCTCAAGAAGCCTTTCTGATTCTGTTTCAGAATTGGGCGAAAGTCTCCAGGTATGACAAACCGGGGGCCTGGGTGCGTCGCATCGCCATCCGCATGGCGGTCAGGCAATCCCGCCGCGAAAAGATCCGCCCAACGCTGGAGCAGCGAGCCACCGCGTCTGCAGATGACGGCCTCCCAGACATGACTGTCCTCGACACCATCGGCACCTTGCCCGCCATGCAACGAGCCGTCTTGGTTCTTCATTACTGGGACGACCGCCCCGTGGCTGACATCGCCGGTCTATTGGAGGTATCCGAATCGACCGTCAAACAACACCTGTTACGGGCGAGACGGAAGATGGCTGTCCTGCTCGGAGAGGAGACGACCGATGCCTCTTGACGACAGACTGAGACAAGCCCTCTCACGGTCCGCTGCCGACGTCCACCCCGACGTCGAGCGTCACCTCGAGCGTGTGATGCAAAGGGCGCGAAGTCACACGAGGAGACGATGGCTCGTCGGTTCGCTGGCGGTGGCCGCCGCCATCGTCGCCGTCGTCGTCGTCGACCTGGGCGTGATCCAGAATCCACCGACACCGGCCGCCGCAGCGGTCGAAGGCCGATACACCGCTCAAGTCGACCAGAGCGAGACGCTCCTCGACGAGAGACAAATGGGCGGCGACTGGTCACTGCAATTCGACACGGGAGGGATTGTCGAAGTGACGGCTCCTTCCTCCTACCGAGGCATTCTTTCAACGGTCCTCTACCACGTATCGGGCGACAGCCTCCGCATCAATCTGTTCGAGACCGACCTCTGCTCCGGTGAAGGCCTCGGGACCTACACCTGGCAAACCAGCAACGGCACGTTGCATTTCACGGTCGGGGAGGACACCTGCGCCGAACGTGTCGCCCTCTTGACGGAGCGGGAATGGCGAAAAGGCGACTGAATCCTGTCAACCAAATCGTCGGGTGAGGTCTGTGCTGTTTCATCAGGAGAAAGGAAGTCATGGTCAAGGCAAATACGGCGGTGGTCGTCCTGGCGTTGGCGATCGTGGCATGCTCGGGCACAGGCGCCGAACCCGAGACGACCACGACGAGCTCGACAGAGGCGACGACCTCGACGAGCGGACACCCCGACGAGTTGGCCATCCCTTTCGGCACCTATGTCAAAGTCGACACCCGCGAGGCGCTGCTGAGCTCTGGTACCGACGAAAGCCTCATCGACGAGATCTTTGGATCTGCAGATGAGGTCACCTACACGATGAGGATCGGAGACGGTATCTGGGCGCAGTTCGTAGCCATCGGGGACTCACCCAGCGAGCCAGGGGACGGTGGAACCTACGCCTACGAAGATGGGCTGTTCCTCGCGAAGAGTGAGTCCGAAGGTGCCAGCGGGACAACCCAGGCCATGACGTGGCAACTCGACGGTGACCGTCTGACACTCCACATCGACTGGGACCACAGCACCGCACCAGAGTCAGAGCTCCAACGTGAAGCCGACTCGATGGTCGTCGATGGGGTCTACGACAAGACCGGATGAGTCGGATACTGGCTGTCGGGCTTGGGCTAGTCATCCTCTTCATGATGGGAGCTTGCAACGCCGACCAGGGCGATCGGGGCCATGAGCCAGTCTTGGAGTCAGTCGACTGCCCGGCAGAGGTAGACATCACGTTCCTCGAGCCGCCGGAATGTCACGTCCTCGTCGTGCCGGCAGATCGGTCCGACCCAGAAGGTGGGAGCGTGCGTCTCCTCGTAGCCAAGGTCTTGGCACTGGGGAAGGAGCCCTCCCAGGCGACGGGGACAGGAGGGCTCCACAACATCGGAGACCCACTGGCAATAAACGGCAACATGCAAACCGGAGTGACCCGGAGCGGTGGGATAGGTGTGTTCGCAGAGCTCCGCGGAGCAGGGCCCCATGTTTCTCCGTCACTCAGGTGTCCCGAGATCAGTGCGTTGGATACGAGGGGCCCCGCCGCACCCACGGGAGATCCCCAACTCACCGCCGACTTCGTTGACGCAGTCCGTGCCTGCGGGGAGCGGCTGCGTGCCCAAGGAGTCGATCCGGCTGCGTTCGATGTGACGCAGACCGCCGAGGACATCGAAGACCTGCGGAGAGCCTTCGATGTCGACCACTGGGACAGTATCGGCTCAGAGGGAACCGCCTCGCGATACCTATTCCAGTACATGCGGATGCACCCAACGTCGATCGCCGTCCCAGGTGTGAACATCGACTCGCCCTGGTTTCCCGAGATCGACGACGTGACCGGTGGAGTCTTGGGGACACGCTCTGCTCTTCGTGAGTTCTTCGACGCCTGTAAATCCGATCCCACGTGCGACGACCATTTCCCCGATCTCGAGGAGGAGTGGGATCTGGCGCTCGACCACCTCGCAGCCGAACCGATCCAAGAGACATACCACGACCCAGACCGTGGTGACATCGAGGTCCTGATCGATGCCGGCAAGCTGTTGCGAGTTGCCAGGTTTGCATTGGGCGGTGACGGTCCCAAACATCTGACCGAACTCCCCCGGATGATCACCGCCGCGGCGAAGGGCGAGGCGACGACCGAGCTGCTCAAGATCGTCGCCTCGGACCCCATCTTCTGTGCCGGTTATAGGCCACTCTGCGAGGATCAAGAAGACTTCGCCCACGGCGTGTTTCTCACGACGCTCTGCCGAGACCAGGTTCCGTTCATGGATCGAGGTGCGCTGGCTGACGCCATCGAAGGCGACCCGGTCTACGAGGAGGTGTTCGGCAAGAGCCCCTGGTTGGAGGCATGCGACGCCTGGGACGTGGAACCTCCGGAAGAGTCGACGGCCATCCCATTCCACACCGACATACCGACTCTCATGCTTCCCGGCCAGTTCGACTCCTTCAGCCGTCCGGAGTGGGCGACTGAACGAGCCTCCCATATATCCAAAGCCTGGTCAGTGGAGATACCCGCCGTGACCCACAACACCCTCGGGTTTTCGCCGTGCGCGTTGGCCGTACGAGCTGATTGGAGTCTCGATCCCACGTCCGCACCTGACCCGACGCTCTGCGCTTCGACTACGCCTCTCGAATTCATCGAGACCTCGCCTGACCGATGAGTCGTGTCTTCCTTGCCCATGTCGTGGGACCGCCGCGCCGCATGACCACAAGCCAAGAGCTCCCCCACCACCGCACCTGATAACCCATCGCGGTGTGCATTAGGAGTCGAGGCTGGTCGAGTCCTACTCCTCAGCGACCAGCCACCGAAGGAACCGCCTCGCATCTACGAGGCTCATGTTCGACGGCTCGGCCGCTGGGAGCGTGGCGGCGAACTCCTTCCAGCGTCGCCGCTCACCAATCGCCTCCCAGGCGGTGGATGGGGCCAGCTCCATGAGGTGGTCTGCGTCGGCGGCCATGCGAGCGGCCAGGTCGATCTCATCGCCACTCGCCAACCAGCGCGCCGCTGTGTACCAGACAAGTACCACCTGCTCGTCTTCGAAACTGAACCGGGGTTGGAGCGGCAATGCGGAGCACCAATCGGACAACAGGCCGCCGACCAACGTCCAGTCGCCCCGCGCCATGGCAATGCGCATGAGAAGAGTTGTCTCAGTGGTCCAATGGGCGAAACCGCCCGCGCCCACGAAGTCGGCGCCGAGTGAGATCTGTCGTTCGGCTTCGGGCCAATCTTCCAGATAAACGGCCCTACAGGTCAATACGTGGGAGACCAGCGATGCCGCCGGGTCCGGCTCTAGCAGGTTGACCAGCGCCTGTTCGGCGCGTTCGGCGGCAAGCCCCAGGTTGCCCCTTCGGAGCTCAACGAACGCTCCCAAGGCCAGGGCGCTCGGATCGACTTCCCCACCTCCGTCCGAACATTTTTCCACAAAGCGAACCGCTTCCCCCCATCGCCCCAACCCGAGGTTGATTGACGCACCGTTCAGGGTGGGCCCATCAGAAATCACGCCGGCGGCGACGCCGTGACTGTGAGCCTCGTGCCAGAGACGCAATGAATCCTCGAGACCGCCCCGATCGAGGGAAGGATGGGGAGTTCGCAGGGCACCGACACAACGCACCACGAACCAGGCGAGATGATCGTCGGTGTCTTGGAGGAGGCGCTCGGCCTCGGCTAGGAGTTCGAAGAACGTGTCTGCATCGCCATCTCTCGACCACTCGGCCCCAAAGGCGAAAGCACACATCCCATACGCACGGGCGAGAACGTCCACGCTGACATCAACACGAGCCTCCACACTCTGGATCGCCAGATCTCGAAAGACGCCGATGTCTGCCACGGAGCTGAGTGGCCCAGCCACCTCTGCGGTGAGACGAACGGCCTCCGTGCCATCCGAGCTGTTGAGTGACCATTCCATCGCATCGACAAACTCCGCCGACCGCCGTCGCAGTTGGAAGCGGGTTGTCTTCCAGCGCGACCAGTCGAAGACGTCGTGTAGGGAATGAGCCGCGACCTGGATCAGCCACTCCGCCTGCCTCTTCCGGCTCGCCTCGAGCTCCCCCAGCGCGACAAGCTCCTCATATGCGTACTGGCGCACCGGCTCGAGTAGGCGATAAGTGCCGTCCGGCGAGGCCGGCGACACCACAGAGACGTCGACGAGGTCGAGCAGGTCGGCGTCGCTTCCTGTCGCGCTGACGGCCTCTTCCATCGTGAATTCCGATCGGAACAGGGAGAGCTCCCGAAATAGAGACCGCTGTTCCTCGTCGAGCAGGTCGTAGCTCCAATCGAGGGTGGCACGAATCGAAGCGCGGCGATCGCTGGAGCCACGGACCTCGGCGAGCAATGAGACCTGGTCGTCGAGGCGCTCGGCAATCTGTGAGAGCGACATTCGACGTCCCCTCGAAGCCGCCAACTCGATAGCGAGTGGCACACCGTCCAGACGCTCCCCTATCGCATCGATCGTCTCGAGTTCGTCTGTCCCGACCGGTGGTCGACCGAGTCTGTCCAGAAACAACTGTGTGGAAGGAGATCGCGTGCCGGTGGCGAGCGGGTTCAGGTAGAGGACCAACTCCCCTCGCAGGAACAGGGGCTCACGAGAGGTGACCAGGATCTGCAGGCTGGGCACCCTCTTCAGCAAGTCGTCTACCAAGGGCGACAGCTCCCAAACGACGTTTTCGCAACCGTCCAGGACGACGACGGGAAGGTCCTTGGCCAGCGAGGCCGCAATGGCATCGAGTGTCGATCTGGGATCCACTCCGATCGACAGCGCGAGATGAGCTGTGACGTCAGTCGACCCCACCTTCTCGAAATCCACGAGCACCGCTGACGGGAGATCCGAGTGCTTGCAAGCCGCCACTGCCAGGCTCGTCTTGCCGATGCCGCCGGGCCCGGTGATGGTGACGAGTCGAGACATGCTCATGGCGTCGAGGACCTGGTCGATCTCGGCATCCCTCCCGACGAAACTGCTGTATCGGGCCGGGAGCCTGGGACGTTGCACCTGCGGGCGGGGATCGAGCTCTGGATCCCGGTTGAGGATCTGGAGGTTGAGCCTCTGCAGACGCCGACTCGGGCTCGTCCCGAACTCTTCAACGAGGGCTTCGCGATGCTTCTCGTACGCCGCGAGTGCTTCGACATGTCGCCCCGAGCGATACAGGGCGAGCATGTTGGCGAGCATCAGACCCTCACGATGGGGATGCTCAGCCAACAACGCCTCGATATCTGCCAGCAGCTCGCCGTTTAGGCCGTAATCGAGATCGGCTTCCAGCCTCAGCTCCTCGGCTACAAGACGTTCCTCCCGGAGTCGGTTGGCCTCCCCCACCAGCGCCTCTTCGTAGCCAAGGTCTCCGTAGGGTGGCCCCGTCCACAGATCGAGGGCCGAGTGCAGGAGCTTCGAGGCCGATTCGCTGTCGTTTGCAACGACCGCCCGCGCCTCGTCGACCAGCGCACGGAATCTCACCGCGTCGATGCGATCGGCCGCCGTGTTGAGTGCATAGCCTTCACCCTGACGGTCTATCGCACCGGAGAGGGCGCGGCGAAGATGAGCGATGTAGCTCTGCAGTGTTCGAGCACCGGTGTCAGGTGGGTGCCCGGCCCAGACGGCGTGCACCAGTTGTTCCTGAGACACCGTCTTGTTGGCGTTGGCCAGCAGCAGGGCGAGGACCATCCGCTGTCGCCTTCCGCCCAACTCGACGGGCTCGGTGCCTGAGAGGACGGCCACGGGGCCGAGTACCCGGTAGTGCACTTCGCCGATACTCGCACAGTCGGGCTCCGAACGGTACGGCAACCTTTCTGCGGTGACCTTCATCTCGAACCCCAACGTTCGTCGCCCTCAGGCTGAGAGCCTCCCCTCCCCGAATCGGGGAGGGGAGGCAGAGGTGACCGTTACTCGCAGGAGACGTTTGGGTTCCAGTCTTGGAACATGCCCGACGGGTTGTGCTTCCACACCCAGGCGTGCATCAGATAGAAGGCCGGCCCTGGCGGTGGCACCAGAATGTGCATTTCCATCCCCAGTACCGAAGGGGGCTCTGAGACCCCGGGAGGGTTGGACTCCGGCCCTAGGACGATCCATTCCACCGCGGCCAGCTGCAGTTGTCCATTGGGCCCTGGCGCGTAGACCAGCGCTTCAGGTTCAAGCGGGTCGACCGCGTTGTCGGCCATCAGCTCCGGATTGATGTAGTGGTACCCCATTGCCCCCGCCGTCGGGTGGGCAATACAGCCACTGATGATTCTGTCTCCGGATCCGTTCACCCATCCGAGCTCGTAGCCGGCTTCAAGCGCCGCCTCGACTCGGTGGAACCGAGCCGTTGCGCGACGCACCTGAGCGAGGTCATTGCCCCCATTACTGGCACTGGCCGGCACGGCCGCCATCGCCATTGCGATCGTGGCCGCGATCGCAAGTGTCTTCCGTCGCATCTAGACCCTCCTTTGTCGGCGACTCGATGCATGAGACCAAACGAGGGTTGAGAAAACGTTGAGGAGAAGGTTCAACGCTTGATTGCCCCCGTTTGACCCGAGCGCGTAACCCCCGAAACCCCAACAACCGCACCTAGTTCCCGATCGCGGCCAAGACGGCGTTCAATCCAGGAGCAAGGGCAGGATCATGGTGATGGTCAAAGACATGAAGGAGATGATGATGGAGGACATCATCCGGGCGAACCAAGCACAATCTGGGAAAACTTAGATTAGCTGGGGTGTTGCATGTATGCTACACATCATGAGATATGCTGATCTCATCAGGTCAAGGCGCGAAACCGCTGGTCTCTCCATGAGAGAGCTAGCTGAACGCGCTCACGTCGCCGCCTCCACGGTTTCCAGGATCGAAGCCGGAAAGGTCTCACCATCAGCAGAGACCGTCGATCGGCTTCTTCTTGCCTGCGGCCTGGAACGTAAGGCTGCCCCTGCAGATGTCCCGTCTGTTGCCAGTCTGAGAGATGCTTGGAACACAGCGGCGGCACAACCTGATTGGACGCGGATTCGCGCCTTCCTCGACACACTCGACCTTCACCCCGAATATCGGAGTCCGGCCACGCTTGCCGAGCCCGAACCAACCGGATCCCCAGTCATGGACAACCTCCTGGCGGGGATAGCTGAGACGATCGCGGATCTAGAGGGATATCGCCCTCCAAAGTGGACCGAACGGATTGAGCCACTCGATCAAGAATGGAATGCCCCTGGTACGCCCCGAATGCTCGAAGCGCGTAAGGCATCTACACCGCCTCGGTTTGCAAAACGGCAGATAACCGTCGATAGCGAGAGTCTCTGGCGTCATCAGGTCGCCGTTGGCTGACCTACTGAACCGCAGCCAGATCGACCAGTACCTCCGAGAGCTGGCAGAGATCCTTGGGGATGAAGGGTCACCTGAACTGGTCATTGTCGTCGGTGGGCCCTTCTCGCTCATTACGAGATCAGGGAAGGAACCCACGACGTAGACAGTGCTCGCCAATTCGGTGAAGAACTGAAGGTGGTTGTTCGTGGACTTGGAGCGATTCACCCCCGTTTGACGCACCCGGCCCCCCCAAGAAACCCGCAGCCCACATGCCCCTCGCCTGCCACAGGACCTGGTTCCCGAAACTAATCAGAACGAGTTCGCCGTTTGTCCAAAGCAGCCTCGGCCCACGCTTTTCCCAGACCAATGACGGCGCCTATCGACATCATTGCGCCAACCAACAGTGAAACGCTGAGAGGCAAATCCGGACTGGAGACCGGGTCAGAACTGAGAACGGATGGAATCGACATGACCCCCCACATGATGATCCTGGGGAGAAAGAAGCCAACCACGAAGAACACCACTGCTGCCATCGCTATCACCCGGATCTTGCTTCGGGCTGAGACTCGGGATGCGTCGTCTCTCATCGCCGCGTATGTCATCGACCTGGGGCCACAGAACCTGTAGCCGCAGAGCATCAGGACCGCGCGAGACCAGTCCTCGCCTTGCCGCCTACTTCGTGGGGTCGACGATCGTTCCCAGCATCGGACTGCGGGGCAGGCTCTTGTCGTCGATCAGCTGGTCGACCGCATCGCGTGGCGACACACCGCCACCAATCACCTGCGCCAGGGCGGCCACCACCATCGGGGTGGCAAACGAGGTGCCACTCCACCTGGCCCAGCCCTGGAAGTCGTCCGGGTCGTAGTTCGCCTCGGGCGGTCCGGCGCCGTTGAAATTCTGGAAGAACAGGCTGACGAGATCGACACCCCACGAGCAGGCGCGAACCCATGGCCCGTAGTTGGTGAAGGTCGCTGCCTCCTTCGTGTTGGCATCCAGCGCCCCGACACCCACTACTCCTTCGATCACTGCCGGGAACAGCGGGAGGCACGTGGCGTCGTTACCGGCCGCGGCCACCACCACCGTCCCCTCCTGCTGCAGCGCCGAGATGGCTTTGGTCAGCGCACCCATTCCCATCGGGGAATAGCCCCCGAAGGACAGGTTGACCAGATGGGGCCGCTCATTGGCGCCACGTCGGGCGAGCGCTGAGACAGCATTGGCGATCTCCACCTCATCGCCGTCACCGTAGGTGCTCAGCACCTCGGCAATCTCGATGGCGCAGCCCGGGGCGAACTGCTCGATGAGCCCGGCGATGAAGGTCCCGTGTCCGGCGGCAGGGTCGAGAAAGCCGTCACCATCCTCATCAGGCTGGTCTCCACCCTGCGGACTCACGTTGATGTTCGGCAGGCCCGTCGGCGTGTGAGTCTCCGCCCAGCCGGTGTCGAGGATGACCACCCTGACCTCGCCCACGGCTTGCTTACCCGGTGCCTGCGGGGCTTGGGCGGGTCGGGCCGAGCTGCTGCGTGCACCGCTGTGCTGAGCTGCCCGATTGCTGAACGGGCTGGTGTCGGCGTTGGCGTAGAACGGGTTGGCATAGAAGGGGTTGGCGTAGAAGGGATTGGCCGAGGCGCCCGAGCACGAGCAGGACGACTGACAGCAGCCACACTGACCGAACGGGTTCGCATAGAACGGGTTGGCGTAGAAGGGGTTGGCATAGAACGGGTTGGCGTAAAACGGGTTCGCATAGAAGGGATTGGCGTAGAACTGCTTCGCCTCAGGGTCACTGGGATGGGGCGGACAACAGCCAGTGGCGAAGAGGACGTGGTTCGGCTGTGCGAGGAGCCCGCTCTGATGTAACCGCTCTATGGCCCCATGGGTCTCGAAGTTCCCCGTGAACCTCACGTAGGCGTCGGCAATCACCGAATCGTCGAGCTCCACCGCCATGCCTTCGTCGGTCTCGCTCTGCCACTCGAGGAGCCGCTCATGCGCCTGTTCCGCTACCTCTGCGTTGACCAGGACCTCACCGGGACGATATGCAAACGTGCCATTGGGCCCGAACCTGACGCGGTCCTGCCAGGGGCCGGTCGCTCTATCGGGCATCTTTGTGGGCCTCCCAGCTCATGATGCGACACTACCGACTCGTCAGACCACCTGTTGGGCTGCGGTCAACATCTCGTCGGCTAGGTCAATGGCATCGGGCAGGGTCATATCCCGGCCATGGGCGTAGGCGGTGTCGAGACCTTCTTGCCCGAGCTCGTCCCGGGCCGTGGCGAGAAGCTCCTGGATCTGTCGCAGGTCGTCGTCGTAGAGAACCAGGCCTATCTCGCTGAGCTGCTCCTCGCCCTTGGCGAGGAGGTTCACCGCCGTCACCCAGTTGGCCCGCCATCCGGCGAGCCGGGCCGCCACTATCAGCGAGAACGCAACGAGTGCCGGGGACCCCTGGGCCATGGCCAGGTGCAGGCAAGATTGCTGATGATCGGCGGCCGCGGCCATGTCACCGAGACGCATCGCCACTTCGGCCAGGTTTCCATGGGCGCTGGCCACGTAGCCCTCGTAGCCCAACCTCTCGTTCAGCTCGAGCTCTCGCTCACAGGCGTCGTAGGCGGCGTTGAGGTCGCCGAGAGCCGCAGACGTGGTGCCGAGGAGGTTGTACATCCTCGATCGGCCCCGGTCGGTCACGGGCTGGCCGAGGGTCTGGCGGGCGATCTCAGCCGCACGCTCCAGATCACCGTTCCGACGGGTGATCTCGCCCAAGGTGCGCTCCACGGCGACATCGTCCCAATCGGGCGCCCCGTACTGCTCGCGCAGCGACGCCGCAGTGTCCACGAGCTCCTGGGCTCGGTCGACCTGGCCGGTACGGAGATAGAGGTCACTGAGGGTCGTCAGCATCGACACCCGGGGGGCGGACGGCGTGGTCAACAGCGCGACCAGGCGATTGAGCTCCTGGATGCCCTCCTGGAAGGACTGGTTCGCATCGTGATAGCGGCCGAGGGTGCAGGCGATCTGTTGGGCCAGCTCCTGTTCGTCCTCGGGGACCAAGGGGATCAGTGCCCGAAGGTTGTCTTGTTCCGCCCCGACCTCGCCCACCCATCGTCGGTCGGGGGGAAGCCATGGCCCGACCCGATCCAAGAACCACCTGGTTAGGCGTACGGCCACTTTCGGCGTCTCCTCGGACTCGTCGAGATGCTGCCTGCCGTAGCTCCGCACCGTCTCCAGCAACCCATAACGGGTGTTTGCGGTCGCGAAGTCGGCCTCCACCAGTGACTTGTCGATGAGCGCCCAGAGCACCTCGTCGACGTCGCTGGCTTCGATGTCGTCACCGGCCACCGCCGCCCGAGCCGTGTCGAGGGAGAAACCAGACACGAACACCGAGAGCCGGCGGAACACGGCCTGCTCGGATGGGTCGAGCAATCGGTAACTCCAGCCGAGGAGCCCTTCCATAGTGCGATGCCGGTCGGAGAGACGGGGATCGTGGCTGTGCAGAAACCGAAAGCTGTCTTCCATCCCGGCCAGGATCTCCCCTGGTGACTGTGCCGAGATGTGGGCGGCGGCGAGCTCGATCATGAGGGGCAGTCCGTCGAGGTGTTTGACGATGGCGCCTACGGCATCGGCGTTCGCGTCGTTGATCGCGAACCCGGGACGCACGGCCTTGCCTCGCTCCTGGAACAGCCTGCCGGCCGGGGAGTCGACCACCGCATGAGTAGAGGAGTCGGCAGGCACATCTAGTGGCTCCACCGGCCACACCGTCTCGCCGGGAGCCCGAAGTGGCTCCCGGCCGGTCGCGACCAGGGCGACTCCTTCACACTCGGCCTCGATCTCGGTGACCAGATCCCGGCATGCCTCCAAGAGGTGCTCGCAGTTGTCGAGGATCACCACCGCGGAGCGCTTCTCCAGATACCGGAGGACGTCGTCGTCCCTGGCCCCGCCGGAGCGGGGTGGCGCTCCGACCGCGTCTGCCACGGCACTGGGAACCAGGTCGGGCTCGGTGACACCTGCCAACTCGACGAGCCAGACCCCATCCTCCCAGTCGGGGGCTATGGCGAGACCCAGGTCGGTGGCGATACGTGACTTCCCCACACCGCCCGGCCCGGTGAGGGTGACGATGTGTCGTGCCCGAACTAACTCCTCCACCGCAGACAGGGTCGCCTCCCTGCCGATGGTGGGTGTCGGCTTCTCCACGATGTTGTGACGGTCGGCCGGGGTCGCGCGGAGGGCGGGGAAATGCTCATCGAGGCCATCTCCCACCACCTGGTAGAGCCTGACCGGTTGGGTGAAGTCACGAACCCGAAATCGGCCCAGGGGGCGCAGGCGCACGTCGAGATCGGGAGTGGTCAGGAACTCGGTGTCCTGGGAGACGATGATCTGACCCCCATGGGCGGTGGCTATGACCCGAGCAGCCTGATGCACCGCGATCGACACGTAGTGCTCGCCTCGAGGGGCGGCGAGCCCGCTGTGGATGCCGATACGGACCTTCAACGACGTCCCGGCAGGCCAGTCTGCGCTCGCCAGTGCCCTCTGTGCGGCTGCGGCGGCGCTGACGGCGTTGTCGGCGTTGTCGAATGCGACGAGAAACGAGTCGCCCTCGGTGGAGACCTCGAATCCCCGGTGTTCGACCCACACCTTCCTCAGCAGGCGCCGATGCTGGTCGAGTGTCTCGACGTATTCCTCACCGAGGTCCCGGAACATACGGGTCGACCCCTCGATGTCTGAGAACAGGAAGGTAACCAACCCGCTTGGGAGCGCCCGGTCCGCCATATTCGAATTGTTCCACAAATACTTCATGCCCGAGCATGGAGCACATACATCCTCGTCTCCGCACGCGACGACGTCTGACCCAGGCGACGCGAGCTAGAGCGCGGGCCAGATGTTCTGGTTGACGTGGATCGACTCCTGACCGATTCGCTGCTGACGAAGCCCACGGCCAGCCGGCGATCCACCTCACCCGCGACGAGTTGCACGGGTCGCGGCGGTAACTCTTTCGTAACGATTCGAGACGAGAATCAGGTAGTGGAGAAACCAGCTCACGTCGGGGAGAGACACCAAGCGCCTCGATGGGCGTGGCCGGTGTGGTTGGCCCTTCTCGGCCTCTTGGCCGTCGGGTTCGTTCTGTGGGTCGTAACCCTGAACGTCAACGATGCCCCAGGGCCGGTCGTCGTCGGGGTCTTTATCGACGGTCCGGTCGAAGTCGACCTGCTGGTCATCTACGTCGTGGCCTCAGCCGTCCTGGCCACGATCTCGACCGCCCTGATCCATCGGGCTCCGGAGAACCGCATCGGATGGGTTCTCTGGCTGATGGCGACATGGGCGGTGCTGACGTTCTTCACCACGATGCTGGTCTTCGCCCTGGGACGCCCCGATTCGGACACATGGAAGCTGGCAAACTGGCTTGGGGCATGGACGTTCGTGTTGACGGTTCCTTCGAGTCTCGCGCTGATGCTGTTCCCCAAGGGCAGTTGGATATCCCCGAGATGGCGTTGGCTCGGATTCACGGCGGTCACCGGAACCGTCGGCTGGGCCATCACCGAAGCGACCGGACCCGGGTTGGGACTGAGCGACGAGATCGCCAACCCCTACGCCAACCACCTCCTGTACACCATGGGAAGCGTTCTGACACTTCTGCTGTTGGCCGCACTCGTCGGCACCGTATGGTCCCTCGTCCTCCGGTACCGAATGGCGACCCCGGTCGAGAAGCTCCAGGTCAAATGGGTGATGCTCGGCGGCATCCTCCAGGTCGGCGCAATAGCGATCACATGGGTCATCAGTGCCGTATCGACGTCTGACTTCCCGATCCAGGCCGTCATGGTCGGACTGATCTCCACTCTGTTCGTTCCGCTCTCGTTGACGGTCGCCATCCTCCGGTATCGGCTCTACTCGATCGACCATCTGATAAGCAGAAGCGCGTCATACCTGCTCTTGACGTCGGTCCTCGCCGCGTTCTATTTCGTCGGCGTGATCGCCGCTCAGTCGCTGATCGGCCTCAAGAACAGCCTGTCCGTGGCGATGACCACCTTGGCCGTGGCGGCTGTCTTCAATCCCGTCAGACGCAGACTCCATGTCGCGATGGATCGCCGTTTCAACCGAAGTCGCTTCGACGCCGAGAACGAGGCCGCCGCGTTCGCTGACCGGATCAGCTCGACCACAGCCATCGAATCACTAGTCACAGACCTGGAAATGACCGTGGAGAGAACCCTGGCCCCCAAGGTCATCGGGGTCTGGATTCGACAAGACCGGGCCGGAGCCCTCGACTAGAGCGGACCGACTCACCCTGCCCCGGGGCGTATCCGGTGCACCGGGATCCTCTCCCTGACACCCTTCATGATCCCCTCCTCCTCCGTGATCTCGAACGACTCGAGGAGCTCGGAGACACCGGGTGAGCGGTAGACCCCGGCCGAGACGACGATCTCTCCGGCGCCGGCCAGCTGCTGGATGCGGGAGGCGATGTTTACGTCCTGGCCGAAGTAGTCGATGCGATCGTTGAGCGTCACCGCCACCGACCTGCCACGGTGGATCCCGATCTTGATGGCCAGATCGGTGGACGCCGTGGTGTTGAAGTCGGCAAGGAGTCCGTTGGCCAGTGGTTTGACGTCGGCGCTGAAATGGACCCGAAAGTAGAGGTCTTCGACACCGAGAGACTCCGGGTGAACGAAGACGATGTCACGGACGTGGGGGGAAACGGTGAAGGTGACCTGGATCAGGTCATCGAGGGTCGCCTCGTTCTCGTTGGTGCACAGCGTGCACACGAAGTGAGGGTCGAGAGCCTCCAGGGTGCGGAACCTGTCATACACGTTGGAGCACGCCCCGCAGACGATGAGCCGGTCGAGGTCGAACAACCCGACATTGGTGGCGTGTAGAAACAGGTCGATCGCTTCCAGCTCCTCGATCGACTGCTCGGTCGCATACCGGAGCGGGTTGATGCGAAAGAGGTCGTAGTCGTCACCGGTGCGGATCAACGCCTCGAGTTTCGAGATCACCCGTGGGCTCCACGACCTGGCTGACTCGAGTGCGGCGAGCCGACCTTCGAGGACAGACTCATCGATCTCAGGCGTGGTAGGCAACGGGTGCTCATTGCAGTAGGCCGGAGAGGACACTAACTACCCCGACTTCCCGGCGGACACCGACGAGCAGAGACGAGACAAAGCATGCTCTTTGGCGCGGCCGGACTTGCCGACGGCGAGTGTGTGGGGACAACCCCAATCGTGCACCATATGGTCTACCATATGGTCATGGCGAGACGTGAAGTTCTGGTTCAACTCGAAGACGAACTGGTCGAGAAACTCGACGAGGTGGCAAAGCGCTCACAAGTCAGCCGCTCCGAGCTCCTCCGAAGAGCGGCACAGGCCGTCATCGACGCCGACGAGTGGGCCCAAGCCGACCAGCGTCTGATCGAGGGGTACACCAAGTACCCACCGGACCCCCTTCTCCTCCGGGCGTCCGAGAGACTCGCCACCGAGACGACACCTGAGTGGTAGCCAGAAGCGAGATCTACTGGGCCGACCTGGGTGAGGTCGGTGGTCGTCGGCCTGTCTGCATCCTGACTCGCGACAAGGTCATAGCCGTGCTCGACCGTGTGACATGCGCGCCGATCACGCGAACGGTCCGTGGGATTCCATCGGAGGTAGCCGTAGGTCCTGAGCATGGTTTGCCTCGAGAGGCAGTGATCAACTGCGACAACATCATCACGATCGGCAAGCAACGTCTCGACCCTGGGCCAATCGGCAGCCTCGATGAGGTCACCCGGGCAAGACTGGACCAGGCCCTTCGATTCGCCCTGGACATCGTCTACTGAAAAACGGGTGCCGGGGCCTCGTTCGGGCTCAGTTTCTCGTTATCTCGTAGTAGAGGGTCATGAAGTTGATCCCTCCCAGATAGAAGCGGTGGTCGGTCCGCAACTCCCCATCCACCACATAGACCTCGATCTCCTCGGCGAACGACTCGAGCTTGGCCACAGTGACGTCTCCAGAATCGGTATCCACCACCGACAGATAGTGGCCTTGAAAATCCCCCTGCCGGCTGGTGAGGAGCAGACCGTCTCCTCGCACGATTGTCGGCAGGAGCGTCGCCGTGAAGCTCCCCGCCGGCAATGGGAAGCCCACACTCACATAACCGGTCTCACCCATCCGGACGACGGTGTATATGCCGACGTAGAGGGGCTCGTTGGAGTCCTGATACGCCCTCACCCACGCCCTGAAGTCGGGTACGCCGTCCTCGTCGAGATCGACCGTGTCGATCCAACTGACCACCCCACGCTGCACCTCTTCGATCTGGAACGGGGCGTTTGCCTGACCGAGGGGCTTGGCGAACGTCTCCCGGTAGATCAAGTAGGGCAGACGCATCCATCGACGCCACTCCGGGGTGATCGACAGGCTGAACCGGCTGGTGTGCTCGTAGAACTCGCGGATCAACGGATGAGGCGAGCCGGGGTCGAACGTGGGACCGGCGAGATCATCGAATGAGGCCAGTATCCCGATGTCGGCCGGGCTCCGCTCGAACACCGCCCCCACCCCCTCGGCATAGCGCTTGAGATAGTCGACGCCCACATAACCCTGACGCTCGACAAGGGGCACGACAAAAGGGACCTCATCGGCCGTGACCCCTTCGGCGAGAAAGTTCACCTGCTCCCGACCTCGATACAACAGCCCGGCGATCGTCCGATGGATGAGGACGGTTGCGGCGGACACGACACTCCACCCGAAACCGGCTGTCGACGCCTGAAGGATGACACCGGTCACAACCCCCAGGACGAGACCCAGGGCCAGCTTGCGCACTCGCCCACCGAGAGCCCCGGCCACAAACCCGCTGACAGCACCCACGACGACTAGGGACCGATCGGGGAGGATCACATCGAACAGGCCCCCGATGGCGGCAGCGAGAAAGACCGATGCCATGACCCGAACCCACAGGGGTTGTGGTCGGCCCGGGACTCGAGTGGCGTCGGCCCACCCTGACATCAACCCCACGACGACACCACCGACAATGGCGCCGGTGCTGATCCTCACCCCGGGGAGCCCATAGCCCAGGGCGCCGCCACCGAGCACCCCGATCAGCATCCCGGTCACGGCGGCCCCGATGATCTGTGCCACGGTGCGTTTTGGAGAATCCTTGTGGTCGCTCATCGTCCCCGAACCGTAGGGCTCCCTGAGCCGGGCCAGACGCCAACTCCCTATTGTCCACCCGGGCTGACGGCCCATCCTTGAAACGCATCTGGCACTTGCTCATGTCGATCGGCGCCTACGCGGGCGAGACCGACATCACCCGCGGCAAGCGCCGGATCGTCGTCGGCTACTTCTTCTTCGGTGCCCTCGCCAGGCTGCTCGTTGCCACCGGTGAGTTGAGCTCAGGGTCGCCCCAGGCTTG
>CAWGJI010000011.1:0-457736 GCA_963822895.1 uncultured Acidobacteriota bacterium
GTGAGCGCCAACGGCTGAAGCTGGCGATCCAGATGGCCACAGATGGAGGAATCTACGTGCTCGACGAGCCGACCAGCGGCCTGCACCTGGCCGATGTCGACCATCTGCTCGGGCTTCTCGATCGGCTCGTTGGGTCGCGCAAGGGCCTGACATCGTGATCGAGCATCACCAGGCTGTGATGGCCCATGCCGACTGGATCATCGACCTCGGCCCGGGTGCCGGGCACGAGGGCGGCCGGGTCGTGTTCGAGGGCACACCGGCCGATATCGTGGCCGATCGCTCCACGATCACCGGCCAACACCTCGCTGCCTACGTCGGTGGGTCTGACGTTGGAGCGACCCCTCGATGACGCATGTTCCTCCCTCTTCGTCCGACCACCCGGAGAAGTGGAAGTTCGATTACCCCATCTATCACGCCGAGACGAGGGCGCAGTGGCGGGCCTGGCTGGAGTCAAACCACGCCGACACGCCCGGAGTCTGGCTCTGCTCATGGCGGCCAACTACGGGGAAGCTGGTCTGCCCCTATCCCGAGGTGGTGGAGGAAGCGATTTGCTTTGGCTGGATCGATTCCACCGTGAACATTCTCGATGACGAACGCGGCATGCAGCTCATCACGCCGCGGAAGGCCAAGAGCACATGGACCCGGTTGAACCGTCAGCGCTTCGCGGACATGGAGTCGGCAGGTTGGATGACCGATGCCGGTCGTCGGGCCGCCGAGGTCGCCAGAGAAAACGGCTGGTGGACGATATCCGACAGTGTCGAAGACTTGATCGAGCCCGAGGATCTCACCGTGGCCCTCGATGCCAGCGCCCCGGCGAGGGCCTCTTGGGGCGGTTCCCCCCAAGCGCCCGCAAGGCGATGCTGTGGTGGGTGATCAGCGCAGCCAGAGAGGACACCCGGGCGCAGCGGATAGCGACGATCGTTGCCGCGGCTGCGAAGGGCGAACGCGCTCGGGGATGAGCTAGAGACTCGACCCTCCTCCCACCGCTTCTCCAGGCCGCTCGATTCGGGGCGCCACAGATCGGTGGTCTCGGCCAGACGTAGACTGCGCGTATGAGGACAGATCTGGACGAGTTGCGTTGGCTGCGTCTGGCCCGAGACCGAATGGATCGCGAGTACGCACAGCCCCTCGACGTCCCGGCGCTGGCCCGCACGGCGATGATGTCGCCGGCACACTTCAGCCGCCGGTTCCGGGAGGCATACTCGGAGACGCCGTACTCCTATCTGATGACACGTCGGATCGAGCGGGCCAAGGCGCTGCTACGTCTCGGCGACATGAGCGTGACGGAGGTCTGCTTCGCGGTTGGTTGCACCAGTCTCGGCTCTTTTTCCAGCAGATTCACTGAGCTGGTCGGAGAGACACCGAGCGCTTACCGAGCCCGTAACCACGACGAGCTGCGTGCGGTCCCTGCTTGTCTGACGATGGTGTCGACGAGGCCTCGTCGCGGCCGTCCCGAACGAGCAGAAGAGAGCAGTTTCGGAGAAGCATCCGTGACTTCGGCGTCATAGGGTCGAGGCCATGACTGTTTCACTCAGCACCGTGCACATATACGTCGACGATCCAGATGCCGCCCTCGCCTTCTACCGGGACACACTCGGCCTGACCGTTACCAATGAGGTCGCCAACGACGGCTTTCGTTGGATCACCCTGGTCACCGACAGCCAACCTGAGGTCGGAATCGTCTTGTCCCAGCCGCATGCCGGTCGCTCCCAGGAGGACGGGGATGCCCTCGCCGCCCTGCTCGCAAAGGGCGAGCTACCCGGTCCCTTCTTCCGCACCGACGATCTGAACACCACCTTCGACAAGGTCGCCGGCGCACCAGGGGTCGAGGTGCTCTCAGAGCCCGCAGATCAGTTCTGGGGAGCCCGGGACGCAGCGGTTCGCGATCCTGCGGGGAACATGCTCCGCATCGAGCAGGAGTAACACCGGATTCCTGTGCCGGAGACCGTCAGTTGGGGTGAGTTCGCCACACTGGAACCGGACCTTGCACGGTTCGGAGCCGAGAGGCTGACCGCGGCGCCTGCCTATCTGGCGACGATCCGCCGGTCGGGATCCCCCCGAGTCCATCCCGTGACACCGATCTTCACCGACGCCGGCTTGTTCTTGTTCATGGAGCCGACCTCGCCGAAAGGCAGAGATCTTCGTGAGCGAAAATCGTTCGCCTTGCACAACGGTGTCCCGGACAACGCCGGCTCGGGTGGTGAGTTCTATCTCGCCGGCCGTGGACTCACCGTCGAGGATGTCGACATCTGGTCTGAGGTGGCCGACTCGGCCGGCTATGAGCCCGCCGACCGGTACATCCTGTTCGAGTTGCACCTGAGCGAGGCCCGATGCAGCGGGTACGGCGATGTGCAGCTCCCCGCCACACGGAGCTGGTCGGTCGGGTAAGAGGGGCGGCAATGGCCACCTCTCAGTAGGTGGCATCGTCAGGTTTAGGGTCGAGCTGCGAAACGCCGCTGGGTGCTTCGACACCGGCCGGTAGCCTGAAGATGAAACTGCCATGCTCCAGCGAGAGCTCGCCCTGGGATGCCTCGGTGAGACCACGGGCGAGAGTCAACCCGAGCCCGAGGCCACCTGAAGGGGCAGCGTAACCGGGCTTGGCGTCCACGTACGGGGCAAAGACGGCGGACGCCCAATCGGATGAGATGCCATGGCCGGCGTCCTCCACTTCGATCTCCACGGTCCCATTCGACCTGGTCACGGACGCCTTGACGGGTGGATTTCCGTGGACGTGCGCGTTGGTGAAGACTTCAGCCAATGCGTTCGTCAGGTTCTCCGGTTTGCAGCGAACCCGGATGGCGACATCGCCGATCTGCTTCAAGTCCTTGGGCTTGCCCCCCGATGCCGCCCACGCCGATGTGATCAGGTCAATGGCAAGCACGTCTTGCAGGCTCCCTGGATCGGCCGGCTGGAGGTTTGCGATCTGCTCTAGCCGTTCAACGTGGTGGAGAATCTCGGTGGTGGCGGAGCCTATGTCACCGGCGGCGCGCCGGATCACCTCGGATGAGACTTCAGCACTCTCGAGAATCGCGGCATAGCCTTGAAGCGGGGTGAGGGGTGTGCGGAGGTGGTGGCTCACCATGCGAATGAAGCGGTGCCGCTGTGCCTCGAGACTTGCCTCGTTTGTTATGTCGACAAGCATCACCACGCCTCCGTCTTTGCCGAATCGAGTGATGTGAGGGAGGACTGTTCGCTGGGAGCCATCTGGAGTGAGGAGTCGCAGCCGGCGGGCCGGAGCCTCGAGGCTCAGGGCTTTCACCGTGCTCTGTTTGGTGATTTCCGGACCAATCAGAGGCTCGGCATGGGCAGTGCTTCCGAGATCAAAGAGTGTGCGCCCGCGCACGTCACCGAGGAGTCGCCGTGCTTCGGCGTTCAGCTGGTCGATCTGGAAGTCGGGGCCCCTGAACTGGATGGCGGGTATGGGGAGAATGTCGATCAGCGATTGGAGACGCTGCTGTTCCCTTTTTACGTCAGCCAGGAGACGAGCACCATATATGGCCGAGGCTGCCATTGCCGCAGCACCCTCGAGAACGAGCAAAGTCTCCCGGCTGATTGGGTAATCGACATCCCAATTGGCTAGGTAGACACCAATGGGTGTCCCGTCGATTCTCATGGGGATACACGCAGAGGTGGCCCATCTGGGAGTCATCCCCAAGAAGAGGTCGACGCCGGTGGACACTTGGCTCACGCCTCGCCGCAACGTGTCCTGGATCGTTCCACTGCCGTCGAGGCGGAGGCGTACCTTTCCCAAGGCGATTCCCGGAGTCTCGAACGTGTATCTAGCGACCACTTCGTCCATTTCGAGAACGAACACGACACCACTGTCGATCCCGACCAGGCGCCGGCTCCATTCGAACAACTCGGCGGCGACCCGATCGGGATCACCGGCACTGAAACCGGTCAGCGCCGAGGTGAGCTTGGTGTCCCCGTATCGATCGACCATCGGGCTCACCCGTCTTCGGTCCAGCGGCTGGACGCCACCATCAACAGTGCATCGTCCGAGTGGAGGCCGTATGTGAGGATGAGCTCGTCGAGGCGATCGGGGGTCGGGCCACCCCCGGCTTCGTAAAGGTCATTCGTCAGAGGCGATTCGACACCGTCGGTCCACATGAATAGTTGACCGCGTCCGTGCCACTCGACCTCATCGACGACCATTCTGGATATGTCGACTCCCACGATTCCTGGTCGTACCCCCAAGGCGACGCCGGACGGCTCGGCTCTCCCGTTGATGTCGCCCACGCCGCAGACCTCCAGCAACGGTGGCGCCGCTCTCACCACCATTGCCACGGCGCCTCGGGTCGACTCCGCCGCCTTGTCGGCGGCCGCGATCATCTCATCAAGAGGAGCGTCGAAGGCCTGTCGGGAAATGGTGTCCACTACGACGCCGGCCGCTTCGGCAGCGGCTGGGCCCGAACCCAGCCCGTCTGCCACGACGGCGAGCAGGACATCTCCAGACCCCCCAGCCCACCATCGGTCGCCACTCACTGTCTGACCTCTCTTGGCCCTTGTGACGGCGCTTGCCTCCCATGACCCCGTATCTCGTCGCGGCCCAATGGGGTGGCTCTTGCTCATCGCTACTTGCGTGCCCCGTTCGAGTTGGCGCACCTCAAGTGTGTCCATGAGTCGCCCAGCGCCTTCGAGACCGACCCCGAGGCCGACCTTCTTCCCTGGAGGAGCCTCGATCCCAGGGCCCTCATCGGTAACGACGGCGTCGAAACCCTCGACGGAGACCCTCAGGCTTGCCCAGCCGCCGCCGCCGTATTTGATGGCGTTCGAACAGAGCTCTGAGATCGCCGTCTCGATGTCGGCGCATGCGTACTGGTCGAACCCAACGTCGGCTGCCATTCGCGCTGCCAGCTCCCGAGCGACATAGATGTCGACCTCCCTCCCCAGAGGAACGAGACGTTGGTCACGGATCAGAGCCACTTCCGCATCTCAATGCGAGTGCCCAGGCCGACCTCCGATTCCAGTCTGAATTCGTCGACCAGACTGCGGGCGCCTGAGATGCCCCGGCCAAAGCCGCCCGACGTCGAATACCCCCCATCGAGGACCACTTCCAGGTTTGCGATCCCGGGTCCCTCGTCCTCCACGATCACTTCGATGCCTCGTTCCCCATAGCCCGACTCCCGCACGGCGAACTCGACGCGTCCGCTCTTCGCATAGAGAACGACGTTCCTGACTATTTCCGAAACGGCCGTGGCGAGCTTTGTTTGGTCGATGGTCCCGAAGCCGATGGACCGGGCCAGCTCTCTGACCGCGCCTCGAGTAGTGACAATGGCGGCTTCATCGTCGGCGGCGATGATGATTTCAGGCATTCTCACCGCGCAGCCAGTCCAGACCGCGCTCCAGGTTGGCATCGGTGTGGACAGGCAGTTCGAGACCGAGCTCGATGAGTGTCACGGCCACCGCCGGCGCAAGGCCCACGACGCACGTCCTGGCTCCCATCAACTCAGCCATTGCGGCGCTGTCCCTGAGGATACGACAGAAGTACGAGTCGACCACATCGAGCCCGCTGACGTCTATCAGGACACCGTGGGAGTCGTTCTCGTCGATTCGCTCGAGGAGCCGTCTCTGCAGTCCCTCCGCCTCGCGGTCGCTGAGATCCTCCAGGATCGAGACGATCAGGAAGTTCTCGAGCGAGAGGATCGGTACGGGGCTGCTCATCGCAGGTTTCGCTTCTTCACCTCGAAGTCGAGGGCTTCGAGGGCATATGCCAGGCCCGAGCGCAGATTGGTGAATGTGACTACGTCGCCGAGTGATACACCCAGACGTACCAGGGTCTGGGCGACACGAGGGCTGATACCGACCAGAAGGGTCTTGGCGCCCACCAGCCCAGCGGCCTTCGTGGTCTTGATCAGGTGGTCGGCTACTCCGGTGTCCACAGTGGGCACGCCGGTGATGTCGATGATGATATACCGCGCCTCCCTCGCTGCGACCGCTTCGAGGAGCTGCTCCATCATCTGTTGTGCCCGTCCGGAATCGAGCACGCCGATCAGAGGCATGACCAAAATGTGATCCCAGACGTCTATCACAGGCGTTGATAGCCGCCGAATGGTCTCCTGGAACTCGGACTCAACGGTGCCCTCGCGGGCGGCTGCGAACGCCCCCCCGGCAGCGAGCAGAAACTCGGATTCAAGAAGGTGAAGGGACCGCAAGGCCCTGATCGCGCGGGCGGAGTCCTTGGGAAACGCCTCTTCGATCATTCCGCCAATGGGCCGTATGAGGTCGACGAGAGCCTGGCCAATGGTCTCGAATGAGAGCTCCTGATCGGCGAGTTCGGCGGTCTGAGCCTTCATGTTTGAGAGATATGGAGTCAGGTCGCGTGCTTCGGCCGCGTCCTGCAGAGCGGCATATCCCTGCTCGCTGTCTGCCAGCATCTCGGCCTCGGGGCGAAGTTGTGACGGGTCCAGGCGCTCGATGAGGTCACGTTGCTGCTCGATGAGCTTCGACTGATTTGCCCGCGCCACCTCGAGTAGGTCACGGATCCCATCTGCTTCGTTCTCAGTCAGATAGTGCTTGTTCTCCACTGGGCCTCCTCGCCCTCTAGGTATCGAAGAAAGACCTGGGTCACGTCGGGGTCGAACTGCGTTTTCGAACCTGCGGATATCTCCTCCACCGCCCGGGACCAGGAAAGGGCGGCACGGTAGGGCCGGGTTGTGGTCATGGCATCGAACGCATCGACGACGGCGAGGACCCGCGCTTCGTACAAGATGTCGTCCGCCTTGAGACCCCTCGGGTAACCCGATCCGTCGAATCGCTCGTGGTGCTGACCGACGATCGGGGCGACGTCGGCCAGAGAACTGATTCGGAGCAATGTGTTCTCGCCGACGGAAGCGTGAGTCTTCATCTGCTCGAACTCGGGATCGCTGAGCGGACCGGGCTTGTGAAGAATCGAGTCCGGAATTGCCACTTTGCCGATGTCGTGGAGCAAGCCGCCATAGGTGAGCAAGTCAAGACGGTCATCTGGGAGCCCAACCCGCAGCCCGATGGCGAGCGACATCTCAGCGAGGTTCACACAGTGTTGCTCGGTATATGCGTCTCGTCCCTCGATCAACGCGGCCAGGACGCTGACTGTCTCGTGGAGGCGCTGCCGGGACTCCCTGTGAAGAGTTGAATATTCGAACGCCAGAGTTGAGCGAGCCGCCAGCTCAGTGAGATTTTCGATGAGTCGGTACGTGTCCTGTCCCCGGTGAGGTTTCACACCGACGACCCCCACGGCCGTTTCCCGGGCCACGATTGGAACCGCCACATCCACATCCCAGGTTGAACCGTCGATCCGGCGTGACCAATCGATCGGAGCCTTTGTCCTGACGGCCTCGGCGGCAGGGTGTTGGCTGTTGACGCTCAGCATTGAGTCCTCGCCCCCATATGGAAGTCCCCTATCGATATGCCACACGGTGAGTGCCAGTCGATGGTTCTGCACTCGCCCCACCGCAACGGTGGCCGGCCCACAGACATCGGCAACGAGATGTGCCACGGCGGTGACGACACCCGCCGTATCGCCCCGCAAAGCGGCATCGTTCAACGGATTGCCGAGAAATGTCTGATTGTTGGCGCGCAAGGCATCGGACACGAGACGCCCCTTCGATGATTCACTTGCTGAATCGGAATGTTGAGCCATCAGCTTGAGGGAGGAGACGTCGTCGGCAAGCCAACGGGAGTCGCCCGACCAAGCCCAGTGGCTGGACTTTGCGTGATGTGGGCTTGCCAGGTCGGCACCGGGAACATGAGCCGAACCCTTTGGGCCGGAGATCCTCCCACGGCTAGAAGGTGGGAGCGATACTGGGCCGAGGCATGAAGACCAGTCGACTCGAAGCGTTCAGCGATGCCGTCCTGGCCATCGCGATCACCATCATGGTGCTCGAGTTGCGTGCGCCGGCCGGGGAAGGCCTGTCGTCGTTGCGTGAGTTGTGGCCCGTCTTCCTGAGCTATGTCCTCAGCTTCGTGTACCTGGCCATCTACTGGAACAACCACCATCACATGCTGGCCGTGGTGCACCGGGTGAACGGTGCAGTCCTCTGGGCCAATATGCACTTGCTCTTTTGGCTCTCCCTGGTGCCTTTCGTGACAGGGTGGATGGGTGAGAACTCCTTTGCCCCGGCACCGACGGCCGCATATGGAGTCGTGCTCTTGCTCGCGGCCATCGCCTACTACATCCTCCAGGGCCGAATCCTCTCATTGGAAGGCCCCGATTCGGTGCTCGCTCACGCCGTCGGCACCGACTGGAAGGGGAAGCTGTCGCCGGTGATCTACGCCGTGGCGATCCCTTCAGCCTTCGTCCATCCGGCGATCGCCGGCGGGCTATATGCGCTCGTGGCCTTGATATGGCTGATCCCGGACCGACGTATCGAGCGGGCACTCATTCAAACCGAGCAGTAGCCGAACCTGAGCAGGCAGCTCGTCCGATGGGAGTGTTTCAACCTTCGTCGATTAGGACTTGGCGCAGCCTGGCTGCAAATGCGTCGGGGTCACCTGTCTGTCCATACTCACCACCCAGGAATCCGCCGTGTCCGCTGGGGAAGATGACCGTTTGGGAGCCGAGCCGCTCGGCGACGGCGTCGGCTCCTCGACCCGCCATCGCCTGCCCCGACTCTGATCCGGCGGCCATGACGATGCGGGTCGAAGCCGACCTAAGCCTGTCGAAGTCGGGCTCATAGTGGGTGCAGGTGACCATGTTCTGGCCGAGGAGCGGATCGGTCCGTGACCCGTCATCGTCCGCCGGGAGCCCGAAAGCCTCCGGGTCTGGCCCTGGCTGGTCTGCAGCCTCTTCGGTGAACGGCCCCTCGTGTCCCACGATGGCCATGAAGTGCGCCATCCCGGCGCCCCATCCGTTTCGCTGATAGGTCGCTTGGACATTGCTCGTCGCAGCGAGTGCCCATTCACGGTCGGGGAGGATCGAGGCAAGGGGTGGCTCATGCGCCACCAGGATCTTGACCTGCTCGGGATATTTGGCCACCAGAGCAAGCGCATTCACCGCCCCGCCACTGCTGGCGAACAACTCGACCGGACTGTCGTCGACGGCAGCGATGAGTCGATGCAGATCCTCGGCATGGAGGTCGGGGTCGACGGGGTCGGTGGGATCATCCTTTTGGCTGCGCTCGCTTCCACGCGGGTCGTAGGTGACCACGGTGCGGTCGGTGAAGTGGCTCGCCAGTGTCCCGAAACCTGCCGCACCCATTGGTGAGCCGATGAGGAGCAGGGCTGGTTCCTTGCTTTCGTGGTTTCGCCGGATGTCATAGGTCAGCATGGCGCCGGGCACTTCCAGGGTGTGAGTGGTCGGCTCAGATGTGGTGGTCGTCACTGGGTGTCTCCTCAAAATTGTTCGTACACGGTCGGCGGCGAGCCGTCCGCCGTTTCTCTATTGCCCGGCTCCCCCGGCCAGGAGGGCGTCGATTTGGCCGACTGCCAGGGTGATCCCTTCTTCCATTCCCATGGCGAGGACCTGATCCATTGCCTCGACGCTCTCGAAGATGCTTGATATCGACATCCGGGTGCCTCCACTGCCGGCATTTTCGATCGTCACCTCCATCGTCATGACAGGAAAGTCGGCGTTCGGAGTGCCGTCGTCGTTGGCGAAACCGTCACGAAGCACGATCGACTTTGCTTCGTTCACCTCGACGACCTCCCAATAGCCATGCGGTTGATCACCTTCAGGCCCGGTCATGTGATATTCGACTCTGCCTCCCGGCGTCAGCTCGTGTGAGGTGACGGTGGCCGGATACGTGGGCGGCCCCCACCACTGCTCGAGTTGCCTGGGGTCGGCCCACAACTGCCACACTCGCTCCGGTGATGCCTCGAATTCGGCTGTGATGGTCATGGTCAAGGTCTCTGGGTCTTTGTTGACTGCGGTCACGGTCATGGGTGTGTCTCCTTGTCTTTGGTGACGAGCTCGGTCATGCGATCGATCCGCTCACGCCACATGTCCTCGTATGCATCGAGCAGACGTCGGGCGACTGAGATAGCAGCGACGTTGGTCTTCACGACCTTGCGACGCCCGACGCGCCGCTTGGTGACCAGACCCGCACGCTCCAGCACGGCCACGTGCTTCTGAACCGCTGCGAAGCTCATCGGGTAGTGATCGGCCAGCTCACTGACGCCCTCATTGCCGGCAAGGCCGCGTCTGACTATGTCTCGACGAGTGGCATCGGCCAGTGCCGCAAATGCCAGGTCGAAGTCGATCGTGGTCTGCATTCATACAACCATATGGTTGTATGAATGCATTGTCAAGCGTCATGCATTGCCTGGTTGCCCCCGGACATTCGCTTCGTGAAGGGCGACCGATCGGCCGGCTCGTCCGAGACTCTCGCTAGCCTGCCGCCGCGATGAATGTGATCGATTGGCTTCTCGACGGTGATCCCGCCATTCGCTGGCAGGTCTTGCAAGATCTGACTGACGCCTCACCCGAAGAGGTGGGCGCGGAGAGAGCGCGCGTGGAGCACGAGGGCTGGGGCGCTCGCCTCCTCGCCCTCGAGGATGAGGACGGCCTGTGGGATGGCGGGGCTTGCTTCCCGGGAAGCTACCGAGGTGGCGAGCCGGGACAGCCGTGGACGGCGACGATGCACACCCTGCAAACGCTGCAGATCCTCGGGCTCGATCCGGCTTCGGAGTCTGCCCGTCGGGCCATCCCGCTGGTGGCGGAGAACTGTCGGTGGGAGCACGCCGGACAGCGATACTTCGACGGTGAGGTCGAGCCGTGCATCAACGGAAGGACGATCGAAACCGGCGCCCATTTCGGGGTGGACGTCTCGACGATCGTGGAGAGGGTTCTCGGCGAGCGGCTGACGGATGGTGGCTGGAACTGCGAGGTCGAGAACGGTTCTGTGCGCACTTCATTCGACACGACGATCAACGTGCTCGACGGGCTGCTCGAATATGAGCGCGCCGGCCGGGCGTCAGACGCGGTGCGTGAGGCCCGTCGCAGTGGAGAGGAGTACCTGCTCGACCGTGCTCTGTTCCGCCGGAAAAGCACCGGCGAGGTTGCCGATCAGGCATACCTCGACTTCGGGTTCCCGTATTACTGGCACTACGACGTGTTGCGTGCTCTCGACTATTTCCGCCGATCGGGGGCGGATCCCGATTCGCGGATGAGCGAGGCCGTCGAGATCGTTCGTTCGAAACGACAACCCGATGGACGGTGGCCGCTCGATCGCATCCATCCCGGGCGTGTCTTCTTCGACATCGAGACGGGGGTGGGTGAGCCGAGTCGCTGGAACACCTTGCGCGCTCTTCGTGTGCTCGACTGGTGGGATCGAGGGGTGCTGTAGATGACCGAAACGCAGCGGGGCGCCAAGTCCGGCACACCAGCTCCCATCTGATGGTTCTGCCGGCAACTGCCGAATGACGGTGTTGGGCAACGACGACGCCCAGGTATTCGTGCCTGACGGCGCGGAACTGGACCTGGCCCTCGAGCGGACGACGCATATGGCGGTGGGGGCTCACCCGGACGACCTGCCCCTCATGGCGTTCCACGGGATCATCGAATGTTTCGGCAGGGCTGACAAGTGGTTTCTTGGTGTGACCGCCACCGACGGTGCCGGAAGCCCCCGTTCAGGCCGGTACAGCGACTACGACGAAGCCGAGCTGGCCCGAGTGCGCGCCGAGGAGGAGAAGAGTGCCGCCGTCATCGGGGAGTACGGGGCGGCCGTGCTCTTGGATTACCCGAGCTCGGAGGTGAAGACCAGAAATGAATCTCTGGTCTCCGACCTGGCGTCTTTGATCGAGACGGCCGGCCCGAGGATCGTCTACACACACAATCTCGCCGATCGCCATGACACGCATGTCGGGATCGCCCTGGCCACGATCGATGCGCTGCGTGCACTCCCACCCCGGCGCAGGCCGGACTCGGTCTATGGCGGTGAGGTTTGGCGTGATCTCGATTGGCTGGTCGGCGACGACAAGGTGGTCCTCGACTTGTCCGGCCAAGAGACTCTCGCTGCCCGCCTGCTCGGGGTATACGAGTCGCAAGTATCGGGAGGCAAGGGGTACGACCGGGGGATTGCCGGACGTTGGATGGCGCACGCCACGTTTTCGGAGAGTCACGAGGTAGCTCGGGCCTCAGCATTGAGCTACGCCATGGACCTGACGCCTCTGATCACAGGGGACGTCGATCCCGTCGAGTACATCGACCGATACGTCTCCCATCTGCGCGCCGATATCGTCTCGCGGGTGACGCGACTCGGTGGTTGACAAGGCCAACCGAGCATGCGACGGAATGCGATCAGGCCGGTCGTCTTCTCTCTTTGCCAGGACCGATATTGTCGAGGTGAACGGCCAGATTGCCCTCGAGAATCGGAGAAGTCATTCCCATGCCAGCACCAGACCCCAAGATCCTCAGTCAGATTGCCGAGCTCGTGGAGGAGGAGAAGAGCCTTCGCAAGCCTCATCGAGGCACCCCACTCGGATCGGAGGAGGTGCGGCGACTCGAGGAGATCGAGATCCAGCTCGACCAGTGTTGGGATCTGCTCGACCAGAGACGTGCGCTGAGAGAATTCGGCATGGACCCTGACCAGGCGCAGACACGCGACGAGGGAACCGTCGAGGGATATCAGCAATAGGTGAGTGTTTACAACGGCAGGAAGTGAGAGACCATTCTCATGAGTGTCGATCTGATCGAGCTCGAGCGCAGATTCTGGGAGGGGGCCGGTGATGGCGAGTTCTGGCGAAGGCACTTCGCCGATGACGGCGTCATAGTCCTGCCCACCGGACACATGGACAAGGCCACCGTGCTGGGGATCCAGGCGAACTCGGATCCCTGGGAGACGTACGCTCTCGAAGATGTGCGCCTCGTTGACCTGGGCGAGGGCTGCCAGGCCGTCACCTATCGCGCCAGGGCCCGTCGAGCCGGCGACGAGTCGGATTACGTCGCCGCGGTCTCGAGTGTCTATTCACAACGCCGAGGGAAGTGGTTGCTGATCCTTCATCAGCAGACGCCGATTGGGGTGTGAGTCGTGATCTACTCAGGCCGTACTGCGCAGGCGGTCCAAGCCGTCGAGGGTCAGGTCGAGGCCGAATTCGAACTCGGTCTGGTCGTCACACCAACCGAGCGTCGAGTCCGGATCGTTGTGAACGATCTCTTTCATCATCTGGACCAGATAGGGGAGTTGATCGGCCATCTGTTCCAGCATCTGATTGGTGGTGTCGGCGTTGGGATCGGCTTCGTCGGGATCGAACAGCTCCTGGGTGAATCCAATCGCCCTGCTCCCCAGGGCGTGGAGGGCATGGTGGGCCAAATCGTAAGAGAAGCCCCCCGCTCGGAAGATCCCGAGGAGGCCGTCGTAGTACTTGATGACGGCCGGGCTCATGTTGGTTCGAGTTTCCAGGACCTCGGGGGCCCACGGATGTCGGAGAAGCACATTCCGCGCTTCGAGGATCCGCTGACGCATCGCCTTCTTCCATCCATCGGGCGTGTCGGGCCGGTCGAGGTCGGCGACGCCCATGTTTATCTCAGTCGCGATCACGTCGACCACACCGTCGAGCACCGCCTCCTTGTTGGCCACGTGGTAGTAGAGCGACATGGCTTCGACACCAAGCGTGTGGGCGAGATTGCGCATCGTCAGAGCCGACAAGCCACCGTCGTCCGCGACTTCGACCGCTGCTCGCAGGACGCGCTCCTTGGTCAGCGGGACCCGGGGCTCTGCAATTGGTTCAGGCTGAGCGGTCATGGCCACCTCGAGGGCTCAGATTACCGTACAGGGTAAGTCACAACCAAACATCGCGGGCCCCGGTTGACGCCCATCTCACGTTGCGGCTAACCTTACCTTACATTGTACGAACTACAGAGGATCGTCGGAAAGTGAAAGCGATTGTTCGCGATCGGTATGGGTCACCTGACGTCCTCGAGCTCCGGGATATCGACCTGCCCGAGGTGGATGACGACCAAGTCCTGGTTAGGGTCCGCGCCGCTTCAGCGAACATGGCCGACGCCGACTACATGCGTGGTCGCCCCCGTATCGCTCGGATTGGGACGGGCTTCTTGAAGCCCAGAAATCGTCGTCTTGGCCTCGACGTCGCCGGGATCGTCGAGAGAGTGGGCGGGCGCGTCACTTCCTTGCATCCTGGCGACGAAGTCTGGGCCGACATGACCGAGCATGGTTACGGGGCATTCGCCGAGTACGTTTGCGCTCCGGAAGGCGCCTTTCGACTGAAGCCCATCGGTCTCTCGTTCGAGGAGGCGGCGGCCGTGCCCCAGGCGGCGATACTCGCCCTTCAGGGACTGCGAGGCGGCGGCCGAAACATAGGTTCCGGAGACGAGGTCTTGGTCAATGGGGCCGGTGGTGCGGTGGGGCCTTTTGCGGTTCAAATAGCCAAGTCTCTTGGAGCCGTGGTCACGGCCGTCGATCGCACAGAAAAGCTAGACATGCTCCGGTCGATCGGTGCCGACCACGTGATCGATTACACCAGCGAAGACTTCACCGACAACGGGCGTCGATACCATCGGATTCTGGATATGGCGGCGTTTCGACCGATCTGGCGTTACCGGCGGTCGCTCGAGGCAGACGGCACATATGTCATCATCGGTGGCTCAGTATTCACTTTCCTACTCACCGTTGTGCTTTGGCCTATTACGTCGAAAAGCAGAGGGAGGCGCTTCGGGATGATGATGTGGAAGCCCTTTCGAAGTGCGGACATGGAGACCGTCGAGAAGATGATCGACTCCGGCCAGATTGTGCCCGTCATCGATCGTCGGTACCCGCTGGAGCAGGTTCCGGATGCGCTCCGCTACATCGAAACCGGTCAAACCATCGGCAAGGTTGTCATCACGGTTTGAAGGCCTCGCGAGGCGAGGCTCTTCTGTGAACGGAATTGGGTCGATCCGGTCGGTCTTGGTTCACAGAAGGTCTCGGACGCGGTGCGGTTGTCCTGGGCGAGGCTCTTCTGTGAGCCGAATTGGGCTATTTCGGCCGGTTTTGCTCCACAGTCGCCAATGCCCGTGCAAGGGCGATCCAGTCGGCGAAGGTCTCTCGGGGAGGGACTGGGCCTGCAAGCTGGTGTTGGTTGTGGAGGTCCGTGGCCCTCTGGGCCAAGCTGGCCGGCTTCTCTTTTGCCAGAGACTCGATCGTGGCGATGCCCAGACCGTTCAAGAGCGACATGTGCTCGCTTCCGACTCCATTGATTCGGGTCAGGTCGGCCGCCGCGAGCCACTTCTCCAACATGACGACGCTGATCGCGGTCTGCTCGGACAGGCGCTCGATGGCGTCCTTCGTCGAGCATCGTTCCACCAGCGCTCGGGTGCTGATCACGCCCGCTTCGGCCAACTTGGCGGCGTACGCCGGTCCGATTCCATCGATCTCGTCGATGGCGACGATCGGCTCCATCAGTGTCGCCGACAGCCCGCGACCGATGTCCCTCGCGCCTTCCGCTCTCTTCTCGACCGTGTGCTCGAGGTCGTCTCTGAGACTTCGGGCTCGCTCGCCGAGTGAGGTGACGATTCTCTCTCCCTCCTCGATCCATTCGTCGAGAGCGGATCCGGCTTCTTCGGAGATCCGTCCCCTGAAGTCGTCGAGGGTCTCACGTGTCGCAATCAACCGATCCTTGAATTGTGAGATGAGATGGGCGGGGAGACCCACCGTGGCATAAGCGGTCTTCTTGATGATGGTCCCCTGCGTGGTTTGTTCCGTCATGATGTGACTCTCCTTGCTGCCTGGCTCTCTTCTCTCGACCTACCCGTGAGAGTGCTCACCGAAACGGTCATCGGGCCCGGCAACCTCCATCGCTCGTTCGACGATGCGTCGCAGATCGGCAGGCATGTCTTCGGCTCCGAGCTGTGCAAAGCGTCGCCATGCCCGAGCTGGCTTGTGCTTTTGGCCTCTGAGACCGGAAATGCCCTCGAAATCCGGGGCCAACTCGATTCGGTTCTCCTCCCCTGCGACCTCACCGATGAGTTGATTCAATTGTCTCTCTGAGAGGTTCGGATTGCCCTTTTTCGGTGCGTCCCGGTCGTGGACGGCGACAAATGGGATGCCGACGGCGCGGCTGACACGGGCCATGAGAGGGATGTTCGCCTTGCCTCCGCACTCGACGATCGAGATCCTCTCCCGGTCGGCGTCGTACCCGAGCGCGTGGAAGACGAAGGGAAGGGCAAGCCGCTCGGTCAGACCTTCGACCAGGACGGCGGCCCGAGCAAGGAACAGCTCGCTTCGAGCGGTGTCGAATTCGGAATAGGCCCTGAACTCGTCGTCGGCGGACAATGGTTTCGGCTGTGCCAGGAGGGTCCCTCGCTCCGGGTCGTTCTCTATCAGGACAAGCTCGTGTAGACGGGCCACATCGAGGAACGACGGTGAATGGGTCGAGTAGAGGATCTGATTCCCTCCTTGGCTGAGTTGCCTAAACAGGCGGTAGAGATAGCGTTGGACCTGAGGCGGTAGGAACAGCTCCGGCTCCTCGATCAGAACCACCAGTCCCGTGACGCCCTCCGAGACGAGTGCCTCGACGCCCTTCACCAGGCCGTGAGCCGCCTCGGTGATCCCGGGTGGGGGATGGGCATCCCCACCACCGTCCTCCCCGCCAATCAGTGTCGCGGCCTTCAAGAGGGTCGAGTCGTGGTTGCGGGTGGGTGCCATGACCATGCCTGCCCTCAGACGCGCCGGCAGATAGAGCGCACGGGGCATTTCTCCTGCAGCGCTGATCGACATCGATGGAGGTGTCCCCTCGGCGGACACCCACGATCCATCGGCGGTGTCCAGGCGAATCGTCACACTCGACCCATCATTCTTGACGGCGTCATTGGGTCCGAGTGGTGCGGTCGTCGGATCCAACGCCGCCCTGATCGCAGCGAGGAGGTTCGACTTGCCGGCTCCCGGATCTCCGACGAGGGCCGAAACGGGACCAGGTGCGAACGAGGCGCTGCGGATCGAGCGAAAACCCGTGATCTGCACCCTGACCAGGCTGTTGCGGGTGGGCGTGTCGGTCTTGGCCTCGTCCGATCGCGATGTGTGGTGGGTGTCGCTTCCGGTCATCGACCCATTGTCGCTCGATCTGGATCGCTAGCTTTCGGTCGCTCGAGGCAGAGCGCGCAAACACTCGCGTCGGCACCTGACGAGGGAGGCTCAGTGAACAGGAAACATCTCGTGGCCGGGCTCATCTTGCTGGCTCTCGTCCTCGCGGCGTGCGCCGCCGGGGCGAACCCGGAAGTTGGAGCTGCCGCCGAAGGCGGAGACGTCGCCGGGTTCTGGTTGGGTCTGTGGCATGGAGTCATCGCTCCGATCACCTTTGTCATCTCGCTGTTCACCGACAACGTGAATCTCTACGAGGTGCACAACAACGGAAACTGGTACGACTTCGGCTTCGTCCTCGGAGCGGGGATCCTGTTCGGTGGCGGGTTCTTCGGTCGGAGACGCTGACCGGCCACCTCCCTTCAAACCTCCGGCTGCGTCGCCCGAGCGGCCCGCGCCACGGCCTCGTATCGGGCCCGTTTGGCCTCCAACTCCTTCTCGTCCAATTCCTCGAGATCGAGCAGGCGGTCGTCCGCCTCTGTGATGACGCTGATCAGTTCGTCGAGCTTCAATTGGATTGCGGCGGTGTCGCGGTTCTGACTGTTCTGAATGAGGAACACCATGAGGAAGGTGACAATCGTGGTTCCTGTGTTGATCACCAATTGCCATGTGTCGTTGAAGCCGAATACCGGGCCGGTGATGCCCCACACCACGATGATCCCGGCGGCCACCACGAAAGCGAGCGGCCGGCCGGTGGCGGCGGATGCTCGCTTGGCAAAACGATTGAACAGGGCTCGCATGGTGGCAGGATACGCCTGCACCGGGACCGCACGTGGCCCGTGTCGATCGACAGGTGTCGTTCTCATGGCAGAGGTCGAGTACCGGGAGTCGACCCCGGGCGCCACCATCGATTCGGGGCATGACCCTCGTTGGCGTCCCCGTTTCGGACGGCCATGATCCGGTCGTGCATCAATCGATCGAAGAGGACCACCTTCAGCATCGCCGTCAGGGGGATGGCGAGCAGAACTCCGAGCGCGCCCGCCAGTGTTCCCCCGACGAGGATGGCGATGAGCACCGTGGCTGGACCGAGAGAGACTGCCTTTCTCATGACGTTGGGCACGATGAGATGGTTCTCGATCTGCTGGTAGACAAGGAAGAATGCCACGACGGCCGCCATGGTGCCGAGACCGCCCGAAGCGGCCACGAAGACAGCCGGAATCGCGCCAAGAGTGGCGCCGATGGCCGGCACCGCGTCGACCAGAGCGACCCAAACCGCAAGGGCAAGGGCGAATTGGACGTTGAGCGCCGTTAGGCCGACGAAGGTGATCACGCCGGCGAGCAGACTCACCACCACATTGCCCAGGATGTAGTGACCAACCAACTTGGTCGAGGCATTCACAGACCGAAGGAATTCGGGGCGTCGCTGATGAGGGATGACACGCGCCACTCCCCTTATGAGGTTGGGGAGTGAAACGGCCAGGTAGGGGGCGAGCACCAGGACGAAAGATGCTTTGAGTAGGAAGCCGGCCGCGGCGGACACACTTTGGCCCAATGTCGACACGGCACTGGAGAGAACGTCTCCCGTCTGCGCACCGGGCTGGCTGCCACTGCTGAAGACAAAAGGCACCGTCTCTCGAGCGTCCTGGATCAGCCGCGGCAGGGTCTCGCTCAGGGAGGACAGTTGGTCGATCAATACTGGGCCGATTGCGGCGATGGCCAGCCCCATTGCGATCAACCCGATGGCCATCGCCGTAGCTACACCGAGGCTCCGGCTCAGGCGACGTTTCTCGAACCTGTCGAGCAGCGGATCGAGACCCACAGCGAGCATTAGCGCAGATATGACGACCAGAAGGGGCTCGCGTGCCAGATACAACAGCCACATGGCCACGGCCACGATGGCGAAGGCAGACGCAATCTTCAGCCAGTGGGCAAAATTTCCCGGCGCCGTGACGGGCTCAGTGCGATCGTCGAGCGTCAAATGTCCGGTCACTCTGTCAGCCAGCGGGTGTGACGCGGTTTCGCCAGGTGGCAAATCGGGCTTGGACGGCATGTTTAAGCATCATTTCGTTGTGGTCGACACTGATGCTCAACGCATCGACGGATGAATACCCATCTCCAACGGCGATGAAACGTCGCCATGCCTTGCCGTCTGCCTGTCTCGGCGACTGGTGGCATCATTGCCAAGTGCTCGACGGCAGACCGAAATTCATCGACGATTTGGACTCAGCCCTCGATAGCGAATTCATCGCCAAATTGGGACGGCAGCGTCTCGCGTTCTTCCTCGACTACGACGGAACCATGACGCCCCTCGTTGCCCATCCCGAGGACGCCATCCTGACCAGTGCTCACAGGGCTACGTTGGGCCGCCTTGCGACGATCTTCCCCGTCGCCGTGGTGAGCGGGCGTGACCGCGCCGACGTGGAAGCTCTGGTCGGGCTGCCTGACATCTATTACGCCGGAAGTCATGGCTTTGACATCACAGGGCCGGAGGGGTTCCGGGAGGTGTTCGGATCGGGTTACCTGAACAGTCTGAGCGAGGCCGGTTCCCTGCTGACCAGCCAAATAGGAGGAGTGAAAGGTGTCTGGATCGAGCAGAAGGGGTTTGCTGTCGCCGTTCACTTTCGGCAGGCGGCCGATTCTTCGTTGGACGAGGTTCGACGAGCAGTAGAGGATGTCGCGAGACAGACGGGCGGGCTGCGGGTTTCGGGAGGCAAAAAGGTGCTCGAGCTCCGCCCCGACATCGATTGGGGCAAGGGCCACGCCGTTGTCCATCTCCTGGAACTTCTCGGCCTCTTCGACGGATCGACGATGCCCATCTACATCGGCGATGACGAGACAGACGAGGACGTGTTCCGGGTCCTCACCGACCGTCCCGGGGTGGGGATTGTGGTGGGAACGGAGCACCGGCCGACTCTCGCCGACCGGAGACTGACCGATCCTGACGAGACAATGTCTTTCCTGTCCAGAATCGCCGAGACTGCCTCCGGGCGATCTCTCCGATGAATCGTCAGTCGCCACCCGGGCCGAAGGTCGCTCTCATCCCGTCGATCAGGGTGCTCATCTCTTGGTCGGTCAGCCGCGCCTCGGAGTGGATGACGGTGTAGACGCGAGGGGGCATCGACCCTTCACGAATCGTCTCGACGCTCTCGTTCTCCCTGGGTGGATTGTCCCATTCCGACCAATTGAGCTTTTGCCGCCCTTCCTCTACGTCGTGCTGGATCAGCCACGACATCGGAGCGATGTTCGTGTACCAGGCCCACTTGGTCTCGTTGCTGTGACAGTCGAAGCAGGCACGCTTTGCCAGATCGAGGGTTTGCTGTGAGTCCCATGCGGGCTCGGTGATCACCGGAGGGTTCTGGTGGTCGTGTCCATAGGGAATGAGCTGGATGCCCAAGGCGAGTGCCACCACTCCGATCGCCAACCATCTGATCGCGCGCCACATCTGGATCCTCCTGACCGCCGAGCCATTCTTGTCCGGGCAGCGACATCCTGCGACTCCACACGCAGTGGCAACAGGGCCGAAAGTCCCGGAGTGCCGTCACCATGTCCGGCCCGTGGCGACGGCACCATCGGCCCAACGACCGAGTTGGCCGCCTACCGGTGATTGGGACTTTTGCCTCTATCAGACGAGCGCCCCGCCGGCCAACGCTTGGATCAAGGAGGTCGACATGACCGACAGTTACGTGCTCTTCGACATACCGACGGGTGACAAGCCGAGGGATCGTCAATTTCTCGAGCAACTGGGTCACAGGGTCATGGTCTGCAACGGGCCCCAGGATGGAGGAATCTGTCCCATCCTCAAGGGTGAAGGTTGTGAGCTGGCCGAGAACGCCCATGGCGTCGTGTTCGAGTTGGACCTGGACCGGGCACAGCACCGGGCCATCCTCGGTGAGTACAAGCAGTCGTTGAAGGGCGATCTTCCGATTCGCGTCGTTGTATCACCTGAGCAGGCCAGCACCTACTCCCACCTGTTGGAAGGGCTCAAGGTGCTCGATCACCCGCCGGTGGCGGGTGATCTCGACGCCCTCGCAGCCGAAGTCGATGCAGCCGACATCTAGACCGCCGACTCGGGACGATAGGGCCGACTCCGAACCGCGAGGCGGGTGGCTGATGGACACGCTGGTGGGGGTCGTGGCGGGTGGCATCGTCGGGGCGATAGCGGCCGTCAATTTCATCATCACGATCGGGATCGGTTATGACGTCAGCATTGGTGACGTCTTCGACCACAGCACCATCGCCGGGGTCGTGATGGTCGGGATCCTGCTGGCCGGGCCGGTTCTCGGTGTGGTGGCGATGCGCTGGCTGCGCCGGCGCCGAACCTCCTGACCAGCACGACGACGCAGAAGGTGTCCAGCCTCTTCTTGCTCAGGTCTCTTGGAGTGTGAAGTACAGCTCTTCCTCTTGGTCGAAGTGGAGACGGAGGATGGCATGGATGCTGTAGAGCACCCGTCGCAGGTCGACGAGGTCCGCCGGGTCGGGCCCGCTGCCACTCATGTCGGCCAATTGTCTCTGATAGAGGTCGACCAGGTGGAATATCTCACGGTGGGTTCGACTCATCGTCGCCATTGGGTCATCTCCGGGCAGCACCATCGAGAGCTGTGGGTAGATGACCTTCTCGTCCTCGGACTCGTGGGGTAGGACCTCTTCGACGAGGAACGCCTCGATGGATCTGAGTGCCGCAACCGACTCGCCTGGGGTCATGGTGTCGAGCAGGTCCGCCGTGTCCTGGATCGAGGAGAGCCTGGGGATCAGCTCGTCGTGCTCGGCTCGCAGCCGCGCCGACAACTCAGGTGGCAGCTTCGGCCCGGCCTGTGTCGGCGCCTTTCCGGTCAAAGCGCGCAAGGCGCTCAATATCGCCACCACATCGATCGCCTCTTGAAGGATCGCCCCGGCGATCGGCGCAAGGAGGCCGAACGAGGCCACGAGCATGGCGACCAGTGAGAGGCTCATCCCGATGATCACGCTCTGAACGGCGATTCGGCGAGCGTGTTGGGCTATGCCGATGGCGTCGACGAGGCGCTGGAGGCGATCGACCATGAGCACGACATCTGCCGCCTCCGATGAGGCGGTTGCCCCCCGTGCCCCCATGGCTACACCCACGTCCGCTCCCGCCAGTGCCGGTGCGTCGTTGATTCCGTCACCGACCATCGTGGTGATGCCCTCTCGTTTCAGGTCATCGAGGGCCTCGACCTTCTCACGTGGCGTGCACTCGGCGAGGACGCGATCGACGTTGATGGCAGCCCCCACCGATCGCGCCACCGTCGGATGGTCTCCGGTTGCCATCACGACTCGTTGGACACCGAGGCGTCTGAGGGCGCGGATGGTGTTGGCGGCGTCGGGTCTGATCGCATCGTCGAAAGTGAGGGCAGCCCTCACCTCGCCGTCGAGAGCGAGGTATACCGCGAGCGGAGCGATCCTGGACAGCCGGCGCCGGAAGGAAGCGATCTCTTCCGACTCTTCGTCCCCCTCGAGGAGCCATTCGAGTTTGCCCACCATGACGCTGGACGCTCCGACCTTGGCCATGACTCCCGAGCCGGGGATCTCTGCGACTTCGGCGGGCAACTCGAGCCGCAGGCCTCTCTCATGGGCCGCGTCGACCATGGCCCGGGCCAATACGTGAGAAGAGGTCTGGTCGACGGAGGCGGCCAGGGCAAGCACCTCGTCCTGGTCGAGCCCGGCTCCGAAAGTGGTGATCGATCGGAGTGTCGGCCGGCCCACGGTGAGAGTGCCCGTCTTGTCGATCAGCACGTTCACCGTTCGGGCGATGGCCTCCAGGGCTCCTCCGCCGCGGAACACGATCCCTCGTTTGGCCGCACGCGAGATGCCGGAGACGACGGCGATGGGGACGGCAAGCAATAGGGGACATGGTGTCGCTACTACGAGCACTGCCAGTGCCCTCACCGGATCACCCGAGATCGCCCAGGACGCAGCTGCGAGGGCGAGCGTCAACGGCACGAACCATGCCGCCCAACGGTCGGCGAGCCGGACCGAGGGACTTCGTGACTCACGCGCCGTGCGCACCAGCCGGATGATTCCCTCGTACGTGCTGTCGGTTGCCGTGGCAGTTGCCACGATCTCGAAGACGTCACCCGCATTGACCGCCCCGGAGCTGACCAGGTCGCCTGGCAGGCGCTCGGTGGGCAACGGCTCCCCGGTCAGTGCCGACTCGTCGATCATGGCGGGTCCACCGACCACTACCCCGTCGACCGCGATCAGCTCGCCCGCCTTCACCATCAGCCGGTCGCCTTTGCCGATATCACCGACATCCACCACCTGGAGCTGCCCGTCGATGAGGCGATTGGCCATCCTCGGGGCCCGCTCCAACAGACCGGACAGTTCCCGTTCCGCCCGACCGGCGGCGAAATCCTCGAGATACTGACCGGTGGCGAGCATGAGGCCGATGATGCCGGCGGTCAGGTACTCGCCCATGACCAGAGCCACCACGACTGCGAGCAATGCGATGACATCCACGCCTGGTCGGCGATTGCGAATCCTCTCAACGATCCCGAGGACGAGAGGAATGACCGGAACCACGCCCGCAATGGCGAACAGCACGCTCGCCGCGCCGTGTGCTCCGAGGGCGTAGGCAACGCCGCCGGCGCCCAGGCCGGTGGCGGTACCAATGAGGGTCAGACGAGTGGAGCGCTCCGAAGACATCGCTGATGTAAGCGTTGCCGCCGGGTCGCCGGAGGTATAGGGGCTTTCAGCCCTACTCATCGGACCCTGTCTCCGGCTGCTGGTCGGGCTCCGGCGGCTCCGGCACCCGGGCAAGCCGCTCGATCAGGCGTTCTCGGGCATCTTCGCCACCGAAGGCCGTGATGGCGTCACCGGCCTTCAACTCGGTTCGCCCGGTCGGCACCAGCATCGAGGACCCGCGGTGGATGGAGACGACCACGCATCCCTCCGGCCATGGGATCTCGCTCACCGGCCGCCCGTCGGCCATGGAGCCGGGCGGTATCTGCAACTCAAAGAAGCGCGCTCCGTGTTGGGTCCTCACCTTGAGGCGATCGGGGAGGTTCTGCGCTCTTGCGCTGGCGCCGAGCGCCCTGTGATAGGCGGTTACGACATCCTCACGGAGGAACATTCCGAGGAGTCGAGAGCGATCGTTGTCGTCGACCACCGGTAGACGCCCCACTCCCAGCGCGGCCATCTTCTCCAGCGCCTCCGATACCGGGGTTCTTCGACTAACGGTCACGGGGTGGGGGGTCATCGCGTCGCCGGCTGTCACCTGATCCGAGGGACCACCGGCCCTCACGATGTCCGATTCGGTGATCACACCGACAAGACCTTCGTCCGACATCACGGGAAGGCCGTGCAAGCGGTTGCGCTGCATGATGCCTTGGATTTCACCGAGCGAGGTATTCGGTTCGACGGATATCGGGGCGTCCCGGAGCACTTCTCCCACTCGCACGGTGTCGAGCAGATCGGTGACCCCGCCCTGTGTGGGGTGGATGCCCATCCGCGCCAGAGGCGCCGTGTACGCGCTCTCCGGGCGAACCCTCCCCGCCAAGATCGTGCTGATGGCAGTGGCGATCATGAGAGGGAGAACCAGCCCGTAGTCCCCGGTTATCTCGAAGACGATCAAGATCGAGGTGAGCGGGGCACGAGCGACGGCGGCAAACGTGGCCGCCATCCCGACGACACCGAAAGCGCCAGGCTGAATGGTCGAGAGGCCCCAGATCGGAGCGAGTAGGCGGGCAAACCCCGATCCTGTGGCTGCGCCGATGAAGAGGCTCGGCATGAAGATCCCACCCGAGCCCCTACCTCCCAGGGTCGCCGCCGTCGCGATCGCCTTCATCACCGCCAACAGAACGAGCGTCCACCAGGCGAAGTCCGCCTGATTGCTCAGAATCTGACCTACGAATTCCTGCCCGGTCCCGAGGATCTCGCCATGGAACAGCCCAAGGGCGGCGACGAGGAGACCGAGCAGGGCAGGTCGCGTCCACCCGGGGAGGGCTCCGGGCCGAACCTCGAACCAATCGAGTGCGGCGAGAAACAACCATGCTGCGGCTACCACCACCAGACCCAGCGCCCCGTAGAGGAGGAGCAACCTCGGGTCGTCGAGACTGTATGCCGGCACCTGGAATGTGAGAGCCTCGCCAATGACACTGTGCGCCACGACCGCTCCGGCGACTGAGGCGATGACGATGGTGTGGAGATGGCGAAGGGAGAATTCCCTGAGGATCACTTCCATTGCGAAGAACATGCCGGCGATCGGAGCGTTGAATGTCGCGCTGATACCGGCCCCGGCTCCCGCCGCGATGAGGACGATCACATCGTTCTCCCCGAGCCGCGCCAGACGGGCCACCCATGATCCAATTGCCGAGCCGATCTGGGCGATCGAGCCTTCGCGGCCCGCTGATCCACCGGCGCCGATGGTCAGGGCAGTGGCCACGGTCTTCAGCCCGATGACCCGGGTGCGTATGTATCCGGCGGCGACGGTGATGGCGGCGATGATCTGGGGCACGCCGTGACCCGCCACCTCGGGTGCGAACCACATCGTGAGACGCCAGGCGATGACGATGCCGATCGGCAGCGTGAGCAGCACTACTACCTCTCCAATGGAGAGTTGATCGCCGAACCAGGTGGCAGCGCGGGCGACCCATTCGATGGCGCGGATCAAGACCACCGCCCCGAGACCAGCTCCGACACCGACCACGCCCGCCAGCACCATCAAACGTGGTGTGCGCCCGATTCGAACGGAGCGGATCGACTGGGGCCAGGATGACATCGGGTTGAGGGTAGGGGAGAAGATCAACGCCACCGTCGCAAAGAGGGGGGCGGAACATGGCGAATTTCCCCTGGTGCCATCGCCTCCGCTATGAATCTGGCAATAGGGCTAGGATCCTGGCGTGTCCCGATTGAGAGCCATGCGAAATCGTGCGGGGCTCACTCAGGCCGACCTGGCCGCCATTGCCGGTGTGAGCCGCCAGCTGGTGGGGGCGGTGGAGGCGGGCAACCACCTCCCACGGGTCGACTCGGCGATCGCCCTGGCCGCCGCCCTGGGGGTGGATGTCGCCTGGCTGTTCCCGACCTCATCTGATGCGGTGGACGTCGCCACCGGGTTGCGTCCGCCCGACCAAAGCATGGTTCGCGTTGGAACCGTCGGTGACCTCACTGTGACGGCGCCGGCCCGAACCGGGTCGGACGGTTGGGAGATGGCAGACGGGGAGATCACAGGTGGGGACCTCGACGTCTTCGGACATCTCGTGCCCGGTGTGGTCGTGTGTGGCTGTGAGCCCGGCTTGCAAGTGTTGGAGGGGATCCTCCGCACCGGGGGCGTGGCCGCCGTGGCGGTGCTCGGCTCGAACGCTGTTGCCTTGAAGGCGATCGAGCAGGGCCGCGCCCATGCCGCCGTCATACATGGCCCACCCGAGGGCCTGACGGCGCTGGCGGTCGAGGTCGACGTCGATAGATATCGGCTTGCGCGTTGGCGGGTCGGTCTGGCCGCTCCACCACATCCGGGTTCGCATTGGTGGGAGCCGGCTCTCGGCGGTAGATCCCCGGTGATTCAACGCGAATCGGGCGCAGGGGTCCAGGCCAGCTTCGAAGCGGCCCTCATGGTGGACGGCCTCGAAGTGCCCGGGCCGCGTGTGAAAGGCCATCTCGAGGCGGTTCGACTGGCCCTTGGCAGTGGGATCCCGGCCGTGACGATCGAACCGGCCGCCAATGCCTTGAGTGCCCCATTTCACCCTCTCACCGAGCACGACGCCGAGATCTGGGTCGCCCGACCCTGGGCTCGGGATCGCACAGTGATCGAAGCCCTAGACGTCATCTCGAGCAAGCGATTCCTGCGTCGACTCGAGATGATCGGTGGGTACGACCTGAGTCGTGCCGGCGAGCGAGTGGCATGAGACGTCCCGGTTCGACTCGTCTCGGGCTTCCGGGCGCAATCGTCCTCATCGCGATGGCGAGTGCCGGATGCAGTGGGGCGAGCTCATCGCATGAGGTCCTCTTGGTCTCGGCGGCCGCGTCGCTGACCGATGCCTTCGCCGACATCGCGAGTGCGTTTCAGACAGCAAGTCCCGGTGTGGAGGTGACTCTCAACCTCGGTGGGAGCTCGGCTCTCAGGGAGCAGATCATCGCAGGTGCCCCCGCCGACGTATTCGCCTCGGCGAACGCGTCGAACATGGACCAATTGGAGCAGGCCGGCGCTCTGGCCGGCCGATCGAGTGTCTTTGCCCGCAACTATCTCGAGATCGCCGTCCCGACGGGCAACCCCGGTGACGTCCAGTCCTTGCAGGCATTTGCAGACCCGGATCTCCTCATTGGGCTTTGCGCACCGGGTGTGCCCTGTGGCGAGTTCGCCGACCAGATACTGGCCAAGGCCGGTGTCGTTGCCTCGGTCGACACCTATGAGCCCGATGTGCGAGCCCTCCTCACAAAGATCGAGGAAGGTGAGCTCGACGCCGGGATCGTCTATCGCACCGATGTGGCTTCTACCAGGGACACCGTCGAGGCCGTCGAGATCCCGGTGGAGCTCAATGTGGTCGCCGGATACCACATCGCCGTTCTGGCCCATGCCCCACATCCGGACATCGCGGAGAGATTCGTGGCATTCGTCCTATCTGCCCCAGGGCGTGAGATCCTCAGCCGTTATGGTTTTTCGGTTTCATGAGGGAGCATTCCGAATCCAGGGCACGGCGGATCGTGAATGGGCCGCCATACGCCGTTGTCGTGTTCGGTGTGCTCGGGCTGGCCTTCTTCGTCGTCCCATTGGCGGGTCTCCTGACCCGCGTCCCGTGGTGGCGGTTGCCCGATTTGCTCACCAGTCCGGTGGTGATGGACGCTCTTCGGCTCTCCATCGTCACATCGGTCGCCGCCACTGCGATCGCGGTGCTGATCGGTGTGCCCCTTGCCCTACTCGTGTCCAGGTCGCGGTTCCGTGGCAGACGCGTCGTCCGCGCCATCATCACCCTCCCACTCGTGCTGCCACCCGTAGTCGGGGGAGCGGCACTCCTGTTCGCCCTTGGCCGTCGCGGTCTCGTCGGAGAACCGATCTATCGGGCGACTGGCCTTCTCCTACCTTTTTCCACTTGGGGCGTGATAGTGGCTAACACATTCGTGGCCATGCCGTTTCTGGTGATCACGGTCGAGGCGGCGCTGCGCAACCTCGACCAGCGCTATGAGGCCGCCGCCTCGACTCTCGGCGCCGGCAGATGGGCCGTGCTTCGACGCGTGACGCTCCCCCTGATCGCTCCCTCACTGTTGGCGGGGACCGTCCTGACATGGGCGAGAGCGCTGGGTGAATTCGGCGCCACCATCACATTTGCCGGGAATCTCCCCGGGAAGACACAAACCCTCCCCCTATCGGTCTACGTATCGCTTCAGGCCGATCGCGACAGTGCCATCGCCATCAGCCTCCTCATGGTGGTCGTCTCTCTCGCGGTCCTGATCGCGTTGAGGGACCGATGGCGGACAGGGATATGAGCCGGAGCGGGCTGCGGGCCACGATGAGAATCCGCCGCGGCGACTCATTCCAACTCGATGTCGCGTTTGATGTCGCCGCGGGGAGCACCATGGCCCTCGTCGGCCCCAATGGTGCGGGAAAGTCGACCGTGGTCGCCGGTCTGGCCGGTCTCGTCCCACTCGATGGTGGACAGATCGTGCTCGCCGATCGGTCCCTCGACGACCCCGTTCGTGACGTGTTCGTCCCACCAGAGCAGCGTCGGGTCGGAGTGGTCTTTCAGGACTATCTGCTCTTCCCCCATCTGTCGGTGGTCGGAAATGTCTCGTTCGGCCTCCGCGGCCGTGGCGTCGGGAGACGGGAGGAGAAGGCGAGGGCTCTCGAGTGGATCGGCCGTCTCGGGCTGGGGGGGCTGGCCGATAAGCGACCGAGCGAGTTGTCGGGTGGCCAGTCGCAGAGAGTGGCTCTCGCCAGGGCGTTGGTCACAGATCCCGACATGCTGTTGCTCGACGAGCCTCTCGCGGCACTCGATGTGACCACGAGGGCGCAGCTCAGGCGTGAGTTGAAGAAGCACCTCGACTCCTTCGCCGGTCCTCGCGTCCTCATCACCCACGATCCGACCGAGGCTGTCTTGCTGGCCGAGCGAGTCTGTGTCATCGAGCACGGAGCGATCAGCCAGATCGGGAGCCCCGATGAGATGAGACTTCGTCCGCGCACTCCGTACATCGCCGATCTGGCCGGTGCCAACCTCATCTCCGGATGGGCCAAAGACGGTGTGATCGACACGGGCGGGCAGCCCATACACGTTGCGATCGGGGACCTCGAGGGGCCGGTGCTGGCTTCCTTCCGTCCTTCATCGATCTCCGTGCATGTGGACCGACCTCAGGGAAGCGCCCGAAATGTCTGGCGCACGCGGGTCGATCTGATCGAGCACCTGGGTGATCGGGCACGGCTCAGAACCGGAGCTCCATTGCCCCTCACGGTCGAGATCACCGAGGGGTCGGTCCGAGACCTCGCGCTGGAGCCCGGTGCCAGCATCTGGGTTTCCCTCAAGGCAACCGAGATCGCGGTCGAGCCCGATCCGCAGTCGACCGAGCCGGCCGCAGACAGAAGTGCCCTTCGGCCCTAGCGCCCCGTTCGGGAAAGTCCGATGATCACCATTGATCAGCCCGGCTGGAACCGGGCCGCCAGCCATGTCAGGAGCCTGGCCCGGAGGACGGAGGTGTTGATCGTGGAGTTCAAGCTGTTGACACCGTTCTTCGATCTCGAGAAGGAATGGGAGCAGAGACTTCGTCGCTTCCCCATGGAAGGGCGTGAGTTCGGCTTTCGTCCCTCACTCGATGTGATCGAGAAGGACGGCGAGTTGGTTGTGGCCACCGAGCTACCCGGCATCGACCCCGTCAAGGATGTCGAGATCACCATCGAGGACGACGTCCTCACCATCAAAGGGGAGAAGATCGATGAGAGGGAAGTCTCCGAGGACGATCGCTACATACGTGAGCGTCGGTACGGGAAGTTCATACGCCGCATCCCAATGCCCGACGGTGTGAGCGCTGACAAGATCATGGCCGGATATGACAAGGGCGTCCTCACGGTAAGGGTCGCTCTTCCCGAGGAGAAGGTAGCCATCGAGCCGCGGACGATCCCTGTCGAGGTCGTCGCCGGCTGATCGAATCGAGCTCTGATGGATGGGTCGCGCCATTGGCGCGACCCATCCTTCTGTGGCCGTGTAGCGCCCTTTGGGCCGTTCGCCTCTACCACTCGTCGTTCTGCCAGAGCGATGATGAGAGAAAGGAGTTGAGATGGAATCGATCTTGCTTGCCGTCGATGGTTCCGAGCACTCCGATCGCGCCGCCCGGCTCGCCGCCGAGTTGAGCCGCGTATTCGGGGCGTATGTCGATGTGATTCATGTCGTCCAGGAGCGGGTGATCCTCCCGGCAGGAGCGATTCATGAATACGGCCAACTGGAGAGCCTGTATCTGACCGAGAAGGACGTCCTGGAGTCAGTTGGGAAGACCGTTGAGGAGGAGGCCGCTCGGATCGTGCGCGAGGCCGGCGGAAAGATTCGTCACGAGAGCGTCGTGGTCGGGATCCCGGCCTTCGAGATCGTTGCCGCGGCGAAACAACACGACGTCGACTGCATCATCATGGGCCGCCGCGGCCTGAGTGACATGAAGGGCCTTTTCGTCGGGAGTGTCTCGCACAAAGTCGGCCACCTGAGTGACAAGACCTTGATCACAACCGAGTGATCGAACTCGGATCGTCCTAGCTATCGGACCTGGTCGCCGGTCTGGCTCGTTTGTGTTCTATGTGGGCGTCTGAGCCGGGATAGACCAGAGCCTCATGCCCGTCGTCGGCCCACTGGACCAGATAGGGAGGCTCACCATGGGGCCCCTTCACGGCGAGGATTCTCGCCAGCCTGTCGGACTGGCCGACACGATGGCCCTTTATCACAATGCGGTCACCTGCCTTGGCGCGCATCACCACCTCCTCGGTTGACACCATCATCTGGCATCCTCCTCTGAGCCGATAGGGACCAAATACCCAAATCGGGTCTTATGACCCTGGCCGGGTCGCACCGGCGGGACCGACAATCGGACCATGAGCAACAACAACGGTGAGCGGATTCTGGAGTTGGAGGAGTCGGCGCAAGGCACCGACTTGTTCCGAGCTCCCGGTGCCGGTCTGGTGATGGAGCAGGCACGCGATCAGGCCGAGGCCTCCGGCTGGATCCCCGAACGGGAGATGGCCCCCTTCTGGCCGACGAGAGTCGACCGGGTCGCAACACGCAGATCGGTATTGAGGATGGCGATGTCCGATTTGGAGGCTGCTCTCGCCCGCCCTGCCCATATGGGTGACTGGATGCCGACGGTCCTTCTCGCGATGACAGAACTCGGCCGGGTGCTTGCCGATCACATCCGTGAAATCGAAGCCCCCGATGGGCTGCTCGCGGAGATACTCGATGAAGAGCCCCGACTCTCAGCTGCAATAGATGACATCAGGAAGGATCATGTCGACCTGAGGGAGACTTGGGAAAGCGCCAACGAGATGCTGGCCGGCGAAGGAGGTGTAGACGTCCATCGGGTCCGTCGGCATTTGATCGGGCTCCTCGGCCGGCTGACCCAACATCGCCAGATGGGCGCCGACCTGGTCTACGACGCCTACAACACCACTGTCTTCGCCGCCGACTGATGGTTTGGAGGGGTCCGATAAGCACACCTTGCGTGTCACTTGCCCGAAAACGCACTGCCTCGATCCGCATTGACCGTGAGACCAAACCAACCTGCATCGCCGACCGCCCGGAGTTCGGTGCCCTTGCGGGTCATGGTCAGGGCGACGGTGCCGATGATTTCGACCGATCCGTCAATCCGCAACCCGAACTTCCTGGCAGGCTCGAGACGCCTCACATCGTTACGTTTCGACGGCCGAGTCTGGGGTCTTTTTCACCACTCTCCTGACGAAGAACATCACACTGCAAGCAGTTAGCCGGAAAGCTCAGACAGCAGGCGGTCGACGGGGACTGTCGCCACCCGGCAAGCCACGTCGGAGAATCCATAGGGGAGGACCAGGAGGTCACCGTGGAGCATCGCCCCGCATGAGTAGACCACGTTCGGGACGTAGCCCTCTCGCTCCTCCTCGTTGGGGACGAGCAACGGCTCCTTCAGCCGGCCGATGACACGGGATGGGTCATCGAGGTCGAGCAGGATCGCTCCCAGGCTGTAGGTGCGGAAGGGCCCCACTCCGTGGGTTATGACCAGCCATCCGGCGTCGGTTTCCATCGGGGAACCTCCGTTGCCCATCCGGGCCAGGTCCCAGTACATCTCGGGAGACTCGATCTTCTTGGCTTTTTCCCAGATGCGGAGGCTGTCCGAGGTCATGAAGTAGTTGTTCTCCGAGTCGCAGCGGGACAAAGCGGCGTAGCGACCGTTGATCTTCCGGGGGAAGAGCGCCACTCCCTTGTTTTGCGCATAGGGCCCGCTCATCGTGGCGATGCGGAAGTTGGTGAAATCGGAGGTCTCGAGCAGCTGGGGGAGGACATGGAACCCGTCAAACGCGGTGTAGGTGGCATACCAGACGACCGATCCGTCATCTTCGACGAATCGGACAAAACGCGCATCCTCGATTCCGTCGCTCTCCACCTCCGAGCCGGGGAAGATGACTCGCTCCGACAAGTCGGAGTCGGGTGGGAAGTCGAGCTGGTAGTTCGATGATGCCAACCAGTGCATGGCCTTCGTTGTCGGGTGCTTGAGCCGGCGAGGGGCTCGTTTCCCTTCGACCGTGGCCATGGCCTGCTCCAACTGCTGGAGCTCGAAACGTTCAGGCAACGACTGGCACACCGATCTCGCGGTTTGGTCGAACGCCTTCATCTCCTCGAGCAGGGCGCGGAACACGGCCTTGTCGAACACGGCCGGACGGTGTGAGCCGGTTCGGGCGAATCGTGACCGGGGATCCATCATGATCTTCCCGTCCTTGTCGATGATCCCGCTTCGGAACTCAATGGAGGACACGTGACCCTCGCCGATCCCGCGCTGGCTGATGATGAACCTCTGGGCTCCGGATTCGAGGCCTGACTGGTCGGGGGCGGGGACCATGGAGGGGTTCGTCAAGGAGGCGGCCTCGATCGAGTACTCACCCGTGTAGAAGGCCCCGATGAGACGCCGTCGCGCCGCCGTTGCCGTCTTCAGCCTTCGCGACTCGCCTCGAGACAGCTGGTGGGCCTCTTCGGCCACGAACCGGAAGTGCGACTCGAGGACCTCCTCGACATCGGGATGACGCCCGTCGAATCGGAGCATCGCCGTTGCCAGGATCGAAGTGACCTGATCCTCGGTCAGGTTGAGAATTCGATCGAGCAGGCCCCCGTCGGGGAAAATCCGGTCGTCAGGGAGATACGGCTTGAGGATCACCCGACGAGGGTTGTGCCTGAACTCGATCTCGGTTCGGGTGACCGGGATCTTTGACCGGGTGTCAGGATCGTGGATCACTCGGTTCGCCTTCCTCCTGGGCCTCAAACCCGGCCAAAGTCATCCTCGAGACGCTCTATGTCATCCTCGCCGAGATAGTCCCCGAGCTGGACCTCGATGAATATGAGCGAGTCGGTGCCCGTGTTGCCGATCCGGTGCCGACCCTCGATCGGCACGTTCACCGCGTCGCCGACCCCCACCTTGCGCGTCACCCCGTCGAGGACTACCTCGCCGGAGCCCATCACGATGAACCAATGCTCCGATCGATGCGCATGGCGCTGATAACTGAGGCGCTTGCCCGGTTTCACCATGATCTGTTTCACCTGGTATCCGTCACCACCACCGAGCACGGTGTAGTTGCCCCACGGTCGTTCGTCATGTGTCGGGGATTTCACTCCTTTGCTCCCTTCAACCATCTCAAGAGACCTGGACGATCGCCTCGACCGCCAACGCGGTCTGCTCCCAACCGTCCACGGCTATGCAGTCGATGCCCACCGTTTTGACCGGGTAGTCATTCCCGCCGTCCTCCAGCTTGTCGCCGAAGAACAGGATTTCGTCCGCCGTCAGACCCATGACACTCATCAGCTTGCGCATGCCGTATGCCTTGTCGATTCCCTTTTGCGTCACGTCCACCGACGTGGTCCCTCCGACGTGGACCTCGAGGTCGGGCAGCAGCTTGGCGGCGCAGTCGCGAACAGCGCCCTTCTTGGCGCCGTCGGGGTCCCAGGCGTACTTCTTCGCCGCTGGTGCCTCCTGGCCCAGCGCGGAGTAGGTGATCTGACTCCCCCGGTCCTCGATGATGTCGCCGTAGGGCTCAGCCTCCCAATAGCCGAGCTCCTTGGCACATTTGGTCAGAACTTCGACTATCTCGCTCTTGGTCTCGGTGGGTAGATCTTCCGCATATTGAGTCACCCAGGTTCCCCTGTCGGGATCGAATCTCATGTACCGGGTTCCCGAGGTGGGCATGATGTGGAGACGGGACATTTGATGGGGCGTGACGTCGACCCGGTCGATGACCTGTTTCTTGAACTGGTCGAACTTTCCACCCGAGATGACGCATACGTCATAGAGGACGAGAAGATCGCGGAGACGAGTGGCCATCACGTCGGATATGGCCGACTTGGTCACGGCGAGGGTGCCGTCGAGATCGAAGGCGATCAGCCGCCGCTTCACGAACCGGCTCCCCTCGCACAGGCGAAGCTGCTCACGCCCGGTCCCGTTCGCGGCGGTATCGCTCGATCAGGGCGTTGGTCGACGAGTCGTGATTCAGGTCGGGCGGCGTCTCCGCGGTCAGCTCGTCGATGATTGTCGTGGCCAATGCCTTGCCCAACTCGACTCCCCACTGGTCGAACGAGTTGATGCCCCAGATCACTCCCTGGGTGAAGACCTTGTGCTCATAGAGGGCCACGAGCTGGCCCAACACCGAAGGGGTGAGCCGGGGGGCGAGGATCACCGAGGTCGGGCGATTGCCGGGAAAAGTCCGATGTGGCACCAGCTCAGGGGCGACACCGGCCGCGGCGACCTCCCCGGCGGTCTTGCCGAAAGCGAGGGCCTCGGCTTGGGCGATCAGGTTCGCCATGAGCAGGTCGTGCTGGCCCCCTAAGTCCTCGATCGGCTCGATGAATCCGATGAGATCGGCGGGGATGATGGTGGTCCCCTGGTGAAGGAGTTGAAAGAAGGCGTGCTGGCCGTTGGTGCCGGGCTCGCCCCAGACGATGGGGCCGGTTTCCACGTCGACCTGGGCGCCATCGAGACGCACGCGTTTCCCGTTCGACTCCATGTCCAGCTGTTGCAGGTAGGCGGGGAAACGATCTAGGTCCTGGGCGTAGGGCAGGACGGCGTGTGTCGGGTAACCCAGGATGTCCCGATACCAGACGCCGATCAGCCCCATCAGCACAGGCACGTTGGTTTCGAAAGGCGTGTGACGAAAGTGCAGGTCGATGGTTCGGAAGCCAGAGAGCATCTCCGCAAACCTCTTCGGGCCAATGGCGATCATCAGCGAGAGCCCTATCGCCGAGTCCATCGAGTAGCGGCCCCCTACCCAGTCCCAGAAGCCGAACATGTTCTCGGTGTCGATGCCGAATTCCGATACTCCCTGCTCATTGGTCGAGACCGCCACGAAATGCTTGGCCACGGCCTGCTCATCGCCAAGATGGCTCACAAGCCAGCCCCGGGCATTGGAGGCGTTCGCCAAGGTCTCGAGAGTGGTGAAGGTCTTCGAGGCCACGATGAAGAGGGTTGTCTCCGGATCGACGAGGTCCAGCACTGCCTCGAGCTGAGCTGGATCGACGTTGGAAACGAAATGGCACTCCAGCCCGGGCTGCACGAACGGTCTCATCGCCCGATAGGCCATGGCCGGACCTAGGTCTGACCCGCCGATTCCGATATTTACCACGCTGTGGATCCTGCGCCCGGTGTTGCCCAGCCACACCCCCGTCCGGACCCGATCGGCGAAGTCGCCCATGCGAGTCAGCACCTGGCGTACCTCATCGACCACGTTGACGCCATCGACCTCGAAGACGTCCCCGGGTGCGGCCCTCAAGGCAGTGTGGAGCACGGAGCGGTTCTCGGTCACATTGATCCGCTCACCAGAGAACATCGCCTCGATGCGCTCGGCCAGCTCGGCGCGGCGGGCCAATGCCAACAAAAGCTCGATGGTCTCGCCGGTGATCAGGTGCTTGGACAGATCCACGACCAGGTCGCCCGCCATCACGGTGAGACGGTCACCTCGTAGTGGGTCGGTGGAGAACAGGCTCCGCAGATCGAAGCCATCTGACCCATGGTCGACGAGGGATCGCCACTCGTCAGTCTCTGTGACTGATTCCACTACGAGTCCTTCTTCTCCTCATGCCCGCCGAATTGGTAGCGCATGGCCGATAACAGCTTGTCGGCATATTCGTTCCGCCCCCTGCTATCCAAGCGGCCGAATATCGAGGCTGCCAGGACCGGCGCCGGCACTCCCTCCTCGATGGCGCTGAGCAGTGTCCACCTGCCCTCACCACTGTCGGACACTCTCCCGCTGAATCCATCCAGGCCGGGGTTCTCATACAACTCGGCGGCAGTGAGATCGAGCAACCACGAGGCGATGACACTTCCCCGTCTCCACACCTCGGCGATGGCCGGTATGTCGAAGGTGTAGCTGTAGTGCTCCGGGTTTCGCAGAGGGGCGGTCTCGGCGTCATCGGACCTCTGCTCCAGACCGATACCGGCATGGTGAAGGACGTTGAGGCCCTCGGCATAGGCCGCCATGATCCCGTACTCGATCCCATTGTGGACCATCTTGGTGAAATGCCCGGCTCCAACCGGTCCGCAGTGGAGATATCCCTGTTCCTCGGATAGGGGATCTCCGCTCCGCCCCGGCGTACGGTCGGCGCCCGCTACGCCTGGAGCCAGAGCACGGAAGACCGGATCCAGCCGAGACACCGCATCTTCCTCACCGCCGATCATCAAACAGAAGCCGCGTTCGAGACCGAAGACCCCGCCACTCGTCCCCACGTCGACTAGGTGGATTCCTCTCTCGGCCAGGGAGCCCGAGCGAGCTAGATCGTCCTGGTAGTAGCTGTTGCCCCCGTCGACGATGATGTCACCGCCCTCCAGATGGTCCGCTACCCGATTGATGACTCCTCCGGTGACTGCCGCCGGCACCATTACCCACACGGCCCTCGGCGGCGTCAGCTTGGCTGCGAGTTCCGCCAGGCTGTCGACACCGATTGCACCTCGTGAGACGAGCTCTGCGACCGGTGACGGGTTCATGTCGTAGACCACTGCACCGTGACCTGCCTCCATGAGCCGCTGGGCCAGGCTGGACCCCATTCGCCCCAATCCGATCAAGCCAAGGTCCATGGTCGAGTAGTCCTTTCTGTCATAGGAGTGTTGTCGCAGAGGAAGTGTGCTGCCCGGTCCCCTGCGCATCGCGCGGGTACCGCCTCACCCCATCACGTCTCGACACATGCAGCACGCAGAGGCGGGCCAGTGTTGACTCGGCGCCCTGGTTGAGACTTGGTCACAATGCTCCCAGACACCCAAGGGAGTCGTGATCAGCTGCAGATGCTCGAAGCAGGGGGCGGGTAGTGGTCGGATGGTCGCGGGGTCGTCGATCACCACCCCAATCTCGATTCTGAGGTCATCTCGACATTCCGGTTCTCATGCTGGGAGGCTGAGGGTCTCCACCTGTCTCGGTGTCTTCATCAGATCGTCGAGGGCGATCAGCGTGGAAGTCTCCGCCACGAGCCGAGCCAGGATGGTCTCATATTGGGCAGCGACGGTCACCCAATCGAGTTTGGCGGCGAGTGCACGCGCCACTTTCGCCATCCGGGCGGTCCTGGCCGGGTCGACGATGAGTTCGCGGATGGCGGCGGCCAATGCCGCGGGATCCGAGCCGGGGACGATCACCCCGGCTCCGCTTGCCAGCATCTCCACGGCGTGGGGGAAAGCGGTGGCGATCACGGGCTTGCCCGCCGCAATCGCCTCCACCAGGACTCCGGAGGTCACTTGCTCCGTCGAGTCATACGGGATGATGACGATGTCGGCACGATCGATGATGCGACCTAGGGTCTCGAGATCCGCGTACTGGTTGTCGAACTCGACCAACCCTTGGAGGCCGAGCATACGGGAACGATGGATGAGACCCTCGAGGTAGACATCTCCGCTTGCGGCTCGCACCTTCGGGTGTGTCTCTCCGAGAATCAGATATCGGGGCTTTGGGTTCATGCCGCCCAACCTGGCCAATGCCTCGATCGCGGTCTCCAGGCCCTTTCCCGGCCCAATCAGGCCCCATGTGAGAAGACGCGGAGGTTGGCTCACGCCACGCGGGCGCTCAACCGGATGTGATCGGGCCCCATGCGGCACCATCATCACGCTCTTCTCCCCCACGTCGTATCTCGATGTCAGCTGTCGCTGTGCCGATTGGCTGAGGACAACTGCTTCATCGGACTCCTCGATGAGCGTCTCCAGGATGGTCCGCTGGCGTGGAGTGGGGAACTTCGGAACCGTGTGGAGGACAACGAGAACCGGGACACGAAGTGAGGCGACCAAATCCAGGATCTCGTCACCGTCGGGCCCTCCGTAGATCCCGTACTCGTGCTGTATGACGACGGCGTCCATCTTGTTCAGGAACTCGACGGCCGACGCGAGCGACCCAGGATCCCCGACCATGTGCTGATACACCACCTCTGGTGCCGGGAGCGGCAAGGGCTTCTGGACAAGGCTCACAACTCGCAGGTCGTCTCCCAACGCTCTGCCACCGGCCATCGCCATGCGTAGGGCGGCTGTGAAGGTCGCGATGCCGCACTCGGTGGGCGGGTACGTGCTGACGAAGCCAATGACCGGGCGCTTTCCCATCGATGTCGATCTGGGGTCTTCGCCCGGTCGTGAACGCGTTGCCAAACCCGGTAGAGGCCTGGACGCCCAGGGTCCACGGGCGGCGGTCAGCTGGGTCCGAGCCATCGGATATGAGCCAATCCCGATGTCTCGTCTTACCTGGGGCATTTGCTGTCTCCTTGAAGGGCCATGGCCGTCACTCCGCGAGTATCAGGTCCGCCGGGTGCTGCGGGTCCAAAACCAGCAGCGACACTGCCGCGACTGGGACAACCGGCCCATGACCCGTTCTGGCAGTGCCCTGCCCGAACATGGCCCACGCTTCGATCGAGGAGGTCACACGATGTTCCCCGGTCATCGTGATGGGCTCACATGTTCGTAGCGTAGGAGCGGTCGGTACTCAATCGATAGGGGCTAAGTACCCGATTCGACTCTTCTCCAAACCGGAGCTCAGCTCAGCGTCAGCTCTGCCAACACGTCGTCGAGCGCAACCGTGGCGAAGTTGGTCGAGACGTCCGATGCGCCATAGGGGATGACCAATTGGCCGTTGTGCACCAGCGAGCCACAGGAGTAGACCACGTTGGGCACATACCCCTCCCGTTCTCGTTCATCGGGAAGCAGGAGGGGCTCGTGGATGTCGCCGATTACATGGCCTGGATCGTCTATGTCGAGCAGGATGGCACCGAGGGCGTATTGCCTCATCGGCCCAACACCGTGAGTGACGACCAGCCAGCCGGCTTCGGTCTCGATCGGGGCCCCGGCGTTGCCGATCTGAATAAGGTCCCAAGTCCGTCGCGGCACCTGGATCAGCTGTGTCTCGTCCCAGCGTCTCATGTCGTCGGACATCATGAGGAAGTTGGACTCACCGTCCGATCTGGCGAGGGCGGCGTATCTACCCCCCACCAGGCGCGGGAATATGGCCATACCCTTGTTGCTGGCGGCACGGCCGTTGAGGGTGGCGATCCGGAAGGTCTCGAAGTCACTAGTGGTGCTCAGCTGGGGAAGGATGCTGTAACCGTCGAAGGCCGTATAGGTGGCGTAGTACAGGACCGATCCGTCGGCCTCGACGAATCGGACGAGCCGGGCGTCCTCCATCCCCTGGCTCTCGGCGGGGCCCTTGGGGTACAACACACGTTGTGAGAGGTCGGACTCGGCAGGGAAGGTCAGCTCGTAGTTCGATGATGCAACCCAATGAGTGGAGTGGATCATGTGCTGAACCGTGGTGGAGAAGTGCTCGTGGCTTCCCAGCTCTGCTAGTGCCGAGTCGAGGTCCGTCGTGGAAAACTCTGAGCCCAGGTGTCTCAGTGCTTCGTCGAGCAGATCGCCGTTGGCACCCATCTCGTGGAGCTTCTCGATGAAGAGCGTCTTGTCGAACGCTGGAGATCTCCGTTCCCCAATGACGGGGTCCCCGGGTGGTTCGATGGAGACCTCACCGTCAGGCCCGATCAGGCCGGTGCGAAACTCGATCGAAGATATGTGACCTTCGCCTATTGCCCGGAGAGTCAGGACGACCCGGAGCCATCCGGACGGAACCCCCTCTTGATCGGGGTGCGCAGCTATCGATGGGTTGGTGAGGGCCGCACCCTCAATCGAGTACTCGTGGGAGAAGTAGGCCCCGACCAGCAGTCGTCTCCGTGTGGAGAGGCCACGTGGCTAACAATTTCTTCGAACGATCTGAGGAACACCTGATCCAAATCCGGGTGTCGGGACGAAAACGCGCTACGACGATCAGCCAGAGTTGAGGTCGTCTCTTCTTCGGTGAGGGCGAGCACTCGGGTGATCACCTTTCGGACGCGCGACTCCCCTTCGATCACTGCGTGATCGTTTGGTATGTAGGGCTTGGTCACCAGGCGTCTGGGGTCCGGTAAGAGTTGGACGGGCGACCGCTTCACTGTGACCTTCGACATGGGAACTCAATCAGCTTTGGGATGATCAGTATCGGCAGGGCAGGGAGGCTGCAGCAGTGTCAACCTTCCTGTTGGCTGCGCTCCCATCCCCCATTTGCGAGGCTCATCACTGGCCTGACCTGAGTCTACGAACGAGGTCGCTCGAAGCAGGTACAACCCCGACCAAGGAGGTTGCTCATGTGGACCGCGCCAGCGTTCGGGGCCGACTATCCATAGGATCGAGAAGCCGATGGCGACGCTTCTCCACGCTCGCCTTGGGCTCGCTCACTCTGCCAGCCCGACTGCGGCGAGGGCGTCGCGAGTGGTCTCGAAGTCGACATGGAGGATGCTCCGGATCCCCAGACCCTGCGCCACCTGGACGAACATGGGAGTGTTTTCGATATAGATCACTTCGTCCGGATCCGACTGGGAAATGTCGAGGGCCAGTCGGAAGATGTCGATGTCGGGTTTGCGAATGTGCACAAAGCAGGAGGAGATGAAGACATCGACCAGGTTGGAGAGATCGAAGGTGCGGACACGGTGGGTGTTTAGCTCGCGGCCCTCGTTGCTCACAACCACGACTCTGAGGTCGTGACGTTCCTTTAGCCGTGAGGCCAGGTCGACCATCTCCGGATGGGCCTGGGATTGGTCGAACATGAAGGCACGGAATTGGGCCGTCGTGAAAGGTCGATTCCGATAGAAGATGACCCGGCTCAGATACTCGTCCAAGCTCAGGTTCCCCTCTTCGTAGGTGTCGAAAGTCAGGTGGTGGCGCTCCTCCATTTCGGCCGCATCGAGATCGAACGCGGTCACGGCGCGAGCTCGGGCCTGGCGATCCCAGCCGTTCGTGAGTAGTACGCCACCAACGTCGAGGAAGAGAGTCGAAATCGGAGCCTCCCGAGCCAGGTTGTTGTCCATATGCTGCACACCACCCTCTGACACATCTGCCGACATGATTAAAGCGGTCCGCCACTGTTGGGCTGGGGACGAAGAGAGTGGCGAGAGACTCGACCCAGACCAGCGCACGGTTTCATGGTGATGGCCGTCATCCTCTTCATGGGCAAGACGTCGGACCTCCATGGCAATCCCGCAGTCACTCTCGGGTTTGCCCTCCGGCAAGGACTTTCCGTAGAAACGCGTTCCCGGCTACATCACGGCCCGGCTCCTCGGCCGGCAACACGGCGAGGCCCTTCGAGGATATTGAGCCTCCGGAGAATCTCTGAATCCCGTGCCCGATTCTCGAAGCGCTTCTCATAGCCAACCTCTCTTACGGCCTACGCGCCAGACCCAGGCACCCACGACCAGCGGCAGCCAGAATGTCATCACCCGGAAGGTAAGCACAGCGGCAACGGCAGGTCCCGACACCACTCCGAGACGCACCAGGGCGCTGACGAGCGCGGTCTCCATTACTCCGAGCCCACCCGGGGTGGGAGAGACCGCCGCAGCAGTCGCTGCGATCATGTATGCGACCATGATCCCGAGGAGGGAGGGCAAAGGGCCATAAGCGGCCACCGACCCGGCCAGGGCGATCGCGAAAGCCACATTGGCGGCTAGGGCACCGCTCACCATCCCAGCGGATCGCCTCGGGTCGGAAATGATGACTGGGACGGCCCTCAGCATGCCCATCAGCCTGGTGAGGATGCCCCGGCGTGACGCCGGAATCCAAAGAACTATCCCGATTGCCACCAACGCCACGAAGACGATCTCGACGACCACCTGGGTGCTGGGAAGTGTCACCGTGGGCAGCCTCATCGTGGGGAGAAAGGGCAACAGCAGGATCAGGAGACCGATGTGGGAGAGGAACGTGATGAGCATGTTCAGCGTGGTGGCTGCGCTCGCAGTTCCCTCCTCGGCGCCGGCGTGTTGTAGATACCCTTGAGTCACGCCTACCCACCCGAGACCGGCGGGGGTGACTGTGGCCATGAACGAGGCGGCGATCTGGCCCAGGATGGTTCGGCCAAATGGCGGACGCAGATCCGTCGATATCCACACCATCCAGGCGCCACTGACAAAGGTCAGTCCGGCACCGACAAATGCCAGACCCAGGTATCGCCAACGACCCGCCCGCAGCGACTGGAAGGCCTGGCCCAACTCACCGACCTGGGGTAGCAGGATGTGAATCGCGAATCCGATCACGATCACGATCGTCAGCGGCCGCAGCACCCTGCTCGATGTGGACCGCAGTGTCAATGACACTCTCCCGGCGTTGACTCCGGGGGATGGCGTGATCCGGTCATGCGCAGAGGGTATCGGCCGATTGCCGGGCCGCTGGTCGAGTCAACCGAGCGCAGTCGGCCATGAGCGATCGCGCTGATGACGAACCAGTGTCGCTCGAAGCCGGGAGGATCGGGCAGCTCACCTCGAGTGGTGGGCAACCAACCTGAAGGACCTTCATGCCTCGCTGCGGTCGGGTCACGAAGGGTTGAGCTCTCGAGACGCCGATGCCAGGTCGGGTGCCGTGGGGAAGAATCTGATCAATCCGAGGCGCGAGGTCAGTGTGTGGACTGTCCTCCTCAGGCAGTTTCGGAGCCTGTTGGTCTTGATCCTGGTCTTTGCACGTCCTTCTCGGTGAGGAGTTGGAGGAGATCGTCCTGGGCGAATTCTGGCCGATCGGTGGTGAGGAGATCAGTGATGATCGGTCGCCGGGTCCTGACGGTAGAAGGCCGCCATCTCCCGATACAGGGCTTGGTGATGAGCCCGCAGGGCAGAAGGGTCGAGGAAGAATGCTTCGGTGGCCACGGCGAAGAACTCCGACTCGTTGACGGCGGCATACATGTCGAGGGGAGAGTGGCCCGACGTCGATCTGAGCTGGTCCAGGGCTGCCGAGGCCGCGTCCTGGAATCGCAGCGCTGTCTCACGATCACGAATCGGCGGGATCCCGTTGGCGAACCCATCCGACATGTCGACCTTGTGGGCGAACTCATGGATGAGGACCGAAGTCTTTGCGTTGCCGATCGGCCTCTCCGCGACGATCTGGTCCCATGCAAACCTGACCGGCCCGTGCATGGCAGCTTCTCCCAGGATGCAGACAACACCCTCGTTCACCATTGAGCCGCCCGCGTCTTGATGCGCCCGTCGAACCACCGAGCTGGGGGCGATGATGATGGTCGTGACGTCTGAGAGGACTCGTTCGTCGATGTTCACCGTCAAGAGACACGCATGGGTCGACACGATGGAGCGCATCTCATCGGAGATGACCAGATCGTCCAATCCCTCCCATCTTCGGCTTCGGTCGAATCGTCTCGCCTGTTCGAGGAGTCGTTCGAGCTCCACGTGCGTCAAATGTCCCCACGAGCGCGTCGAACACAACGCGGCCCTCTCCCACGCTTCGGAATAGGGCTCGTCTCGGGTTCGTCTCAGGGCCATGGCACTTGCCGGGGCTTCGCCGCCGACTGACCTCAGCCCGAAACGGCTACCCCGAGGAGAGTCCCTATCCCATAGGTGACTCCTGCGGCGAGCAGCCCGAGGGTCAACGATCGGATGCCGGTGCGTAGAAATCCAGTGCCCGTGACCAGGGCGGTCATGGCACCGAGCAGGAAAAGCCCGACCGCCGCAAAGCCGAGACTGAGCACGACCGCCGGGGTTCCGGTGAGTATGAAGAACGGGATGACGGGAACCACGGCGCCGATGCCGAAGAGGAAGAACGATGCGATGGCTGCCTGCCAGGCCGAGCCCCCCAACTCATCCGGGTCGAACCCCAACTCCTCTCGAACCTTGGTGTCGAGAAAGGCGTCAGGGTCCGCCATCACGTCTCTAGCGGCCTTTTCCGCCTCCTCGCGGCCCATCCCCTTCGCCTGATAGATCAAGGCCAGTTCCTCCGCCTCTTCTTCGGGCATGGTGAGGATCTCTTCCCGCTCCGTCTCGATCTGGGACTGATGGAGCTCCCGCGAGCTCTGCACCGACAGCCACTCACCGAGAGCCATGGAGATCGCCCCGGCCAGGAGGCCGGCAAGACCCGAGAGCAACACGGCGGTCGAGGTGAATGCAGCGCCGGCCACACCCATGACCAGGGAGGTGTTCGATACCAGCCCGTCGTTGGCGCCCAGAACCGCCGCACGGAGGGCGTTGCCTCCCACGGCCTTGTGGCGACCTTCGAGCTTCGCCAGCACGCCTCCCTTGACCCCGTTGTGCGCATCCTGGCGCAGGGCATCCAGCATCACCGCATGGGACCGCTCGTCTGCCGGAAGGGAGGTGCCGGCCGCCTCGGGCTGGCTGTCGTACATCGTTCGCCCCGACATCTCCGTCGACGCCATCACCTGGGCAAGCACCGATGGCCCCATCCGCCTGGCCAGCCAGGCGAGTATGCGTGACCGCATGCTGGGATCGCGTGTCGGCACCGGTGCTCCCGCCTCCTTCAGCTTCCCTTCCCAGAGGTTGGCGTGACGATCCTCGACATCGGCCAGGCGCTCATAGACACCAGAGATGGTGCTGTCCTCTTCGAGGTCTGCTGCGACTCGATACAGGTAGGCGGCGTTGATCTCGTCGTTGAAATTCGATTTGTATCGCTGGACGTCCGTTGGCATTGGGTCTCCTCTGGTGCCGGAAACATAACCGGGCACCGGCTCGGGGTCACACGCCTAGTCGGCCACCAGGTCGATGCCGATGGCCAACGATGACTCTCTCCACTCGCTGAGATCGCCACCGTAGCCCTTTTGGTATTTCTCGAACACGAGATCTCGAGCGAGGCGATCTTCGCTCGTCTCGGCATGCATGACCCGGGCGAGGCCACGCAGACTGAAGCCGCCGACTTCGATCAAAACAACGGGATCGGCGATCAGATTCCTCACCCAATCCGAGTGGTCACCACCACCGGAGAGCACGTAGATGGTCTGATCCGCCTGCGCGAACCAGATCTCGATCCTATGAGGCTTGCCCGTGACCCTCCCTCTGGTGGTGATGTGACAGACGGAATGCCGATCGAGGGACTCGATGATGCCGGTCATAGACTCATGGTTCGGGTTCTCGTCGGTCGACGGGGCATCAAAATCCGATCGAATGCGTTTACCGAGGTTATAGATGATTGCCAACGTCGACACCGGGAAGCCGAATGCCCCAAAAGCCAACGCACTCGTCCTCTTCGGGATCAGCGGAGATCTGGCACGCAAGAAACTGTTCTCCGCCCTCTACCGATTGACCGAAGCAGGGCGACTCGACATGCCGGTGATAGGGGTCGCCTCGAGCGACTGGGACGATCAGCAGCTGCGCGTCTCCGCCCGGGCCGCTCTCGAGGACGGCGGGGAGGAGATCGACGAGGATATCTTCACCGCCCTCGCCTCGCATCTCTGCTACGTGCAGGGGGATTATCGGGACGAGGCGACCTACCGGGACATCGTCAAGCGCCTGGTGGGATGTCATCGACCGGTGTTCTATCTCGCCATCCCGCCCGACTTGTTCGACGACGTCGTCGAGGGCTTGGCCCGGGCCGGTATCACCAAGGAAGGGAGGGTCGTCCTGGAGAAGCCTTTTGGTCGCGACACCAAGTCGGCTGCGCTTCTCAACGACATAGTCCACAAGCACTTCCCCGAAGACCACGTCTATCGAATAGATCATTTCTTGGGAAAGGACGCAGTCCAGAACCTGATGGTCTTCCGGTTCTCCAACACGATCCTCGAGCCCATCTGGAATCGACATTATGTAAGGGGTGTCCAGATCACCCTGGCGGAAGACTTCGGGGTGGAGACCCGAGGCGGCTTCTACGACGGCGTCGGCGCCGTGCGCGACGTGGTTCAGAACCATCTCTTCCAGATGATGACCCTCCTGGCCATGGAGCCACCGGTATCGGACGATCCCGATGCTTTGAGGGATGAGCGGGTGAAAGTGCTGAAGGCCGTGGAGAGCATCGAGCGTTCGCAGCTGGTCAGAGGCCAATATCAGGGATACACGGAGGAGAAAGGAGTCGCCGCCGACTCCGACACCGAGACTTTCGCGGCCGTCAGGCTCGAGATCGATTCGTGGCGTTGGGCAGACGTCCCATGGGTGATACGTGCCGGAAAGTCGATGGCCTCGACGGTCACCGAGGCGGTGGTCGAGTTCAGGGAGCCTCCCCGGCCCCTGTTCGCCAGCTCACGATCCCGTCCGGGACCAAACATGCTCACTTTCCGCACGACACCGGACAGCACGATCACCCTTTCGATGCAGGCGAAGCTGCCCGGTCCAGAGATGGTGAGCGGCCCCGTGGAGCTCGACTTGAACGTCCACCCCGCGATGGGTGGCGATCCGTACAGTCGGCTCATCGCAGACGCCCTGCGGGGGGATCCGCGCTTCTTTGCCCGTCAGGACGGGGTAATGGAGGCCTGGAGAGTGGTCGAGCCGATTCTCGTGAGCCACTCGGCGGTCGTGCCATACGAGATAGGGAGCTGGGGACCGGCCGAGGCGGACGAGCTTCTCGGGCCGGATTGGCACTGGATCACCGGGTCTGACGATCGCGGGGCGGCCCGGGCAGTGCCGCAGCGAGCGTCAACCGGCCCGGTTGACGCCGGAGACGATGGCTAGCAGCGAGGCGGTGGCGATGTCGGAGTGGATCCCGACACCCCACAGCGTCCGGTCGCCTACCTCCATCTCGACATAGGTGACGGCCTGGGCATCGGTGCCGCCGCCGATCGAGTGCTCGTGATAGTCGAGGACGCGACAGCTGACACCAAGCTGGTCCCTGAACGCGTTCACGAACGCTTCGATCGTTCCGCCACCCTCACCCCGGATCGTTTGCTCCTCGTCTTCGAATCGGACTGTTGCCACCACGTCGGTTCGATTCCCACCGTGGGCGTTCTGGCTGGTCTCGAATCGCAACAACTCGTATGGCTTTGCAAGCGCCAGGTAATGACGCCGAAACTCGGTCCAGATCTCGTTGCCGGTGATTTCCTGACCGGTCGTGTCGGTGATCGACTGGATGACTCTCGTGAACTCGATCTGGAGCCGGCGGGGCAGCTCGAGCTCCTGCTCGGTTTTGAGCAGATAGGCGACACCACCCTTGCCCGACTGCGAGTTGACCCGGATCACGTCTTCGTAGGTCCGGCCGACGTCCTTGGGGTCGATCGGGAGGTAGGGGACTTCCCAAAGGGTCTGGCCCGTCTCGTCCATCGCCTCGAAGCCCTTCTTGATCGCATCCTGATGTGATCCCGAGAACGCCGTGTAGACGAGGTCGCCGACATACGGGTGACGAGGGTGGATGGGGAGCTGATTGCAGTGCTCGGCGATCCGGCGATACTCGTTGATGTCGGTGATGGCGAGCTCGGGGTCGACCCCCTGGCTGAACAGGTTGAGTGCAATCGTCACGACATCCACGTTCCCGGTTCGCTCTCCATTGCCGAACAGTGTTCCCTCGATCCGCTGGGCACCAGCCATCAGCCCGAACTCGGCGGCCGCCACGGCCGTCCCACGATCGTTGTGCGGATGCAGAGACAGCACCACGGAATCGCGGTCCCGGATCTCGCGATGGAACCATTCGATCATGTCGGCGTAGAGATTGGGTGTGCTCATCTCGACCGTGGCCGGGAGATTGAGGATGATCGGGCTCTGCGGTGTCGGCGCGACCACATCCATCACCGCCTCACACACCGACTTGGCAAAGGGGAGCTCGGTGCCGGTGAAGCTCTCAGGCGAGTACTCGTACCGGATCTGTGTGCCCTCGACGTGCTTTTCCTGGGCACAGCAATGAGCGGCGCCGTTGACCGCGATCTCGGTGATTCCAGCCTCGTCCAGCCCGAACACCACTCTGCGCTGCAGGGTCGAGGTCGAGTTGTAGAGATGGACTATGGCCTTGTTGGCGCCGACCAGGCTCTCGTAGGTGCGTTCGATGAGTTCGGGTCGGGCCTGGGTGAGGACCTGGATGGTCACATGATCGGGCACCGCCCCGTCTTCGATGATCTGGCGGATGAACTCGAAGTCGGGCTCCGAGGCAGCGGGGAAGCCCACCTCGATCTCCGCAAAACCCATTTCGACGAGGGACTCGAACATGAGACGCTTCCGCTCGGGGTTCATCGGCTCGATGAGAGCCTGGTTGCCGTCCCTCAAGTCGACGCTGCACCACAGTGGGGCCTTGGTGAGTCGTCGGTCTGGCCATCTTCGATCCGGTAGCTCAACCTGTGGGTAGGCCTGATATTTCTCGATCGGCATCACACCGGGCCGGGCATTGGTGCTTGGGCGCTTCTCGCTCATTTCGGTCCTGATCAACGCGAGTGTCTTGATGGTCTCCAACGATCGTAAACCGATGCCGGCCCGATATCACCCCTCGGGACCATTGAGAGTTCGTCCAATCCCGCTTCCGATGACCTCGGCATCGACCAACCGAGCGTGGCAGTTGGTTGTGGATGGGTCACGGCTTATAGGATCGAGTCGTCGAAAGGAGCTGGCTTGGGCATCGTCGTCGTCGGGGTCGATGGCAGCGACCACAGCCTCATCGCACTCACCAAGGCACGTGAAGAAGCCGCCGTCAGGGGCGACATGCTTCATGTGGTCCATGTCACTGACTTCACGCCGGCGGTCCTCCATCTCAGTGACGGGGTCACGGTGCACACCTCCGATCTGGCGGCGGCTCGACGACAGGAGGTGTGGTTCAACGTCGATGAGCTGCTGGGGGAGACCGATGAAGGAGTCGAGCGGATCGATCGGGGTGGGTATCCGGCAGATGTGCTCGTCGACTACTGCGAGGAGGTCGGGGCGGGCCTGCTCGTGCTGGGGACCAGGGGTCGGGGCCGTCTGGCCTCGACATTGCTCGGCTCGACCAGTCTTCGGGCACTCGAGCATGTCCGATGCGACGTACTGGTCGCAAAGTCTTGAGAGCATTTGAAAAAAGTGCGGAATTGGGATGCAAAGCGGACTCTGAGACGTTGTAACCAACGCAAGAAGCAACAAAATTGTGTGGAAATCCACCTGACCTTGAATTCTGAAGATCAATAGCCATGGATTTGAACCGACTTACCGAGAAATCACAGAGCGCCCTGACCGAGGCGCAGTCGATCGCTGTGCGCAAGGGGCATCAAGAGATCGATGTCGAGCATCTCCTTCTCGCTCTGGTGACCCAGCCGGAAGGGCTGACTCCACGTCTTCTCTCACAGGCAGGTGTCGATGTGGGCCTCCTCACGACCGATCTGGAGAGCGAGCTCAACCGGAGGCCAAAGATCACAGGCGGGAGCATCTCGCCCGGCGAAGTGCGGATAACCCAGCGGCTCGCCCGACTCTTGGATACCGCGGAAGGCGAAGCCAGGAGACTCAAGGACGAATATGTCTCAGTCGAGCATCTGGTGATTGCGATGCTCTCCGCGGACGATGGTGGGGCGGCCCACAACGTGCTCACCAGGCAGGGTCTGACCAAGGACGACTTCTTACAGGCCCTCACCTCGATCAGGGGGAACCAACGCGTGACGTCATCCAATCCGGAGGGGGCATACGAGGCCCTCGAGAAGTACGGTCGAGATCTCGTTGCCGACGCAGGGGCAGGAAAGCTCGACCCGGTGATCGGGCGCGACTCCGAGATTCGGCGTGTAGTCCAGATCCTCTCGAGGAAGACCAAGAACAACCCGGTCTTGATCGGCGACCCCGGCGTGGGGAAGACCGCCATCGTCGAGGGTCTGGCCCAACGGATCATGAGGGGCGACGTCCCCGAGGGCCTGCGTGACAAGACGATCTTTGCCCTGGACATGGGATCCCTGATCGCCGGCGCCAAGTATCGGGGCGAGTTCGAGGAGCGGCTGAAGGCCGTCCTCGGGGAGGTAACGGCTTCGGACGGGCGTGTGCTGCTGTTCATCGACGAGCTGCACACGGTCGTCGGCGCCGGTGCTGCAGAAGGTGCGATGGATGCGGGGAACATGCTCAAGCCGATGCTGGCCCGCGGTGAGTTGCACATGATCGGGGCCACCACCCTGAGCGAGTACCGAAAGTACATCGAGAAAGATGCCGCCTTGGAACGGCGCTTTCAGACGGTGATAGTGGACGAGCCCACGGTCGAGGATGCCATCTCGATACTCCGCGGCTTGAGAGAGCGTCTCGAGGTCTTCCATGGCGTGCGGATCCAAGATGCCGCACTGGTGGCCGCCGCGGTGTTGAGCCATCGTTACATCTCCGATCGGTTCCTCCCCGACAAGGCGATCGACCTGGTCGATGAGGCCTGCGCCCTGCTCAGAACCGAGATCGACTCGATGCCCGCCGAGCTCGATGAGCTGACACGCCGGGTGACCCGTCTCGAGATCGAGGAGGCTGCGCTCTCCAAGGAGAAGGACAAGGCGAGTAAGACCCGTCTCGAGGAGCTGAGGAGGGAGCTGTCGGATCTCAAGGCCGAGGCCGACGTGATGCGGGCTCAATGGGAGGGGGAGCGAGAGTCCCTTCGACGCGTCCAGGAGCTCCGGACCGAGATCGAGAAGCTGCGACTCGAGGCAGAGTCGGCCGAGCGGGCCTATGACCTCGAGCGAGCCGCCCAGCTTCGTCATGGCCGGCTCCCCGAGCTGGAGGGCCGGCTGGAGGCGGAAGAGGCGGCCCTCGCGTCCAGCCAGGATGGCGACCGTCTTCTCCGGGAGGTGGTGACCGAAGACGAGGTGGCGGGAATCGTCTCCCGCTGGACCGGCATCCCGGTGTCAAGGCTTCAGGAGGGGGAGCGTGACAAGTTGTTGCGTCTCGACGAGATCCTCCATCGCCGGGTCGTGGGTCAGGACGAGGCGGTCCAACTGGTGGCAGACGCCATCATCCGGGCGCGTTCGGGCATCAAGGATCCCCGCCGTCCCATCGGGTCTTTCGTCTTTCTCGGCCCGACTGGTGTCGGTAAGACGGAGCTGGCCAAGACGTTGGCCGCGGCACTCTTCGACACCGAGGACAACATGGTTCGCATCGACATGAGCGAGTACCAGGAGCGTCACACCGTGAGCCGGCTGATTGGGGCGCCGCCGGGTTACGTCGGATACGAGGAAGGTGGGCAGCTCACGGAGGCCGTACGGAGGAAGCCCTACTCGGTAGTCCTCTTCGATGAGATCGAGAAGGCCCACAGCGACGTGTTCAACACTCTGCTTCAGGTGCTCGACGACGGTCGTCTCACCGACTCCCAGGGTCGGACCGTCGACTTCAGGAACACCGTCGTGATCATGACCTCGAACATAGGCTCGGAGTATCTCCTGGAGGGGATCACACCATCCGGAGAGATCAAGCCGGATGCTCGTGACCGGGTGTTGGGGGAGTTACGCCGGCATTTCCGGCCCGAGTTCCTGAATCGAGTCGATGACATCGTCTTGTTCAAGCCCCTGACGCTCTCGGAGATCGAGAGGGTGGTGGACCTGATGCTCGACGACGTTCGTGAGCGACTCGCCGAGCGTCACATGACCCTTGAAGTCGAAGAGAGCGCGAGGCGCTTCATTGCCGAGCAAGGATTCGATTCCGTTTACGGGGCCCGACCGCTGCGACGGTTCATCGCACACGAGCTCGAGACCAAGATCGGAAGAGCGCTTCTCGCCGGCGACGTCCTCGACGGGGCTCGGATATTGGTCGAAATGGTTGGTGGTGAGCTGGTCGTGGAGTACCAGAACCAGCCGATGTGAGGCTGGGTCGATCAACCGTCGAAGGTGTCGTTCGGGCAGTCATCCTGCCAGTCATATTCGCCGCCATCACGGCTCAATAGATAATGGCAATCGGCCGAGCCGAGCGAGACGTCTAGGTCGAACACGTCGTCTTCGTAGTCGTAGCTTCCACTCCCACTGACCACCAGGCCATCTGTCAGGACGCAGGAGACGTACTCATATGTGTCTCCCCGGTCGTCACCCTCGAAGGTGAACGTGCCCCCTTTGTCACAGCCAATGGTCACCTCCGTGAAGCCGTCCCACCAGTAGTACTCCGGGGTGTAGATGATCTCGTTTTCGATGACATCGATGAGGGTCTCGAGGTCACTGATGTCCCCAGCGCTCTTTGGTGGGATTGGCACATAGTCGCCGACGACTGCACCATCGCACACGGTGACACTCGGTGGAGTTCCGTCCAGAATGAACGCCGTGACGGCGTCGTCGGGACAGCTGTTCCCACGTCCGAAGATCACATGTGGCCCACCCGCCTTGCTGATCAGGTACCCCTCATCGAGTCCCTGATAGACGGCAAGGCCCTGTTGATAAGGAGTGGCCGGATCGGCTGAGGCGTCGAGAACGAGTGTGGGGATGCCGATGGCAATCAACGCTTCGGGACGTGTCGGATCGGTCCCGCTCACCGGCCAGTAGGCACAGGGGAGGTCGCCATAGAAGAGACTGCCCAACCGGCCTGTCTCGATCTCGGCGCCGGCTTCGAAGAAGGCGTCGGCCTTTTCATCAGGGGTCTCGCCCGGAAAGTGATAGTCCAGGCACTCGACGCCGTAGTACATGGCGTCCGAGTAGCTGGGGTCGGGCTCGACCGGTCCCGCATCAGGGTCGGACCCCAGATTGGCATAGAGAAGGCGGAGGAGGGGAACCATGTCTCCCCGGTCATAGGCGGCGAGTGCGCGGAGGAGAAACATGCGGTCGTCCTCGCCGTACACCTGCGCGGAGGCCACCAACTCGAGATCGCCGACTCCGAAGGACCTCTGTTCCATGTCGCCGCCAGCCGTGGGGAATCCGGTCGTCAACGGGCCTTCGACCAGCAAGGAGGCGAGTCGGTCGTACACCACCGACGCAGGGTCGGTCATGTCCCCGTCACAGACGGGGTCCGTCGAGCAGTACTCGAGGGTCTGGTCGAGCACCGATCTGAAGGCTGCCACTTGCTGTTCGAAGAACTGGAAGGGACCGAGTGTCAGGTCGACCGTGCCATCGAGAATCAGTGCGGCCACGTGGTCACCGAACCGGGCCGTGTATTCCTGAGCAACCTGGGTGCCATACGACTCCCCGTAGATGGTGAGCTCGGGATACCCGAGGATCTCGCGGAAGGTCTCCAGGTCGGCCACCGATTGATCTGTGCCCAGATACGGGAGAAGGTCGGTGCGGCCCATCTCGGCGACGCAGTCGGAGGCGAATGCTTCCGAGCTGCTTGCCAGACTCTCGTGATCGACTCCCAGACCGCTGAGAACGTCCACCCGGTAGTACGCGGCCGCCGCCTTGGGGCAATCGAGGCCGCCGGAGCGGGCCACCCCTCTCGGATCCCAATACACGAGGTCGAAGGAATCCGTGATCCTCGGGTCCAAGGCTGCGGTGTATGAGTCGGCTACAGCGATGCCAGATCCGCCCGGACCGCCAACCACGGTCACGAGAACCCCCTTTGGCTCCCTGCTCGCCGGCAACACGGCGAACGTGACGCCAACCGTCTCACCATCGCCCGGGGCGGCGTGGTCGAGGGGCATGTCGATGGTGAGACAGGTGAAATCGGAGTCTTCGCAAGGCTGGGCGTCCCGGCGGCGAAGCAGTTCGGCCGTGGAAGGCCGTGGGGCGGCAGTGGTCGACGAGCCGGCCGTCGTCGATCCTGTAAGCGATGTGTCGATGGTCGTCGCCGGCTGATCGCTCTCTCCAGGTGTGCAGGCGGCGAGGATCGAGATCACAACGCATGGAATCCACCGTCTCATCGCGGAAATGCTATGACCGGGCCTGGCCGACCGCGGGGAAAGCCCGAGGTCCGCCTAATCCGGCATGAGACCTATTGAACCCGCCGGCTTCCGACTTAGTATTCAGCGCGGTGGGGAGCAAGCGGGGGGAGCCCGCGAGAGGTCTGTTCGTCGTGGCCCTTATGGGCCTGATCGCGTTGGCGATCGGGCTCATCTCAACCCGCGACGGCCTCTACATCGGCTTGCGTGACGCACCCACCTATCTCTCTTCTTCGGAGAACCTGGCAAATGGGAACGGGTTCATCATGTCCTTCGGTGATCCGGGAAAGGCTATCGACTTCGACAAGGCCTACTCGCCGGTCGTCGACTTCCCGGCCGGGTACCCGGTCACGGTGAGCGCAGGCGTCGCCGCCGGGATGAGCCCCACCGATTCGGCGCGGTGGCTGGGGATCACTCTGCTGGCCTTGATCGCCGTCGTGATCGCCTGGATCGCATTGGATGCAGGCCTTTCGGCCCCATGGACCGGTCTGGCGGCGCTGACCGGCGCTGCCTTGTCCTTGCCCTACGTGCTGTCACCCATATCCGAGTTGCTCTACGGACTGTTGCTGGTGGCAACCCTGGGGCTTCTGGGCCGGTTCGTTCGCCGCCGCCGTGAGGTCTTCTATGCCATTGCAGTTCTGACGTCGGCCGCGGCGATGACCGTCCGGACCATCGGGCTCGCTTTGCTCGCCACGGTGCTCGTCCTTGGCCTTCTCACGCCGGGGCGAAGGGCGGTCAAGGGTATTCGAGTGCTGCTCGCCGCCGGGGTCGGAGCACTGCCGATCGCCTTGCTCATCGGTGGCGGTGGCTCACGGGAGCTCGCCTGGCACCCTGCGGGATCGGTCGATCTGAAGGTGATGGCCAACACCATCGCCGGATGGTTCATCCCACCTCTGGGTGGGCCGACGATGCGTGTCGCCCTGTTTGTGCTGGGGCTCGGGGCGCTTGTCGTCTGGGTGCGGTCCGGTGCGAAGGTGGAGCCCAGGACCGGGGAACGGGTCTGGGGCCGTCTCTGGTTTCCCGGTGTCGTGTCCGCCCTCGCCCACTTCACCGTTTTGGTCGGCTCGCGCTTCCTCTTCGACGCGCAGAACACACCGAATCCGAGGCTTCTCTACCCGGCGGTTCTGTCCCTCCTCGTGGCAGGTGTCGCCGGGTTCCCCGAACAGAGAGAGGTAGGGCGCCCGGCTCGGTGGCAAAAGGGACTGGCCGTCATCTCCGTGGCGATGCTCGTTGCAGCATCTTGGGGCGCCGCCCAGGATTTCGGCTCGGTGTCGGATCCGTCGTCATTCGGCTCGGAGGTGTTTCGAACCTCACCGGCTGTCACCGAAGTGCTGGACATGTCACCGGGCGTGCTCATCTTCTCGAACGTTCCCGACGGTCTCTGGGTGGCCGGCCGGTCGGGTGTCAGGCCACTCCCGGTGACCGTGGATCCACTGTCCAAGCGAACCAACCCCCTGCTCGAAGACGAGACGGACCGGATTCGGTCTGCCGTCGAGTCGGGGGCGGTCATCTTCTACCGCAGGGGCGACCGTGACTATCTACTCAGCATCGATGAGGTCCGCACCGTGGCGCCGTGTGTCGTCGTCGACGATGGGACGTCATTGGTCCTGACCGGTGAGAACGGCCCATCCTGCGGGTCATAGCCCTATCTCACCCCTTGTGGCCAATGCTCACTCTGGGTAGCCTCTACGGGTAGGGGTGAATTGAATGTGGGAGGGCTTTCGTGCACATCCGTGAGACGGCTGAGTCGCTTGTCGCGGGCAAAGGGTGGTCGGAATGACCGCGCTGCCGTCTGACCAGGACCACACCGGCCGATCCTTCGGTGACGAGGAGTTGGGCTACCTGAGGTCGGTCATCGAGTCGGGAACCCTGTTCGCCCCAAAGGGAACCTTCGTCAAGGAGCTCGAGTCGTCCTTTGCAGAGTCGATCGGCGCGGCCGCGGCGGTCGCCACTTCGTCCGGCACCGCCGCAATCCACACCGCCGTCGCGGCGCTGGACTTGGAGCCGGGAGACGAGGTGATCACGACCTCGGTCACGGACATCGGTGCGCTGACGCCCTTGCTCTACCAAGGTCTCATCCCGGTGTTCGCCGATGTCGACCCGGAGACGGGCAATGTGGACGCTCGGACCATCGCAGACCGGCTGTCACCCCGCACGAAAGCGGTCATAGTCACCCATCTCTTCGGGAACCCCTGCGACATGGAACCGATCGTTGCGTTGGCGCGCCGGGAGGGGCTCATCCTCGTCGAAGACTGCGCCCAGGCGTTTGGGGCCACATATGCCGGCATGCCGGTGGGAAGCCTTGGAGACATCGCCTGCTTCAGCCTGCAGCAGGGAAAGCACATCACCGCCGGTGAGGGCGGGTTGGTCGCCAGCTCGGACTCCCGATTGACGGAGCAATGCCGGCTGTTCGTCAACAAGGCATGGGACTACGAGCACCCTTCTGATCACGAGTTTCTGGCACTCAACTATCGAATGACCGAGCTTCAGGGTGCCGTGGCCCTCGCCCAACTCTCCAAACTCGCCGACGGAGTGGCCGTGCGACGATCCAACGCCGCCGTCCTCGATTCCGCAGTGGCGGGGATTCCAGGGCTTCGAGTGACAGGACAGGCGCGCTTGGGCGATCCGAGCTACTGGCGCTACGCAGTCTTGGTCGACCATGACGTCATCCCGGGCGGACCGCGTGCCCTGGCGGATGAGCTCAGGGAGATGAATGTGCCATCGGCGCCCCGCTATATCCAGAAGCCGGCGTTTCGGTGTGGCCTGTTCAAGGATCAGAAGACGTTTGGGACTAGCCGTTGGCCGTTCACGTTGGCCGCTCCGGAGGCTTTGGACTACACCGAGTCTCGATTTCCTGGCACCTTTGAGCTTCTCGACCGCATCCTCGTGCTGCCGTGGAATGAGAGATTCACCGGGGACGACGTCGCTCGGCTGGCGGCCGCATTGACCAGCGCGGTGGACAAGCTCACCAGGAGCGCGGCATGAGCCCACTGAAGCTCGGCATCGTGGGTGCGGGCAGGATCGCCCAGACGTACGCCCAAGTGTTGGCTCAGTGCCGGCAAGTCCAGGTCGTCGCGGTCGCCGACACGGACCCGGTGGCGTCTGCATCGTTGGGCGGCAAGCTCTCGTGCCCGGCCTTCGACTCGCATGATGCCCTCGTCGAGGGAGCCAAGGTGGAGGCGGTGTTGATTTGTGCGCCACCCGTCACCCACTCTTCGGTGTCTACCTTCTTCTTGGAGCGGGGCATCCATGTCATGTGTGAGAAGCCGCTCGCCATCACCATCGATGAGGCAATGCGAATGCTCGAAGTGGCGCAGCTGAACCACACCATTCTCACGATGGCCTCCAAGTTCAGGTACGTCTCCGATGTGATCAAGGCTCGCTCGATCGTGGACTCGGGGATCCTGGGGGAGATCATCCTCATGGAGAACACATTTGCCTCCCGGGTCGACATGACCGGGCGGTGGAACTCTCAGCCGTCCATCGCCGGCGGGGGAGTCCTCATCGACAACGGCACCCACTCGGTCGACGTGACCAGGTATTTCCTCGGCCCGATCGACGAAGTCATGGCCGTCGAGGGTCGGAGAGTGCAGGGCTTCGAGGTCGAGGACACTGCCCAACTGTTCTTGAGGTCGCGCGACGGTGTCAGGGCCACGGTCGATCTCTCGTGGAGCATCGACAAGGAGCGGGACAGCTATCTGGACATATATGGCTCGAATGGCACGGTGCAGGTTGGTTGGAAGACGTCGCGGTACCGCCAGTCGACGAGCCCGGATTGGGTGGACTTCGGCACGGGCTACGACAAGGTTCAGGCCATAACCGATCAGCTGGCCAATTTCGCCGGGGCAATCCGCGGCGAAGAGCACCTGCGCATCACCGCGATCGATGCCCTCGCCTCGGTCGAGGTCATCGCCGCCGCATATGCGTCACTGGGTGACGACGACTGGATCAAGGTGGCGTCGCACCAATCGCTCGCAGTCTCCTAGAGATGTCGCCACAAATCCATCCCACGGCAATCATCGAGGAAGACGTGGAGATCGGGGAGGGCACCGCAGTCTGGGACTCGGTTCACATCCGTGGCCCGTCATCGATCGGTCAGGACTGCATAGTCGGAGAGAAGACCTACATAGCGTATGGCGTCTCCATCGCCGACCGGGTCAAGATCAATGCCCAGGTGTATATCTGCACCGGGGTCACGGTGGAGACCGGCGTCATGCTCAGCGCAGGAGTGACCTTCACGAACGACCGCTTTCCACGGGCCACCACGCCCGATCTCGCCCATTTGCGTCAATCGGAGCCCGACGAGGAGACTCTCGAGACATTGGTGAAGGAGGGGGCAACACTGGGAGCCCGGGCGGTCATTGGACCAGGTCTGGTGATCGGAAGATTCGCCATGGTGGGCATGGGGGCGGTGGTCGCGCGCTCGCTCGGGGATCACCACCTGGCCGTCGGCAATCCGGCGAGAGCGACCGGTGTCGTGTGTCGTTGTGGGCAAGTGGTGCACAGGGGTGACGTCGAGACCATGTCGGGTCGGGTCGAGTGTCCGAGGTGCGGCCTCGCCTACGTGGCCCGCGACGGCGTGGTGACCGGGACGGGGGACAGATGACCCGCTGTGCGATTGTCGGTGGGGGAGTCCTCGGCTCGACGATCGCACTTCGCCTTGCCCAATCGGGCGAGCAGGTGACCTTGTTCGAGGCTGCTCCTGAGCTCGGCGGGCTCGCCTCTGCATGGTCACTCGGCGACATCGTTTGGGACAGGCACTACCACGTCACCTTGCTCTCGGACTCCCATACGAGGGGGCTCCTGTCCGAGCTGGGTCTCGAGAGTGAGATGGAGTGGGTGGAGACACGCACCGGGAGCGTGTACCACGGGGAGATCTACTCGATCTCGAATTCGGTCGAGTATCTGCGTTACCCGCCGCTATCGCTGGTGGACAAGTTCAGGCTGGGGACGACCATCCTGTATGGCTCGAGGCTGAAGGATTGGAGACGGCTGGAGAGCGTGCCGGTCGAGAAGTGGCTGCGGGACATCTCCGGCGATGCGGTCTTCGACAAGTTCTGGCTTCCCCTTCTCGAGGCCAAGCTGGGTGACGCCTACCGCGAAACCTCGGCAGCCTTCATCTGGGCCACGATCCAGCGTCTGTACGCCGCCCGAAACAGCGGGATGAAGAAGGAGATGTTCGGATATGTGCCGGGAGGCTACGCCCGGATACTGGGTCGTCTGGGCGAGTCCCTCCAAGACCATGGTGTCGATCTGCGGCTCGACGCCAGGGTGAGCCGGGTGGCCGAGGGCCTGACAGTCGAGTCGGAGCGCGGCGCCGAAGCTTTCGATCGAGTCATCGTGACGATGGCGCCGCCGATTGCCCGCGGCATCGTCGACGGGCTCTCGCCAACGGAGCGGGAGCGTCTCGGAGGAATTCGCTATCAGGGAATCGTTTGTGCGTCAGTCCTCCTCTCTCGCCCGATCAGTGACTTCTATCTCACCTACCTGCATGATCCTGCGCCCTTCACGGCAATCGTCGAGATGTCTGCCTTCGTCGATCGGGCGCAGTTCGGCGGCAGGTCGCTGGTTTACCTGCCCCGCTATTGCGATCCATCAGATCCTGTATTCGAGGAGAGTGATGACTCGATTCGGGATCGGTTCCTGGAGGCATTACATGAGATCCACCCCGATTTCGACCCCGCCTCCACCCTCGCCTTCAAGGTCTCCCGGGTGCGCAATGTCTTCCCGATCTCGTCGTTGGGCTATTCCGACGGCGTCCCCGGGTTCGATACGTCGATTCGGGGGGTGCATCTGATCAACTCGTCTCAAATCGTCAATGGGACGCTCAACGTCAACGACACCCTCCAGCTCGCCGAGCGCGGCGTGAGACATCTCACGGGGCTCAATGATGAGGTGCCGGCGTCATGACCCGATCAGTGGCGAGCCTCTCGCTCGACCTCGACAATCAGTGGTCGTATCTGAAGACGCACGGTGATGAGGCGTGGCGCCGATTTCCCAGCTACCTGGATGTGGTCGTGCCCCACATCCTCGACCTTTGCGAGCGACACGAGGTGACGATCACGGTCTTCGTAGTCGGCCAGGATGCGGCACTCGAGCAGAATGGGGAGGCCCTGGCCATGCTGGGAGCATCCCGGCACGAGATGGGCAATCACTCCTTTCACCACGAACCGTGGCTGCATCTTCGCTCGAAGTCCGAGGTGTTCGAGGAGATAACCATGGCCGATCAGGCGATCTTCGAGGCAACCGGGGAGCGACCCCGCGGGTTTCGCGGTCCGGGTTTCAGCCTCTCACGGGCGACCCTCGAGGTGCTCGATGGCGGAGGCTATCTCTATGACGCCTCGACGCTCCCGACCTTCATCGGGCCGCTCGCCCGCGCCTATTACCTGCGAACCGCGCCGTTGAGCGAAGCCGAGCGAGATCGACGCGGCAAGCTCTTCGGCACCGTCACGGAAGGGTTTCGAAAGATCAAGCCCTACCGATGGGACATGGGTTGGCCCGACGGGCCGATCGAGATCCCGGTCACCACCATGCCGCTGCTGCGGATCCCATTCCACGTCACCTATCTGCTCTATCTCGCTCGCTACTCGACCTCCCTGGCCAAGGCCTATCTGGCGACGGCGCTGAGGCTTTGTCGGATGACGGGGGTGCAACCGTCGATCCTGCTCCATTCACTCGATCTACTCGGTGGGGACGAGGTCGAGGATCTCAGCTTTTTCCCCGGCATGCAGATGACCGGCGATCACAAGCGACGTCTCGTCGATGGATTCGTCGACATGATCCAGTCCGATCACGAGGTTGTGCCCATGGGTCGTCATGCCGGTCTGTTGGCGGAGAAGGGCCTTCCGCTCGTGGCCACCACATCCGTGGCCTGACACCCGACCCAGGCTCTACTGGATCTCCCCGGCGACGGTGGTGAGCACGTCATCGGGATGAGGCAGCCCGGGAGGCTGTGCGGTTCGACCCGCGAGCCAGGCACCCTGGAAGTAGAGCTCTTCGAAATACCGCTTGTTCTGTGCCGAGACGATCCCGAGGCTCACCAGTTGAAAGGCAAAGATCATGGCAATGCCCCCTATCACCAGGCTGTGCGGGCTTTCCACGAACGCCGCCGCCGCTGCCTCCGAGATCTGGTTGTCCAGGGACCCTGTGGCCTGGGGTAGCGCCGAGATCACGTGATAGCCGAACCAACCGAGTGAGTACAGGGCTAGGAGCCCGAGGACGGTCCCGGGGAGGATGAAGAACAGAAATGGTCGGAAGATGAATCCGGAGAAGAGGAAGTCGATCGTGGTCCGAATGATGCTGAAGCTGGCGCGTCGTCGCTTCGTATCCGCCTCGTCCCGGGTCCAGACCAGGTGGGCCGGTATCTCCACGATCCGCTCCCGGAGGAGGTCGGTCTTGTAGATGATCTCGGCGTTGATCTGATTGTCGACCGACTTGAGGCTGAGCCCGTTGATGAACTCCCTGTCGTATGCGCGGACCATCCCTGTGACGGTGGACACATGGCTGTTCGAAACCATCCTCAATAGGCGATTGGCCCCTCGGCTCAGCAGCTCCCTCAGCCAGGGCACGCCGGTGACGGTGCCTTCCGGGAGATAGGGGGATGCGACCACGACCCGCGCCCCGGTCGTTTTGATCGTCGATGCGAGACGATCGATGTGTGATGGGTCGTAGCTGAGATCGGCGTCGCACACCACGAGATAGGTGCCTCGAGCGGCGCGGAATCCACTCTTGAGAGCCTGGCCGAGCCCCAGGTTGGTCACGTGTTCCACGACCTTTACCCGATCGAAGCGGTGGGCGAACTTGCGGGCAACGGCCCCGGTGCGATCGGTGCTCCCGTCATCGACGACTACCAGTTCCCAGGTATAGGGCGCCTCTTCCAGGTGAGCCCTTATTGCCGATAGGTTCGCCTCGAGATGGGCCGCCTCGTTGAACGCGGGAACCACGACCGAGATCTCCGGGTCGTTGACACGCCCCGAATTCGATCGATGTTCGCCCGCAGTTGGCTCCCCGCCCACGACCGTCAATCTAGTTGGGGTAGCGCCGATCTCAATGGGCCGATTCGTCGCGTGCCAGCAGTTCGTCGATCGCCGCCACCGACCTGTCCGAAGCGCTCCCGTCTCCGTAGGGCGAAGGAATGTCGCCCAGCGTTCGCAGAGTCTCTGCGAGATCGGTCAGCCACCCGTTCGCCATGTCCGCCAGCCCATCACCCGCCGGGCAGAGACGGGCAAATGTGCCCATCACCTCAGGCCTCTCGGTCGATCGTCGCACCACGATCATGGGTCTCTTCAGGACGGAGACCTCTTCCTGAACCCCCCCGGAATCGCCCACCGCCATTGCCGCCTCGGCCAGGAGGGCGAGGAACTCTCGGTATCCAACCGGTTCGATCACCGTTATTCCCGCTACCAAATGCTCCAGATCGTGCTCGGCCAGCCGTGCCCTGGATCTCGGGTGGAGAGGCAGGACCACCGGCATCGATATGCCCTTTAGCTCATGGAGGATGGCGGCGAATCTGTCCGGATCGTCCACGTTCTCGGGACGATGGAAGGTGGACAACACGAATCGCTCTCTCGTCAGGCCGTGTTTCGTGACGATCGACTCGCGCTCTGTTTCCTCAGGGAGCAAATCGGTCACCGCCTCGACCACAGTATTTCCTGTCACCCGGATTCGACCTTCGGGGATTCCCTCACTCACCAGGTTGGCGTGTGAAACCTCGGTCGGGGCCAGGCAGAGATCGGCGAGGTGATCGGTGAGAACACGGTTGTGCTCCTCGGGCATGGCGCGGTCATGACTGCGCAGGCCGGCCTCGACATGGATGAGGGGGATGTCTTCGGCATTGGCAGCGAGGGCAGCGGCGAGTGTCGAGTTGGTGTCGCCCTGAACCACCACGGCCCTGGGTCTCATCCTGGCGAACAGCTCTGTCAACGCCGCCGTCCCGGTCCCGATCTGGTCGCCTCGGGTCTTACCCCCGATGGCGATGGAGGTTGCAGGCTCCTCGATCCCAAATGCGGTGAAGAAGACGCCTGATAGGCCGGCGTCGTAGTGCTGGCCGGTGTGGACGATCTCGGTTCGCGAGCCCAGCAAGCGAATCACGTGTCCCAGCTTGATGATCTCCGGTCGGGTCCCCAGAACTACCGCGATCGGGCCCTGGTGGCCCCTCATGCAAACTCGAGCCGGTGAATGGTCCTCAGCGTGCGCCAGTAGAGGTCTTCCATGAGTATGTGGTCGAACTCCCCATTCCTGCCTATCGAGTACAGACCCTCGATACCGGTGCCCCTGGTCCACGCCTGCCGCTCGTTTTCGTAGTCGAGACGGAACACCGGATATGCGAATGGGGTCTTCATGACCTGACAACCCAGGTACTTTGCTCTGACACCGGGGACTATCGGCTCCAGGGCGTCCAGTACCAGCTCGGTCAACTCCTCCTCACCTGCTGCCCAGAACTCGTCACCAACCTCACATCCGATGTCAGCGGTGATCACCGTCTTGTCGTCCGGGGCGAGCCAGGGCATGGAGATGGGAGCCTCGGTCAGGCGGAAGAATGGAAACCTCTCCTCGGGTGTCCAAGTGACGACGTCCGGCAATAGGCCCCGTCCTTTCAGTTTCAGGTTCACGAAGACCATCGGGCGATACTTGAAACGCGTCAAGTGTTGGAGGGCCTCGGTGCCTGCGACGATCTTTGGCAGGATGTTGACCGGAGCCGTGGAGATGGCCGCAGTAACGGGCTTCACTTCGTCGTTGACCACGATCGAGACCACCTTGTCGTCCTCCACATTGATGGATTGCACAGGGGAAGCAAGTGTCACGGAATCCTCCACGTGCTCTGCCAACGCCTCGACGAGGGTGCCGATCCCGTTGTCCGGGTAGACGTGCCAGACCGATGCGCTCTCGGGTTGCTCGTGGCAATACCCGATGGCGACGGCGCGGTGTGTTACCCGACCGGCCAATCTCAACCAGATGACCTTCGGGATCGTGGTGGATAGCTTGTCCGCAACCGCTGCCGACAGCTCCCCGGCGGGTACGCCGGACCATGCCTCGAGAAGCGGTTCGGCCACCTCTCTCGAAATCGCCGCCCCGTAACTTCGTCTGAAGGCATCGGCAGCGGAGAGCGAGGCGCCGCCCGGGCGCATCCTGGCTCTGATCGCCGAGGCCACGAATCTCGGATTGGTGAGAAGCCCGAATGGATAACTACTCACGCGGCCACCCTGGAACACAGACTCCCCGTAGTAGTGGACCGTGCGACACGAGGCCGAGACCCCGAGGGCGGCCGCCAGGCGATTCGTGATGAAGTGCGCCCCGAAATCCATGGTGAAGCCGTCTTCGTCGTGGAAGCTGCGGCCAAGACCCCCGACCTGAGGCCCTGCCTCGTAGACCTCCACCTCAGTCCCGGAGCGCTTCAATTCATCTGCGGCGACGAGACCGGCGAGACCGGCGCCGATGATGGCCACTGGGGGCTTCATGCCGAACCTCCAGGCTTGCGGAAGACACCGCGGAGAAGCGCACCCTGTCCCAGGACACGCGCGACACCGTCGATACCAGTGAAGAGGGCGAGTGCGATGGGAGACTCGAGTGTGAAGCGATCGACCACCCATGCAGGAGCACCCCAGTCGTCCAAAAAATTGTGGACCGTGTAGGTCCAGTTGACCGGGCTCATCATGGTGGTCAGTGATTCGATCTCGAATCCCTCTTTGCGTGCGAGGTCGCCCAAGGAGCGTTTGCTGAACAGGTTGAAGTGGCGCGGGAAGTGAAATCCACCCCAGTGCCGGCTCTTGCCCAGGTGCGCATCGGGAGAACCGATGTTGTCTGTGACGACACCGAGCCTTCCCCCGGGCTTGAGGGCATCGAACGCCGCACTCATCACGGAACCGGGATCGTCGACGTGCTCGATGACCATGATCATCATGGCGAAGTCGTAACTGTCCGAGGGCAACCCCACCTGCCCGATCGAGCCCTCGTGAGCGGTCAGGCCGCGTCGATTCAGGATCTCCACGGCTCGCGAATCGGGCTCGACAGCTTCGAGCTCCCACGACGGGCTCCCGAGATGTCGGAGAAGGTCGAGATGAAATCCGTCACCGGCGCCGATGTCGATGATGCGGGCTTCGAGCCCGAGTTGTCCAACCCACTGACTCAGGCGCCTGGCTTCCAATCTGGACCGGACCCGATGGGTGAGGCCGTAGCGCTCGGGTGAGAAGTCGTAGGCGTGATAGTCGTCGGAATAGATCCGCCCCAGCTCGCTTTGGGCCGGTCTCGGGTTCAGGAACATGACATCGCACCGCATGCACCGGAACATCACGAACTGATCGGCGCTCGTCCGGTATTCGAAATCTTCACCGACCGCAACGGGTACCGCGGCGTCGGTCGAGTGGCAAATACAGCACGCAGCGCCCTCCAGCACGAGTGGCGCAGCGGGGCCCGCCTGATCTGAATTCACCTTCGCCCGTCCCCCTTCTCAACAGTCGTCGCACGTCGACAACGACTCGTTCTGCCCGTGTGACAGACTAAATCGCCGGTCTCCACCTGAACAGGGGGTCTGTTGGGACAACAGAAGTCTGCCTTCAGGGTTGGACCTGGCCCGAGTTCGGATCGACCATGAGCGAGCTGACGTCGACAGCCTCGAAAGCCGAGCCGGTGATCGCGTCGAGCTCGTGCAGGACATCGTTGTCCCAACCTTGATCCGGGGCCCCGGAGATAAACCAGGGGGACCCGTTGTCGGCCAGGATCAGGCCATATGTCTTCATCGCCTCCAGGATGACACGGGCATCAGGCGAGAATCCCGAGACGTCGAACGATGCCTTGAGACGGAATCGCTGTCCCATCGGCGGGAGGTCGGGGTTGGATGAGCTCGATGCGTCGTGACGAGCGGGCCAGACATGGGCAGCCTGTGTGCTTGGTGCGGTGAAACGGATGGCATGATCGATCTCACCGGAAGCCACTTCTTGGTATCTGACCAGCCCTGGGAATATCGGGAGGCCTGCCGCGTCGGCAGACGTCCATCCTTCCGGCCTCAACTGAGACGAGTCCAGGGCATAGCGAGCACCGGAGGCAGCCTGCCAACCGCTGCCCGGGCCCGGCTCGGCATCGAATAGCTCGTACAACTCGCATCGGTAACGATCGACCACGATCACGTGCCGGTCACCATTGGAGTCGGGGCCACCTTCGATGGGTGCGTTCGGAGGGATTGGGAATGGCCCCGAGTCTGACTCGTTGCCATATGCCGTGTAGGTGATGCTCACCGCCTGAGTCCCCGACGGGACCTCGACGAAGGGAATCCCGATCGGGCTGTTGGAACCAGGCGGCCACACCCCCGATCCGAAATCGGCGTGGACTCTCGCCGTGACGCCGATCGCCGCCACGTATTGGGATGAACGGGCATCGACGGGCAGATGATCGACCGGTGTGTTCCAGATGTCGTCTGCCGGCATGGTCGGACAGCGGTCGGGTGGCCGGTTGGGGGTGAGTCCGAGGGCGCGGGTGAGGAATGTGGCCATCTGGTCGCGGGTGACGTTTTGGTCGGGGCAGAAGTGGGTGTTGGCGGGCGGGTTGCATCCGACGGTCACTCCTTGGGCGGCGATCGCCTGGATGGCGTTTTCGAAGAGGTGGCCGTTGTCGTCTGTGAATCGGTCGAATGTCGAGGGTGGATAGTGGAAGGCTCTGGCCAGCATTGCTGCCATCTGCCCTCGGGTCATGTCCCGGTCGGGGCAGAAGTGGGTGTTGGCGGGCGGGTTGCAACCCTGGGTTATGCCGGCAGCGGCGAGCTGGTTGATCGCGGTTTCGAACAGGTGGCCGTTGTCGTCGTTGAAGTGGTCGGTGGTGGTGGCCGGGAGGTGCAGCGCTCGGCTGAGAAACGCCGCCATCTGTCCTCTGGTGACCACCCGGTTTGGGCAGTAGCGGTCATTGGCGGGTGGATTGCAGCCTTGGGTGATCCCGGCTGCGGCGATCGCTTCGATGCCGCCCTCATGGACGTTGCCGTCGTCGTCGACGAAGCTGCCTCCAGGGGGCAGGACCGCCAGCAGAATCGCCAATCCGAGCGCGGTCAACCAAGCCATCGGTCAGTCTTCGATCACGGAGTTGGAGATCTGAATCGGCCCTTTGCCCAGATAGAAGATGCCGGGGATCGTCTCGAACCCGTCACTCGGGTTGTTGCGAAGGACTGAGTCCTCGATGATCAGGTGCCCGCTTCGGTCGTTGCTGACGAAGAAGATTCCCCCGCCGCCTTCCCGGGCGTGGTTCTCCTCGATCCGCGTTCCCTGCACCCGGAGGGTCATCGTGTTGCCATCCAGGTAGATGGCTCCACCGTTGCCTCCGCCCGGTGTGCCCCCCTTCTGGGGGTTGGCACCCCACCCGGTGGTCTCGTTGTCGGTGAAGAGGCTGTTGATGACCGTCCATGAGACCCCGATGCTGCTGATCCCTCCCGAGTTGGAGCAACTGTTGGCGAACGCCGGCCCGCCCCCGAAAGTGCTGTTGACGACGTATACCGGAAGCCCGTTGTACTGGCTGAACACCCGGACCGAGGCGCCACCCACATCCGGGCCGGTCGGATCGCATTGATTACGGGCGAAGACCGAATTGACGATCTTGAATCGGCCCCCCCGAACCCAGATCGCCCCGCCACCATCGGGGTCGTCTCCGGTCGAGTCACCGTCGACGAAATTGATGTTCTGGACGGTCAGGCTCGGATGATCCTGGTTCTGACAATGTGACGTGGTCCAAACCAGGGCGGGGTCGCAGGTGTTCATGTAGAGGATGCGACGTTGGTCTCCACCGCTGAGGGTCACCAACCCGCCCCCATCTATGACGATCTCCGGCCCGGTGTCGTTGAAGACTCGTGCGGTCTCGGTCATCAGGATCGTGACCGGATCGGACCCGCAGTCGAAGGTGATGATCCCGCCTTGTGCCACCGCGGCCACGAGCGCCTGGGACGTGCAACTCTGTGGGGTGCCACTGCCGACCACGTGGTCAGGGGAGGATGTGTCGACCTCCCGTGCCGCCGTCGGCACCGCGGAGTGACCGTCGGGATTGCCGGGAAGGGGGAGCAGACGGTCGGGTGGCCGGTTGGGGGTGAGTCCGAGGGCGCGGGTGAGGAATGTGGCCATCTGGTCGCGGGTGACGTTTTGGTCGGGGCAGAAGTGGGTGTTGGCGGGCGGGTTGCATCCGACGGTCACTCCTTGGGCGGCGATCGCCTGGATGGCGTTTTCGAAGAGGTGGCCGTTGTCGTCTGTGAATCGGTCGAATGTCGAGGGTGGATAGTGGAAGGCTCTGGCCAGCATTGCTGCCATCTGCCCTCGGGTCATGTCCCGGTCGGGGCAGAAGTGGGTGTTGGCGGGCGGGTTGCAACCCTGGGTTATGCCGGCAGCGGCGAGCTGGTTGATCGCGGTTTCGAACAGGTGGCCGTTGTCGTCGTTGAAGTGGTCGGTGGTGGTGGCCGGGAGGTGCAGCGCTCGGCTGAGAAACGCCGCCATCTGTCCTCTGGTGACCACCCGGTTTGGGCAGTAGCGGTCATTGGCGGGTGGATTGCAGCCTTGGGTGATCCCGGCTGCGGCGATCGCTTCGATGCCGCCCTCATGCACGTTGCCGTCGTCGTCGACGAAGCTGCCTCCAGGGGGCAGGACCGCCAGCAGAATCGCCAATCCGAGCGCGGTCAACCAAGCCACCCTTTAGTGATCGGCCATTGCGGCCCTCGACTCAAGCCTTTCCGATCATGACGAGTCGATCCCGATCCTTCACTCGCTCTAACATCGCCCGATGCCCGTCATCGAAGTCTCCGGCCTCGTCAAGGAATACGGCGACTTCACCGCGGTCGACGGTATCGATCTCATAGTCGAGACAGGGGAGGTTTTCGCCCTCCTCGGGCCAAATGGGGCGGGGAAGACCACGACGGTCGAGATCCTCGAGGGTCATCGCACGGCCACATCGGGATCGGTGTCGGTGCTAGGCCACGATCCGGGATCCGGCGGTCGCTCCTTTCGCGAGCAGATCGGGATCGTGCTCCAGGAGGGGGCGGTCGAGCGCGAGCTCTCGGTTCGTGAGGCGCTGACCATGTATGGCGGCATGTACCCCAGGCGCCTCGATCCGGGTCATCTGATCGAGCTCGTGGGTTTGGAGGAGAAGGCGGACGCCCGAATCAAGACACTCTCCGGTGGGCAGCAACGGCGCTTGGAGCTGGCGCTCGGCCTTGTCGGAGACCCCGACTTGATCTTTCTCGACGAGCCAACGACCGGCTTCGACCCGTCGGCGAGACGACAGGCGTGGAAGATCCTGGAGAACCTGACCGATCTCGGGAAGACCATCCTGCTCACCACCCACTACATGGACGAGGCACAGCATCTGGCCGATCGAATCGCCGTGATCGATCGCGGAAACATCGTGGCCGAGGGGACACCCGAAACCCTCGGGGGTCGGGCCGAAGGCCAGACCACGGTCAGATTCGGCCTTCCCGACGGTGTCCGGCCTCAGGGTCTGGGCGTGGCCGCCGAGTCACTTGGCGATGGGTCATTTCAGATCGTCGCCGGGTCTCCGACCAGGACCCTGTACGAGCTCACCTCCTGGGCGATCGAATCCGGCATCGAGTTGGAGAACGTCGAGGTGTCTCGCCCCTCTCTGGAGGACGTCTATCTGGAGCTGACCGGTGACGACTGAGACTTCGGTGCCGGCACCGTCGGTGGGCCGTTTGATCTGGGAGCAGTTCCGTTTCCAGAACAAGATCGTCTGGCGAACCCCCATATCTGTCTTCTTCACCCTCGTGTTCCCACTGATGCTGCTCCTGCTGTTCACGGCCATCTTCGGTAACGACACGATCGAAGGGCTGGGTGTGACCACGGCACAGTTCTTCACACCTGGTCTGGCCGCCTTCGCCGCGGTCTCGGCCACCTACACGGGGCTTGCCATCGGCACGGCGATCGCCAGGGACAATGGCATCCTGAAGCGAGTGCGGGGTGCGCCGATCCCACCCTGGGCGTACATGACCGGAAGGGTTGCCTCATCGATCTGGCTCGCCCTCCTGGCGACGGTGATCATGATGACCGTGGGCGTCGCCTTCTATGGCGTCCATTTCTATGCCAGAACCCTTCCGGCCTTGATCGTCACGTTCTTCGTTGGGACTCTGTGCTTCTCCGCCCTAGGTCTGCTGGTGGCCGCGATATCACCAAACGGTGATGCGACACCGGCGATCACCAATGCCACGCTCCTGCCAATCGCATTCGTGTCCGACATCTTCATTCCCCTCGATCAGGCGCCGGCATGGCTGACGACAGTGGGGGACATCTTCCCACTGAAGGCATTCGCGGTGGCCTTCAGGGATGGGTTCGACCCGACATTGGTGGGTGCCCAATGGCACTGGAAGGAGCTTGGGATCATGGTGGCTTGGGGCCTTATCGGAGGGATCCTGGCCTTACGGCTCTTCAAATGGGAGCCATCCCAATCGGTGGGCCGCCGTGCCCGGAGGTCGGCCGCCAAAGCAGACGCCGCCGGCTGAGACTCCGATGGATACCGCGGACCGCCTTGCCGCCTTCGGAGTGACGATCTTCACCGAGATGACTGCTCTCGCCCTCGAGCACGATGCAATCAACCTCGGGCAGGGCTTTCCCAACTGGGGTGGCGCCGACTTCGTCAAACAGGCCGCCATTGCTTCGATAGAGGCGGGGGGGAACGACCAGTACCCACCGAGTCACGGGATCTCTCCGCTGCGGGAGGCGATTGCCGAGCGTTACCAACCCGGGATCGGGGTCGAGATAGACCCTGCCACCGAGGTGACGGTCACCTGTGGGTGCACCGAAGCCCTGGCGGCTTCGTTCATCGGGTTGATCGACCCGGGTGACGAGGTGATCCTTGTCGAGCCGTTCTACGACGCATACCCGGCGGGTTTGTCGATGGCGGGCGCAGCGCCCCGCTATGTCACTTTGAGACCCCCGACCTTCGAGCTGGACATCGACCGTCTGCGGGCAGTTTTCTCCGAGCGGACACGCGCCATCGTGGTCAACAACCCACACAACCCGACCGGGCACGTCTTCGACCGCTCCGAATTGGAGGCCATCGCCTCGCTCTGCATCGAGTTCGACGCCCTGGCGATCGTGGACGAGGTCTACGAGGAGATGACCTATGGCACCGAGCACGCTCATCTCGCGTCCCTCGACGGGATGTGGGAACGATCGCTGACCCTGTCCTCGATAGGCAAGACCTTCTCGTTGACGGGTTGGAAGCTGGGTTGGTCCATCGCCCCGGCACCGCTGAGCCGCGGCGTTCGTGCGGCTCACCAATTCCTCACCTTCACCACACCGACACCGGTGCAGCACGGTGCGATTGCCGCGATGGGCGCTCCAGCCTCGTTCTATCGGGATCTGAGGGCGAGCTATCAGGCCAAGCGGGATCTGCTTGCCGCCGGTCTGGGGTCGTGTGGATTCGAGGTCTATATGCCCGAGGGGACCTATTTCATGATGACCGGGATCGATGGCTTCGGCTTTCCTGACGACCGTGCATTCGCCCGGCATCTCGTGAAACAGGCGGGCGTCGTGGCGATACCACCGAGTGTCTTCTATCACGACCCTTCGGAGGGGGCAAAGATGATCCGATTCGCCTTCTGCAAGGACGATCACACACTGCTTGAGGCTCTGGAGCGGTTGGGGAGCCTGTAGGGAGCTCAGGCCAGCGCCGGGATCACCTCACGGCTGAACAGCTCGAGACCGGCCAGGTCGTATGCGGGGTCGGGGAAGTAGACGATGGCGTATTCCAGGCCCTCGTCCCGCCACCGGGTCAGGTGTTCTACGATCTGGTCCGGTGTGCCCGACGATTGGCGGTACAGATTCGCATTCCTGGCCGCCCTTTCCGCCGGGACATGCTCGGCCATATGCGCCTCAACCCAGCGGATCTTGTCTTCCACCTCCGATTCGGTCTCGGCACACACGATGTTGAAGTTCGAGGAGCGAACGATCGATCCGAAGTCAGTTCCCACATCGTCGCAGTGACCTCTCAGAACCTCGGACTTGTGGACGAAGACGTCGAGGTCTTCGCCGAAGTTGGTGTATTGGGCGTAACGGGCCGCCACGTTGAGTGTCAACTGCTCACCGCCACCGGCGATCCAGAACGGGATGTGGGGCTTCTGCGCCGGCTTGGGCCGGCAGATTGCCCCCTCCAGGCGATAGTGCTTTCCGTCGTAGTCGACCACGTCCTCGGTCCACATGGCGCGCATGATCTCGACGCCCTCTCTGAGCATCCCTATCCGGGCCGACGGCTCAAGAAAGGGGTAGCCATAACCGTCGTGCTCTTGCTCGTACCAGCCGGCACCGATCCCCATCTCGAGACGACCGCCGGAGATGACGTCGATGGAAGCGGCCACCTTGGCCAGGTAAGACGGGGGTCGATAGGTGTTGCAGGTGCACATCTGCCCCAGGCGGACCGTCTCCGTCGCTGCGGCCAGGGAGGCCATGAGGGTCCACGCCTCATAGGTCACCTCCTGGGTCGGCGTCGGCACGGTATGGAAGTGGTCGTACACCCACGCCGACTCGAATCCGCCGGCCTCGATCGCCGACGCCACCGACTTCATGGTTGTCCAGTGCTCGGCGGGCTCGATCCCCGCCAGATCGAGACGCCATCCTTGTGGTACGAATGCTCCGAATCTCATGTCTTCGAGGGTAAGCGATCCCGATCAGGCAGCGATCACTTCGAAGAGGTCCCAATCGCCGGGGACGCCCTTCAGCGTGTACGTCCCGCATTGCCTGAACTCGAGTGCCGAACCGGTGACCAGATCCTTCACCGTCCGGCTGACGACGATGCCGCCGGCCTCTGCGACGTCCATCACCCGGCTGGCGATGTGCACGGCGATTCCTGCCACGTCGTCACCCCGAATCTCGATCTCCCCGGTGTGGAGGCCGGCTCGGATCGGAACTCCGATCGCCGCCAGCTCATGGTTCATGGAGAGGGCGCACCGGATCGCACGGTGGGGCCCGTCGAATGTGGCAAGCACTCCATCACCCGTGGTCTTTATCGCCACTCCCCGATGACGCTGCAGGTTGTCGGCGACTATCCGATCGTGAGTCGAGACCAAGTCGAGCCACCGATCATCGCCCAGTTGTGAGGCCATCGAGGTGGACCCCACGATGTCGGTGAACAGGACGGTGGCCAGCATCCGGTTTGCGTCGACAGAGGTCCGCTCGCCGGTCACGAACTCCTCTATCTCATCCAGGACCGGCCCGAAATCGCCCGCATAGAAGGGGAGGGTGTCGGCACCGTCGAGCTCTCGATAGATCGCCCCCTCGATGTGTTCAGCCAGGTACTTGCCGAAGGAGGCACGATGGAATCGCGCTTCCTTTCTCGCCACCACGAGCGTGCGGGCCTGGATGGCGGGGAGGACCCCCCTCACATCTGTGTCGCTGATCCATGAGACTGCCTCGCCGGCGACGCCCGGAGGCATCGACAACCGGTTTTGGTGGAGCCAGGACTCACTGAAGCGCTTGTCGTCTGCCATCGATGGCGCAGTCAGATGCAACGGCTCGGCAGAGGTTCCGAACATGGCGCGCCAGTCCGTGGAAAAGGACTCGATGACCTTGTCGGGTGCCCCTATCGGGTAGTCCTCGTCTCGTCTCAGACGGGCGAAGCTGTTGATCAGTGCCAGTGTGGGAAATCGTTCCGGATGTGTGGCGGCTAGGACCATGGCGAGCATGCCCCCTTCCGTGTCACCGATCAGAACTCCGCTCTCCACACCGGCCGAATCGAGGACGGAGATGATGTCGTCGACATACTCCTCCACGGGCAAGACGCGTCCCACCCCATGTGGGTCGGAGATCCCTGTGCCGCGCTTGTCGGCGAGCACGACACGACCGATCGAGCCCAGGCGCTCCAGATAGCGACGGGCGGACGGCTCCTCCCAGATGGTCTCGATGTTGGTCAGCCAGTTGGTGACGTACACGATGTCGGGGCCTTCGCCGAACACCTGGTACCCGATGAAGCCATTTGGCGTCTCGCTGTACTGGGCGTCAGGTCTCCCGTTCACGCATGGCAGGATAGGGAGGGCGCCGGATCATCGAGCACCCCGCACCTGGCAGAAGCGGCCCGCAGCGGGTTTAAACTCGATTGCTCCCCTAGGTCATCGGGAGCGACCACGGCTTCATTCTTCGATCCTGGCATTGGACGCGACGCCTGTGGCGTCGGTTTCATCGCGGCCCTCGATCGGAATCCGACCTATCGCATGACCCGGCTTGCCGTGGAATGTCTGCAGCGACTCGATCACCGTGGGGCCAAGGCTGCCGACGGCACTGGTGATGGCGCCGGGATCCTTACCGGTCTCCCCAGACGATTGATCGACCGTGAGCTGAGCGCCCATGGACTGGACATTCCGGCAGGACGGCTCGGCCTGATCATGTGTTTCTTCCCACCGACCGAGGCCGTCGCGGCGAGATCTGCCATCGCGGAGGCGGTCGAGGCCGAAGGGATGAAGGTGCTCTTCTGGCGGTCGGTCCCCATCGATCCCTCGGTGCTGGGCGACCACGCACGCCTGGTCCTCCCGGTGATCGAGCAGGCCATCGTGACCGGTGACCTCGACGGGGCCGTATTCGAACGGAGCCTCTACCTGGTGAGGAAGCGGGTGGAGCGGGACGCCATGACCGGAGTGTCCATCTCGTCGGCATCGCATCGGACCGTCGTGTACAAGGGGCTGTTCACGGCGTCGAGGATCTCCGATTTCTACTGGGATCTGCGCGACCCCGACTATGAGACGCCTTTTGCCATCTTCCATCAGAGGTACTCGACCAATACATTCCCGTCCTGGGACAATGCACAGCCGTTCCGGTCGTTGGCGCACAACGGTGAGATAAACACCATCCAATCCAACAGGTCATGGATGGTCGCCAGGGAGAAGGCCGCCACGCCCGGGGTCTGGGGAGATCGACTGCCCGATGTCTTCCCGTTTCTCCAGCCCGGGGTCTCGGACTCGGGGAGCCTCGACAACGCCTTCGAGCTGCTGATGCAGTCGGGCCGCTCGCTGGCTCACGTCAAGGAGATGTTGATGCCGGCCGCCTGGGAGAACGTGCCCGACCTCGGTCCGGAGCTGACCGCATTCTACGAGTATCACGCCTTCCTCACCGAGCCGTGGGATGGCCCGGCGGCAGTGGCAGCAACCGATGGCACCTCGCTGTTGATGGGTATGGACCGAAATGGGCTTCGCCCGGCCCGGTGGGCGATCACCCCGGAGGTGGTGTTGGTGGCCTCCGAGGCGGGTGTCTGCCCCGAGGAGGAGTCCCGCGCCCGAGCCACCGGCCAATTGGGCCCCGGAGAGGTCCTGTTGTTCGACGGGACGAAGGGCTCGGTCCACCACTCGGATGAGGTCAAGGAATCCCTGGCAACGGCCCGTCCCTACTCCGATTGGGTCAACACCGAGACACTCCGGATCCAGGCCTCGTTCGATCCACTCGCCGACACCCGCTTCGACGCAGCCGCCCTGAGCAGGGTGTTCGGCTACACGTCCGAAGAGCGACGGCTGGTCATCTCGGACATGGCACGTGGCAACAACCCGATCGGCTCCATGGGCGACGACACGGGCCTGGCCGTGCTCTCGGCCCGTCCCAGGCGTCTAACCCAGTACATGCACGAGCAATTCGCCCAGGTGACCAACCCACCCATGGACCCCATTCGGGAGAAGCTCGTCATGTCCCTGCGCATTCAGCTCGGTCGTCGCGGGCCCTTGCTCGAGGACGCTCCTCAGCAGGCCCACCTGATCGAGCTGTGGAGCCCGGTTCTCTCCGACGCGGAGTTGGAGTCGATCGTTCGCTCCGGCGATCCGAGATTCTTCTCCCACTGGATATCCACCACCTGGGAGGCGTCAGAGGGGCCGGATGGGATGAAGACGCGAATCGACGAGATCTGTGAAGAGGCAGCTCAGGCAGTCCGTCTCGGCGCCACCATTCTCGTGCTATCCGATCGGGAGACGGACCGGCTTCGCGCCCCGGTGCCACCACTTCTCGCTCTCGGGGCGGTGCATCACCACCTCATCGAAGAGGGCGTGAGGGGCTCGGTGTCTTTGGTCGTGGTGTCCGGCGAGCCTCGCGACCCTCACGACCTGGCGTGTCTCATCGGGTTCGGGGCCTCGGCGGTCAACCCCTACCTGGCCATCGAGCATGCCCGGGACCTCGCCGCTTCGGGCGCAGTCGATGTCGACCCGGTGGCCGCCCAGGAGAACTATCGACGCGCCCTGGAGGACGGCCTGCTCAAGATCATGTCGAAGATGGGGATATGCACACTGTCGGCATACCGCGGCTCGGAGTTGTTCGAGGTGATCGGCATCTCGGAGACCGTCTGTCGGCGTGCCTTCAGCAACGCCCCGCGCCGGCTGCGCGGGATCGACATGAGGGAGATCGCCCGGCGAGCACTGGCCCAACACACGCTGTTTGCGGAAGGTGAAGTCGATCCGGGCGGCTTTTACAAGCATCGCCGGGGATCCGACCGGCACCTGACCAGCCCAATCGTCGTATTGGCCTTGCAGAAGGCAGTCCGCTCCGGCGACCCCGAGGACTGGGACCGCTACGTGGAGATGATCTCGGACCGGGAGCCCGCCCTGATCCGCGACCTCCTCACTTTCGTGCAGAGGGATCCTGTGCCCATCGACGAGGTGGAGCCGGTGGAGCAGATAATGCGTCGTTTCACGACATCAGCCATGTCCCAGGGCGCCCTGTCCGCCGAGGCTCATCAGGCGTTGGCCGAAGCGATGAATCTGATTGGCGCCCACTCCAACTCCGGCGAGGGCGGTGAGGACCCGGCCCGGTTCGGCACTCCGAAGAACTCCGCGATCAAACAGGTCGCCTCCGGGCGTTTCGGCGTGACCCCTGCCTATCTCCACTCCGCCGACGAGCTCCAGATCAAGATGGCTCAGGGCTCCAAGCCCGGCGAAGGGGGCCAGTTGCCCGGTCACAAGGTGTCGGCGGAGATAGCCAGGCTGCGACACACCGAGCCAGGGGTCACCCTCATCTCACCACCGCCCCACCACGACATCTACTCGATAGAGGACCTCGCCGAGTTGATCTATGACCTCAAGGCCTTCAAGCCCTCGGCCCGGGTTTCGGTCAAATTGGTGAGTGAGCCGGGTGTGGGCACGATCGCCGTGGGTGTGGCCAAGGCGGATGCCGATGTGATCGTCCTCTCCGGCTCGGAGGGCGGGACGGGGGCGTCGCCACTTGTTTCGATAAAGCATGCCGGCTCGCCTTGGGAGCTAGGCCTGGCAGAGGCCCACCAGGTCCTGGTGGCCAATGGCCAGCGCTCTCGTGTCACCCTCGAGACAGACGGTGGTCTCCGAACCGGGCGCGATGTGATCGTGGCGGCCCTGCTCGGGGCCGAGAGATTCGGGTTCGGCACGCTTCCTTTGCTGGCGCTCGGATGCAAGATGGTTCGACAGTGCCATCTCAACACCTGTCCCGTCGGCATCGCCACGCAGCGTGAGGATCTCCGGGCGAAGTTCGCCGGATCCGCCGATCAGGTCGTGCTGATGTTCCGGCGCCTTGCCGAGGAGACCAGAAGGTACATCGCGAGTCTCGGCTTCCGCTCGCTGGCCGAGGTGGTGGGCCGGGCCGATCTACTGAGACCGGTCGACCCCGGTCATCCGCTATCGGCGGACCTGGTTGCGATGTTGGTCAGCTCGCAAGGGGGCAAGAGACACGAGGGATATCGGAGAATCCCCCTCTCCAGCCTCGAGGTTCGTCTCGTGTCCGATGCCAAGGCGGCGATCATCTCGCGTCGGCCGATCGAGCTGGTTTACCCGATCCGGAACGTGGACCGGGCCATCGGGGCTCGGCTGTCGGGGGAGATCACCGCACACCACGGCGTGGACGGCCTGCCCGAGAACACGATACGTGTGCTGCTCTCCGGCACCGCCGGTCAAAGCTTTGGCGCGTGGCTTGCGCCCGGGGTGAGGATGCACCTGGAGGGCACGGCAAACGATTATCTCGGCAAGGGGATGGGTGGCGGCTCCATCTCCGTCTCTCCGCGCCGGGCGGGTGGCAGCCGCCCACACGCCGCCGGCAACGCTGTCTTGTACGGGGCCACGGGTGGTGCGGTCTACCTAGCCGGACGGGTCGGACAGCGCTTTGCCGTGCGCAACTCAGGTGCCACCGCGGTCATCGAAGGTTGCTCCGATCATGGGTGCGAGTACATGACCGGTGGCAGGGTGCTGGTGCTGGGCGAAGTCGGGCGTAACTTTGCGGCGGGCATGACAGGTGGCATTGCCTACGTATGGGATCCCGACCTGTCGCTGAAGGCCATGTTGGCCGAGAGCTCACCCTCCGCCCGTCGGCCAAACGATGCCGACCTCGCCTCGATCAAGAGGTTGCTGGAGGATCACGCCGAGCGGACGTCGAGCCCGATAGCGGTGGACCTCCTCGAGGAATGGGGATCGTTGGTCCCCCAATTCTGGGTGATCTCACCCTCGGTGGGTGAGGAGCGTGCGGTGAAGATCCAGGTCACAGAACAGCCTGCAACCCGTGGATAAGGTGGCTTCGTGATACGTGTAGCCATCTCTGGGGCGGGAGGGCACCTCGCCACTCCGATTGCCGAAGCCGTTCTCGAGGCCGAGGATTTGCACCTTGTCTCCCTCTACAACCCAAATCGAGCCGGGTCGATGCTCCACGGCGTCGAGGTAGTCGGCGATCCGGATGAGGTTGTCGCCGACGTGATGGTCGAGACGGCGCATCCCGACGTGGTGTTCACCAATCTCGAGGCCTGGAGGGGCGCATCGCTTCCGACGGTGGTCGGGACCTCGGGCTTCACACCAGAACGACTCGAGGAGCTCCGCCGGTTGTGGGGTGAAGATGGCCCGCCGGCTCTCGTGGTGCCGAACTTCTCGATAGGCGCGGTGCTGATGATGCGCTTCGCCACCGAGGCCGCACCCTATTTCGACGCCGTCGAAGTCATCGAGCGGCATCACTCCACGAAGCCCGATGCGCCGTCGGGAACCGCCCTCGCAACGGCAATCGGCCTGGCCGGAGCCGGTGGGTCCTCGGCCGAGGGGTCGGCCGAGTTGGTGCCCGGTGCTCGAGGTGGGCAGGTGGAGGGGATTCGCGTTCACTCTCTGAGACTTCCCGGGCTGATCTCACAACAGGAGGTAGCACTGAGCAATCCGGGAGAGGTGCTCTCGATCGAGCACTTGTCGACCAGCTACCAATCCTTCGCCGCCGGGGCGATCACCGCCGTTCGGGGTATCTCGGCCCTGAGCCCAGGGGTGCACCTTGGACTGGACGAGGTGCTTTAGAGGGTCCCGGGAGGATCTTTCTCAAACTCCGGGCATAGACCCGACGGGGAGGTCGGGGAAGAACGAGTAGACCCGCTCGCCCTTGAAGAGTTGCTTCTCGGGGTCCCATGGAAAGAAGATCACGTTCCGCCACACCATTTTCTCCCCGTTGGGCTCTACACCGAGCCAAGGTGAGGTGAACGTCCCGTTGACCACTGCCTCCTCGCAGACCCCTTGCGGCCCGACCACGATCGAAGTCAATGCGAAGTCGATGTCGGGGAAGGCGGTCAGGAGCTCGACGTAGAACCGGGTCGCCCCCTCGTGGTTCTCCCAGCGATGACCGGTCTGGACCAGCTCGTACACGCAGTCGTCGGTCAGAGTTGCCATCAGACCGTCGATGTCCCGGGCGTCTTCGGCCAAGGAATGTGACTTCCAGAGGTCTCGAACCCGGGCATAGTCGTCGGGCACCATCGCGAGCAGATCCCGGACATGTTCCCGTTTGTCCAACGATTCTTGAATGAGGGTGTGTGTCATGTCATCCTCCGTGTCCGTCGGCGAGCCTAAACGAGGTCAGAGGAAAACGATGGTGGCGAGACCGACGACCAGGCAATAGATGGCGAATGGGGTGAGCCCGACTCGACGCACCGTGGCCAGCGTCAGGGCGATCGCGATATACCCGGACACCGCTGCCACGACCAGGCCAACCAGCAACTCGATTCCCAGGCCACCGCTCTCCTCGAGGGACAGCGCCTGGCTCAAACCACCGCCGGCAATGGCCGGGATGCCGAGCAGGAAGGCGAACCGCGCCGCCTCTGACGGCTCGAAACGGCGGGTCTCTCCGGCCGAGATAGTCATCCCGGACCGGGATATGCCCGGGATCAGGGCGAAAGCCTGGGCTACGCCGATGACGACGGCGTCCGGGATGTGGCCGTCGATGATTCGTCTCGCACCCGTCGCCAATCGTTGACCCACGATGAGGACGAGTCCCGTGGCCATGAGTGCCCACCCCACATTGGAAGCGGTGTCCTGGAACGTGTTGAGCCGGCCGGCGAGTGGCAGGCCGATCAAGGCCGGGATCGTTCCCACCGCCACGAGCAGCGCGATCTTGCGACCTTCGGGATCGCGACGCATACGCAGGACCTTGACCACGTCGTGCCTGAAGTAGATCAAGACGGCGATCAGGGTTCCCAGATGGAGCACGGCCGAGACGGACAACGAGGGAGGAGCGATGTCGACACCCAGTTTTGCAAGAGCTTCCGGCACGATCACGAGGTGCCCGGATGAGGAGACGGGAAGGAATTCGGTCAGACCCTGGACCAGGCCCCAGATGACTACTTCGAGCACCGGAGCACGGTAACCGCGAGAGCCGGGTATCGATCCTCCGCGAACGGCGTCAAGGGGTGACGATGAGGACCGCTACCCGGTCCGCGGAGGCGGCGATGGCCACCTGATCGGCCAGCCCGGGCTCTACGGCGACGGTGCCGAGATGCGTGCCGAGAGGATCTTCGTCGGCGGCCGAGGTGACCACCGCGTCGGCCGTCACCCCCGTATCGACGAGTACCACCCTCGCCTCATCGCCGGCATTGGCTTCCCTGGGGAGCCTCAGCTCCACCTGGTACCACCCCGATGGGACCACTTCGCGATCGGTCGCGACGTCACTGGCCAGCACGGGGTCGCCACTTCTGATCGGCAATCGAGAGACGCTGCCGACGGCCACCGGCTCGAACAAGCCGGCTTTTACCACTTGTTGCTGGGTGTTGGTCGAGTCGATCACCTCCCCGGGCTCTATGTCCACGGCTGCGAAAGGATGATTCACCGTCGGGGAGGGCCTGAACTCCACCCATAGGGCTCCGATCATGATCAGGCCGGCGGCGAGCCATCGGGCCCAGGGAGATGGTTGTAGCCAGAACACATCCCGAAGCTACGAGCCGTTCGCGGCTGGTGGAAGGGTGTTGCGGCTCTTCAGTCTGACGTGGTCGTGTCAGACGAGGTCGACTTGTTCGACTTGTCCCCCGATGACGCCTTGGAGTCCGCTGTGGTCTTCTCGACCTTTTCCGACTTCTCGGATTTCTCCGATTTGGAGGCCGGGGTGGCCTTGGCCGGTGCGGACCTCGAGTCCGTGGCGTAGAAGCCCGACCCCTTGAACACCACGCCGCGGGCGTGGAACACCTTCTTCAACTCGCCCCCGCACTCGTCATGGGTCTTGAGCGGCTTGTCGGAGAACGACTGGAAGACCTCGATGGTATTGCCGCAGCGTCGGCAGGTGTATTCGTAAGTGGGCATATCGAATCTGACCGTCTTCGAGAGGTGGACCAGCAGGTTACAACCGGGCCGGGCCATCTCCCATTCCCCGGTGGCAATAAGATCGGCCCCGATGTCGACCACATTTGCCCTGATCCTCGCAATCGTGGGTGCCTACGTGGTGGGAAGCATCGATTTCGCGGTCATCGTCGCTCGCATGCATGGTGTCGACATCCACAAGGCGGGGAGTGGGAACCCGGGAACATCCAATGTCCTGAGGACGCTGGGCCGCGGCCCTGCAGTGATGGTGTTCATAGGTGACACCCTGAAGGGAACCGTCGGGGCAGCCATGGGGATGGTCGCCTCCGGCACGGTCGATCCCACGGTTCATTGGGCCTTCGCCGCCGGCCTGGCTGCGGTGGTCGGCCATTGCTATCCGATCTTTCACAAGTTCCGAGGGGGGAAAGGGGTGGCCACCTGCGGCGGGGTCTTCCTGTTCACGGTGCCCCTGATCGCCCTGACTGAGATCGCTGTTTGGGCCATCGTGGTCAAGCTCACCCGAACCGCCTCGATCGGCTCACTGCTTTTAGTGGTGATGACCGTCCCACTCTTCGTGTGGCAGGACGTCACCGGGTTGGCTCTCTTGTGGGTGGCGCTGATGATCCTGATCGTGACCTGGCGTCATCGGGGAAACATCAGCAGGATGTTTTCCGGAAGCGAGGAGAAAGTGCCGACATGAGCATCGAGGTGGCAGTCATACCGGCGGCCGGTCGTGGAACGAGGATGAGACCGGCGACCAGGGTGGTGCCCAAGGCGCTGCTCACGGTGGTCGATCGGCCCGCCATCCAATATGCGGTCGAGGAGGCGGCACGGGCCGGCGCCAAAGAGGCGGTCGTCGTCGTAGACCTCGACACCGGGCATCTCATCGCACAGCACTTCAGTCTGGAAGGGCCGCTTCCCGGGCTCGAGGATATGAAGCTGCGCCCGGTGGTCCAGGAAGAGCCGCTGGGTCTGGGCCATGCCGTCAACGAGGCGGCTCACATGGTCCAGGGCCGGCCGTTCTTCTGTCTCCTCTCCGACAACATCGTGCGTCCTGGCCAGGATGTGCTCCCCGCACTTGCCCATGGATCGAGAGATGGCCAGGTTTCGGTCATGTGCCTGCGCGAATACGGCGACGAGTTCCTCGACAAGTACGGCTTCGTCATCCCTTCATCCGACGTCAAGGATGGTTACCTCGATCTGTCGGGCTCAGTCGAGAAGCCAGGGAAAGACCGCGCTCCCTCCAATCTCGGGCTTGTCGGCCGTTATCTCTTCACCTCGGAGGTGTTCGAGATCCTGGAGCGAACCGAGCCCGGGCACGGTGGGGAGATTCAACTCACCGACGCCATCGACGCCTTGGGCAAACGGGGTCGGCTGCGCGGGTTCGTGGCGGTCGAGGACCTCTTGGATGTGGGTACGCCGATCGGCCTGCTCGAGGCATCGGTGGAGCTGGGCGAGCATCGATTTGGCGACGACTTCTCGTCCTGGTTGGAGGGACGATCGTCTTGAAGCCGCTCGAGGAGGTCCGGGCCATGGTCCTCGCCGCAGTGCGGGCCCTCGAATCCGAGAAGGTGACCCTGGACGAGGCATTGGGGAGGATCCTGTTCTCCGATGTGATCGCCCCCGAGGACGTCCCGCCGTTCCAAAACTCCGCCATGGACGGATATGCGGTGAAAGCGTCGGATGTCACGACGCCGGGTGCGACGCTCGATGTCGTGGGCGAAGTGGCCGCAGGTGTAGCCAGTGAGGTCCAGGTAGAGGCCGGCCAGGCAGTGAAGATCATGACCGGGGCGCCGATGCCGGCAGGTGCCGACACGGTGGTGAGGGTCGAGGACACCAGCAGCGACGGGGCGGTGGTGAGCATCGGACCGGAGGTCGCGCAGGGCACCTCGGTGAGACCGGCCGGGGGAGACATCCTTAAAGGCCAGCCGGTCTTCTCCGCCGGAACGAGGCTGACGCCGATGCACATCGGTGTGTTGGCCACCATCGGAGTAGGCGAACCGGAGGTGACCAGACGACCGCGCGTGGCGTTCATGTCGACCGGAGACGAGTTGACACCCGTGTCGGAGCCGACGTTGCGTCCCGGGGCGATAAGGGACTCGAATCGCCCGATGCTGCGAGCCTTGCTCTCCGAGGCAGGTGCGGAGCTTCTCGATCTGGGAATCGTCCCCGACGACCCTGACACGCTGAGGGAGACGCTTGATCGTGCGGCGAGGGACGCCGACGTCATCGTCTCCACCGGAGGGGTGTCGATGGGTGACTACGACGTGACCAAGCTGGTCTTACGGGAGTCGGCGGATGTCGACTTCCTCCAGGTTGCGATCCAGCCGGCGAAGCCATTCGCCTTCGGGACTATCGGGGACAAGCTCTTCTTCGGTCTGCCCGGCAACCCGGTGTCGGTGCTCGTCTCATTCGAGAACTTTCTCCGCCCCGCCTTACTGACCATGCAACGCGCCACACGGGTCTTTCGCCCCCGGCGGGCAGCGATCGCCGGGGAGACACTCGTCACCGACGGGGAGAAGACCGTGTTCGTCCGGGTCAGAGTGATGGAATCCACCGATGAGCTGCCCGTGGTGGTCACCTCCGGGGGGCAGAGCTCGAACGTGCTCTCCGCAGCCGCCAACGCCGACGCCTTCGCCGTTGTGCCACGAGGCGTCGCGATCGTCGAGGAGGGCGATCGATTGGCGATCGAGATGTTCAAGTGGCCCGAGAGCAGGGAGTATGAAGATGGGATCTGACCCAGAACTCAGTCACCTCAACGAGGCAGGCGAGGTTCACATGGTCGACGTGAGCGCCAAGGAGGTGACGCAACGGGTCGCCGTCGCGGAAGCTCATGTGTCGATGTCGCAGGACCTCGTCGATCGGTTCTTCGCCGGCGACCTCCCCAAGGGCGATGCACCGGCGGTGACGAGGGTGGCCGGGATCATGGCGGCAAAGCGGACCTCCGAGCTCATACCGCTGTGCCATCCGATCTCCCTGACGGGGGTCGAGGTGACTCTGGAGCCAGTTGGGCATGGAATTAGGGTGCTTGCTAGCGTTAGCACGTCCGACAGGACCGGTGTCGAGATGGAAGCCATGACCGCGGTGTCGGTGGCGGCATTGACCATCTACGACATGGTGAAGAGCGCTGAACACGGTGTGACGGTCGAGTCGGTGAGATTGCTTAGGAAAACCGGGGGAAGGTCCGGTATGTGGGAGAGAGCTTGAATCGTTGATTGAGCGTGGCCCGCACCACTACGCTCGTCTGTGGACGGAGTAGGCAAGAAAGCATATGGAGACCAGCGTCATAGTCGGCTTGCTGCTGATAGCCGCAGTGTGGAGCGTTTACCTCTTGCCATCTGTCTTCGGAGACCGTCATGCGGCACCGGAGAACTCGACCGAAGAGTTCGATCGCTGGACCCACCTGATGGCCGATGTGCAAAAACGCCCCTACAACCGCGGCGCCGTCGGGCACCGAGATGTCGTCCGCACCAGAAGACGGCGGACTCTTGCCATCCTCGTGATCCTGGCGCTGGCAACCGCGGGTCTCGCCTGGTGGCAGAACTCCCTGCCGCTGCTGCTGGTGCATCTCTTCATCGATTCCCTGATCGGGCTCTATGTGGTTGCCCTGGCGCAGATGAAGCAACGCAGGCAGTGGCGCCTCAAGGTCACACACGTGTCTGAGCGTCCCACCGAGTGGGACGAGCCCCAGATCAAAGTCATCGCCAACTAGGGCTCTGGTGGACTTCGACTTTGCCGACCAGGCCAGGTCGATCCTCGACGCTCGATTCTCGGCCCGGGAGAAGGCCATCACCGTCTCGCGTCGCGTGATTCGATCATGTGCCAACGGGATCCGAGCCTTGCATCGCGGTGAGTTCGAAGCTGCGTCGAGACTCATCGATGAGGCGGGGTCCCTTCTCGGCGACATAACCTCGTCCCTCCAAGACCATCAGGACATCCTCAACGCCGGGTTCGTCAGTGACGCCGCCAAGGAATACGCAGAGGCTCGCCTGACCCAGTCGCTGTTCAAAGGGCATCAGATCCCCGGATTCGTGGAATTGGGAATCGACCCGGTGCCGTATCTCCATGGCCTGGGTGAGGCCGTCGGCGAGCTGCGGCGGCGGATGTTGGATCTCCTCCGGAGTGGCGACGTGGACGAGGCATCGAGATCGCTACAGGCAATGGACTCGATAGTCGACCTCCTCGCCGAGATGGATTATCCCGATGGCATGACCAATGGTCTGCGCCGCACAACGGACGTATCCCGGGCTCTGGTCGAGCGTTCCCGGGCGGATCTCACTGCAACCGTCGTGCAGGAGCGCCTGCGACACGATCTGGCACGAAGAGACGACTGACGGCGAGCTCCCTTCCGGCTCGTTTCGGGTACCCGGTAACATCTTCGATTCCCCACACGGGGCTGTAGCTCAGCCTGGCAGAGCACCTCGTTCGCAACGAGGGGGTCACGGGTTCAAATCCCGTCAGCTCCACTGTTTGCCCTGGTCAGGGCCTTCCTCGGTCGCGTCTGGATCGCTTGTTCGGTGGCGGTTGGAGTCTCTTGCCCCACTCATGGCCCACAGGACTCGCATCGTGACCCCCTCATTTTGAGTGAGGTGCCTTCTCCCACACCTCATTTGAAAATGGCGAAGTCTCGCGCGTTCCCTACACGGGTGGGGCTGTCACGACATCCCCCCGTCGGGTCCGCCTCGAAACTGTAACCCCGAGGATGATCGCGCCGATCGCGGCGAACAGCGGCAGGAGCGTGACGACGGTGGCTAGGCCGAGGAGGCCGAAGACCACCCCAAGCCAGGTAGGCCAATGCTGGCTGCGAGCGATAACGAACGCCACGGCTGTCCAGCCGACAAGGATCACAGCCGCCGTGGCTACTTGACCGACAGTCATCCAAACCGCTTGTGGCTCGTCTGCGAGAGCCGCGTACTCGGCAGCGCTGAGGCCCCAACCTTGGGGCACAAGATATGCAACCGTGAGAATCAGGAAGGGCACCAACAGCACGCGACCGGTCACGGTCAGGACAGTCGCGTACCTGCCGGTTTCCAGAGCAGCAAGTCTGCTGCATAAGAGAAACAGCCCGATGCCCATCAGCAACCAGCCGAGACTTAACAGCGCCGAGCCGATCCAGAAGTTTGTGTAATGGGCCTCAAGTCCGGCCAGCCGCTCCGTTGGGTCAGTGTTGAAGTTCGCGTGAATCCCGGGAAACCCAACGACGGGAATCATGAAGACAACACCCGCCAACGCCATGATCCATGCGGCCCGGACCACGCCACGTCGATCGAATTCAGTAGCCGCCAAGCCCTCAGTCTGCATTTGAACTCCTCCTCTGGCGTCACTCATGGGCCACGCAGATAGCGAAATTTTCGGGCTACCTCCAGCCGCCAATGCGTGCGCTGCCCTGTCGTCCCATCGAAGAAACCGCCATGGTCGCTTCTCCAACACCGTGGACGTGCCGACTGTGGTGAAGGTACGGATCCCGGTCTCGCTGTCCCATCCCCCTGTCCACCAAAGCCGGTAGGGACAGCCGGAATGGTGATTGCGGCCTTCCCCCTCGCGCGCAATCAACTAGTTCGCGATGATTGGACGATCATGGGATCGCGACCGCAGCAGTCAAGGACTGGGAGCAGCCATGAAGCGCCCCAGGTCCGCCCGGGATGGCTGCCAGACTCGATGCTCTTTCTCGGTGTGGCCAGCGCGCTGGGTCTGATCGTCGTCGCTGCGCGCGTTGACGGGGCCGACATCCTCTGGATAATCATGACGCTCGCGCTTCTCGGATCGGCCTTGACAGTCCGATTGCGTCGCCCGGATCATCCGCTCACGGGCTGGCTCTCCATTGTGGGCGGGCTTGCACCTCTGGGCGAGTTGCTGGGCGGGCTCTTGTTCCTGGCTGCATCCAGTGGCGGATCATCGTGGATTGTCGTCGGAGTCAATTTCGCAACCCAGGTTCTGACTGTGGTCTCTTCCATCGCGATGGTCTACTTGCTTGGGCTCTTCCCTGACGGCGCAATCCAACGCAGCTACGAACGAAGAATCCTCAGAGGCGTTTGGTGGCTTCTGCTGGTTCCGTGCTTTCTTCTGCTGACATCGCCTGAGGTTTCTCTTCCGTATTGGTTCGCGCTCTCTCCTGTAGATAACCCATTGAATCTCGTCGGTCCCTCCGTGGCACCGTCGATTTCAGAGTCCCTGAGCGGGGCGACTAGCGCCATCTTCGTGGCAGGCGTCGTGATGCTGGTGTTGCGGTACTTGCGTACTGGTCCTGCTCACCGGAAGCGGATCCGCTGGCTCCTGGTGCCTGCGTTGATTGGGGCGTTCGCGGTGTTTGCCAATCTGCTGATCGGAATGCCCAACTGGTTCGCTTCAGCGACCTTCAGTGCCTTGGGGATCTCTCTAGGCATGGCATTGGCATTGGGGATCCTCGATCTGCCTGCCCTGGATGTCGACGTCTTGTTGCGTCGGACCACCCTCTACGGGCTGCTTTGGCTCCTGATTGCCGCAGCGTATGTGGGGGTAGCGGCTGTGCTCGGTATGACGGTAGGGCGGCGTTTGTCGATAGGTTGGGCTGTCACGTTGACAGTTGTGGCGATGCTCGCCCTCCAGCCGGTCCGTAGAAGGCTGGAGAGGGCCGCGGATCAGTGGATCTTCGGGGTCAAGCCTGATCCGACCCAGGCGATCATCAACCTCGGTGCCACATTGGCTGATACCTACGAGCTTGAGTCTTTGCTACCTCGTATCGAGGCCGCGCTGACAGAAGGCCTCGGGCTGGAATGGGCTCGCGTCAGCCTGGAGCCGGCAGAATCAGACGTTGACCGTCAATCGACGATGACGGCGCCAATTGTTCTGGGGGGAGAACAGCTTGGTTTCGTCCTATGCGGCCCTAAAACCAACGGAGAGTTCACAGACGAAGATCGGGCTGTAGTGAAGACCCTGACACGTCAGGCGGCGCTGGCAGTCAGGAATGTTCGCCTGGCGACACAGCTCGCAGACAAGGCGGCGGAGCTTGAGGCATCGAGAGCTCGCCTGGTCAGAGCGGAGGAAGCTGAACGACGCAGGATCGAGCGAAACATTCACGATGGGGTGCAGCAAGACCTGGTCGCACTCATCGGACAGACCGGACACGTTCGAACCCAATTCGACCAGGATCGCGAGGGTGCAGCCGAAGAACTGGTTCTACTGCAAGGCGGCTTGGAGAGGGTCCTGAGCGATCTCCGGGAGTTAGCTAGCGGGATTCACCCGAGTTTGCTCCGGGACCGTGGCCTTCTCCCAGCAGTCGAAGCTCTCGCTTCTCGCAACCCTGTGCCGGTCGTCGTGCGAGCCGACCCGTCTCTTCGGCATCTTCGACTGGCCGAAGAACTCGAAGGCGCCGGCTACTACATCGTCGCTGAGTCGCTCGCAAACACCCTCAAGCATGCGGATGCGAGTCGGGTCGAAGTCACGTTGGCCCGCTCCAACGGGCAGCTCCTCATCACGATCTCAGACGATGGCAACGGTTTCGAACAGCACCACTTGGGAACGGTCTCGCCAATCTTTCAGAGCGTCTGGCGGCCCTCGGTGGGGAGCTCGAAGTCGCAAGTATTCCAGGTCACGGAACCACAGTTTCAGCCAGCCTCGCGGTGGCTTTGGGCGAAGAGGTGACATGATTCCAGACGTCAGCGTCGTCGTGGCCGAGGACCACTATTTGGTGCGGGAAGGCATCCGTCGCGCTCTGGAGGACGCGGGTGACATCGAAGTAGTCGCCACTGTCGGTACCGCGGTGGAGCTAGTCGATGCGGTGTCAAGGGAAGCCCCCGACGTCATAGTCACAGACATCCGCATGCCACCCGGTCACCAGACCGAAGGGATCGATGCCGCGTTGAGTCTTCGACGCGCAAGGCCGACTCTGGGCGTGGTCGTTCTATCTCAGTACGCAGATGCCGCCTATGCGATGGAGTTGCTGCGCGATGGCAACGAGGGTCTCGCCTACCTGTTGAAGGAACGAGTCGGGAGACCAGAACAGCTCATCGAAGCGGTGCGTGAAGTCGCCAGGGGAGGATCCGTGATCGATCCCGATGTCGTGGCAACCCTGGTCCGACAGAACCGCAAACGGTCGACTTCACCTCTCTCTGGTCTAACTGAGCGGGAAATGGAGGTACTCGAGCAGATGGCGCAGGGGCGCACCAACGCAGGAGTAGCCGAACAGCTCCACCTCTCGGAGTCATCCGTAGAGAAGTACTCGACCTCGATCTTCCTCAAGCTCGGCTTGGCGGACGAGCCTCAAGTCCACAGGCGGGTGGCCGCGGTTCTCACCCTCTTACACGACGAGAGCCGAGCCCAGCCTCTATGAACGCGGTCTGACCGTTCGCACCCGCCTCGGGATGTCGAAAGCCCTGGCCAAGTTCGGGGGAGTCTCGCTGCAAGCCTCACGGAGTCTCACGAGGTCTCACCTCGCTCGACCCACAACCGCCCCACAAACCCCTAACGAGCACGGTTGTCCTGGTAGAAGTTCTGACACATCTTCGCAACGAGGGGGTCACGGGTTCAAATCCCGTCAGCTCCACCAACCAACCAACTGAATCCCCTGGTCAGGGCGATTTCTGATCGCCCATCAACTCGCTCGATTAGTGGTTTCGGGAATATCGCGCTCCACAGATGGCCCACAAGGTACGTGATGTGACCCCCTCATTTCCTGCGTGGTGCTTTCTCACGGGAGCTCACAGGATCTGGTCCGGAATGCGGACCACATGGCATGGGCTTGCCACGGATCTCAGTGGGTGCGAGCGATGGCGGTAGTCGACCAACGCCCGATGTTGTAGCCTGCAGCCAGATTGTGCCGCTAAGAACGATCGTTACTTTGCAGGTCACCGGAGAAGCTGATTCGGCTCGCGATGTCTTGCAGCGAGTCGGGTTGTACACCAGAGAGCACTTCGGCGATCGATTCACATTTGATCCCTACATCGATGAAGCCGGCCATGAGGTCGTCTGGCTCGCCTCGGCTGAGGATGAGCATGCAATGGCCGAGTGGGAGGCGGAAATGGGCGACAAGACTGGCTTCCGGGCCGAGGTCATGGGCGTGATGCAGTTCACTCGCATCTACCTGCTCGATTCGTCGACGCATCCACATCTCGAATTGCTCCGCCAGGTCGGGACAGCATTGGTTCCCGTCGGCTGATGGCGACGATTTGCCGGCTCCGCCTCAGTAACACGTAAAAGAAACATTGTCGTGCCGATCAAGCACCTCCATATCGATCTGATCGGGCGGTTCGCAGTCAGCGTCGACGGCGAGTCGGTTCCGTCGGAAGCCTGGCAGAGTCGACGGTCGGCCGAATTGGTCCAACTGCTGGCTCTGAGCGAGAACCATCGTCTCTCACGCGACCAGGCGATCGAGGCTCTATGGCCGGGTTTCGAAGCTCCGGCTGGCGCCGCCAATCTCCGCAAGGCGGCTCACTACGCGAGGAAGGCGCTCGGAGACCCCGAGATGCTCACGTTGGGTCGGGGAGTAGTCGCGCTGAACCCAGCAGGTGCGGTGAGTACCGATCTCGCCGAGTTCGCTCGTCTCGCTCATGATGCGATTCGACGGAAGGATCCAGCCGCGGCCAGCGGACTGTTCGACCGTTTCACCGGAGATTTCCTTCCCAGCGCCCGCTACGAGGAGTGGACACAGGGTGTCCGTAGGAGTTTGGCTGCGACTCGCTCGGAGCTGGCGCGGATTGCACGACGATGGGAAGACCTCATCGCAATGGATAAATTGGATGAGGCCAGTTATCGAAAGCTGATGGAGGAGGCAATCGCCGCGGGAAATTGGGTGAGGGCGATTCAGTGGTACGGAAGGCTCAGAACGGTTCTCGACACAGAGCTGTCCGTTGGCCCGAGCCCCGAGACCGAGGCCCTCTACCGACGCTGTGTCGAGAGTCTCAATCTGGCCCAGCCATGCTTGGTCGGCCGGCAGAAGGAGCTGGCAGTAGCGACCTCCCTTCTGGAGTCGGGCCAAGAATCCCAGGTGCGGTGTCTGGTGGTCAGCGGCGCCGATGGCCTGGGAAAGACGAGGTTGGCAGGTGAGATAGCGTCACACCGTCGGTTGGGACATCTTCACGGCTAGCTGTGGGACCGCGGAGCGTCCATATGAGCCTTGGATCCAGATCGCACGCAGGATCATGGCCGGGATACCCGACCAAGCAGCCCCCGCTATCGGCCTTGAGATTTTTGCCGAGCGAGGGCAAGGAACCCGCGGTGTGAGCAGGCATCGGGTGGTTGGCTCGCTGCAGAGGCTCTTCGAAGGGTTGGACCGTCCCGTCCTGTTGGTAATCGACGACCTCCATCTAGCTGACGAGGCCTCTGTCGATGTTCTGGCCCGGTGGCTGGGGGTGGCGATACCGCACCCGGCGTTCGTGATACTCACCCATGACCCGGAGAACTCATCGCCTGAGTTGTCAAAGACTGTCGGCCGACTGCGGCGGTCAGGAAGGGTCGTTGTGGTCGATCTCGAGCCGCTGAGCGACGAAGATGCCACCGCCCTCGTCCGCCAAAGTGCGCTTGTCGAGCCCAGCCAAGCGGCCGCAGATCGGATCCTCGAGCTGGCTGATGGGAGCCCGGCGGTGATTCTGGAGATGGCCCAAGCGCTAGACACAGACGGGGATCTGCGTGTCCGGTCCTCCGTGTGGGCTGCGGCGCTCCCTTGGATCAACGAGTTCGACGATGAAGAGGTTGCGGCGCTTGAACTTCTCGCCCTCGCCGGCCATGACATGACCACAGATGAGGTGCTCGCGGTCACCGATATGGGCGAGACGGACACCTATCGGTTGCTCGACACGGCTGTGCAGCACTCCGTGCTGGAAGTGACCGAGGGACGATTTCGATTCCAGCGAGAACTGGTGCGACAAGCCCTAAGCCGACGAGTTTCAAGTCATCGCAGGCTCTCCATTCACCGAGACCTGGCCCGCCGGTTGGGTACGTTCGGTCATTCCAATGGCGAAAAGGTGGCTCGACACTGGCTGCTCGGCGAAAGACCCGCCGAGGCGCTTCCCTGGCTTCTGTCGGCTTCCAAGCACGCCTATAGGGTCGGGGCCTTCGCCGATTGTCTCCGTCTAGCAGACCAGTATCTCGAGTATGACGCATCCAACCCCGACCTTCTTACTCTCCGCGCAGACGCCCTGGCCGCACTTGGGAAGCATGAGGCGGTCTTGGCATATGCCGAGGCGAGGACGCATCTAGGAGGGGAGGCCGCTGAGGACGTCAAGACTCGCATGGCCCTCACCCAGCTGAAGTCGGGGGATCCGGTGGGGGCGCTGGAGACGCTCGAAGGTACAAAAGCGACCACACTGGCCGCACGGGTGCGAGAGGCGTTGACCTTGAGCGGTGCGGCGGCGGTCGGGTTTGGCGCGCCAGATGTGGCCGTAGCAAAGGCAGCCGAGGCTCGTCGGCTCGCGCTCCAGACTGGTCGACCGGATGCGGTGATGGAGGCCTCCTGGGCACAGTCTTTGGCAGCACACGCCCGTGGTGACCTTCAATCCGAGATTCGCACGATCGTCACCATGAGCGGCGAGTCGAAAGACCTGGCACTCCATGTGTACGACGGATACCTGTGCGCCACGGAGCGTCTCCTCTATGGGTCGTATCCTTATGAGGAGATCGTCTCGTTCGCCGAGTCGATCGGCTCAGAAGCCACACGAGTGGGGTCTGAGCGGGGGCAAGGGTTTGCCCTCACCCTGGCCGGAGCGGCTCGTCTGATGGCTGGGCAATTGGATCAAGCCGAGGTTGATCTCGACAAAGCGGTCATTCTGAACAGACGCATCGGGCGTCAGCAGGGGAGGCCCTTGCCCTACAGCGCCGCGCCGATGTCGAGAGATACCGCGAGGAACCGCGGTCTGCCCGCCAGTACCTGATGAGGGCTCTGAACGTGGCGCTCGAGTCATATCTGGCGCATCACCTGCTCGATCGAATCTACGGATCCTTGATCGCAGTGGTCGATGATCCCGCCCACGCCGCGGCCATGGTCGAAGAGGCGGAGAGGGCGGTCCAAGGCCCCTTGGAGACATGTCCGGCTTGTCGAATCTTCTTGGAGGTACCCGCAGCCATAGCGGCAGCCAAGGCGTCGGATCTTGCTAGAGCACACACTCATGCCAATGGCGTCGACCTACTCAGCTCTTTGATAGTGCCGCAGCCCGCGTGGAAGGCAGCCGCCAGCGAAGTGAGGGGGCATATCGCCCTCGCTGAGGGTGACGCCACCACGGCGCGCAGTCACTTCATGGAGGCAGCAGAGAGATTCGAGGCTGCGGGCCACTCCATCGATGCCCACCGTTGCAGCCAGCTCGCGGCTGATTGATCGTCCCGGGAACTTTCCAGGAACACCTCTCAACGAGGCTTGCGGGTGAACGCTGATCAAAGGAGGATCACATGCCCACAGCTTCGGCGATGGTCACCGCTGCCAAGGCAGAGATAGAGAACCTGAATCCCTCTGAAGTAGCGAGTGAGATCGAGGCGGGAAAGGCACTTCTCGTAGATGTGCGCGAGCCCTACGAGACCGAACAGGAAGTGATCTCGGGAGCTCTTCTCGCTCCGAGGGGCATGCTCGAGTTCTATGCCGACTCGACCACCCCATATCACCTCGAAGAGCTGAAGCCAGGCCGACGGATCATCGTTTATTGCGCGGCGGGCTCCAGATCGTCTTTGGCGGCGAGGACACTGCAAGAGCTTGGCTATGAGGACGTTGCCCACCTCGACGGTGGAGTGACGAAGTGGAAGGAAGAGGGATACCCGATGGAGGTGCCGAAATGAGACGGATCCAAACATTGACTGTTGCCTTGCTCTTCGCGGTGGTTGGCATCGCGCCTGCTGCTGTTGCCAGCCCGCCCCATGGGGATGGCGGCCACACGCACCATGTGCACACTCCGCACGGGTGTGTCGACGTCGACGCGGTGGCTTTCTTGGCTGAGGACCGTGGGTTACATCAAGGCGGCAACTCTTCCAGCTCCGAGCAAGGGATCTGGCACGGGCCGTGCCACTTGAAGGCGAGGCGCTGAGACTGTGGAAGAGAGAACGAGGATGTAGGAACGGCCCAGCGTCTGGCGTCGGCCGGTCTGGCCGACACGGCCCTCGCCTTACCGACAGTCACTCGGAGCGACGCTGGTAGTCACCACATCACCACGTCTCACGAGGTCTCACGTCGCTTGGCCCACAGCCGCCCCACAAGTGCACCAACGCGTGACATTTCCCCTTGTCGGCGAGTTTCGACCGCATCTTTCGCAACGAGGGGGCCGCGGGTTCAAATCCCGCCAGCTCCACTGACTGACTGAACTGAATCCCCTAGTCAGGATGTTTTCTGGCCGCGTCGCGTGCTTGATGAATCGACGATCCTGAGGTCTCGCGCTCCACAGGCGGCCCACAAGACTGCGGGCCGAAGCACCTCATTCCTTGCGAGGTGCTTTCTCACTCCACCTCACATCAATCCAATTGCCACACGACCCCTATCGTCAACAAATATTGACGCTCAGTGGTCTTGGTGACTATCGTGGTGTTGTGGACATCGAGGCCAGTGCACGCAAACACGGTGTCCCAGACGAAGACATGCTTCACGCACTACGACATCATTGGCGAGCTTTCGAAACTGACGATCCCGCGGTGACGATGTTCATCGGGCCTTCTCGCAATGCCGAGCAACTGGAGGTGGGAGTTGTCACCGACGAAGAGGGGACGGCGGTTATTCACACGATGAAGGCTCGTAAGAAGTTCTTGAAGGGTTGGTGGAAGGTATGAGCAAGTCGAGGGCTCGACGGGCCGAGGCATTGGAGAAGTGGGCCGAGCGTGTCGAAACCACGGATCTAACGGAGGCCGACACCGAAGCCCTGCGGACCATTGCTGAGCTTGCCGAGCGACGCGAGGAAATCGAAACCGAACTCACCGAGGCAGTCCGTTCGGCCCGTCAGGCCCAACGCAGCTGGTCTGAAATCGGCACGATGCTCGGCGTGTCGAAACAAGCAGCCCAGCGGAAGTACGGGTCGAAGGTCAGCGCGTAGACGACCGACAGGGACGATGGCCGCTCCCGGTGCACTGAACCCTCGGTGCTGGGACGAGGCAGGATTCTGTCTTGGAAAGCACGGTTCTCACCCCGCCTCGCTATGCTTCACGAGGTCTCACGTCGCCTCACGTGGCTCGGCCCACAGCCGCCCCACAAGCCCACCAACGCGTGCCGTATCCCCTGGTCAGAGGGTTTTGACCACATCTTTCGCAACGAGGGGGTCCACGGGTTCAAATCCCGTCAGCTCCACCTTCGGTCGACCGATCTAGAGTGTTGAGAACGTTGTCATGGGCAGGCAAATACTCTCCAGCGTGGGCTTTTTCGACCGGGAACCCGGTGGAGATCCGGCTACCAGCCGGCTGCTGATACTTGAGTTCCTCGGCGAACCGGTCGCCGTGCGGGTCAACTCCTCATCCACCCCAGAAGTACGGCGGAGTTCGAGCCTGTTGAAGGCCGTTCCTTGACGATGGTCGCACCGGTGGCGGCCCCGTCACGTGCGTCGATCGTCGTCCGTTCGGCCGTCGTGACGCTCCTCGGGGTCGGAGGATCGGTAGCAGCAATCTTTCTGTCAATAGGTCTGTGGCTTGCAGGCATGGGGTTCGCGATCCCAGGCTCATCCAGCGGGAGGCCATTGACGGTGTGGTTCGTCGCGTTGGGAATTGTTCTCGTGATCTTGCCGCCATTCGCCGGTGGGGCGGTGTGGGGCGCAGGGATCGCTCGGATCTTCGGATTTCCGGTGGGGCCCGTGGCCAAGACTGGCGCCCTGTCCTTCGGGGGCATGATCCTCCTGACCTTTGCGCCTGTCCACCTCACGCAAGTGTGGCTCGACGACCTTCCCCGTTGGATGCCATGGGACATTCACGGATACTTCACACTCGTTTTCATGGTGGAGGTGGCACTCGTCGCCTCCATCGCCGCTTGGCGCCTCGCCAAGAGGTTGGGGGTTCGAAGCGCGGGCGTCGTCGGAGCTTGGACTGGTGGTGCCGCGGCCGTGGGGTTTCTGGTGGGCTCGATCCTGGCCGTGGCCCTGGGATTCAGCGTCCGTCGGTACTCAGGCTTCTCGATGGTCTGGGCGTTCCTGACCGCCCTTCCGGTAAGCGCTTCGGTCGCAGGCGCAGTGCTGGGCGTGCTACTGGACCGAGTGGACACTCCTTCAAAGAGGCGGGGATTTGGTTTAGAGCGCAGCTCGGATCAGCTCTGATGTGCCCCTCTAATCGGGAGAGAAGAGCGGCGAACCGGCAGTCCCCGGCGGCCGCTCAACCCAAGCGATTTGTGCCGATCTCGCGCAATTGAAGAGATGAGTGTTATCGCTCGGGATCAGTTGCGCGGCAGATCAGCGCGGCGCAGATGAGGGCGGTCAGCGACGTCGGCGCAACTGTTTCGCTCGGATCGCGGCGAGCAGACCGACCACCGTGGTGACTGCGAGAAGAACGACGGCCCAGGCGACTCCCAAGGAGAGGACACCATCCGCCGCGATGTTCTGGATGAGGTCACCGTCGAACAATCCGGCCATGATGCTGATGAGGCAGAACACGCTGAGGGTGACAGCCGCGATGAAGCCGATTGGAGGCCGCGTGTTGCGCGCGGCTAACCACGCGAGAACAAGCTGTGCCACCCCGACCGGCAGCGGCACAGTGTTCTGGGTGTCGAAGCCCCACGCCTCGCTCAACGAGTTCGCATCCGAGGCAAGGGCGACGAATCCCCCGATCACGTCGCAGACCAGCAAGACCACCATGGCGAGGAGGAGAGCGCGCCCAGAGGTCACCGACGGCGCTGACCGGAGGCGTTGGAGTGATGATGGTTGGTCCCGGTCCGGCTCTCCAGGGACCCGCGCAGCGCTTGTTGCACCTCTCGTAACCTGCCAGCTGAGGACGAGGACCACTCCGGCACCCACGATGTGAAGTGCCGCAACCCAGCTGCCTCGAAATTCCGTCACCCATATCGGTTGGGCGAAGGCGACGAGTGCCAGGGTCACAGTGAGCCAGATGAGTCGTCGGCCAACCCGACCGACTAGCGAGGCGATGACGAGGAGGATGGGTGTCAGGTGTAGGGCGATGTATCCGAAGTTTGCGTGCGCGGCCATGCCGGCTCCGCCGAGTTGAGGGAGTCCAAGTCCGGCGAGTGCGAATTGGGCCACGACGCCTGTCAGATAGAGCCAGGCGAGGCCAGCGTGGATCTTGCGAATCAATCCCCGCTCAGCGACCGATTGAGGTTGCATGTGCGATGACCTACCTACGCACCGTGGGGCGGAGACCACGGTGGATAGCGGCGGTAGAAACCGACTCATTGGGATGCGTGGGTGAAATCTTCAGGGGGATGGCGGTTCCGATCATCAACATGGCGAGAAAGCTCCAGAAGTAGATGGCGACCCACGCCCCCTTCGGTTCGAAAATGCTGAGCTGAGGTCCACCGAATCCGGGAGCGGTAATCGCCCATATCGGTACAGCCGACATTGCAATCAAGCCGCAGGCCATTCGTACCCATGGTCGGCGACCTGCGAGCGCATAAGCGCCAGCCACGGACAAGGCGGGAACACCCAACGCCGCGCCTCCAACTCCACCCTCGAATGTCGATCCGTTCATGATCAGGGAAACTGGTAGGACCAAGGAGAATACGAAAGGCGACCAGACCAGCCAGCGACCGCGAGGGTCATTCGAGGTCCGGCGAATGTGCTCGGCCAGCCCCAGCAGCGCCCCGATGACAATCCCTGGAGCGAGGATCCAAATGAACGTTCCCGTCCACGTGATCGTCGAGCGACCCGTCGTCACTTGAGTCATGAATCCACGCAGACCGCACGCCCAGGCGAGACCACAGAGCGCCCCGATTGACACTTCTCGTCTCACCATCACGTCCTTAGCCGACCGACGCTGCGAGGTCGCAGGTCCATGCAGACGACACTACGTATCGGAGGAGCCCGCCCGCGTCATCTACAACCACCTCAGTCCCTACTCCGGCCTTCACGCGATAGGCCTCGCCTACGGTCCATAGGAAGGTCCGGTCGACCTGGCTCTCGGGAAGGTTGCGCGACTCCTCGGGAATCGGGAGGATGCCCGAGAGTATCTCGAGTCGTCACTCGCAGCCTGTCAGTCCATTGGCGCCCGACCCTTCGAGGCGATCACGTTGGCTGAGTTGGCGGCGCTTGATAGCCCACGTAGCCGGGCCCGTCTCCATCACGCCAACCGGGCGTCGGAGCTGGCTGGAGAACTGGGGATGAACCCTCTGGCGGCGCGGTGCTCTCCGATCTCAGGTCATTTGGGGAAGGCGACGGCATGGTGTGACCGGTGGGCGATGGCTTCTCCTGTCAGCTCGCATGCGGCGGCCAATGTGTTGGTGATGGTTCCGAACTTGCGGATGTTTCGGTGTAGGAGTTCGATCCGGTGGTCGGGTTCGTTGGTTGCGATCTCTATGCGGTAGTGCATCCGGGTCATTTGCGGCGGCGTGTCTTGTCTCTCTGCTTCGACTTCCACCGTGGCGACGTCGTATTGGAAGGGGAGCACCTCGGAGTAGCGCTCGATGTTCTTGAGGAGACATGCGGCGAGGGAGGCGCAGAGCAGCTCGGCGGGGCCGGGGCGGAACCCGTCGGAGATAGATCCGGTATCAGCTTTGATGTCGGTGGTGTTGCAGCGGATCTTGCCATTGCCACCGGGTCGGCTCACCCCTTGGACCCGGTAGGTCGGCGTGGTCATCGCCTGGGTCCGGTCGAGGCGCTGACTGTATGGTCGGTTCTCCTGGCAGCGGATAGCTTGTTGGCTGTGTCTATGGCGGTGGCACAGGTCTGACACCAGATCCGGCGTTGTGGCGGGTCGACCGAGGTTTGGGTGCTGATGGCGCGCACCACGGTGAGGGTGTGTTGTCCTGAGATGGCGTGGTCGGGGCAGACACCGGCGCCGCAGTCGTGGCAGACGGCAACCGCTGGCGTGGTCAGTCCGGCTTGGGCGCAGTCGTAGCAGTTCATTGTGGCTCCTTGTTGTGTTGGGGGTAGAGGCGTTTGCGGGCCCAGAGAGCGACGTAGACGAGGCCGACGAGGGCGGGGACCTCGATGAGGGGTCCGACTACGCCGGCGAGTGCTTCTCCGGAGGTGACACCGAAGACTCCGATCGAAACGGCGATGGCGAGTTCGAAGTTGTTGCTGGCGGCGGTGAACGCAACTGTGGTGTTCTTCTCGTAGCTGAACCTGAGGCGGAGTCCCAGAGCGAACGAGATGCCCCACATGAGTCCGAAGTAGGCGAGGAGGGGGAGGGCGATGCGGGCGACGTCGAATGGCCGGTCGGTGATGGTCTCGCCTTGGAGGGCGAACAACACGACGATCGTGAACAGGAGCCCGTAGAGCGCCCAGGGGGCGATTCGGGGGATGAACTCGTTCTCGTACCAGGCGAGCCCGCGGGTCCGTTCTCCCCACTGGCGTGTCAGATAGCCGGCCAGGAGGGGGACGCCGAGGAAGACCAGGACGATCTTGGCGATCTCCCACATGGTCACGTCGAGAGCGGCCGTGTCGAGGCCGAGCCAGCCGGGGAGGAGTTCGAGGTAGAAGTAGCCGAGGATCGAGTAGGCGACGATCTGGAAGACGGAGTTGACGGCGACGAGCACCGCGGCTGCTTCGCGGTCGCCGCAGGCGAGGTCGTTCCAGATGAGCACCATGGCGATACAGCGCGCCAGCCCGATGATGATCAATCCGGTGCGGTACTCGGGCAGGTCGGGGAGCAGTAGCCAGGCGAGGGCGAACATGAGAGCAGGCCCGACCACCCAGTTGAGGACAAGGGATGTGGTGATCAGTTTGCGGTCGGTCGCGACCTGGCCGACCTGGGAGTAGCGGACCTTGGCCAGTACTGGGTACATCATCGCCAGCAGCCCGACGGCGATAGGGAGCGAGACGGTGCCGACCCTTACGGTGTCGAGCCAGTCGTTGAGGTCGGGGATGAGCCGTCCCAAGAGGAGCCCGGTGGCCATGGCCAGTCCGATCCACAGTGGTAGGAACCGGTTGAGGGTGGAGAGCCGCTCCAGGACGGGCGCATCGGCTGCGGGGACTTCGCTGGGGCTCATGGGTGGTTGGCCTTCCCTATGTTGTCGACGACCTCAGCGACTGAGGGGACCCGTCCGAGACTGCGAGATGTGACCCGGCCGGTTGGTGGTACGCGAATGGTCACGCCGGCACCTCGACCAGCCTTGGCGGCAACGCCGCCGCGATCGCGGCTCCTGCATCGTCGGCGAGCCGGTAGTCGACCCAGCGGCCCCGGCGAGTTGACTCGACCAAGCCCGCCTCGCGGAGGATCCGCAGGTGATACGACAACAGATTCGGCGCGATGTCCAGGTCTTCCTGCAGCTCACAGACACACCGCTGGTCACGGCCCAGCCGATCCAGGATCGATAGACGGATCGGGTCACTCAACGCCCCGAAGGCCCCCACCCTCGATTCAAGGGACATTGAATCAAAATTGGTTGAAGTCACGACCCCAGTTTCGGTCCGCACTAATCGGCGAGGAAGAGTCGAAGGTCACATAGGCCAGGACCGCATGCCCCGCCTCAGCAGGAACCATTGACGCCGTGGAGACCACAATCCCGGTGATTCCACTCGCATCGTTTGCATGCTCACTGGGTTGCCGCATCCTTCAGCGTCAGCAAGTAGCCCGAAGTGATGAAGCTGGCGGCGGATAGGTGAGCCACGACTGTTCCATCGCGATTCATCCGCCCCTCGAACGAGCCCGAACGATTTGACCGGTGGAGATGCGGACAACTGGCATAGGGTCTCCTGGTGTTGGCGTGTCGACTATCCCGCGCGTTGAACCGCGTGGTCCAGCAACCTCGAAACGAACCGTCGTGAACATCTGGGCAATCATCCGGTTCCTGCATGTTTCTGCCGCCATCCTTTGGGTCGGGGGACAGCTCACATTGAGCCTCGTGATCAGACCAATCGCCGGCGGGATGATCGACGACGGGTCGAGGGCCACTTTCATGACCGCGGTTGGTAATGGCTACGGGCGCATCACCTCCTTTGGCCTCATCCCGGTCCTCGTCGCGACAGGATTGGCTCTCACCTACCGACATGGCGTCGAATTCGGAGGGCTCAGCTTGCCGTCTTATGCGACGACGCTCACGTTCAAGGTCATCCTGGCGTTGGTCAGTTTCGGTCTTGCGATGGCCCACGGGATCGTCGCGGCGAGGTCGTCATCGTCCACGGTCCGGATCGTTGGTGTGACGAGCACGACTGTGTCGCTACTCGTCGTCCTGCTCGCAGTGATGCTGGTCGCGTGAGACAGCAGCCGCATCGGGGAGGGCGGGTGGTCGAGTCCCACGAGATCGCCCGAACCGCGTTCATCGCAGCCCTCGCCTTCGCCGTGGTCGCTGCAGGGTGGGCCGCGTATGTCCTGGCTGCCGGCGGCTCCTGGTGGGGCCCCCTCCACTCATTCCTTGCCGGAACGGTCCTTCTGGCCATCTCCGGTGCGAGTCAGATGTTCACCATCACCTGGTCCTCGACTGTTCCCCCGGCCCGGGCTCGGGTCGTGACACAGAGGTGGCTGATCATTGTCGGGATCGCAGCCGTCCTGGTCGGTGTCACCTTCGACACGCCGTTGGTGGTCTGGGTTGGCGGCGCAGCGGCTGTCGCCGGTGTCTTGTTGTTGGGATCGATGATCTATGGAGCGGTCCGGAAAAGCCTTCTTCGCCGCTTCGACCTCTCGGCCCGTTTCTACCTACTCGCATTCGCCGCTGGGGCCCTCGGCATCACCGTCGGCACGATCATGGGAGCCGGGTCGGCGGTCGGCTCATTCTCGAGACTGCGGTTGATCCATGTCCACCTGAACCTGGTGGGGCTTGTCGGACTCACGATCATTGGCACGATCTCGACGTTGCTCCCGACGACGGCGTACAGCCGGTCTGTCTCGGGTCGCGAAGCCGTCGTTGGGTGGTGGATGGCCGTGCCCGGGCCTATCTCGATCGCTCTCGGTCTCTGGATCCCCGCGCTCGTCGGGGTCGGAACGATCCTGATCGCTGTTGCCGGGAGCCTGATACTCGGCGGAATCGTTTGGCGACTTTGGGAGAAGGGCCGGCACAAGCTCACGTTTCTTCAGATCACCATGGGGACGGGATGGCTGGTGGGCTGGGGGCTCGTAGATGGCACCCGCGTGATGATCGAGGGCATGATCACCCCGTTCAGCGGCTGGACAGCTACGGCTGTTCTGGCAGGAGTCGGTCAGGTGCTGGTGGGATCGCTGGCCTACCTCGTCCCTGTCCTCAAAGGCCCGCCGTTCGAGGCCAGTCGACAGCTCTTGGAGGAGCGGCCATGGTTGCCCCTTCTCGCTCTCAACGCGGCGGGCCTCACAATCGGGGTCGGGTTGCCTGTCCCGGCCGTGGTTTTCTCTTCCATTTGGTTGGCGGACTTCGCAATCCGGGTTGGCCGCGTGGTCGGCCGACGACCCGCAGGCGCCTGAGCAGCCAATCAACCGGCCTTTCGACCTCGGTTCGTTCTGTGTCGTCCTGCCACGTCACACAGTGACCTCCGGGTACCCGACGTCGACGCGCCCCCGGCTCTTGTCTTGATCGGACCGACCACAACACCGCTGATCTCGAGGTCGTCGATTAGCAAGGTGCTTCGTTAAGTCCAGGTTGCTCACCCGATCGAAGGTCCGATTTGGGGAGTGATATCAGCTATGCAGGTCACTCGCTCTCGACGCTCGCGAGGGTGAGCATCACGATGGTGTCTGCTGATTCTCCGTACATCCACGTGATCCGGACGAGATCTGCGTTCAGGTGAATTCGCCGGGTTGCCCAGATCTTTTCTCTGGCCACGTTCATTAGCGAGTGCCGCATCTCGGCGGAGCCATGGCGTTCAAGGAGCTCGTCAAGCACTCCGTCGATGACGATCCGGTCGGTAACGGACAGAGTGTCATATGAACGTGAGAACGCCTTGGTCCAGATCTCTTCCATCGAGTTCTCGAGCAGATCTCAGCTTGACCGTCGGCCTGGCTCGGTCTGTCCCTTTCCTGCTTCGCCGACCGCTGCTCGGAGCTGTTCCAGGTTCTTCGGATTGGAGATGAGATCGAGTTCGGCTTCGGTGAGGACGGAAGCTCTGCGAATCACCACCGAGCCGTCAGGAAACGACTCCGCTACCACGGTGGACGATGGTTCGAATCCGAGCTTCTGGACCGATATCCGACCCCTCGAGTCAACAGAAATATTGGTGCGGTCATCCATGACGCCCATGTTACCTAAATACCCAATAATGGCAATTGGGCATGCTCTGCGAACTTCTCAGAGAAGGGATCGAGAACCTGGCCCATGGAATGCCAACGGTTGAGTCACAAATTCTGATTTGCTGTCGATTCGCGGGTGGCCATTTCGTATTAGGGGTAGATGGCGCATTCGGCGTCGAGAGATGGAGGCCAATCATGGGAAAGCTAGTGATTACCGAGTTCGTGTCTATGGACGGGGTGATGCAGGCACCGGGTGGTGAGAAGTTCAAGTACGAGGGATGGACGTTCGAGTTCGATCGCGGCGAAGACGGCAATGAGTTCAAGCTCAACGAGATCCTGACCGCGGATGCCCACTTGCTCGGCCGGGTGACCTACGAGAGCTTCGCCGGCGCATGGCCCACTCGTGAGGGTCCGTTCGCTGAGCGGCTGAACGAAGATCCGAAGTATGTCGTGTCGAAGACGCTCCAGGATCCCGAATGGACGAACGTGACGGTCCTGGACACGGGTGACGCTACCGCCCAGGTGGCGAAGCTGAAGGAGGAGATCGACGGCACCATCTTGCTCGCCGGTAGCCGGCGGCTGGCCCAAGAGCTCCTGAACGCCGATCTCGTCGACCAGATCAACCTGATGATGTTTCCGGTCATCCTGGGGACGGGCGACCGCCTGTTCGGGGAGATGAACGAGAAAACGACGTGGAAGCTCGTCGAGTCGCGGCAAGTCGGTTCCGACGGCATTCTAGTGCTGAGCTATCAGCGCGCCTGAGCGCGAAACGCCTTTTCCACAGTTTCGGGAAGACTCAAGACGTTCTGTTGAACACCATCGCCCAACCTGATTAGATCAGGATCGACGGGAGGACCGCCGATACATTGGGGCAATGAACGACTCACGCATCGCGTCGTCGGATGTCAGCACGCTCGTTTCGGTGGTGCCAGTGCCGCTTCTGGTTGCGGACTACACCCCGATCATCGGACGCTTCGCTGGGATGGTGGGCGAGGAAGTTCGTGAGCTGTTACTCGGCGACAACGCCTTGCTTTTCGAGACCCTGCGTCTTCCGCTTGCGGTGGCCGCGAGCCCGGAATGGATGAGGTTGTATGGCTCGCCGTGGTCCGATGACACTCCCGATCTGACCGAACGGCACTTCTCACCGGAAGAGTATCCCGAGTTGCACCGATCGCTTATCGATCAATTCACTGCGCCGTTCTTTGGGACAACTTCTATCGTCAGAGAGCACAAGGCTCCGACGTTGTTCGGCGACGTAACCGTTCGATCGCATTGGCGGGTCATCGTTGATGAGGGCGTGCCTGCATGGGATCGTGTGGTGATTGTTGATCTCGACGTCACTGACCTCCGTCTCGCCCAGATGGAGCTCGAGGAGCATCTGAAGGAGAAACAACAGCTGGTCAGTGCGGTATCGCATGAGATACGGACTCCCCTGGCGTCGATCGTCGGCTTTGCTGAGCTTCTGCAGGATTCGTCCGAACTCACCGACGAAGAGCGCAAAGAGCTGCTCGAGATCCTGGTTCAGCAGAGTTCGGACATTACGAACATCGTCGACGATCTCCTGGTGTCGGCAAAGAGCGACACAGGCCAACTCGAAGTCTCGTCAGTTGGCGTGGATCTGCGTGCCCAGGCGGCCCAGGCGATCGAGAGCATGGACTACGAGAAGCGCAAGCTCATATCCGCGCCTCTGGCACCGGTCAACTGCATCGGTGATCCGGCGCGAGTCCGCCAGATCGTGCGCAACCTGATTTCGAATGCGAGGAAATACGGGGGCCAGGACATCCGCCTGAACACAGAAAAGCGTCGCGACTTCGGCGTCTTGATTGTGTCCGATGATGGGACCGCCATCACCGAAGACCGCCGCGAGAATATCTTCAACGCCTACGACCGGGGAGGGCAGGGATCGAGTGAGGTTCCATCGCTGGGGCTCGGCCTCCACATCTGCAGGACGCTGGCGCGAAGGATGAAAGGTGATCTCACGTATCGGTATCTAGCCGGGCGCAACGAGTTCGTTCTCTGCCTGCCCCTTCAGCGACCTGTCGAGGAGTAGGGCGGCCTTGCTGACGCGGTAGTGATGCAAATCGGTCTTGGCGCTTTCGCCGCGTCTGGCTTTGCCGCAGTCGTTTATGGCGGAGCCGCCACACACGACACTCGGTCTGCCGCTGCGGGGCGCTGCCCGCCCGAAGTCGCGGTGCCTGGTCCGGGTCAGCACCGATGAGCCAACGATCCAGCGGTTATCCTTTGCGCGTGACGAGGCTGCTCGGATGGATAGACGCCATCGGTGCCGATCCGGACGACGACATGGAGACGCGGCAGCGTAAGACGTTGCTGGTCCACCTGGCGGTGCTCATATGGCCGATCTCCCTGGTGTGGGGTGTTCTTTACCTCGCCCTTGGCGCCCCGGCGGGCGTGGTCGCATTCGCCTACTTCGTCATCTCGGTCGCCTCTATCGGCCTCTTCGCCCGCACGGGCAACTTCGAGCTCCTGCTGCTCATCCAGCTGTTGGACATCACACTGGCGCCCACCCTCTCGATGTGGCCGACCGCGGGCTTCCTGGCCTCTGGCGCGGTGGGCCTGTGGGGCATCCTGGGCCCTATGGGGGCACTCGTCTTCCGCAGCGTTCGCTCGAGCACTCGCTGGTTTGTCCTATTCGTCGTCGCCTTCCTGGGGGCGGGCATCGCTGGTGAGCTCACCGGTGGCTTGTCCAGCCTGCCGAGCTGGTTCAGCACCACCATGCTGGCGCTGAACGTGGTCGTCGGGGGGACCGTGGTGTTCACGCTGCTCGCCGTCTTCGCCCAGCAGCGGCATGACGCCCAGGATCGTGCTGAGAACCTGCTGCTCAACGTTTTGCCGCGCTCGATCGCCGACAAGCTGAAAGCGACTCCGCAAACCATCGCCGACTACTTCACATCGGCCTCCATCCTCTTCGCCGATGTTGTCGACTTCACGCCGATGGCGGAGCGCGTTCCACCCGTGCGCGTGGTCGAGATGCTGGATCAGCTGTTTGGGCACTTTGACTCCCTGGCCGAGCACTACGAAGTCGAGAAGATCAAGACACTGGGTGATTGCTACATGGCCGCCGCAGGCATCCCATTGCCCCGATCTGACCACGCCCGCACGCTTGGGCTCATGGCGCTGGACATGTTGGCCGCCGTTCGGGAACACGGAGCGGTGGGGTCGCTGGGATTCGAGCTGCGCATCGGGATCAACTCCGGACCGGTGGTGGCTGGTGTCATCGGCCGCAAGCGGTTCCTCTACGACCTGTGGGGCGACGCGGTGAATACTGCGGGCCGCATGCAGACTGAGGGCACGCCGGGGCGCATCCAGATCACGCGGGCCACATACGAGCTGCTGAAGGACGAATTCGTGTGCGAGTCGCGCGGCACCGTGGCGGTCAAGGGCAAGGGCGAGATGGAGACGTGGTACCTGGTGGGGAGGGTCGAGGCCGTGCCCGCCTCGAGTGCGCTCGACGAGGCTTAGCACATCGAGGTCATCGCGGTTCCGGGTCTCGGTGGGGCCGACCGAGACCAGGTCGCACTCTCCGCGTTCTCAGATTCCCGGCTTGAAGACCATGTCCCATAGAGCAATCACGAGAATGACGAGCACGGTGCCGTACCCGGTCAGCCACCGTCGCAGGGCGACACCCGCCCCGGTGAGGTCGCCTTTATTACTCAGCCGATCCAGAAGGATGGCCTGACGACTGAGGTAGACCGCTCCGATCAAGAAGGCGAGGAGGAAGGCGACGACTGCGATAACGATCCAGGTCTGGGTGAACTCGCCCGTCCCCGATAGAACCATCCATATCCCCGTCCCCAATACGACCACCACACTCGGAGTAAAAGCACGGAGCCCGACGAAGGAGAGGGTCTTACCGAATTCACCCAGCGCCACCGGGTCTTGAGCTTCCCGGATTCTGTGTCCCAGCATCCACATGGCGGTCCCACCCCCGAGCCAGACCACGGCCGCGGCGACATGGAGGAAAAGAAGCCACGAATGCAAACCAGTCACCAAGACTCCTGACGTGGATGTAGGACCTTACGGATCGGGAACAGTCGGTTGTTGCTCCTACCCGGCAGTCTCGAGCCCCAAACAGGAAAGGCAGCGCCATCACGTGTGGCTGATCAGGCTCGTCGCAGCAACTGTCAGGACGACCAGGCGGATCCGAGCTCGGACTCAGGGCCCTCCGATCGTGTTCGACCGATTTCGGGACAGGCGACGCGCCATGTTGGGCCGACGCCGCCAGAACGTGATCTCACGCTGCCCTGGCGCGATCGTATCGTGTCCAGTGATGCGGAAGATCCACACCGGTCCGATCCTGATAGCGGACATCACGGGTTACAGCCGATACCTCAATGATTCCGAGCTCGTGCATGCCGAGCAGACTCTGTCAGCGTTGCTGGAGCTATTGGTGGAGCAGACACGGCCACCGCTGGTGGTATCAAAGCTCGAGGGCGACGCCGTGTTCAGCTACGGCCTCGACGCGACCGGTATTCGAGGTCAGGCGTTCGTCGAGTCCATCGAGGCGTGCTACGTCGAGTTCCGCCGCGCCCTGGAGTTGATGGTGCTCAACACGACTTGCCCCTGCAACGCCTGCGCCAATATCTCGAGCCTCGATCTCAAGTTCTTCGTGCACTACGGAGAGTTCGTCGTAGGCGAAACTGCCGGCCGAGCGGAATTGCACGGGCGCGACGTGAACGTGCTCCACCGTCTGCTCAAGAACGATGTGACTGCGGACACGGGTGTCAGGGCCTATGCCATGTTCACGCAGCAGTCCGTGGAGGGCCTGGATCTCGGAGAGCTGACCGACGGCATGAGTCAGCACCGCGGAACCTATGCCGACGTTGGCCCCGTGTTGGCTTGGGTCGAGGATCTCGCACCTGTGTGGGAACACGCCAAAGCAGATCGTGTAGAGGGACTCTCGGACGATGAGGTACTCATCGAAGTGGCAACCACCATCGCTCTCCCGGTAGACGTCGTTTGGAGCCACCTGATCGATAGCGAGTATCGCCAGATCTTGAACGGTGCGGACCGAATGGAGTTGAGCGATTTCCGGAATGGAAGGGCCGGCGAGGGCGCCGTGTATCGGTGTTGGCACGGCACTCGTGAGACGACCCAGGTGATCGTCGACTGGAGGCCCTTGAAGACGATTGTGACCAGGGACACGACGAAGATGGGGGGCGCGACCTTCACTTTCCCGGTCGAGTATTCGCTCGAGGAGCTTCCGCAGGGCACACGGCTCATCCAGCGGAGCGGGATCTCGGATGGCCCATTCGTGGCGAAGGCAATCATGAAACGGCTGCTTCCACTTCGCATGAAAGACCAATTTCAAGAACACCTCGACGCCTTCGGGGAGGCAAGCGAGCGAGCCTATGAGAAACGCATCGAGGCCGCGGACGCCGGCTCCCGAATGACTGGGATGAGGGGCTTAGACCCCGAACCCAACGGACAAGAGAAGTAGCTGACTCTCCTTTGCGGTCCGCACATGGCGGGCTCTCTTGAACTGGATCCGTGGCGGACCTCCCGCTGACAAACGGGAGGTTGACGGATCGGAGGCCTTCACCTGCCCGACATCTATTCTGAACGCGCCAGACTGGCTGCATCGTGAAGAAGATCGGCTTTCTCTCGTTCGGCCACTGGTCGGACTCACCTCACTCGCACGTGCGCACCGCCTCCGATGCGCTTCTCCAGTCGATCGAGCTCGCCGTCGCCGCTGAGGACCTGGGTGTCGACAGCGCCTACTACCGCGTTCACCACTTCGCCCAGCAGCTCGGCTCGCCATTTCCTCTCCTAGCAGCGGTCGGCGCACGTACCAACCGGATCGAGATCGGCACCGCAGTCATAGACATGCGATATGAGAACCCTCATTACATGGTGGAGGATGCCGGGGCCGCCGACCTGATAGCGGGTGGGCGCCTCCAGTTGGGGATCAGCCGGGGGTCACCGGAACAGGTGATTGACGGCTTTCGGCACTTCGGGTACGCGCCTGGTGAGGGCGAGACCGACGCCGACATGGCGAGAAGACATACCGACGTGTTCTTGGAGCTGCTCGAGGGGAAGGGATTTGCCCAGCCCAATCCGCGACCGATGTTTCCAAACCCGCCAGGCCTGCTTCGGGTCGAACCGCATTCAGAAGGCCTGCGCGATCGGATCTGGTGGGGCTCAGGCTCGAACGACACCTCGGTCTGGGCTGCTCAGAAAGGGATGAACATGCAGACGTCCACCTTGAAGTTCGATGAGAGCGGTGAGCCACTGCACCTCCAACAGCGGAAGCAGATCGAGCTCTATCGGGAAGCCTGGAAGGAAGCTGGCCACACCCGTGAGCCACGGGTCTCTGTCAGCAGGAGCATCTTCGCCCTCATCGATGATCGGGACCGCTCCTACTTCGGCGTTGGCAGGCAGGAGAGCGATCAAATCGGGTACATCGACGAGAACACCCGGGCCGTCTTCGGTCGTACCTACGCAGCCGAACCGGATGTCCTCATAGAGCAACTGGCTGAAGACGAGGCAATCGCAGCCGCTGACACGCTCCTACTCACCGTGCCCAATCAGCTGGGCGTCGAGTACAACGCACACGTCCTGGAGAGCATCGTGAAGCACGTCGCACCAGGACTGGGCTGGCGCTGACCTGGGGACGCCTCGTTCTAGGCTCACCTTCCTGCGGTTGAGGTCGAGGGAAGTGGTACCCCTCGGGCCGTTTCCCCGGCACGCTCGAGAGCCGCAGGTCGTCGGTTGTCGGCGCCCTGAACGGATCGAATACGGGTGATCGGATTGGGCGGTGGTTTTCCGTCCGCTGGCTACGATGTGCGGCCGCCACTCCCGTCAGGATCAAATGCTGCTTGCCCCATCCCTACACCGACTGGGCGATGACCGCGTGGCCTGTTACCTCATCGAGGAAGCCGGTGCCGTCACCATCATCGACGCCGGCTTGCCTGCCTACTACTCCGATCTTGTCGACGAACTGGCTGCCATGGGTCGCAGCATCGAGGACATTGAGGCAGTCGTGCTGACCCATGGGCACTCCGACCACATCGGTTTCGCCGAGAAGATGCGCGTCGCGCACGGCACCACGGTAAAGGTGCATGAGCTAGACGCTGCTCTCACCCGCGGCGAGGTACCCAATCCACAGGCTGGAGCCGGCGAGACGAAGCTGTCGTCGATTCTCGGTTTCCTGCTGTACGGCGTGCGAAAAGGCGCGCTACGGATCAAGACCCTGGGCGAGGTCAGCACGTTCACCCTCGATGGCACGCTCGACTTGCCCGGTTCCCCAAGAGTGATCCACGCTCCGGGCCATACGCCCGGCTGTGTGGCGTTGCGTTCGGAACACGTGGACGCTCTGCTCGTCGGCGACGTCCTGTCGACACTGAGCGTCACCTCAGGCCGGACAGGCCCTCAGATAGCACCTTTCGCCGCCGATCCGGACGAGGCCTTGGCGTCGCTGCACCACCTCGAGGGAGTGGAGGCAAACTGGCTCCTTCCGGGTCATGGGGCGCCGTGGACCGATGGCGTGACATCGGCGGTAGCGGCAGCACGAGCCACCGGCGTGGAGCACCTGGCCCGACCAAAGGGCTAACTCTGCCCTCCTGAGTCTGCCGGTAGGTCACGAAGCGAAACACCCTGGTCGAGGCCCAGGTCACTCCACCTTCGCCGCGCGGTCCAGACCGTCGATGATCAGGTCGAGGCCGTACTCGAACGAGTCCCCAAATTCGTAGCCGGGCTCGAGCACATGCTCGAAGGTCAGCTCGGCGAGGTGGGGATATTCGTCCGCTGGGAAGTGATCCGCTATCTGCTTGGCGACCTCGGCAAAACCCTCCTCATCGCCGGCCGGCAACGTCGCCTCCTCGAACGCAAAGCCGTATACGAAACTGTCGAGGATGGCGTAGGCGTGTGCCGTCATCTGAATCGACAGCCCTCCGTTCCGCAGGCATCCGATGACCGCGTCGTGGTGGCCGAGGGTGGCGGGCCCCGGTGATATCCGTGACTCCATGAACGGGGCGGCCCAAGTATGCCGGTTGAGAACTCGTCGGGCGGACATGCAGCGGTGACGCATCGCAGTTTTCCAGTCGACGTCGGTCGGTGGTTGCTCGATCTCGGTGAAGACGATCTCCACCATGCCGTCGATGATCTCCTCTTTGGAAGGGACGTGGTGGTAGATGGTCATTGCGCCAACACCCAGCCTCTCCGCGAGCTTGCGAATGGTCAGTGCCTCGATTCCGATCTCGTCCGCTAGCTCGACTGCCGTCTCGAGCACTTTTGCCCGACTCAGGGTCGACTTCTTCCGGTCTTCAGCCATCTCATCCCCTTCGACGGGTTGACAACCGTACTTAGTACGGGTACGTTGCCCTCATCATATTCGTACTAAGTACGAGAAGCAAGGACATAGGAGATCGAAATGCCAACAGAGACCGCCCCGAACAAAGTCGGAGGAACAGCAGGCACCCGGAAGATGCGTGCCATCGTCCAGGATCGATATGGCTCGGCTGAATCCCTCACCATGTCAACAGTCGACAGCCCCGACGTCGCCTCCGACGAAGTCCTCATCGAGGTTGTGGCGGCCGGGGTAGACCGGGGCGTGTGGCACCTGGTCACCGGGCGGCCCTACCTGGTTCGTCTCGCCGGCTACGGCGTCACCAAGCCGAAGAACCCGGTGCCGGGCCTCGACGTATCCGGGCGGGTGGTCGCGGTAGGAGACGACGTGCGGCGCTTCCAGGTCGGTGACGAGGTCTTCGGCATCGCCAGCGGCGCCTACGCCGAGCTCGCCGCCGCCAAGGAGGACAAGCTGGCCCACAAGCCCACGGACGTTTCATTCGAGCAGGCCGCCGTGGCAGCCATCTCAGGCATCACCGCCCTCCAGGCCCTCACCGATGTCGGAGGGGTCCAGACGGGCCAGTCGGTGCTCGTCATCGGCGCCTCGGGTGGAGTTGGGACCTATGCCGTCCAGCTGGCCAAGGCACTTGGGGCGACGGTGACCGGTGTGGCGAGCGCATCGAAGGGTGACCTCGTCAGGTCGCTGGGAGCCGATGAGGTGATCGACTACGCCGCCGGCGACTATCTAGACGGCAAGGCTCGCTACGACCTGATCGTCGACATCGGTGGGCTCAACTCGGTGACCCGGCTACGCAAGGCGTTGAAGAAGACTGGGACACTGGTCATCGTCGGTGGCGAGGGTGGCGGGAGCGTGACCGGCGGCATCGGCCGCCAGCTCCGGGCGAAGATGCTCTCTCCCTTCGTTGCCCAGCGTCTCACTTTCTTCCTCAGCTCCGAGCATCACAGTCACATGGAGCGACTGGCGCGTTTCATGGACGAGGGAGATGTCACTCCAGCAGTCGGTCGTCGCTACCGCCTGGAAGAGGCCCCGGAAGCGATTGCCGATCTCGAAGCCGGGCGCACTCGAGGCAAGTCGGTGATCGTCGTGGGGGAGGGCTCATGAGGGCCGATGTGTCCAGGAGCCGTTTGCGAAAGGCGCTCCCATGGCTCTGGCTGTCAATGTCGCTGTTGTGGGCGGTGGTGATCTTCGTCACCGACCAACTCGCCTGGCCTTTGGCACTTTGGATCGCGACCACCGTCGGGCCCCTCACCTATCTCAAAACCTCGGAATTCCAGTCCGATCCCTTGGAGCCGGGGCGGAAAGGAAGCCACGAATGACCACCCAAGTCACAACCCGAAAGCCCTCAGATACAAACTCCGGCGAGAGCCACTCAGCGGGCTACCCCCGCCGACGTGCAGCCAGGATCGCAGGCATGGGATGGCGGCCGACTATGAAGCCGTGGCCGGCGTGTTCCTCCTCGCCGTGGCAGTCCCGTCGATGAGCGGGGAAGGCTGGCTCGGGCTCTGGCTGTTGGTCACGAAGAAGGTCGGGAACTGAATCCCCGAATGGCTAACAAGAAGACTCCCTCGCGACCGCGTTGCACCGCCATGGTGGGTAGCGGTTTTGCCTGGTCGACCTGGCCTGACAGTATCCAGCCCTCGCAGCTGCTCAGGAGAGAATTCCCGTGTCTGTGATCGAGGTCGATGAACTGGTCAAAAGCTACGACGACAGAGTCGTCGTCGACGATGTGTCCTTCTCCGTGGAGGAGGGGGAGATCTTCGCCATCCTCGGGCCTAACGGGGCTGGAAAGACCACGACGGTCGAGTCGATAGCTGGGCTGCGCACGCCCGACTCGGGCCGGATAGAGGTATTCGGTTTCGATCCGCTCGAGGACAAGGCCGAGGTGCGGAGCCATCTGGGTATTCAGCTCCAGGAGAGCAGGTTTCAGGACCGGGTGAAGGCGAGAGAGGTGGTCGAGACTTTCGCCTCCTTCTATCCGGACCCTCTCGACGTCTCGAGCCTGTTCGAGCGTCTCGGGCTCAGCGACAAGGCCGACACGCGATACGCCCGTCTCTCCGGTGGCCAACAGCAGCGTCTCTCCATCGCAGTCGCCCTGGTCGGGCAGCCCCGGGCCGTCATCCTCGATGAGCTCACCACGGGTCTCGACCCGCAGGCCCGTCGGGAGACCTGGGGGCTAGTCGAGGACTTGCGAGACAGCGGGGTCACGATTCTCTTGGTGACACACTTCATGGAGGAGGCCGAGAGACTGGCGGATCGTTTGGCCCTGATCGACGAGGGTCGGCTCGTGGCCCTGGACACTCCGCAGGGTCTCATCGACAGCGTTGGCCTGGAGCAACGCATCCGCTTCACGTCCTCGGAAACCGTCGAGGACGACTGGCTGAGGGATCTTCCCGAGGTGACCGGCATCTCTCGGTCCAAGGGGGAGATCGTCGTCACGGGCAACGCGAAATTGCTCTTCTCGGTCGTTTCCCTGTTGGCCAGCCATGGGATCGTCCCTGCTCGGTTCCAGGTCGATCAGACCACTCTCGACGATGCGTTCGTGGCCATGACCGGACGACGGCTGGCCACCGCAGACGAGGAGAATGCGTGATGTCTGCGTTTTCTGCGCTGACCAAGACCCAGTCCAAGGTCTTCCTCAGAGAGCCGCTGGCGGTCTTCTTCGGACTGGTGTTCCCTTCGGTATTGCTCGTGGTTATCGGCACCGCGTTTCCCGGTGCCACGAATCCAGAACCCGTCTTCGGCGGGAGGAGTCTCGTCGAGGTGTATGCATCGACGACCATTGTCCTCGGGCTCGCCACAGTGGCCGTCTTCTTGCTTCCCGTCGCCCTGGGAGGGGATCGGGAGCGGGGGATCCTCCGTCGATTGTCCACGACGCCGGTTCACCCAAGGGCGTTGGTGACCGCTCACCTCGTCGTGCAGTTGGCCGTGGTGACGGTGGCGTCTGCCGCCGCGGTTCTGATGGGGATGCTCGTCTTCGACATCGCCCTCCCCAAGAGCATGGGCTGGTTCATAGTCTCCTTCGCTCTGGGCGCCGTATCACTGCTCGCCATCGGATTGCTGATCGGTGCTGTCGCACCTACGGCGAACTCGGGTCAGGGCGTCGCGATGATCCTCTATTTCCCGCTTCTCTTCTTCGCGGGTGTGTACATCCCCCTCCAAGTGATGCCCGAGGGGGTTCAGACGATCAGCAGCTACACCCCTGCCGGAGCCGCGGTGCAAGCCCTATCGGACAGCTGGGCGGGCGGCGTTCCCCAGATTTCCACTCTCCTGGTCATGGCGGCGTATGCGGTCGTTGCCGGTTCGCTCGCGGTCTGGCTCTTTCGCTGGGACTGATGATCGGTTGCGCCGGCTGAGCGTCTCGGCAACTCGTCCCTCGATCAGCCACAGGTGGCGCTAATCGTTCCGTTCCCGGCGGATATCCCGTCGATGTTCGTGGGATCATCGGGATCGTTTCTCATGATGGGGCCCGAGTAGGAGATGCTGTCGCCGTCAATGGCAACGCTGTCCCCGTTCTCGGCGAAGTTGGCCTGGTAGGTGATCGGAGCATCCTCGCCTTCAGGATTGAACACGGTCAGGTCGATGCCACCCAACCAGCCGGTGTCATAGAGATTGGCGCCCCCGCCCAGGGTGACCTCGTTGTCACCGATCCGGAACGAGATCGTGATGGCTTCGTCTGATACGGAGCAGTCGACCGCACCGGGCTCGGTGAATGTGAACTCTTGTCCGTCCACGGTCGCCTTCGCCTGCCCTGGCGGCTGCTGGTCCACGACGCTGCCCCCACTCGACGTCGCTGCCTTCCCGCCATCGCCCGACGACGCGTCACCCGAGGCGTTCGAGTCAGCACTACCACCGCCACATGCGGCCAGGATCAACAAGAGGGCGGTCAGCATGGTCACTCTTCGCATCGTTTTTCCTTTCACTGGTCGACTCGGGGATCGGGGTGAGCAGGCTAATGGCGTGGGTCGGCGGCTAGTTGAGGAAGGCGAGCCGGCTCATCCGGCTGAGCAGTCTCGGATTTCGTTCGGGATCTCGAGATCGTAGGTGACGCTCACCATGGTGTCTCCCTCGTTTGGATATGTCTCGACCAAAGTCATCCCACCACTGATGTTGTTGCCGTCGATGATGAAGGGAGCGCTGTCCAGGGGCGTCCCGACGTCGTCTCCGAGGATCCAGTTCCCGTCCTCATCGTTCGTGGCGCCCAGCTCGTACTCCACCTGTCCGTCGGCGTCGGCGACATCGAGACGCAGGCTGTACGCCTGTCTGGGGTAGCTCTGTCCATTGCCCATGTTCACGCCTTCGCCATTGCTGATCGTCAGGCTCAGGTATCTGCCGTCAGTGGCAAAGACGACCAGATCGAGATCCTCGGGGTTGGGCTCTTTACCTGGGTCGGCATACGGCACACATCGATACATTTGCGCCGCGTCGAATGCCTCTCCGTCGACCGTGACGGTTCCGTTGGCGGCGGTGCCTCCCGGAGAGCCTTTGTCACTCTGGTCGGTGGCGGTCTCGGTGTCTCCTCCCGGCTCATCGTCTTGCGAGCTCGTGACTGACGTTGTGGCGTCTTTGGCGCCTTCTTCACCGGCCAGTGTCGATCCACTGGTCCCGCCGCCGCACGATGCGACGAGGAGAACCATGACCACCGTGACTGTGATGAGTCTTCCCTGGTTCTTCATATTGCCCTCTCCGTGTCCGCTCCTCGAAGACGACCCCGGCAAGTGACGCACGGGGCTTCCTCGGGAACTGCGTTGCGTCTCACGAGCGAAAGTACGGTGAGACGTGAGATCTCGCCTGAGTAATCCACTACTCAAACGATGGATTAGATGTATCGACTCGTTTGCAGGCGTCAGCTCTCGGGGAGAAGGACGCCTGACAACTCCGATCTTCCGGCGACGCCGAGCTTGGCGTACGCCCTGGACAGGTGGTTGTCGACACTGCGAACCGATATGTAGAGCCGGTCGGCGATGTCCTTGCTGCTCATGCCGCCGGCGGCCAGGAGTGCCACTTCCCGTTCCCGTTGGGTGAGCGAAACCAGATCGGGCAACTCGGCGAATGGGGGAGTTCGTGCCCCCGAGCCCTCCGGGAGTATCTCTCGAGCGAGGGCGGCGGCCCGCCGAGCGAGCGTCTCTTCCTGCCGACGTCGGCGGATACCCGCAATTTGACACGCCACCTCGGCGGCGAACAAGTTGAACCCGGCGCGGCTGAAGTCTCGCATCACCCCGTCGAGAGCATCGGCGTCCTCCGCATCGAGAGCCTCGGCGTGAGAGGCGTATAGGGAAGCCACCGTCCCCGGCCGATCGGATGCGGTGGTAACGAGACGACGGACCACGAGATCCGGTCTGCCCAGCCTGACCGCCAGATGCCATGCCTCGACCGCCCAAAGCAGGTGAGAATCCTCGGCCGCCAGGTCTCCGGCGGTCACAGCTGCAGATGCCCCGGCGGTGAGTCCTTCTTCCAGTGACACCAGAAGGGCTTGAACATGGCCCACTCTCGATCTGACCCTTGGCACGGCACGCATCTCAGGGGTCAACTCTTCGATCTGCTCGCGGGCGTCGTCGGTGTTGGCCATGAGGGCGGCGGCATGAGCGGCTCCCACCCGTGCCAGCGGTGTGGAGAGCCACGAGTCGTATCGATCCAGAAGCAGGAGGGCCTCCAGTTGGGCGTCGTAGCTTCTCCGGGCGTGTCCCTCGTAGAGAAGGACCAGGGCATCGAACATCGTCCAGAATCCGGGCAGATCGCCCCGGTCGGTCTCAACGGCGAGCTCCAGCCGCACGTCGACCGTCCTTCGAGCCTCATGGAGGTCGGCGGCGGCCAGTTCGGCGGCGCAGACGGCGGCATGAAGGATGTCCTCTGCATTGGCGAATCGATGAAGGTTTTCTTCAACCAGTGGCATCGCTGCCTCGACACCGGCATGGACTTCTCCCGGTCTGAGGTTCAGACCGTCGGCCGACGTGGAGGCCACCAGCGCCATGAATCGCGCTGTGGGCGACGCGTCGGGCCGTTCCAGCACGTCACGGGAAAGCTCGACTACCTCCTGGATGTTGCCGTACATCATCAAATTGATGGCCAGGGCACTGCTCACCTCGTCTCGAATCCCGGGGTCGGTGGTCTGAGCCAGTTCCTTCCGAACCAACTCGAGCGCATCCTCCATGCGCCCGCCGTGATAGAACCAGACGTCGGCAAGTGAGATCGTGTTCCAAGCCAGCATCGACGGATCGTCGACGAGGTCGCGGGCGGCCAAGAGATGGGCCTCCGCCTTCTCGGCGTCCCCGAGTTCGGCCAGGGCGGCCGCCGAGCAACCGTGGCCCATGTACGACGGAGCCAGCTCCAGGGAGGCTGTTGCGAATCGCAGGGTGAGATCCCAAGCCATGCGGCGGACCGCGTCGACTGCGGCCTTCTCCAGCTCCTCGGCATCTGCCTCTCCCGACTCGAGACGCCACGTCGCCACCCGGAGCGGGTCAGGTGCGTGCACGCCCTCGTTCGTGCTGGCTTGCGCCAGAGCCCCGGCAAGGGCGGATCTCCTCGTCGCAGGAAGCGTGGCGCGCAGTACTTCTCCGTAGAGAGGGTGGGCCAATGTCGCTTGGGTGACCGTTGCAGTGCTCATGACCCTGATCACGCCGGACCGCTCCAGACGTTCGATGACGGCGGGGTCCACAGCCGTGGCGAGCAGTCTGACATCGAGCGGTTCCCCATAGGCCAGGGTCTCGGCCGCCGCCCGTTCCTCACTTTCCAGGCGGCCGAGCCGATCTTCGACCAGTTCCACGAGGCGGGACGTGGCGCTGAATGCACCGTTGATCGTCCATACACCTTCGACCGGCGTCAGCGTCCCCGATTCTCTGGCGGAAAGGATCAACTCTCTCATCTCGAGAGGGTGACCTCGTGACATCTTCCATATCTCGGTGAGCGTCCGAACGTCTGCACCGCCGCCGAGCAGACGGACGGCGAGAGTGTCGGCATCCGCCCTTCGAAGCGGGCGCAGCTCCATGCGCGTCAGGCCGGCGTCTTTCCACAACGCCGTGATCGCCCCTGGCACCGTCTCGCCATCTCTGACGGTGGCGACGACCCTGGTCTTCCCGCCAAGGGCGATGGCGTGCACCGTGGCCGCCGAGGGCTGGTCCAGAAGCTGTGCATCATCCACGACCAGAAGAGACGGGGTGTCTCCGTCGGACAGCCTCTTGCGGATGAGCGAAGATGCCGGGGTGGGAGCGTCGGAGACGAGCTCAGTGGCCAGCTCGGGCAGGAGATGGCCAAACGGGCCATACGGGATCGATGCCGCGTCGAGGGTCACCGGCATCCACCAAACCGTGCGATGCGATGCGTTGGCGGCCTCCGTGACGAGCCGTGTCTTTCCGATGCCGGCAGGCCCGGTAACCACGGCGCCGTGTCCGTTCTCGAGGGCCTGGATCAGGGCGCCGAGTTCGTGGTCCCTACCGACCAGCTCCGCCTCCATCCCTCAAACCTACACCGAGGTCCCAGTGTCTTGGCCGGCGGTCACGACAGGTCGGGTAGCGAGCGATTGGGCCGTCCATGGCGGCAATGCTCGATCAGATGTTGAGTCTGGTTGGACCTATTCGCCAAATAGCTTCTTGACGACGCCGAAGTTCGGAGCCCAGCCCACACCCCAGACCTTGCCGGAGAGCATCGGACCTTCCGGATTCCAGTAGGTGGCGCGAACCCTTCCGACCGTCGGCATACGGAAGTCGTAAGGAACCAAGTCGGCGACTTTGCCCTGCCAGGTTCTCTCTTCGGCCGGCTTTCGCAACTCCTGGACGACGGCGATGACACCGATGATCGCCAGAAGCAATCTCCACATGTCGCGAGCCGTGAAGCGCTTCTTCGCCTTCTTCTCAGGTTCTTCAGTCATCATGCGAAGGGTAACCAGGGCGGGTGGTAAGGCGGCAGCGGTCATCGGCTGGCCGACTTGCATCACGTCGTCACGAGAACGGGGTGTCGTCATCTCCAAGGTCCCTCAGGAACGTCTCGATCTCGTCGGTGAGGTTGGCGCCGTCCTCGGGACTCAGACTCGAGGCCTGTTGTCCAAGTTCTTCGATCATTTGCTGCGCTTCGGGTCGATTCGCCAGAGCCTCGTCGAGACGGGAGCGCATCTCGGTCGCCTCCCGGTGAACCATCGTCAGGTCGACCCGGAGTCCCAGGAAAGCGGAGAGGCGGCTCAACACGGTCTCCACTCCCGGCCAGTACGAACCGGATACATAGTGGGGTACTTGCGCCCAGAAGCCGACTTGTGGGATCCCGTTCGTGTCGGAGATCTGATGGGATAGGACATTGACCAGGGCGGCCGGGACCACAAGCCGACCCAGTGGTACCCCAATCGGCGTGAGAGCCGGATCGGTCGAGCTGACGATGATCGGTGTCTCCTGGGTATGCGCCACCATCGCCGGGATGGCTCCAACGGCCACCACCTTGCTGACTCGGGCAGTGCGAGCGAAGCCTGCAAGCTCGTCGGCGATCTCCTGCCACATCGTATTGGGCTCGTTCCCGGTCATCACGAGTACATCAGACCCATCTCCGGTGAGCGCATCGATGGTGAGTGACGGCCAGTGGATCTTGGTGCCTGCTCCGTCGATGAGCTCGAAGGATGGCCGGTTGGATTGGTAGTCGAAGACGTCGTCCGGTCGGAACCCGGCGACGAGTCTTCCATCCGCCTTGAGATGCTCGCCGACCCGGGTCGCAACCATCCCGCCATCCACCCACCCGCTGATCGCAATCACCAACACGGGATCGTTCAGGTCGATGGGGCCCTTGATCTCCAAAATCGGCATACGAATCAGGCGCTCCTGAGGTTTCGACACGAGGTTCACTCGACGCACGCCCGATGCTAATTCTGGTTTTGGATTCCAATTGGTTCGCGTCGCAGTCATAGGTCGTGCGACCCGGGCCCTACGACCCATCGAGGACTAGTCCGTTTGGGCCGATGAAATGGTCATGGAAACGAGGAGACCGACAGGCGACAAGGGTGCCAGCCTCATCGAATATGGCCTGATAGTTGCACTGATCGCCATGGTGGCGCTGTATGCGGTGGCCAATGTGGGGACCTCGGTCTCTGACTCTTTCTCCGACATCGGGGACTCGGTCGCCGCAGCAGATGCCGCCGACGCCGGCATGACTCCGTCCGAGATATGGCAGCAGGCGAAGGATGACTACGCCCAGGCCACCAATGATGCCAAGTCGAGGAAAACGGCAGCCGTGGACCAGGCAAAGGCTGATTACCAATCGACACTCGCCGGCAACAGCTCATTGCCCAAGGCGGAGAAGAAGGCCGCCAACAAGCAAGCGAAGAACGACTTCAACGCAGCCAAGACCCAGGCCAACAATGCCTACAAGTCATCTGTGGCCACCGCCAAGGCGGATCTCGCCGCGGCAAAGGCTGCGTACAAGGCCTCGAAGTAACCGGGTCGCCCACTCTTCGGTCTCTCCTGGATCGGCACACTCTCTTTTCCCCGCACCGGGTAAATCCTGCGAGATCTGACCTTTCCCGAGTTGGATTGGAACCATGTCGGGTGCTGCCAAATCGGATGCGGCCAAACAAGGGATCGGTCTCTGGGGCGCGGTCGCGATCGGCATCGGTGGGATGGTGGGCGGTGGGATCTTTGCCGTGCTCGGGGTGGTGGCCGAAGACGCCGGAAGCGGCGCCCCTCTGGCGTTTCTCCTGGCCGGCGTCGTAGCCCTTCTCACCGCCCGGTCCTACAGCAAGCTCTCCGTGAAGTACCCCTCGCGAGGTGGGAGCGTCGTTTTCGTCGATCGGGTCTTCGGAGTCCGTCTTGCCACGGGGGCGCTCAACACCCTCCTCTGGTTTGGATATCTGGTCACACTCGCCCTGTACGCGGTGGCGTTCGCAAACTACGCCGAGACCTTTGTCCGCTCGGGGCAGGATCCGGCGGCATGGCTCCATCATCTCCTCATTACCGCGGCCATCCTGATTCCGACGGGGCTCAACCTGCTCAGTGCTGCCCGGGTGGCCGAAGCCGAAACGGCGATAGTCGCTCTCAAGCTCGCCATATTGGCGATAGTCGGCATCGCGGGGACGACGACCGTCGATGCATCGAAGCTTGCGGTATCCACCTGGCCGGGCATACCTGCGATCGCCGCCGCCGGCATGCTGATATTCGTCGCCTACGAGGGCTTCGAGCTCATCGCCAACTCGGCGGAGGACGTCCGCCAACCGAACAGGAATCTGAAGAGAGCATTCTTCATATCGGTGGGTGTTGTGATCGCCCTCTACGTGGCCATCGCCGCTGTCACTGTCGGATCGCTCAGTCCCGACCAGATCAAGTCGTCGTCGGATTTCGCGCTTGCCGAAGCAGCCAAGCCCAGCCTCGGTCAGGCCGGTTTCATCCTCGTCGCCGTGTCGGCAGTTCTCGCAACTCTGTCGGCCATCAATGCCACTCTCTATGGGACGGCCCGGCTCAGCTACTCCATCGCCGACGAGGGTGAGCTTCCGCCACTGCTGGAGCGAAAGGTCTGGACGGAGCCGGTGGGGCTGCTCATCACCGCCGCGGTCTCAATGCTGCTGGCGAACCTGCTAGTCGTCACCGAGATCTCTTCCATCGCCAGCGCAGTGTTCCTGGTCGTGTTCGGTGTCGTCAACGTCGCCGCATTCAAAGTCGCGACCGACGGCCGGACCGGGCGCACCCTGTCCGCGCTTGGAATCGCCGGCTGTGCCGCGGCTCTGATCGTGCTTTTGATCGACACGGCGACGAACCGGCCGGTAGGTCTGGTCGTCTTCGTCGGGATGGTCCTCACCTCCCTCGTAGCCGAATTCACCTGGCTGCGTCGTCGACGACGCATTTACTTGGGCTCTGGATCCGATCGCACTGGCGCGACAGAAGGCCCTGCCGACGGCTAGAAATAGCAATGCTGCAGCCCCGGAACAGCCAGGAGCCAATGTGAGCCCGATCTCATCAATCGCCAGCGATCTCGAGATCGCTCGCACCGCCAAGTTGAAGCCAATCCTCGACTTGGCAGAAGAGTTGGGTCTAGTGCCCGACGAGGTGATCCCATACGGAGCTACCAAAGCCAAGATCCACCTCAATGCACTGCGCAGGGTCGGGTCGCGGCCGTTTGGCAAGTACGTCGATGTCACGGCGATAACGCCGACCCCGCTCGGTGAGGGCAAGACCACGACCGCGGTCGGGCTGGTGCAAGGTCTCGGGTTGCTCGGGCACAAATCGATCGCCTGTATTCGCCAGCCGTCCATGGGCCCAACCTTCGGGATAAAGGGTGGAGCGGCCGGTGGCGGTTACAGCCAGGTCGTGCCTATGGACGAGTTCAACCTCCACCTCACCGGTGACATGCACGCCATCTCGGTCGCCCACAATCTGGTTGCGGCCGCTATCGATGCTCGCTGGTATCACGAGGGGCGGTTCACCGATCCGGAGCTGGAGGCGTTGGGGCTGAAGCGGCTCGCCATCGATCCCAATCGGATCAGCTGGCGTCGTGTCGTGGACATCAACGATCGCGCTCTTCGCAACATGGTCATCGGACTTGGTGGCGCCGCAGATGGTCGTCCTCGGGAGACAGGCTTCGACATAGCCGTGGCCTCTGAGCTCATGGCCATCCTGGCCCTGGTAGATGGGGCCGACTTCCCCTCGGCCCTTCGCAATCTGCGCGAGCGCTGCGGGAGGGTGGTGATCGGGTTGTCAAAGGATGGGACGCCGATCACGTTGGAGGACCTCGGTGTTGCCGGCGCGGTAGCGGTTCTGATGAAGGAGACCCTCCATCCCAATCTGATGCAGACTCTCGAAGGACAACCAGCATTCGTCCATGCGGGACCCTTCGCCAACATCGCACACGGGAACTCGTCGATCCTGGCCGACCGGCTAGCACTCCATCTCGGGGACTACGTCGTGACCGAATCCGGCTTTGGTGCCGACATGGGAATGGAGAAGTTCTTCGACATCAAGTGTCGGGTGTCCGGGCTGAAGCCTGATTGTGTCGTCCTCGTGGCCACGGTTCGTGCCCTGAAGACTCACGGCGGCGGCCCCAGGGTCATTGCCGGTCGTCCCCTGGATACGGCGTATATGCAGGAGAATCTTCCACTGCTCAGGGCAGGCATGGCCAACCTGGAGGCACATTTGGCGACCGTCGCCCGGTTCGGGGTGCCGGTGGTGGTGGCGATCAACAGGTTCCCGACCGACACTCAGCACGAGCTCGATCTCATCAAGAAGGCGGCCCTCGATGCCGGAGCCCGCGCCGCCGTCACAACGGAACATCACGCGAATGGTGGAGAGGGTGCCAGGGCCCTCGCCGAGGCCGTGGTCGAAGCATGCGACGAGCCGAGCCGTTTCGAGTTCCTCTATCCACTGGACCGGTCGATCAAAGAGAAGATCGAGGCGATCGCCACCATGGTCTATGGAGCCGGCTCGGTCGAGTATTCACCACTCGCCGACAGCCAGATCGCCGGCTTCGAACGCTCCGGTTTTGGCTATCTCCCGATCTGCATGGCCAAGACGCATCTCTCCATCACCCACGATCCAGCTCTCAAGGGCGCTCCCAAGGACTTCATCGTCCCGGTCAGAGAGGTGCGCGCATCGGTCGGCGCCGGATTCATCTCTCCGCTCCTGGGTGAGATGAGGACGATGCCCGGTCTCGGGGCCACACCGGCGTTCATGAAGGTCGATGTCGACGAGAACGGTGAGGTGGTTGGTCTGTTCTGAGTGGGCCGTTCGGAGCTGGTCGAATTAGCGTGACCTGATGCAGAAGATCGCCACCCGGGTCTTTGTGATCGCTTCGGTCTTCTTCGGGGCCGTCGGCGTCGGATTCGCGATCACGATTCCTGGTGATGGTGAGCCGATCTCAGATCTGAACCATGCGCTCTTCGTGATTCTCGCCGTCACCGGATTTGTCGTGCTCTCATCGTTCGCATTGAGTGTGGCCGGCAAGTACCTCGGCCCTAATCGACACGACTGACGCCTAACCACGTTCGGGAAGGCTCAGCCCAGGCCGCTGATCCGCTGGCCCCCGCAATAGACAGTGAAACCGCCCTGGCGAAGAAAGCCGATGACGGTCATGCCGAACTCTTCGGCGAGGTCGACGGCGAGACTGGATGCCGCCGATACACCGGCCACCAATGACAGACCGGCCACGGCCGCCTTTTGGACGATTTCGAATGAAACACGTCCCGAGACGATGAGCCCCAGGCCGTCGAGCCGCCAACGGCTCTCTGCGAGATGCCCGACCAGCTTGTCGACCGCATTGTGCCGGCCGACATCCTCCCGAGTTGCCAGGAGCGTCCCATCGGGCTCGAAGGCGGCGGCGGCGTGTATCCCCCCGGTGGCATGAAAGGCGTGCTGCTCGCCCATCAGCTTCTCCGGCAGTCCCAACAACACCGTCTTGTCGACCGTTGGCCCTGCCGGTGGCGTCGCACCGGTGACGCGTATTGCGTCGATCGATGCCTTGCCGCACACGCCACAGGACGACGTGGCATAGAAATTCCGCTGAAATCGGCTCGTGTCCACGGGGTTGGTGTCACGAAGCAGGATGTCCCAGCGCCCCTCTCCCAAATCATCGATCGAGGCGACCTGACCCGGGTCGCTGACGATGCCTTCGGTGAGGGCAAATCCAAGGGCGAGCTCCTCAGCATGGCCCGGGGTGCGCATGATGACCGCCATGGCTGTGCCATTGAGGCGGATCTCGATCGGCTCTTCGACCACCACCCGGTCGTCGAGCCATTCGGCTCCCTCCCTCACCCGCATCACCCTACGAGTGGCGACCCCCTCAGCCATCGACGCCACTGGTGACGTATTGCCAGCCAAAACGCCCCTTGATACACAGATTGCCCAGTGTGACGTCGTGATCGTGTGGTGAGGTGACCTTTACGATTCGCCCATCCTGGGTGTGGAGGTCGAGGTTGCAGCCCACACCGCAGTACGAACAGACCGTACGTGTGACCTCCTGTCGCTCCTCGGCCCAGGTGCCGGTCTCACGCATGTCGTACTCGGTCTTCCCGACCAGGGCCCCGGTGGGGCACACGGCGATGCAGTTCCCGCAATAGACACAAGCCGAGTCGGGTAGGGGCGCATCGAACTCCGTGGAGATCCGCGAGTCGAACCCGCGGCCCACCACGGAGATGGCGTAGGTGTTCTGATGCTCGACACCGCAGGCGTCGACGCAGCGATAGCAGAGGATGCATCTCGAGTAATCCCTGACGTAGAGATCGTCCTCGATCTTCACGGGTTCGGCCACGGACGCGGCCTCGGCGGTGTCAGAAAGGTGGTGATGACCAGGGTGCGGGTCGCCGCGTGGGGTTTCCCCAGAAGGAGAGCCGAACCGGTGCGGATCGGCGCCTGCCTCCTGCATCCATCGGTCGAGAGGTCGATCGGTCCGGTCGATCTCGGAAGCCGAACCCAGCAACTCCATGACCAAACGTCTGCTGTGCGCCGCTCGATCACTGCTCGTGCGGATCTTCATCCCCTCTTCGAGACGGCGCGAACATGACGGGATCAGCGTGCGGGCGCCCTCCAACTCGACGACACATACCCGGCAGGCATTGGCCGGGGTCATGTTGGGGCCATGGCAAAGGGTTGGTATGTCCGCTCCCGACTCGCGACAGGCATCGAGCACGCTCGTCCCCTGCTCCATCAGGACTTCCTTGCCGTCCACCTCGACGGTGATCGTGGGAGCGGTCGCCTCGACAGTCATGCCGTGACTCCATTCAGACCGAGGTTGAAGGCCGACTGGATGGCCGATGCGGCAGTTTGGCCGAGACCACATATCGAGGCGTCGGTCATCACACGGGCGATGTCGTCCAGGCGGAGGCGCTCGTCCGATTTCGTGCCCAGGGGTCGGCCGGACAAGAGCCGTGTCAGCGCCTCCTCCTGACGCACCGTCCCGATTCGACAAGGGGCGCACTGACCACAGGACTCGTCTCTGAAGAATCGGGCGATCCGCCGTAGCACGGGACCAAAATCGGTCTGCTCGTCGAAGACGATCACCGCACCCGAGCCCAAGGTGGCACCTGCGGCCGCGGAGCCCTCGAAGCTCAACTCGAGATCCATCGCCTCGGGCCCTACGAAGACCCCGGCCGCCCCGCCCATCAACACGGCACCTATGGATGTGTCGTCGGCAACGCCCCCGGCCAGGTCGAGCAGGTCACCCAACGTGGTCCCGAACGGGACTTCGTAGACGCCGGGGCTCCCCACGTCACCCGAGACACAGAAGAGTTTCGGTCCCTTCGATCGCTCGGTGCCGATCGACGAGAACGCATCGGCGCCCATCTCCAGGACCACCAGGACGGTGATCAGGGTCTCGATGTTGTTGATGGCCGTGGGCAAACCGAACACGCCACTCTCGGTGGGAAAGGGCGGCTTCTGACGGGGCTCGCCGCGATGCCCCTCGATCGAGGCGAACAGCGCCGTCTCCTCACCACAGATGTATGCGCCCGCTCCTCGTCGGACCTCGATCGTGAATGAGAAGCCATGACCCCCGACATCGTCTCCGAGCAAGCCTTCTGCGGTGGCGTGGTTCACCGCATGACGGAGCCGACGCTCGGCTGTGGGGTACTCCCCACGCACGTAGACGATCCCATGAGTGGCGCCGGTGGCGAAACCCCCGATGGTCAGGGCCTCGATGACTGCAAATGGGTCTGCCTCCATGAGGATCCGGTCCTTGAAAGTGCCGGGCTCCGATTCGTCTCCGTTGCCGATGATGTACTTGTCAGAGCCTTCGGCATCGCCGACCCCACGCCACTTGGCCCCGATGGGAAAGGCGGCTCCACCACGACCCCGCAGGCCCGAGCGATCGAGTGCCTCCAGCACGCCATCCCGCCCCATCTCGATCGCCGTCGCCAGAGCCTGATAGCCGCCGGCCTCGCGGTAGGACTCCAGACTGAGAGGATCCACCACGCCGACCCTCGAAAGGAGCCGCAGATCATCGCGTGGCTGGTTGACGAGGTGGGAGGGGAGCTCCTCGAAAGACACGTCGGTGACACCGCCCGGGTCGACGGGCGCCATCACCGAATAGCCGATGCCGGCCGTGTGCGATAACACGGCCGGGGCCCTGTCACATTGGCCGAGACAGGGCGACGTCGACCAACCGACGTCGAGATTGGAGGACCCGGCCGGCCCGAGCTCGTCCTCGAGTGAGCGTTCCAGGGCTTCGGCGCCGCGCCCACGGCACACCAGATCGTCACAAACGTGGATCATCGTGCGGGAACGCGGGCTGGTGGCGAACAGGGAGTAGAAAGTGGCCACCCCATATGCCTCGGCGGGCGGAACCGTAAGACGGTCGCATATATACGCGAGGGCGCCGCGGCTGACGGTGCCGGTGGCATCCTGGACGGCGTGCAGGGCAGGCAGGAGGAGTTGGCGTCTGGCCCTCGCCTGGTGCCCGCCCATTGCCATCCGCCCATCATCGATGGAGAAATCCCCACCCTCCCATCCGGATGGCGAGCCGCCGATCACCTCGTCGACCGCGATGCGTTCACGACTGGTGGGCCTGTCGAGAAGGGCTCGGATGTCCATCAGACTCGGACCTTCGTCTCGATCCGGACCGCTGTCGCCTTGAACTCGGCGGTGCCCGACTTCGGGTCCCAGGCGTCGATCGTGAGCATGTTGACGTCGGTGTCATCCGGGAAGTGGACCGCCATGAACACCAGGCCGGGCCGCAGGGAGCGGTCGACTCTCACGGGCGCATCGATGGCTCCGCGCCGGGACGTGACCTCGACCATGTCTCCGTCGTCGACCCCGAGGAGCGAGGCGTCCTCGGGACTGATGTCGAGCACTCCGTGTATGCGACGTGGCGAGGGGTACCGGCCGCTCTGCACTCCTGTGTTGTAGGAGTCCAGACGTCGGCCGGTGGTGAGACGGAAGGGGAAGTCCTCTGTGAGGGGATCGATCGGGGGAACCCATTCCACCGGGAAAAAAGACGCTTTGGGCCCGGTCTCCTCGGCCCACAGACGTCCGTGCAGAAACAGCGATCCGGGGTCGGTCTCGTCGGGGCACGGCCACTGCAACCCCCCCAATTCCTCTAGACGTCGATAACTCATCCCGCCATGCAGGGGGGACATTGCTCGCATCTCGTCCCAGGCTTGTTCGGCCGTTGGCGTGGGCCACTCGTGGTCCATGGCTCGCGCCACCATCGAGAGGAGCTCTATGTCATCACGCGACTCGCCCGGCGGGTCCAACGCCTTTCGCACCCGCTGCACGCGCCTCTCGCTGGAGGTGAACGTGCCCTCGGTCTCGGCCCAGCCGGCGGCCGGGAGCACCACGTCGGCCAACTCGGCCGTGGCCGTTAGAAATAGATCCTGCACGACGAGGAAGTCGAGCCCGCGCAGGCGCCGCTCCATCCCCTGGCGGTCAGCCTCCGATTGGAGGGGGTTCTCGCCAATGATGTACAGGGCCCGAAGAGTTCCTTCGTCCATCGCTTCGTGCATCAGTGAGATGTGCTTTCCCGCCTTGGGTGGGATCGATGCGCCCCAGGAGGCCTCGAATCTGGCTCGTGCGACCGGGTCCTCGACGTTTTGGAACCCGGGCAGTTTGTTGGGCAGAGCACCCATGTCGCCGCCACCTTGGACGTTGTTCTGACCCCGGACCGGGACGAGACCCGAGCCGAACCGACCGACGTGCCCGGTGAGAAGTGCCAGGTTGATCAGTGCCAGGACGTTGTCGGTGGCGTTGTGGTGTTCGGTGATCCCCAACGTCCAGCAAAGCTGAGCGGTATCGGCGCTCCCGTAGGCATGGGCCAACGAGCGAATGGCCTCGCCGGGAACACCTGTGACTTCTTCGGCATGCTCGATGGTGTAGGGCTGAACCGATTCTGCGTATGTGTCGAAGCCTTCGGTCGCATGCTCGATGAACCACTCGTTCTGCAGTCCGGCCTGGATGATCTCCCGACCGACGGCGTTGGCCAGGGCGATGTCAGAGCCGACATCGAGCCCTAGCCAGACATCGGCCCACTGTGCCGAGCTCGTCCTTCGCGGGTCGACGGCGTACATGCGTGCGCCGTTGTTTATCCCTTTGAGGATGTGATGGAAGAAGATCGGGTGCGCCTCGCGCACGTTGGAGCCCCACATGACGATGAGGTCGGTCTCCTCTATCTCCTTGTAGGAGCTGGTGCCGCCACCGGCTCCGAACACAGCCGCCAGACCGGCGACAGAAGGAGCGTGTCAGGTGCGGTTGCAGCTGTCGATGTTGTTGCTCCCCATCACCACCCGGGAGAATTTCTGAGCGACGTAGTTCATCTCATTGGTTCCCTTCGAGCAGCTGAAGAGCCCAAACTCATCGCCTGGGTGTGCTGCCAGGCCGGTGGCAATCCGGTCGACCGCTTCGGGCAATGTCGCCTCACGCAGGGATCCGTCGTCACGGACGAGGGGCCGGGTGAGTCGGGCGTAGCTTCTCTTCACATTCACCTCCTTCCTCGATGCAATCGAGAGTACATCTCCGGCGGCATCGAGTACCGCGCCTGTGAGGGATGTCAATTCACAGCGACCGGGCGCCGATAACCTGACCACCGATGTCTCGCCGATCCTTCCTCGCCTGCCTGCTCGCCGTTGCCCTGGTTGCCTGCACCAGCGCCGGATCGGGCGACACGTCCACGACCGCCAGTTCCGGGTCGTCGACGTCGGTGACCGAGAGCACCACGACGACCACCGTCGAGGTCACGAGCACCTCCACACTGCCGGAGCCAACCTGGACCGATCTGCCGGGAGTGGACAGCCTGCCCCAGGAGGTTCAGGACGAGCTGCTAAGTCTGGTGCGCAAGGCCGAGGAGATAAGAGGACTGCGCTTCCAGGAGCCGCCCAACATCAAGGTGGTGTCCGACTCGGAGCTGGAGCAACTGGTGCGTGACCAGATCGCGGAGAGCTCGGATGACTTCCCGGCCGATGAGGCCCTCTACAAGCTGCTCGGGCTTCTCGACCAGGACATCGACCTCGAAGCCCTCTTCGCCGATCTCTACGGGGAGCAGGTGGCCGGGTTCTATGACGGTGAGACCAAGGAGCTCGTCGTCCCCATGCGGTCCGAGGGATTCACCGCCGTGCAGAGAACCACCCTCGTCCATGAGCTCACACATGCCTTGACCGACCAGCTCTTCGGGTTCGACGAGCCCTACCGTGCCCTAATCGACGACGACAAGCTCGATCAGGCATCCGCCTATCAGGCCTTGATCGAAGGCGATGCCTCTCTCGCCGAGCTCCAATACGTGCAAGGCTTCAGCCAGAAAGAGCTCGGCGAGTTCTTTGCCGAGGCTCTCAACATCGATAGTTCGACTCTCGAGTCCGCACCGCAATTCCTACAGGATTCCCTCCTCTTCCCGTACGACTCCGGTTTGGCCTGGGTCCAGACCGAGTACCTCCAGGATGGATGGCAGGCGATCAATGATGCCTATTCGCTGTTTCTCACTCTTCCGGGATCGACCGAGCAGATCATCACCCCCGACGACTACGAGCGCGATCTGCCCAAGGTGATCCAGGGGAATCCTCCGACACTGGCCGGATACACCCTGGAGCGTGAGTCCGTGTGGGGCGAGCTGGGTTTCAGGATCATGCTCGACCAGGTCTTGGGTGAGAGCGTCGGGATCAAGGCCGCCGATGGCTGGGGCGGCGACTATTACGCGCAGTGGTACGACGGCCAGAATGCCGCGATCATGATCCTCGCCAAGGGTGACACCGAGAGGGACACCGAGGAGCTGAGACAAGCACTACTCGATTTCGCGCTGACCTCGGTCCCCGACGCCGCCTACGTGTGGGTCGAGGTGATCGACGGTGAGGTCGCATTCATCGCTGCGGACGAGCCACCGGTCGGGGAGACCATCCTCGCCTCGCTGGGCGGCTGAGGCTCTTCCGCACTGCACCCCCTTCGCGTACCGTCACCGTCATGGACACCATCAGTGTGGGTTCGGGCGAGTGGTGCGTCGAGGCCCTGTACGCCTCGTCGTTTCGCCAGCGTCTCTCGGGTTTGCGGGGAACCGTTGCGCAACGACTCCTCATCCGTGGCTCCAGCGTCCACACCTTTGGTCTCACGGAGCCGATCGACGTCGTGGCAATCGACGACCGAATGCGGGTGACCGCCACGGTCCGGGTGCCTCCCAACAGGATCGCCGTGATACCGGGGGCGCGAATCATCCTCGAGCAGCCTGCTGGCGACCCGGTCCCGGGGCACGGAGACCTCATGACCTTCGCATATGTCTGAACGCGGCAGGCTCCTCGTCTGCGCCACGCCTATCGGGAATCTCAATGACGTCTCCGATCGGCTGCGCGAGGTATTGGGGACCGTCGACATCGTCTTCGCCGAGGACACCCGGCGCACGGCCAAGCTTCTCCAGCACATTGGGGCGAGCCCCCGTGTCAGGTCCCTCTTCGTGGGCAACGAGCACGCTCGTACAGAGGAGGTCCTGGCGGCACTCGAGGGCGGAGAGACGGTGGCCCTGGTATCGGACGCCGGGATGCCCACCGTCTCCGATCCGGGGGCGGGCGTCGTGCGAGCAGCATCGTCGGCGGGGCATCACGTGTCCGTCATACCTGGCCCGAGCGCGGTCACCAGCGCCGTCGCCGTGGCCGGTTTCGGTGCCGATCGGTTTTCCTTCGAGGGCTTTCTCCCGCGAAAGGGCAAGGAGAGATCCCGTCGTCTCGACTCGATTGCGGGCGAGGACCGACCCGTCGTGCTGTTCGCCAGTCCCCATCGGTTGGCCCGCGACCTCGGCGACCTGGCTGCGGTCGTCAGTCCCGATAGAGAACTGGCGGTCCTACGGGAGTTGACGAAGCTGCACGAAGAGATCTGGGTCGGCCCGATCAGCGAGGCGGTCGAGGTTTGGTCAGATCGTGAGATCCGAGGCGAGATCACCGTGGTGCTGGCCCCGGGTGTGGTGGAAGACATATCGCCCGAAGCCGCCATCGAGGAGGCTCGGTCCCTCGTGGCCGGGGGATCTTCGGCATCGGAGGCAGCCCGCCGGGTGGCGTCGGCGACCGGTGTGCCGAGACGAGTGGTCTATCAGGCACTGATCAAAGATCAGGCGTGACCGCTGGTCAGGACCGAAGCTGGGCCCGACAAGAAGCGCAGAGGCCCTTGTCCTTGAACTGGGTGACCTTGACATTGGAGCCGCAGAAGGTGCAGGTGTCGGTCATCTTGCGGAGGATGATCGATCCGCCGTCCACCGAGATGAACAGATGGTCGCCTTCCCGGATGTTGAAGAGACGTCGTGTCTCGGCCGGTATGACTATCCGACCCAGGTCGTCGATCTTCCGGGCTATTCCAGTTTCCATAAGCACCTCAGAGTCCCGCGTCCGAGCCTACCCGCGGGCATTCAGACGATGCCGGTTACCGTCCTGACACATGGGTTGGGTCGACACTCATTGCCATCTCCAGCTGGACCAGCGCGATCCGGCTGCGTTGCTCGAACGAGCGCCCCACGTCGACTGGGTCGTGGCTCCCGGCGTCGACCTGGAGAGCTCGAAGGCATCACTCGAGCTCGCCTCCCACCACCCTGGCCGCATCCTGCCCACGGTCGGCCTCCACCCACACGAAGCCGAGCTTTGGCCCGACGTCGAGGAGGAGATGTCGGAGTTGGCCACTGTGGCGACGGCAATAGGCGAGACCGGGCTCGACTATTACCGGGAGCTGGCTCCTCGGCAAAGCCAAAGGGCCTCGTTCCAAGCTCAAATCGATCTCGCGTCGACGCTCGGCAAGCCACTCATCGTTCATTGCCGAGATGCTTTCAAAGACGTGTTTGACATGGTCGAGGATGCAGGGGCGGGCGCGAACACCGTGCTTCATTGTTGGACCGGTGGGCCGAAATGGACCAAGCGGTTCCTCGATCTTGGCGTCATCTTCTCTTTCGCGGGGCCTCTGGCGTTCGAGACGGGCGAGACCGTCCGGTTCGGTGCGGCCGAGGTTCCTCCGAGCAGGGCGATGGTCGAGACCGACACTCCTTATCTCGCCCCTCCTCCCCACCGTGGAGAGCCGAATGAGCCGGGTTGGGTTTCCCTGGTGGGGGAGGCACTGGCCACGGTATGGGGCATGTCCGCCCAAGAGGTGGAGACGATCACGTCGTCCACGGCTTCCCGGGTCTTTGGTCGATGACCGCGCAAAACCGCACACAAATCACGGAATTGCTCGCTCGACACGGTTTAGCGCCGATCCATCGATTGGGTCAGCACTTTCTCGCCGACGCCAATATCACCCGCAAGGTGGTGCGCTTGGCCGGGATCGTCCCGGGGGACCGTGTGTTGGAGATCGGGGCGGGGACCGGCACCTTGACCAGGGCGCTCGGAGAGGCTGGTGGTCGTGTTCTCGCGTTCGAGATCGACCGACGGTTGGGCCCGATCCTGGACGAGGCCACCGCCGGCATGACGGTCGAGACGAGGCTCGAAGACGTGACCAAAGTCGATCTCGCCCCAACCCTGAGCGGGGGGCCGTGGAAGCTGGTCTCGAACCTGCCGTACAACATGGGCACACCTCTTCTGCTCGACACCCTGCGTCACGTGCCCCAGATCAGCCGCTTGGTGGTGATGGTGCAGCACGAGGTGGCCCAGCGTCTCGTGGCTTCGCCTGGAGCTGCCGCCTATGGGCTCCCGTCGGTGGTGGTCGGCATCCACGCCAGGGGCTCCATCGCAATGGAGGTGCCGCCCCAGGTATTCGTCCCCCCGCCAAACGTGAGCTCGGCGGTCGTGGTTCTCGACCGGATCGTGGCGCCTCCCAACTCGGAGAGGGCCATCGAGCTGGCCGCGGCCGCGTTCAACCAGAGGAGGAAGATGATCAGACGGTCGTTGAAGGATGCTTTCGGGGACATCGACTCCGTCCTCGTGGAGGTGGATCTGAGCCCGACGGCCCGTGCTGAAGACCTGTCTCCATCCGATTACCTCCGATTGGCGTCGGTATGAGCCGTTACGTCGCCCCTGCCAAGGTGAATCTCTCCCTCCACGTGTCGCCGCCCAGGGACGACGGCTATCACCCGATCGAATCACTGGTGCAGACAGTCGATCTCCTGGACCGTCTCGATTTGGAGACTTCCGATGAGGATCGGTTCGAGGTCATCGGTGACCATGAGATCGACCCGGACGATGATCTCGTGATGCGCTCGCTGCGGCTCATGCGCACCGAGCACCGCATCCCACCGGTCAGCCTCCGTCTCGAGAAGGTCATCCCGTCAGAGGCGGGACTCGGTGGCGGCAGCTCCGATGCGGCTGCCACATTGACGGCTTTGACCGAGATGGCAAGCCTCGACACGGGTCTGCCCGCCCGTCTCGCGCCGTCACTCGGTGCGGACGTCCCGCTGTTCCTTCTCGGAGGGGCTCTGCTGATGACCGGGGTCGGGGACACACTCGAGAGAGTTCCAACTTCGACCGATTTCGCCGTGGCCCTGGCCGTGCCCCGGTTCGGCTTGGCCACGGCGGAGGTGTATCGAAGATGGGATGAGATGGAGGGCCCGACCGACAACCCTGTTCGACAGGGAAAGTTGCCACCCTCGCTGAGGGAGGGCATGCCGATCAGGAATGATCTGCTGCCTGCCGCACTGGAACTCGAGCCCCGTCTTGGGGACTTCATCGCCGATCTCCGCGGTGCGTGGGGCAGCGCAGTGATGATGACCGGTTCGGGATCGGCATGTTTCGCTCTCTTTGCCAATGTCGAGGAAGCCGATGATGCCGCCCAGGCCGTTGCGGCCCTCTGTCGTCTCTCTGCCGGAGTAGCACTCCGCACGACCGGTGTTGGCCACGAGTGACGCTGTCATCGGTAGCCCCACTGGTTGGGATCCTGTCGGAGCGGGTTCCCCGCGTGGGTCTGATGTGGTCTCGCCGTTATCCTTTGGGTGAAACCCGTATGGGGGTGGTGTGACCGGTAGCACCAGTGGTTGTTGCGGTCCTGCCGGAGCGGTTTCTCCGCGTGGGTTTGATGTGGTCTCGCCGTTATCCTTTGGGTGAAACCCGTATGGGGGTGGTGTGACCGGTAGCACCAGTGGTTGTTGCGGTCCTGCCGGAGCGGTTTCTCCGCGTGGGTTTGATGTGGTCTCGCCGTTATTCTGCTGTCTCTACCCGTATTGGGGGGTGGTGTAACCGGTAGCACCAATGGTTGTTGCGGTCCTGCCGGAGCGGGTTCTCCGCGTGGGTTTGATGTGGTCTCGCCGTTATTCTCTAGGTGAAACCCGTAATGGGGGGTGGTGTAACCGGTAGCACCAGTGGTTGTTGCGGTCCTGCCGGAGCGGTTTCTCCGCGTGGGTTTGATGTGGTCTCGCCGTTATTCTCTAGGGGAAACCCGTAATGGGGGGTGGTGTAATCGGTAGCACAGCAGGTTTTGGTCCTGCCGGAGCGGGTTCGAGTCCTGCCCCCCCAGCGTCAGCGACCGGAAGGGTCATCACTTGTCCACCCATGTCGTCGTCCTCGCCGCCGGCGAGGGCAAGCGGATGAAGTCCGAGCTTCCCAAGGTCGCGCACCTGGCCGCCGGCCGGCCGCTTCTCGGTTGGGTACTGGAGGCACTGAGATCACTCGACCCCGCGAACGTGGTCGTGGTGTTGGGTCACAAATCGGAGCTCGTGGAGCCCATGCTCGCCAACGGCGAATCGATAGCGCTCCAACCAGAGCAACTCGGGACAGGGCATGCCACTCGAATCGGTCTCGACGCCCTCAGCGACGTTGCACCCGAAGACACGGTCCTCGTGCTCTATGGAGACATGCCGCTGATGACCTCCGGTTTGCTCTCAGACTTGGCCGATCGTGGCACCGACGTGGCGGCGAAGATAGTCACGACCGTCCTTGCGGACCCGAGTGGCTATGGCCGTGTCATTCGTGACGACTCAGGTTTCGTGGTGGAGGTCGTGGAGGATCGAGATTGCACCGAGGAGCAGAGGCTGGTCGATGAGATAAACGCCGGGGCCTATGCCTTCCGGGCGAAGGACTTGATCGATGCGTTGGGGCGCATCTCCAACCAGAATGCTCAGGGCGAGTATTACCTGACAGACGTGGTCGGCATCCTGGTCGACGACGGTCAGCGACTCGAGCCGGTGAAAGCTTCACCCGAGGAGGTGGTGGGCATCAATTCCCAAGATCAGCTTTCGGACGCGACACGCCTGCTTCACGCAAGGACCAATCGACGACTGATGGAGGCGGGGGTTTGGATCCTCGATCCCGACCGCACCTACATCGACGAGTCGGTCGTCGTCGAGGCGGGCGCCAGGATCTATCCGGGTGTGCACCTCGAAGGGACGACGACTGTCGGCGCGGGCGCTCGCATCGGCCCGGACGTCTTTGCCGTCGACTCGAAGATCGGGGCCGATTCCACGGTTTGGTACGCGGTGCTGCGCGAGGCGGAAGTGGGTGTCGACTGCGAGGTGGGGCCCTATGCATCGCTTCGCAAGGGAACCGTCCTGGAGAGCGGCGCCAAGGTCGGCACCTTTGTCGAGACCAAGAACACCACATTGGGAGCGGGCGCCAAGGCTCCCCATCTCTCTTATCTGGGGGACGCCAGCATCGGCGCCCGAACCAACATCGGCGCCGGAGCGATCACTTGCAATTACGACGGTTACGAGAAGCATCGAACCGAAATCGGTGAAGGAACCTTCATCGGCTCGGACACGATGTTGGTGGCACCGCTCAAGATCGGCGACGGGGCGGTCACCGGTGCAGGCTCGGTGATCACCGAGGACGTGCCGGATGGCGCCCTGGCAGTGGAGCGCAGTGAGCAGCGGGAAATACCCGGCTACTCTCAACGAAGAGCAGAGAGGCAGGCCAAGACGGAAGCCGAGGACTGAATTTGGACATCGTCTCGCGCAATCGACTGATGCTGTTCACGGGCGGGGCAAACATCGAGCTCGCCGACGAGGTGGGTGAGTTCCTCGGCGTGGCCCTCGGTGAGTTGGAGCGATCCCGCTTCGCCAATGGTGAGATCTACGTTCGCCCGGCCGAGAGCGTGCGTGGTGCCGATTGCTACGTCATGCAGAGTCACTGCGAGCCCATGAATGACAATCTCATGGAGCAGCTGATCACCATCGATGCGCTCAAAAGGGCATCGGCCCGTCGCATCACGGCGGTGATGCCATTCTTCGGGTATTCACGCCAGGACAAGAAGGTGCGGCCGAGGGAGCCGATCACAGCGCGTCTCGTGGGGGATCTCTTCATGACGGCCGGTGCGGATCGCTTGGTGTCGGTCGACCTCCATACCGGGCAGCTCCAGGGTTTCATCCACAAGCCGTTCGATCACCTCACCGCACTCCCGATCATCACCGACTACCTGGCGGACAAGCTCGAGGGCCCGGTCACGGTCCTGTCTCCCGATGCGGGCGGTGTGAAGCGGGCGGAGCGGTATGCACGCTTCCTCGGAGCATCGGTCGCATTCGTGTACAAGAGACGCGACCCAACTCAACACAACGTCTCCACCGCACTGGAGATGGCAGGCTCGGTGGCGGGGCGGAACGTCGTCATCGTCGACGACATCATCGACACTGCAGGCACCGTCACCAATGCCGCCGAGATGGTCCGAGAGCAGGGGGCCACGAGCGTCCGCATCGCCGCCACACATGGGGTGTTCTCGGAGCCGGCCGTCGACCGGCTGAAGAACGCCCCAGTCGAGGAAGTGATCGTGACCAACACCCTTCCGGTGTCAGCAGAGGCAAGAGAGTTGGACAAGGTCCAGGTCCTGTCGATCGCACCGATCCTGGCCGAGACGCTCCAGGCGATCTTCATGGATTCTTCGGTATCGGAGATCTTCCTCGGCGAGAACGCCTAGTGCTGCCCCTGCCCGGCACCCTGTGACCGCCTCTTTCCTACACTCCGGAAGCCGTGACCGCTCGCCATCGTGAACCCACACCTCCGGCACAGGCCAGGCTGCGTGCCCTCGTGGTCGTCCTCGTGCTCATCTTCTTCATCTCGTTTTTCTTCCTGAGGGGCTCGGGTACTCCTGATACCAACGAGACCACGATCCCTCAGGCAGGGGAGACGACCACTACGACCTCAGCGGATGGCACCGGATCGACCACCGGGGGCGGGGATACCACCACGACTACGGCCGGGGACGGCACGGAGACGACCAATAGCCTGCCACCGCTCCAGTCCGTGAAGGCTCAGAAGATCGGTGAGGGGTTCGACCAAGGCACGGTGGTGACGGCCCCGGCCGGGGACGATCGCCTGTTCATCACCGAAAGGATCGGAGTGATCAAGATCCTCCATCCCGATGGCGAGACCAGCCTCTTCTTGGATCTCACCGACCGCGTGCTGGCCGGTGGCATCGAGCAGGGACTGCTCGGCTTGGTGTTTCACCCCGACTATGCCAACAACGGTCGGTTCTTCGTCTATTACACCGACAAAGGGGGAAGACGACAGCTCTCCGAGTTCCATGTCTCCGTGTCCGACCCCGATCTCGCCGCACCGGACACCGAGAAGGTCCTGATCGAGTTGGAGCAGCCGCCGAACTCGGTCGACATTCGTCACTATGCCGGCCAGCTGAATTTCGGTCCCGATGGGTATCTCTGGTTCTCGATGGGAGATGGCGCAGACTCGCGGGCCCAGGCTCAGGATCCGAACACACTCTTCGGCACCGTGGATCGCATAGACGTCAACAGCGGTGACCCGTACTCGATACCGCCCGACAACCCCTTCGTTGATGGCGGGGGCGCCCCTGAGGTTTGGGCATATGGCCTCCGCAACCCGTGGCGCTTCTCGATCGACGCAACCGACGGGCTCATCTACATCGCAGACGTCGGCCACGCCGAACAGGAGGAGGTCGACGTTCTCCCGATCGATCAAGGGGGCGGTTACAACCTCGGTTGGTCCGACATGGAGGGGACCAGATGCTTCCACAAACAGGACTGCGACCCGGCCGACTACACCTCCCCAACAATCACCTACAGCCACGACGAAGGATGCGCGATCACTGGGGGCTACGTCTACCGGGGGAGTGAGATCCCCGAGCTGACCGGCACCTACTTCTACAGCGACTGGTGCTCGGAGTGGATCCGCTCTTTCGACTTCGTCGACGGCCAAGTGACGAACGAGAAGGATTGGAGCGACGAGCTGGGGCAGCTCGGACAGATAAACAGTTTTGGCCTCGGTGGCGACGGCGAGCTCTATTTCGTGACCTACGACGGGCAACTCGCCAAGATCGTCGCGGAACGCTAACTCTGCACTAGCCGGTCGCAGGCATCACGATGGTTTCCCCGGGGTAAATGAGATCCGGATCTCCGGAATGGATCCGACCGCGATTCTTCTCGATGACCAGACGCCAATACAGCGCCACTTCCCGGTCGGAGACGTCGTGATGTGATTGCGATTCCAGATGGGCTTTGCTCATCTTCCAGAGGTGATCTCCTGCGACGACGGTTACCTCTTGCGTCGTGTTTGATTGGGGAGCGAGGTCGATGGGAAGGGCCATACCCTCACCGGCCGGCTCGGCTGCAGCCGTCAGGGCGATAGTCATCAGACCCACTGAGACGGCCAATCGCATGGTCCCCCTTCCAAACCCCATGGGCTCGAACCTAAGGGACAAGAGCCAGTGGTGGAAGGGGGTTACGATGATCGAAAGGCAAGTCAGGAGCCCCTATGAAAGTCCGGATTGGTGTCGCCGAGACGAACAAGGTCGTCGAGTTGGATATCGACGACGAAGAGGTGTTCAAGAAGGAGATCGAATCCAGGGTTGCGGCAGGGGGTATGGCCTGGTTCACCGACACCAAGGGCCACGCGGTCGGCCTGCCATCGCATGCGGTCGCCTACGTCGAGATCGAGTCAGAGCAAGACGGTCGTTCTGTCGGTTTCGCCCCGGCTGTGTAAATGGCGGCGGACTTTGCCTCGGCTCACCCTCATGCCAGGTCGAGCTTCTTCCAGCTCGCACGATCACGGCCTCGGCAAACAGACGCCGGTCCGCCGCAGCTGCCGCCGCGTTGCCAGGTGGGTACACAAGCAGACGCCGGTCCGCCGCACTGCCAGGTTCGTCCTCAAACAGACGCCGGTCCGCCAGGGCTTCCGCCGTGTGACAGAATCGTGCACTGGTCAAACGGAGGTGGTCGGCTTGGCTACCGCCGCTTGACGGTGGCCGGAAACCTCATTGCTGTGTCAGGCGGAGCGGCGGCGGCGCTCGGCGAGCCAGCGCTTTCTGAGACGACGCCGATCGTCGTCGGCAAAGCCACCCCAGACGCCTGATTCTTGATTCGTCTCGAGTGCGTACTGGAGGCAATCCTCCTGAACGGGGCAGGTTGAGCAAATGGCCACCGCGGCTTCGATTTGATCGATCGCCGGGCCGGTGGTCCCTATTGGAAAGAACAGATTTGGCTCCGAGTCGCGGCATGCGGCAAGGTCGCGCCAATCTGTGGTGATGGTGGTGGACAGCAAGGCAGTTCCTAACTATGTGATCTTTTTCACAAGCATCTTCGTCGAAATGGACGAGGACGGTGGGTTTTCCGAAGCCGAACGATAACGGCAGGATTCCCCCCTGTAAATGGTTTTCTTGAGGAGATCCAATTGAGCGACAAACCACAAGTGGTTGGTCATCGGGGATGGCCGGTCCGGTATCCGGACAACACACTCGCCGGGTTTCTCGCCGCCGCCACTGTGTCCGATGCCGTTGAGACCGACGTTCGAAGGTGCGGCGATGGCAAGCTGGCGCTTTCCCATGATCCCACGATCGACGGCCTAGTGGTGGCAATCACTCCATGGAGCCAGTTGGCCGAGGTCGATCTGGGGCGGGGCCATCACCCGGCGTTGCTCGACGAGCTCATCGGCTCCCTGCCCGACACTCCAATGCAGCTCGAGATCAAGAATCTCCCATTCGAGCCAGGCTTCGAGCCGGACCACAGGGTGGCGCTGGAGACAGCGGAACGAGCCCGACCTGCCGACGTCGTCACCTCCTTCTACTGGCCCAGCGTCGATGCGGTGCGACGGAGCTTCCCGGATGTGGTGACCGGCCTTTGCCTCACCACAGGCACCGACATGGAAGTCGCTCTGGACCATTGCCTCGAGCTTGGCCATCGGATCCTTGTCCCTTCGATCGACTTCCCACCGTCAGACATGGAAAAGGCGTTGCAGCGGGCCATCGAGGTCTACCCCTGGGTGGTCAACGAACCTGGGAAGGCGGAAGAGTTGGCCGGCATTGGGGTGTCGGGCATCATTACCGACGACCCGAGGACGATGATGTCGACCATGCGGAGAGAGCGATGACCATCGAGGCCGAGCTAGCCGAAGAGCTCAAAGACGCGATGAGGGCCAAAGACGCCCCCCGGAGAGATGTGATACGTCAGATCACGACCGAGGTCTCCCAGGCAAAGAGTCAGCCGGGATTCGATGGCAACGTGGACGACGACCTGTACCGAAGTGTCATCTCGTCCTATGTCAAGAAGATGGACAAGTCGCGCAACGAGTATCTGGAATATGGCGACAGGGGCGCTGCGATGGCTGAGAAGCTCGGATACGAGATCGACTTCCTGTCCCGGTGGCTTCCCAAGAAGATGGATGAAGGCTCGACTCGAGACCTCGTCCGCCAGGCCATCTCCGAGTTGGGTGTGGCCGGTGACGGGAAGGCGGCCGGTCGGGTGACGGGGCACGTGATGAAGAGTCACGGTGCCGACCTGGACGGCGCCCTGGTCAACCGGATCGTTCGCGAGGAGCTGGGCGCCGGTTGAGCGTCCCCGATTACGAACCAATGCTCGCCACCAGTTGGCGAACGGCGTTCGACGACCCCGACTGGTGGTTTGAGGTCAAATGGGACGGTTATCGAGTCGTCGTTTCCTCCGATGACGGGGTAAAGGCTCGCTCCCGACGCGGCCTCGATCTGCTCGGCCCATTTCCCGAGCTGGGCGGTCTGAATCTCCCGGACCAGGTGGCAATCGATGGCGAGGTGGTCGCATTCGACGATGAGGGGCGCCCCTCGTTCTCCCGTCTCCAGCAGCGGACCGGATTCGGGGGTCATCGAACCGATGCACCGGTGCGAGTGAACCTCGTTGCCTTCGATCTGCTTTATCGGGGTGAGGACATCACCCGGTGGACCTACGAGGACCGTCGGGCGGCACTGTTCGAGCTCGACCTTCCCGGCACCGTGGTGGTCCCGGAGGCGACCAGAGGCGCCGGCAAAGCATTGTTCGGTGTGGCCCGGGAAAGCGGGCTCGAAGGGGTGGTGGGAAAGCGAGCTGGTTCGATCTATCTCCCGGGCCGCAGATCACCCGACTGGCGCAAGACTGCGGTGAGACGTCGGCTGCGGGCCGTGGTCGGTGGCTACCTACCGGGGGAGGGGAGCAGACACGACACCTTCGGCTCGGTGTTGGTCGGGATCAATGACCCTGATGGTCTGCGTTGGGTTGGTGCCGTCGGTTCCGGATTCGACCAGGGCTCGTTGGAGGCTTTCAGCTCCGCTCTGCGTCAGCTGGAACGCGATTCTTCACCATTCCACAATCCCGTGGTCACTCCCGGTCCGGGCAAACCGGTTTGGGTCGACCCGGGTTTGGTCGTCGAGGTCGAGTACAAAGAGTGGACCGCCGACCAGCATCTCCGAGCCCCGGTGTACAAGGGTCTGGTCATGGCCGACCCCGAATCCGTCACCTGGGACGAAGAGGGACCGGGCTAACCTGCAGCGGCCTGCTTGCCTTCTGCGCATCGAAACGCTGGCTCCCGAGGGCCGTCGAATGTTTGCGGAGCGTCAATCCCCGAACAGCACATCGGCCGGCGGGGTCTGAGGGCATGCCTCGAACAGTCCCTGACGCTTGCCCTCCGTCATCGCGTCAACGAGGTAGATGATGTCCGTATAAGGCATCCACTCCGATTCGGTTCCATAAGACTCGACGTATGTGCCAAGGCTCGGAGGGTCGAATCCGGAGTAGCCCTCGGTTTCGAGACATGGCATCAACCACTCTGTGTAGTAGTCATATAGACGACCCAACTCCTCATCATCGAGGACACCGCTGTATGAATCGTCCAGGGGATACAACGCTGTACATATCGCATCTTCCTCTTGAACCCGCTGCTGCTGCTCCTCGGGTATCCCTTGAAAGTAGAGACTGGAACCGTCTGCCCCGATCGTCACATCAATGCCACGATGTTGAAGACACGCACCTCTGATAAAGCCCACCTCGTCTGGGCTGACACTGCGAATCGGCTCGATCTCCTCATCGAGCACGAATAACCCTTCGTCTCGCTCAGAATCCACGACACCCGCCACCCGAGATGTGACCGTCGACACCGTGGTCGTCGTCGAAACGGCCCGGCCATCCGGGGTGTCGGAAGTCTCGGAACTCGCCGTTTTACTCGTGCAGGTCCCCGTGACCAGCACTAACACGGCTGCAATCAGATTCCTGCTCCCGATCACCCGTATGAAACGCAATATGCCGTTGTCAGGGTGTAGTTCATCGTCAGATCAGACACGACCTTCCACGTCGTCGAATGCAACCCGCTGTGCGTGTAGCGATATTGCGGGCTCGTATTTGTAAAGTGCCCGATCTGAGTGGAGTACGGGGCGAAGTGGTAAACGTCCTGGGTCGCATAGGACCTCACCATCACCCATTGATTGCCGCAATTGAGGGAGCCGTCGTCTTGCAGAGCGAGGGCAGGCGCCGCGAACACCGCCAGCATCGTTGCAACGGCAGCAACCATGACCACAATTCTCCTTCTCATCCGTTGTCTCCTTGGGCTGTGTCCCAGCCCTACCCCATATGAGGCCTACACCCCTGTCTACTATTTGTCAAACCTCGATTTTCGCGTTCTTCCATGGCTTGTTCACGGAACTCGAAGCACTCGGACCGGGTCACGGAATGCCGCGACCACCGCCGGAGGTATCGATGCTCCGATGGTGGCGAGGACGGCCAGAATCGCAATCGCAACTGTGAACCGAAGGTCGGCATGGCCGCCGGTTAGCCGGTAAACGATGATCGAACCGGCGACCGTCCCAACCAAGGCTCCAATGAGCGCAACCACCGAATATTGGACCGCAACGAGGCAGGTGATGGTGGCTCTCCCGGCTCCGAGAGCGCGGCGGCGTCCGAAGTCCTGACGGCGCAGGGTCACTGACCCGTAGACGACTAGTGCGGTGAGCAGGAGCGAGCCGGCGAGGGTGGCGAGTATGAGATTGCGTCCAAAGCGGCCCAATTCCCCGGCAACCGCGGCGCGTAGTTGGGCGAGGGTCTCGGAGGTTTCGAATCGGACGCCGGTCGGGTCCTGGGCTCCTAGGACAGCCGCTATCGCCGGAGTGAGTGTCGCCACCTTCTCGGGGCTGTCGGCGAGGACATGGACCGACCGGAGGGTGGCGACGTCAGCGACTCCTGGATCGGGGGCGAGGAGGATGGTGGGGTTGAGGAAGGTGAGCGGGTCGGATGCATCGAAGCCTCCCACGACGGGCGCCTGGTCATCGTCGAGGTCGATCCCGCCCACCGGATGGGCCAACCCGAGAGTGGTTTGAGCGGCGGGGCCGACTAGCGCCTCACCCGGTTCGGGCAGACGGCCATTGACGGAGATCACATCGGGCAGCTCCCCCCAGACGACCCGGGTTGCTACCGGGGTGCCTCCCCGGCCGAGTTGGGAGTTGCGGCTGTCGATGGCGAAACCGAAACCGACCACCCATTCCACACCTGACAGTTCGGCAACCCGGTCGACTGCGGTCACTGGAATGTTGGCGGTGCCCTGGTCGTCGACGGCGGTGATGGTGCGGGTTCCTGCTTCGTCGATCCGGGCCAACACGTCCTGTTCCGCCCGGACTGTTTGCCCGGTGGTGGCCAGAATCACGGCACAGACCGCGGCAACGATCAGCCCGACCATGACCGAAGCGACCGGGGACGACCAGGCGATCCGAACCCCCTCGGAGATGAGGCCACCGAGACCTATCCCGCGGTGTTGGGAATGCTTAGAGGGCACAGACCGCTCCCGCCCGTTCCGCAACGGTGGGATCGTGGGAGGCGACGATCACTGTCGCCCCTGCTGTGGCCTCTTCGCTCAACGCGTCCAAAACGACCCTGGCGCTGGTCTCGTCGAGATTCCCGGTCGGCTCGTCGGCGAGGATGATCGATGGACCTTTCACCAGAGCCCGGCACAGTCCGACTCGCTGCGCCTGGCCTCCCGACACTTCTCCCGGCTTGTGGTCGTCACGCAACTGGACTCCGAACCGGTCGAGCAGCTGGCGGGCACGAGGCTCCGCCTGGCGGCGACTCAAACCGGCGTAGAGGCCGCCTTCGACCACGTTGTCCAACACCGACCGGGTCGAATCCAAAGCGGCGTCCTGGAACACGAACCCGATCCTCTCCGACCTGAGCAGGGAGCGCTCCCGATCGGAGAGATCTGTAGCCGCCACACCATCCAAACTGATCCCGCCATCGGAGGGAGACAGGAGCAGACCGAGCAGATACAGCAAGGTCGATTTGCCTCGCCCGGACCGACCGGTCACCACCGAGAACACACCGGCATCGAACTCGTGGGTAAGCCCATCAAAAATCTCCTCGCCACCGGCCCGATAGTGAAACCGGAGGTCGGAGACACCGATCACGGCGACTCCTCGACAGGGAGCAGAATCACATCCCCCGCCGTCACACCCTCCACAACCGCCAACCCGTCCGCCACTTCCAGCACCGTCACCCCGACCAGTTCCCCATCCACCATCCGTACGGAAGCAGACCCATCCGGGTTGGTGACCACCCCCGCCACCGGGACCACCGGTCCTTCCGTTTCCGGCACCACCACGATCTCGGTGGAAAAACTGGTCTCGCCGATCAACGGCACCGTCTGGGCACAGTCAGACCCGCAAACCGAACCGCCATCGACACCCTCCAACACCAGCAGCAACTGGCCGCGGAGCTCGTCCTCGACTGCCTCGACGATCCGACCCGGCCACACCCCGCCGTCGTAGGTGACAAACACGTCGGCAGAAAGCGGGACCAGAGAACGCTGCTCCGGGGACAACGGGATTTTGAACGCGGGGTCTCCTACCAGCTCCCTCACCACAACCTCGCCACCAACCAGCGGTACCCCCACCATCACGTCTTCGGTCAACACCACCCGGGCCGGCAGCGAACCGACAAACACCACATCACCACGCCGGACCACACCATCATCGTTCAGCCCCAGCGAGTCCTGCCAGTCCCTCACCGCAGCCCGCACCGCCGACCCGAAATCACCGTCGATCTCCCCCTCATAGAACCCGAGAGTGGTCAACAACTGCTGGAGTTGGACGACATCGGGCCCATTAACCTTGAGACCAAGGTCACGAAACATAGGAGTGTCCCCCAGGGCCACCACCACCGGGCGAAGGTCGACCGCATAGAGGATATCCCCCGCGGACACCTCATCACCCGGGGAGATTTCAACCGATGTGACCACACCAGAAGAAGCATTGCGCGCCAGATCCCGGAACTGCCACGACGCCACAGAAGCAAACCGCAGGGACCGACCCACCGTCCCATCCACCACCGTGTACTCAACCGGCACCGGCTCACCCAACGGATCCTCCGGCGGCTCCAACGAAACCGACGCGGCCCACCAGCCAGCCGCCACCAGACCAGCAGCCACCACGATCGCAAGAACCGTCTTACCGAGTCGGCCCACCCGAACAGGCTAGAGCAAATTTCGCGAGCTGGCCCGAAGCCGCGACTTGATCCTCAACCAGTCCAACGAAGCCACAGCGGCTTAACTTCCGAAGAGCTCATCTACCGGTGGTCCTTGAGGGCAAGCTTCCTGGAGGGCGTACCACGCGCCCGTCCGCAGTTGGTCGGTATTCAAGTCTCGATACGGAGACCAGCCCTCTGTGTCATAGGTGTCGATGAACACGTCGAGCGAAGGGGGATCGAAGTTGGTGTAGCCCTCTGCCTCCAGACAAGGAATCGACTCGTTCACGAACCAGTCGTAGAGAAACGTCAGCTGTTCGACCGTCAACGGCTGCCGGTACTTCGGATCCACCGGAAACATGCGCCCACATAATTCGTCATCGGCCTGCATCTCTGACTGCTGAGCATTCCCCACGTTGGGATACTTGATCCCCCCATCGGGAGTGGTGGTGACCGGCCACCCATGGTCGGTCAAACACTGCGCCAGGACCACGGTCCACTCGTCGGGATGGATGAATCTGACGAAATCCGCAGTTGTGGTCACCGTGACTTCAACGGGCGCGGTGCTGGTTGTGGTCTCGGTGGTGGTGGTGGCGGTGGTCGACGGCTCATCGACTCCCCTCGTGGTCGAGGTCGCCTCGCCTCCAGAGCCTGCGTCGGTGCAAGCCACGAGCAAGACTGCAACAAGGAAGACGACAGCGGTCAGACTGGCCACCGTTCCACGACGCCCGAGACTCTTGATCAGCGCTCGATCCGGAGATTCGGTCACCTGGGTGTCCTTGGCTAGCCGGCCTTCTTTGCCTTGGTGGCCTCGACCGATGCCTTGAGGGCGTCGAGCAAATCCACCACCTTGGTCGGCTCGGGTGACGCAACCGCCACGATCTCCTCGCCCGCAACCTTCTTGGCCGCCAACTCCTCGACCGCCTCGCGGGTCCGGTCCACGTACTCGTCTTCGGCAAAGGGTCGCGTCAGGTTGTCGATCAGTGACCCGGCCATCTCGATCTCCTCGGGCCGTATCTCCACGTTGGCGTCCAATTCCTCGAACTCGGCGTTGCGAAGCTCGTCGGGCCAATACATGGTCTCCATGACGATCACCCCGTCCTGGGCGCGCAAGGTTGCCAGCTGTTGCTTTTCCCGTATCGAGACCTTGGCGATGCCGACCCGGCCCTTCTCCCTCAGCGCTTCCTCAAGGATCTTGTATGCCTTGATCCCGGTCTTCTCGGGGGCCAGGTAGTACGAGGACTTGTAGTACATCGGGTCGATCTCGGACTCGTCCACGAACTGGACGACATCGACCAGCTTGTTCCCATCGGTGTGGACCGACTCCAGCTCTTCGTCGGTGAACACGACATAGCGGTCCTTCTCGAACTCATAGCCGCGGACGATGTCGTCCCAGACTACTTCCTCACCGTCCGCCTCGGCGACACGCTTGTAGCGGATCGGCGAGTGGTCCGTCTTCCTCAATTGCTTGAACTTGGGCGTCTTGTTGTCGGTAGCGGTGTAGAGGCCAACCGGGATGGTGACCAGACCGAAGTTGATGGCGCCTTTCCAGATCGCACGTGGCATGACCCCGATTCTATGTGACCCCTGGGACCAAATTCATGAGGCCACCTGTCGACCGCACCCGACGATCCCGCAGTAGGGTCTATTTCAACAACCGTTGAATACGGTGGGCCCGGCCTGGGCCGGAGGAAGGGAACACATCGTGTGGGCGATGATTGTCAAGGAGTTCAGACAGGTTCGACGGGATCGGAGGACGTTGGCCATGATGATCCTGATGCCGCTGGTGCTCCTGGTGGTCTTTGGCTATGCCGCCAGCTTCGACGTCACCGACGTCAAGGTGAAGGTGGTCGGGCCCGGGGCGGATCAGATCGCCGGCATGTTGCCGTCGCCGTTCGTGGTGGACGCGGTGGACCCAAGTGGCGGACGGGCCGAGTTGGAGGACGCCCTGCGGCGGGGGGAGGTCGAGGTGGGCCTGCTGGCCGATGCCTCCAATCGGCTGGCGCTGATCGACGGATCGCAGTTGTTCTCGGCCAGGGCAGCCGTGCAGGCCTTCACGGCGATGTCCTCCCAGGTTCCGGGCGGAATCGAGACCGAAGTCCTCTACAACCCCGATCTGGACACGTCGGCGATCCTGGTCCCCGGTCTCGCCGGTCTCATACTGCTGTTCATCGGCACGGTCATCACCAGCCTCGGCGTGGTTCGGGAGCGCCAGGCCGGAACCCTGGAGCAACTGGCAGTGATGCCGTTGAAGCCGAGAGACGTCTTCATCGGAAAGATCGCACCGTATTTCCTGGTGGCGGCGATCGACCTGGTGATAGTCCTCCTGGTGGGAGGGCTGCTCTTCAACGTTCCATTTGCCGGTTCACCCTGGACGATGATCCTCGGCTCTCTCCTGTTCCTCTTCGTCACCCTCGGCCTTGGGGTTCTGATCTCGAGTGTGTCGGAGAACCAGGGCCAGGCGATTCAGCTGGCGTTGATGACACTGTTGCCCCAGGTTCTCTTGTCCGGGATCATCTTTCCCCTCGACTCGATGGCGGCCGGCGTCCGGTGGATCGGATACATCCTCCCTCTCACGTATTTCAATCTGATCGCCAAGGGGGTGATGGTGAGAGGCGCCTCGCTCACCGAGCTTTGGTTTCCACTGGGTCTGCTCGCTCTTTTGGGGACCGTCGTATTCACCTTGGCGATAGTCAGGTTCAGACGTGATTTGGCGGCGGCTGAGCGAAAGCACCGCCATGTCGGAGCGGCTGCGTGAGCTGGGGCCTCGACTCCGTGTCGGTCAAGTTCGGCCGTCATCTGGCCCTCGACGAGGTGAATCTCGACATCGAGTTGGGTGAGGTGGCCGTGGTCGTGGGTGGAGACGGGGCCGGGAAGACGACTCTGGGACGGGTCCTGGCCCGCTTGGCGGCTACGGACGGGGGAGCGGTTCGCCTTCCGTCCCGAGACAAGGTGGGTTATCAGCCTGAAGCATCCGGAACCTGGCCGGACCTGACGGTGGCCGAAAACCTCGAGTTCGTCGCCACCGCTTTCAGAAAAGGCCGGGCCGCCGACAGGATCGACGTCCTCCTCGAGATGACGGGCTTGAGCGAGGCGAGGGACCGGCTGGCGGCCGCACTCTCCGGTGGCATGCGTCAGAAGCTGGGGGTGGCCATGGCCCTACTGGCCGAGCCCGAGCTCCTCGTCCTCGATGAGCCGACCACCGGTGTCGACCCGGTGAGTCGCGCCGAGCTGTGGCGTTTGATCTCGCGGGCAGCAGCGGAAGGGTCCGCGGTGGTGATGACCACTACCTACATCGATGAGGCAGAGCGAGCCAGCCGCATCCTTGCCCTCGACGACGGCAGAACCCTCTTTGCCGGCAAGCCCGGCGAGGTCGGGTCGGCGGTCGCGGGCACGATCTGGGGCAGCGACACCGCGGTCGACTGGCCCGTCCGTTGGAGACGAGGGCGCGAATGGCGCTTCTGGTCGTCGGGTGAGGCCCCGCCTCGAGCGCACAAGGTCGAGCCCGACCTGACCGACGAGCTGATTGCGGCAGCCTTCATCGAGGAAGGTTCACAGTGACCGTGCTCGCCGAGACCAAGAGCCTCGTCAAGAGATTCGGTGAGGTCACGGCGGTCGATCACGTATCCACGACTGTCACCGATGGCGAGGTGGTCGGGCTGCTCGGGGCGAACGGGGCGGGGAAGACGACGCTGATCAGATGTCTTCTCGGTCTGACCAATCCAACCGAAGGCGATGTCGAGCTGTTTGGCTCTCCACCGTCGAGGAGCGGCCTGAGGCGGATCGGGTACGTCCCTCAAGGTCTGGGCCTCTACACCGATCTGACGGTCGGGGAGAACCTCACCTTCCGCTCCCGCATCTACGGGGCAAGCGCGACCGAGTTGCCACCGGACCTGGCTCCGTACCGGGACATGCGCGTCGCAAGTCTGTCCCTCGGCCTGCAGAGGAGGGTCGCGTTCGCCATCGCCGGGTCCCATGGCCCTGAGTTGTTGGTGCTCGATGAGCCGACGTCGGGTGTTGGCCCCCTCGGTCGGGCGAGACTTTGGGAGACGATCAGAGAACGTGCCGAAACCGGTATCGGGGTACTGGTCACCACACACCACATCGAGGAAGCAGAGCAATGCGATCGTTTGGTGATGATGGCGATGGGTCGTGTCGTGGCCACCGGGTCGGTCGACGAGATCACGGCCGGCACCAGCACGGTCGTCGTCGAGACGAGGGACTGGCAAACGGCCTTGACCGCCCTGGACGAGGCAGGTGTCACCGTCTCGCTGGCGGGAACCGACCTCCGCGTGCCGGGTGGGAATCCGGACCAGATCGAGGACCTTCTCAGGCACTCGGGAGTAGACGTCGAACTCACCACCAGGCCCGCCACCCTCGAAGAGCGCTTTGTAACCCTGGCGTCGTGAGCACACGAAGAGGACCGCGGGCGGGAGGCTCTGACACTCGAGAGGCGATCCTCGCGGCGGCCCGGACGGCATTCGCCTCGCGTGGCTACGACAGGGCGACGATCCGGCACATCGCGGGCGAGGCAGGGGTGGACCCGGCGCTGATCCATCACTATTTCGGCAAGAAGGAAGACCTCTTTGCGGCTGCAGTCAGGATGCCGATGCGACCCTTCGAGGCAGTCGATGAAGTCTTTGCCGAAGGTCTGGCCGAATTGCCTGCCAGATTGACCGCCCTCTTCTTCAGAGTATGGGAGATCGAGGAAACCCGGGAGGCGTTGTTGGGTCAGATCCGGATGGCCTTCATCGACGAGCGCCCACCGCCAATACGCGAATTCGTGGCCACAGCCCTCCTCGAGAAAGTGGCAGAGCGCCTCGACCGACCCGATCCGGACCTCATGGTGGAACTGGTCGCCTCACACCTGCTCGGGGTGGCCATCCTCAGGTATGTGATCAGGCTCGAGCCCCTTGCGTCGGTCCACATCGATCGCCTGGTCGAAGAGGTGACGCCGCGTGTCGCCTCCTATCTGGTTGGCGACGAGAAGGTTACGAAACTGAGCTGGTGACTGTCACGCCGCTGTCCTCCCCATTGGTTATGACCCAGTCGGAGCCGTCCCGGCTGAACAGGATGGTCTGTTCTTCGTAGCCCCCGTAGCTGATTCCCACGTCGACCCCGACCACTCCGGGCTTGACAACGGTCGGTGGTGCGATGTTGACCAGGACCGCCCTTCGACCTTCCAAATCACCTGTCAGCTGGTCGGCCTGCTCCAGGTCAACGAACACCACTGTCGGATACGCCTCGGTGATTGCATCTGAGACTTCCAGCGGCATCGGGGTCTCCTCACCGACCAATGTGTTTGCGTCCAGCAGTTGGTCACGCACATAGATCGGTGTCTCGACACATAAGTCACCGCATGCCTGGATCGTCGCCCTGACTATGAGTCGAGTCTGCTGGTCGAAGTCCACGACTTCCGATTCGGAACCTGGAGAGCAGGCGACGACGGCGATCGCCACGACCATCAAGATGAGGAGACGCCTCATGAGTTTTTAGACGGTTCGGGAGCGTCATCGGGTTCCAAGGCTCTGTACGACGTCGACGCACGGTCAGTTCTGAGTGTCCAATCCCCCAAGTCGCCCTCGGGGTACGTTGGGGGCCTACCAGGTCCCTGAAAGCCACTTTGTCGGGTATCGGCCCGGGGATGCGACAGGTGTCGCACGATCTAAAGAGGACAATTTCTGCGTATTGGTCTAACGCCACACATCGCGAATCTTGTCCGTGGACCTTCGACGTGCTCGGACCTACCGTTGCTCCGGGAGGCGCACTTGACCCTCTACGACAAGTACGGGCATTTCAAAGTCACTTTGATCGCCCACCAGCTCTACGCCGATGTGGTAACAGACCCACGCCTGGCTCCTTTCTTCAGAGATGTGAGCATTCCAATGCTCGTCGAGCATCAGGCGATCTTCCTGGCGACAATCCTCGGTGGACCAGACAAGTACACGTCCGAGGACATCAGACGTGCCCACAGTCATCGCGGCATCGGGGCTGACGACTTCGAGATACTGATCGACTATCTCAAGTCTCGCCTCACCGATAATGGCTTCGAGCCAGCCGACGTGGACGACATCATCGCCACCTACCGCACATTCCAGGGTTTTGTAACGGGTGAGGAGTGAGCGTTACGGGCGACGGCAGATGGCTGCACGGTTCGCCAGGTCTCGCATTTCGGTGGCATGAGCTGCGGTCGGCGCACTCCTCGTCCTGATATTGATGCTTGCGTCCTGTTCCGGACCGGCCTGCTCTTTTGGGTACGCACTCCCAGCGCCCACACTCACCCAATCGCGCGCCAGACTTCGGATGAGAATGACGGTGGGAGGTCGACCCGTATCTCGTGACGATCAACAGGTTTGCGGTCTGGGTGGCCACGACTCTGGTCTGTGGGGCCGGCGCCCTGTTCTCAGAAATCGGGTTCTCCGACATTGCTTCGGTGGGCGGCACCTTGGGGCTCTTGTATTGGATCCCTTCGGTCGCAGTTGGCCTGTGGGGCGCCCATCAACTATCTGATGGATCGAGCCGGGCGCGTTGGGTCGGTGGGGCTGTATCGATGCTGCTTCCTGCCTACGTCCTGATCCGGTGGCTTTCACTGCTCATTGGGGGGTAATCGCGTTGACATGGATGCATCAGACCCCGACTCGACCAGCTCAGGGCCACTGACGCGAACGGCGTTTCGCTCGTAGGCTGGCGCACCGATGGCTTATCCCTATCCGATCACCGAGCCGTATTCGATCGGGAAACTGAACGTCGGGGACGGACACGACATCCATTGGGAAATTGCCGGCAACCGTGACGGAAAACCGGTCGTTCTCCTCCACGGCGGGCCAGGGTCCGGCTCGTCACCCCACACTCGCCGGATGTTCGATCCAGACAAGTACATGATCGTTCAGTTCGATCAACGCAGCTGCGGACGGAGCACCCCGAACGCAAGTGAGCCCGTCATTGATCTCTCAACGAATACCACCCAGCATCTGATTGCTGACATCGAACGGCTACGGACGACCGTTGGCGTTGACCGATGGCTCGTGTGGGGCGGATCGTGGGGTACGACACTCGGCCTTGCGTACGCAGAGGCACATCCCGGCTCTGTCACCGAGGCTCTGCTTGGAAGTGTTGTCACCACCTCACGGCCCGAGGTCGAGTGGGTCACCCGAACGATGGGACGGCTCTTTCCCGAGCGGTGGAAGACATTCCATGAGTTCTTGCCACCCGACTCCCGAGACGGGAACCTCGCGCTCGAATACAACCGCATCCTCATGGATCCCAATCCGAGAGTTCACGCGCCGGCAGCCATTGCGTGGTGCGACTGGGAAGACACCCACGTGTCAATTGCCAACGGCTACGAGCCGTATTTCCGGAACCAAGAACCTGGTTTCCGGCTGTCCTTCGCCCGGCTGGTGACCCACTACTGGGGGAACGCAGCATTCCTCGGGGAGGACCAGATACTTCGAGATACCGAGAAGCTGGTCGGAATCCCCACATTCCTCGCCCACGGGCGACAAGACATCAGCGCACCAGCCAACATCCCCGTCGAACTCGCCAGACTGATTCCAGACTCGGAGCTGTTCATTGCCGAGACCGAAGGGCACCTCGGGCCAACGCTCTACCGCTGGATGTCCAGTATCGCTGATCGTCTCGTCGAATAGAGACCCACGGCGTCAGTCGAAGCTCAGAGCGCCGAGCCGGTTGTCGCATGAAATGCGGATGTCCAAGTTCGTAGTAAGCGCTCGGCCCATTGGGTCCTATCTGCGATTCTCATTGGACCAGGAGCGGTCTCCGCAGGGGAAGGCGCTCCCGGCAGCGCCCGCTCGATGAGTGCCGCTCGGCGCTCGGAGGGGTCGGCATTGTTATCGCTCGGGATCCGTTGGTCGGCGCTGCACTGATTCGTGAGCGCAGCGTGGCCATTGTTCTTGGTGGTTACCGCCGCCAGAAGATGAGGTGCGTTATGCCGCTGGGGCTGGGCACCGACTCGTGGTGGTATCGGTCGAGTAGTTCCTCGTGAGATATCCACAGTCGCTCGCCTCGGCCGATCTCGATGGGGGCGACCGCGACGTGGATGGTGTCGATGAGGTCCGCTTCGAGGTATTGGCGGACGGTTGCGACTCCGCCTCCGATCCGTACGTCCTGTCCGTTGGCCGCGTCTTTTGCTTGTCGCAATGCTTCTGCGGGTGTCGCTTCGAGGAAGTGGAACGTGGTGTCGGCGAGGGTGAAGCTAGGCCGGTGATGGTGGGTGAGCACGAACACAGGGATATGGAACGGTGGGGTGTCGCCCCACCATCCGGTCCAATCGAGGTTCTTCCACGGGCCGCGTTGGGGTCCGAACTTGTTGCGCCCCATGATCTCAGCGCCGATGTTGCGGGCGAAGTCGCGCACGAAATAGTCGTCCAGCCCTCGCGTTCCGCCGGGCTCGGTTCGGTTGGGCCAACTCGCGGTGGCGAACGCCCACGAGGCCAGATCGGCTGGGAGGTTGGCGACGCCACCGCCTCGGGGTTCGGCATGTCCGAAGGGAGCTTCGAGGCTTTGGCCTTCACCTGCCCCGAACCCGTCCATCGACACCATGAAGTTCTGTACATGTACGAGTTGTGACATCCATCGATCCTTTCTCAGTGTGTGCTGCCCGGCCGTCGGTTTACCTTCGGCAAGGTCCCGACACGCGGTGACATCGGACCCAGGGTCGAAAAGTGCAACACCGTCCGGACGCCAGACGTCATCGACTCCGGATCATTCGTGCAGCGAACCTACCACTCGATGCGAGCCAACTCTCATACGGCGGAAAGACGAATGAACCAATGTCCGCCTACCGCCCACAACCGGCAATCTGTGGCGGGTGGGGAGGACAAACCCCAGGTCAGAGCTCTTTGCGCTCCCGGCAGGATTCGAACCTGCGCACCCGGCTCCGGAGGCCGGTGCTCTATCCCCTGAGCTACGGGAGCGTGACGCGCCATTGTACGCCCTGCCACCGGCTCACCACTTGGGGGTCGGGTAGCGTTCAGACCGTGAGCCCCGAATTGGAAATGCTGCTCAGAGTCGCGTTGGCCGCTGTGTTGGGAGGTGCCGTCGGCTATGACCGCCAGCGTTCCAACAAGCCTGCTGGGTTGCGCACGCACATGTTGGTCGGGGCCGGTTCGGCCCTGTTCGTCACCTCGGCACTGCTGGCGATCGATGAGTTTGGCGGTCTCAATGGGACAAACCTCGACGTGCTCCGTGTCACTGCCGCCGTGGCCACCGGCATCGGGTTTCTCGGCGCCGGGTCCATCCTCCATACGACTGATCGCGTGCGCGGGTTGACCACGGCGGCCGGGATTTGGGTCACCGCCGGAATCGGGCTCGCCGTCGGTCTCGGTCAATACCTGTTGTCGGTTGGCGCGACGGTGATCGCCGTCATCGTCATTGCCCTGCTCGGCAGCGAATGGGTGCCTGAACCGGGCACGAGGTCGACGAACTCGGAGGAGTGAGCGGCCGGTCCTACGCTCTCCCCGTGAGATACGTGTCGACCAGGGGTCAGGCGCCACCGGTTGATTTCACCGGGGCACTTCTATCGGGATTGGCCCCCGACGGTGGCCTCTACACGCCGGAGAGCCTTCCTGCGATCCCTGAAGGCTGGGGCGAATTGGGCTATGTCGACGCCCTGACAGGCGTGCTGGAGCTGTTCGGCGCCACGGGCGTCAGGGCTCTCGTAACAGAGGCGGCCGGCCGTTTCTCGCACCCCGAGATCGCCCCACTAGTTGATGTCGCCGACCGCTCCGTCTTCGAGTTGTTCTGGGGGCCAACACTCTCGTTCAAGGATCATGCGCTCCAGGTCATCGGCCGCCTGCTGGATCGACACGTCACGCAGATCTCGACGGTGATCGGCGCCACCTCCGGAGACACCGGGTCGGCGGCGATCGAGGCGTGTCGCGGCCGACCCAATCTGAGGGTTGTGATCCTCTTCCCGCACGGGAGGGTCTCGGAGTTCCAACGACGTCAGATGACGACGGTCGAGGACGACAACGTCGTTGCCGTTGCGGTGAATGGGACGTTCGACGACTGCCAGGCCTTGGTCAAGGGTGCCCTGAGCCGACACCGCGACCTTCTGGCCGTGAACTCGATCAATTGGGCCCGAATCGCCGTCCAGACCGGCTACTACGTCTTCCTCGCCTCCAGGCTCCCGGAGCCCTTCGATCTGGTGATACCCACGGGCAACTTCGGGAACGTGCTCTCGGCCTGGATCGCCCGACGCATGGGAGCGAGCATCGACCAGATAGGGGTCGCCAACAACGAGAACCACCGGCTCGCCGATCTGGTCCGGACGGGTGTCATGGGCGATTCCCCCGTCGTGCCGACGCTCGCTCCGGCGATGGACATCGCCGTGCCATCGAATCTCGAGAGGTTCTCCGAAGATCCCGGAGCTGAGCTGCGTGCCGGCTTCGCCACCGACGAGGAGATAGAGACAACCATCCGCTCGGTTCAAGAGAGCGACGGGTACCTGCTCGATCCTCATACGGCGACCGCGTGGAAGGTCGCTTCGGAGAACCGCGGCCGGAACCGCCAGGTCGTGGTCGCCACCGCTCATCCCGCCAAGTTCGCCGAGGCCGTCGAGCGCGCCACCGGTGCGAAACCGGCGCCTCCACCAGGGTTCGAGGATCTCTACGAACGCCCCGAGAAAGTAGTTCGAATCGACCCGGAAACTTCAGACCTCGAGGCTCTGATCCGATAGAAGATCATCGTTGCTTTGCGCAATCGTGCTGAAAGGCTACGATTAGCAGTGCTGTCGACGCCAAGGGACGCCGCAGCTCCCACTCTAAGTCCTCATTCGAGGCATGCCCCATTGCAACGCGATGGTGCGTCATCCCGGTCCGATTGAGCCCACGAGGGACGACCCATAGGGACGAATCGCGAAGGATCCAATGACCACACGAGCTCAACTCCAGAGCAAGCAGATCGACGAACTACGAGAGATCGCCAGCGCGGTCGGCATCGAGACGGACGGTCTCCAGAAATCGAAGCTGATCTCGGCGCTGATGGAAGCCGGTCAGGTCGTCGAGGCCTCACCGACTGAAAGTGTCGAGCTTCCGCAGGCAACGCCGCGTGCCGAGAAGCCGTCGGACGACGATTCCGATTCGGACTCGGACGGCGACGACTCGGGCAAGGGTCGTTCCGAGCAGCGTCAGGGCGGCCGCAACGACTCCTCGGACGATTCGCGTCAAGGGGGCAATCGCAACCGCAATCGCCGGAGACGGGGTGGCGGTCGTGACGAAGACTTCATTCCCGAAGAGGACCTCGAGACACGCGAGGGTCTCCTCGACATCCTTCCCGAGGGCTATGGCTTCCTTCGTGTTACCGGATATCTGTCGGGTGACAAGGACGTCTACGTCTCGGCCAATCAGGTTCGCAAGTTCCGGCTCCGTAAGGGCGACATCGTGTCAGGCCCAATCCGACCGCCCCGCTCCAAGGAGAAGTTCCCCGCGGTAGTGCGGATCGACAAGGTCAACGGGATGACGTCGGACGAGGCGATGAAGCGTCCCAAGTTCGAATCGCTCACCCCGCTCTTCCCCGACCAGCGTCTCCGTCTGGAGGTGGACGGCAAGGGCGAGGGGATCCTCACCCGGATCGTCGACCTGATCGCCCCGATCGGCAAGGGCCAGCGTGGCCTCATCGTCTCTCCGCCAAAGGCCGGCAAGACCACGGTCCTCCAGGAGATCGCCCAGGCGATAACGACCAACAACCCGGAGTGCTATCTGATGGTGGTCCTCGTGGACGAGCGACCCGAAGAAGTCACCGACATGCAACGGTCGGTGAAGGGCGAGGTCATCTACTCCACGTTCGACAGGCCTGCCGAGGAGCACACCCAGGTCTCGGAATTGGCATTGGAGCGAGCAAAGCGTCTCGTCGAGATGGGCACCGATGTGGTCATCCTGCTCGACTCGATCACCAGACTCGCCCGGGCGCACAACCTGGCGACACCGGCTTCGGGCCGAATCCTCTCTGGTGGAGTCGACTCACAAGCCCTTTACCCGCCCAAGAGATTCTTTGGCGCAGCTCGCAACATCGAAGAGGGAGGGTCCCTGACGATTCTTGGGACCGCACTCGTTGAAACCGGGTCCAAGATGGACGAGGTCATCTTCGAAGAGTTCAAGGGGACCGGGAACATGGAGCTCCGCCTCGACCGCAAGCTCGCCGACAAGCGGATCTACCCGGCCATCGACATCGAGGCATCGGGAACAAGGAAGGAAGAGCTCTTGTTCGATCGAACGGAGTTGACGCAGGTCTGGAAACTCCGCAGAGTGCTTTTGGCCCTCGAGTCCGGTGCGGCGCTCGAGTTGCTGATCGACCGATTGAAGACGACCAAGTCCAATGCCGAGTTCCTCGCCGAGGTGGCGAAGTCCGGCAACTGAGTTAGGAGAAACGGTGAAGACCGAGATTCACCCCACATACGCCGAGACGAACGTCACATGTTCGTGCGGCAACACCTTCACCACCCGATCCACCAAGCCAGGAGAGATGCACATCGAGCTCTGCAACGAGTGCCATCCTTTCTTCACCGGCAAGCAAAAGCTGGTCGACACCGGTGGCCGGGTCGAGCGGTTCAACAAGCGTTACGGGAAGACAACGTTCACCAAGGCCGGCGAGCCGGTCGCGGAAAGCACCGAGGCCGAAACCACTGACGCAGGGTGAGCAGAGCGCTCCACCGCTGACGGGTCACATCGACCCGGCCAGAACGGTGGGCGGGCAGGCCGTCATCGAAGGGGTGATGATGCGTGCCTCGGATGCATGGTCGGTGGCTGTGCGCCAACCGGACGGAACGATCGCAGCGCGTCGTGAGCAACTTCCCAGGCTGTCCGAGCGCTCGGGAGCCGCGCGCATCCCTCTCTTGCGAGGTGTCCTCGTCCTCTGGGAGTCACTCAGTCTCGGCTTTCGGGCATTGAGTTGGTCCGCCGAGAAGGCAACAGGGGAGGAAGAGGAGCCGCTCACCAAGTCACAGATCGGGTGGACGATGTTCGTCGCCCTGGCGTTGTTTGGCGGTCTTTTCATCCTCCTGCCGGCCCTGATCGCCGGAGTGGTGTCCGAGTCGGGGCTCGTCTTCAACGTCATCGAGGGCGTTCTTCGTCTGGCCCTCTTCGTGGGGTACATCTGGGCCATCGGTCGCTCGGCTGAGATCGGACGGGTCTTCGAGTACCACGGCGCGGAGCACATGTCGATCCATGCCTTCGAGGCGGGCCAGCCTCTGAGCGTGGATTCGGTGCGCCGCTACCCGCCCGAGCATCCGCGCTGTGGCACCAGTTTTCTCCTGATCGTCATCCTCGGCTCCATCGTCTTGTTCTCCCTCTTCGGTAGACCGGGATGGGTCTTTCTCGTCTCGTCGCGTGTCCTGGGCATTCCGGTGATCGCCGGGCTGGCCTATGAGTTGCTCCGATGGTCGGGCACCCGTCCCGATGGCTCACTGGCCCGGGTCTTGGCGGCACCCGGGATATGGCTCCAGAAGCTGACGACGAGAGTTCCTGACGAGTCACAGATAGAGGTGGCGATATCGAGTCTCGTCGTCGCCCTCAATGAGGAGTTGGTTGACGAGGTGATCGCCCGCGGGGATCTCCCTGACTCCTCGCTTTCGATCCGGCGTGTCACTCTGGAGGGCACATGATGGACGAGGCATTCGCTGCCAAGCTCGCCGAGATCGAGCATGTGTACGAGGAGACGGAAGCGGCCCTGGCCGATCCCGAGATCCTCTCCGACCACTCTCAACTCGCCGAATTGGGCAAGCGTCACTCCGATCTGAAGGATGTCGTCCATGACATCCGCCGTCTTCATGAGGTCGAGACGGACCTGGGCGAGGCCCGCGACATGTCGGACGATCCCGACATGGCCCGTCTCGCCGAAGATCTGGAGCGCGAGGAGGAGAAGCTGCTGGAGCGGATAAGGCTCTCGCTGATCCCCACCGACCCCGACGATGCAAAAGACGTGATCGTCGAGATCAGGTCGGCGGCAGGTGGCGACGAGGCCGCCATTTGGGCCGGCGACCTCCTCAGGATGTACGAGCGCTTCGCCGATCGACGTGGGTTCCGCATAGAGACCATGGATTCCTCACCGTCGGAAGCAGGCGGCTTCGACAAGGTGACGATCGGAGTCAAGGGCAAGAACGCCTACGGGGCACTCAAGTACGAAGCGGGAGTCCACCGGGTGCAACGGGTCCCCAAGACAGAGTCTCAGGGGCGGGTTCACACATCCACCGCAACGGTCGCCGTCCTGCCTGAAGTCGAAGAGGTCGAAGTAGAGATCGACCCGAATGATGTGAAGGTCGACGTCTACCGCTCGACCGGCCCGGGCGGGCAGTCCGTGAACACCACCGATTCGGCGGTCCGACTGACCCATGTCCCCACCGGCCTGGTGGTTACGTGTCAGGACGAGAAGAGCCAGCTCCAGAACAAGGAGAAAGCGATGCGGATCCTCCGCGCTCGTCTCTATCAAATCGAAGCGGAGAAGAGACAGTCGGAGGTTGCCGGGGCTCGAAGGTCACAGGTCGGGTCGGGTCAGCGGTCCGAGAAGATCCGCACCTACAACTACAAGGACAACCGGGTCACCGATCATCGGATCGGTCTGACACTGAAGCGGTTGGATCAGGTTCTCGACGGCGACCTCGACGAGTTCGTCGAAGCCCTCACCGCCGACGAGCAGGCGTCCATCCTCGCCGAGCGCGACTGATAGGCCAGGCTCTCGACGATGTGGGGATCAACTCTCCACTCCGAGATGGGCGACCCCCTTGCGCTCCATGTTCCCCCATCCCTTCGTTCCCTTGCCGCCGATGAGGGCGCGGATTCTCCAGGCCACCGTTATCTGGCGCATCCCGAGGTTCTCGATCAGGGCCATGACGATCAATCTCACGGTGTCGGAGGCCGAGTTGAAATAGCCGTAGGTCTCGTCGAGAAGGAGCGCCACCATCGAGTTGAGCAAGCCGACGCCGAAGGCGAGGGCCAGGAGCATCGCCAGTGAATTGAGGTTCAATGCCCCCAGGAGCACCGCAAGCGGAATTGTGATCCAACCGGTGAACTCGATAATCGGTGCCAGGTATTCGAAGAGGAACATGGCCGGCCATGTGACCAACCCCACCTTCCCGTACTTGCGGTTGAACGTCATCGGCATGAAGTCGCGAACCGCCATCATCAGCCCGCGGTGCCACCGGATGCGCTGGCGTCGCAACACCCGGAGTGTCTCGGGCACCTCGGTCCAGATGACCGCCGACGGCTCGTAGACGATCCGATAGGGGATGTCGTTGTCGATGTGATGTCGATGGAGTCTCATCGTGAGGTCCATGTCTTCACCCATGTGACCCCGAGTGAACCCACCCACGGTGATGACAGCCGATCTCCTCCATATGCCAAAGGCCCCGGAGACGAGTGGGAGGGCCTCCATGTCGGACCACGCCGGCCGACTGGCCAGGAATGTCCGCAGGTACTCGAGGATCTGCATCCTGGGGACGAGCTTCCGAGGCACTTCGGCACTTATGAGGTGGCCGAGGTGCACTCTGCTCCCGTTCAGTGGTCGGATGTTCCCACCGACCGCAACCGTCCGGTCTCGATCCTCCACCACACGTTTCATCGCCCCGACCAGGCACTTGGCGTCGAGGATGACGTCGGCGTCGGTGCATAGGGCGTAGGGGTAACGAGCGGCGTTTATCCCGGCATTGAGCGCATCCGCGCGGCCACCGTTCTCCTTGTCGATCACGGTGATCTCGACAGTGCCCCGGCCGCGATAGATGCCGCGGACCGACTGGGTTGGGATGTCGGGCCGGTACGGGATCCGGACCTTCTCCAAGCCGAAGGCGTCGATGAGGGCCTTGAGCGTCTCGTCGGTGGAGCCGTCGTTGGTTATGACGATTTCGAATCTCGGGTAGCCGACGATCGACATGGAACGCACGGAGTCGACGATGCCGGTCGCTTCGTTGTATGCAGGGATGACGATCGAGACCGGGGGAGAGGCCTGACTCGACAGCATGTCTGAGACACGGCCGAACCTGTCGAGGTGATGTACCCGGCGCATGACCGCGGCCGAGCGGATGCCGAGATAGATCATGTAACTCTGCATCACGATGAAGTAGACCAGGGTCGCGTAGCCGATCCAGCGGATGATGTCGTAGATCACGTGACGACCAACTGCTCTCGCACGTATTGGATGAGGGTGAGGTCCGACTCCGTGGCCGCCCCCTCGTCGAGCCGCTCCCGCGCCGCCGCCAACTCTCCAGAATCAGCGAGAGCCTCGGCGGCGGCGTCGCGCGCGAAGAGGTCGTCGGACTCGAGCGCCGTCATCAACAGCGCGATCCCACCCGGGAGACTGGCCAGGGCCGCTGCGCTATTGCGACGGACCCACCAGTTGGCGTCGTCCAAGCCCTCCGCCACCATCCAGTTCACCGACGGGTCGCCGATGTCCCCGAGGGCGGTGACGGCCTTGGCCCGCAGCCTCCAATCGCCCGACGCGAGCAGGTAGCTCACCGGTCGTATCGCCATCGGGCCACCGACCTTTCCTAGGGCATCGATAGCGGCGATCTTGATCTCGGGGTCCTTGGCGACATTGAGGACGCTGGCGAGCGTGGGGCCTACGTCGCGATCGCCGATGGTCCCGAGGATGCGGATCGCCTCGATCACGCCTTCGCCCTGCTCTCCCTGGAGATTCACGCGGATGTATGCCACCAGCGGCCAGGTCGCCTTGCTCCCGAACCCGATCAGTGTGTCGGCGAACCGGGTCCGGACCCACGGTTGCTCGAAAGCGAATCGCTCCAGGATCGCATCGATTGCTGCGGTGTGTTGCATTCTCCCCAGACCCCGAGCGGCCTGAATCCTTATCTCGGGCTCACGATCATCGAGGTGCTCGATCAGGACCCGTGCGGTCGATTCATCCCCCATCTCGGCCAGCGATACGGCGGCCCGAAGCCGACGTCCCAAGGGGAACCGGCTGTTCAGTGCCTGGACCTGCTTGTCGGCGAGCCCGAGGCGATCGACTATCCCGGAGAGGGTGTCGATCTCCGGCCCGCTCACGGTGTTGCGCAGGTCGATTACCGCGTCGAGGAACGCACTGTCTCCGGTCACACCGCGTCCGATTGGGTCGGTGTGGTTGGGGATGGCCAGATGCCGGCTCAGGAGCCCCAAATAGGCGGCGCGTCGCTTCTCGTGTTGCGTTGTGCGTCTTCGGTGTATCGCCTTCAGCGCGACCAGCCCGATCATCAGGATGAAGTTGATGGCGAAGACGACCCCGACCGCACCAAGTCCGATCGTTGTTGGGTCCATGAGATCTCAACGAAAGGTATCGGCACCCATCATGGGCCGGTTGAGACAAGACGGGTCAGACGGGCACTCTCTGGCGGATCCTTGCCATCAACTCTTGCAGGCGAAATGGCTTTCGCACGAAGTCGACCGCCCCAATGTCGAAACTGTGCACGATCGTGTAGTCGTCGTCCACCCCGGACAGCATCATCACCGGTGTCTCGATTCCCTCGGCCCTCCACCTCTCGATGATCTCGACACCGAGCAATCCAGGCATCAACTGGTCGAGGAGCACCAGGTCGAACTCACCGGACTTGCCCTTTTCATAGGCATCCATCCCGTCAGATGCAGTTTCCACCTCATAGCCGGCGATCTCGAGTGCCGTCACCAGCAGTGTGGTCACTGTCTCGGCGTCGTCGGCGACAAGGACTTTCTTCGCTTCGCTCACTGTCGTCGTTTCTCTGGAACCGGGTCAGATGATGGCATACAGCGCTGCGGTGCGGGCGTTTCGACCACGATGCCGTTATCTTCTCCTTCAGATTCCGGAGATCGCCTTGGTGACAAGTGTCCACTATCCCAGATCATGAGAAGACGCGTCTCGAGGCTCTGGTCGACGACGATCGCCCTCTCGATGAGTTGATCGCCCGGCGCCTGTCAGGTGAGCCGCTCCAATACATCGAGGGCAGCGCCGCATTCGGCCCGCTGGAGCTGTTGGTGGACGAGCGTGTCCTCATACCCAGGCCGGAGACCGAGGGTTTGTTCGAGATGGCGACCCGAATGGTTCGCTCGCCCGAGGTCATCGTCGATCTGTGTACCGGCTCGGGGGCACTTGCGCTCGCACTCAAGAACCACTTCCCAGGTGCGGCGGTGTTCGCCACCGACGTATCCAGCGAGGCAGTGGAAGTCGCCGGCTTCAATCGGTTCCGAAGTGGTCTCCAGGTATATCTGGCAGAAGGCGATCTCTATGAGCCACTTCCCGCCGCAATCGTCGGCACCGTCGACCTGATCGTGGCGAATCCGCCCTATGTCGCCGAGGTCGACTTTTCGGATCTTCCCCGCGAGGTCCAGCGAGAGCCCAAGGTCGCACTGGTCGCCGGTCCCACCGGGCTCGAGGTCATCGAGAGGATCGGGGCCAGTGCAGCAGAGTGGCTGCGCCCGGGTGGAGTTGTCATCTGCGAGATCGGCGAGCGGCAGGGGATCGCCGCTTCCAGCTCATTTCACGATCTTCCCGCGGTGGTGCGACAGGATCTCAACGGGCGGGATCGCTATGTCGTCGCCGTCAAACCGTGAGTCTGGAGACGGCCGTTGAGGCGGTTCGATCGGGAGAAGTGGTCGGGATGCCCACGGACACGGTCTACGGGATCGGGGTCGATCCGCTGAACGAGGATGCCGTGGCGCGTCTCTTCGAACTGAAGGGCCGACCCGAGGGCAAGCCGGTTGGAGTGTTGGCGGCAGACATCTCGCAGGCGTTGCAGCTGGCCGAAATCGAGGGGGCGGCCCGTGAGCTCGCCCGCGAATTCTGGCCGGGCGCTCTCACATTGGTGGTGAGGCCGCGGGTGATCATGGCCGACTGGGTCGGCGACACCCAACGCATGACCATCGGCATACGCGTACCGGATCACACCGTGGCCCTCGATCTCCTGGGCAGTGTTGGCCCCATGGCGGTCACCTCCGCCAATTTGAGCGGTCAGGCCGACGCCCTGGACGATCGTGAGGCGCGCATGGTCTTCGGCTCGAGGGTGGCGGTCTATCTGGAGGGTGTGTCACCGGGGGGACAGGGCTCCACGGTCGTCGACGCCACCGGCACCGGGTTGATCGTCCTCCGTCAGGGGCCAGTTACGCTCGGGGCATGATCTCCATGGACCCGCTCGAGCAGATCGATCCGGCAATCGCCGGGCTCATTCGCAAAGACCTGGAACGCCAGAACAGTCACATCCATCTCATCGCTTCGGAGAACTTCGCCTCGCCGGCCGTCATGGCCGCATCCGGATCGGTCTTCACCAACAAATACGCCGAGGGCTATCCCCGTCGACGCTATTACGAGGGCTGCCAGGTCGTTGACGAGATGGAGCAGTTGGCCATCGATCGGGCCAAGGAGCTCTTTGGCGCCGACCATGCCAACGTTCAGTCGCACAGCGGAGCCCAGGCGAACATGGGGGTCTACTTCGCTCTCCTCGAGCCCGGTGACAAGGTCCTCGGCATGCGGCTGGATCAGGGTGGTCACCTGACACATGGGTCCCCGGTCAACTTCTCGGGCCTCTATTACGACTTCGTCGCCTATGGAGTCGACCCCGACACCGAGCTCATCGACATGGACGAGGTCAGGTCCCTGGCGCGGGAGCACAAGCCCAAGATCGTTCTGGCCGGATACTCGGCCTACTCCCGGACACTCGACTATGAAGGTTTCCGCTCCATCGCCGACGAGGTCGGAGCGATCTTCATGGTGGACGCCGCCCATTTCATAGGGCTGGTGGCGGGCAACTCCTATCCATCACCCGTTCCGTACGCCGACATCGTGACCGGCACCACCCACAAGGCGTTGCGCGGGCCTCGTGGCGGTCTGATCCTCAGCACCGAAGAGCATGCCAAGACAATCGACAAGGCGGTGTTCCCCAACGCCCAGGGCGGCCCGATCGAGAGCCAGGTCGCGGCCAAGGCAGTCTGCTTCAGCGAAGCTTCCAAACCGGAGTTCCACGAGTACACAGAGCAGATCGTGGCCAATGCGGCTGTCATGGCGTCCACCATCATGGAGGAGGGCTTGCGTGTGGTCTCCGGCGGGACCGACAACCACATGTTCCTGGTCGACCTGCGATCGGTGGACCCAGACCTGACCGGCAAGGAAGCGGCTCGCATGCTGGACGGTGTCGGCATCACCCTCAACTTCAACACGATCCCGTTCGATCCCCGTCCGCCGTTTCGGGCGTCAGGGCTTCGAATCGGGACCCCTGCGATGACCACACAGGGGATGAGGGAAGAAGAGGCCGCCGCTGTGGCCCGACTCGTGGTGCGCGCCCTCGAGGAGCGCGGATCCGATGTCTCCCTCGCTCGAGTGGCGGCGGATGCGTCGGAGTTGGCTGCCTCCTTCCCGCCATATCCCCACGACTTCCCCGGTCATGTCTGAGCTCCGAACATCTCCCTATCCGCCATTGTCCTCCCGGCCGCAATCTGCAGACTGCTAGGGTCGATTTGCCCCGTCCACGAGCCTTCCCTAGACTTTGTGAAAGATTTCACAAGCCGATCGATCAATCGCACACCCGATGAATAACCAGACCCCGCACCAGCAGATCGGGCGCGCCGTCAACGACGGATGGCTGCGTGGCGGATCCTTCGTGGGCTCGATCTTGTCCGGCACACTGCTCGGCCTCCTTGCCGACCACTGGCTGGGCACCGCCCCATGGTTGGTGGTCGTCGGAATTCTCGCCGGGTCGTATTCGGGATTCATGAACATGTGGCACTACTCCAAGATGGACGAGGGCGCCAGTGAGCGCTGAGAAGCTCGAGACGAGCGTCTGGACCGGGGTTGAGATCACGATGGCCCGTCACGCGGCGATGCGTGGGACCTATGTCGCTCCGATCCTGATCGTGGCCTTCTGGCTGATCCGTGGTTGGGATGGTGCCTGGAGCGCGGCCTTGGGGATCGCGGTCGTGATCGCCAACTTCTTGCTCGCCGGTGCGATCCTTTCGATTTCGGCAAGGATCAGCCTCCAGGCCTATCATGCCGCCGCTCTGATCGGTTTCTTCCTTCGCCTTGGTCTGTTCATCGGCGCGGTCTATGTCATCGCCAACTTCGTGGACGTCGACCGGCTGGCGTTCGGGATATCGGCAGTGGTTGCATATTTCGCATTGCTGACACTCGAGGCAATGTCGTTCAGCAGAGGAAGGGACAGGGAGTTGAGTTGGCGCCGATGATGATCCTCGCCGCCGAGTGCGACACGGCCAACGCCGTCATATGCGCTCCGGCCAATGTCAATGATCTCTTCGAGTTCGATACCTGGTTCAGCATCGGGGGCCTCAACTTCACCAGGACGACATTCCTCATGCTGCTCGCAGCGGTCCTGGTGGTGGCATTGCTCTACTTCGGTCTCCGCGACCGCCGGCTGGTGCCGTCCAAGTTCAACGTCATCGTCGAGTCCTTGATCGGCTTCGTCCGAGACGACGTGGGTCGCGGAATCATCGGGCCGGAGTCACTCAGGTACCTGCCGTATCTGGTGTCCATCTTTCTCTTCATCCTGGTCGGCAACCTCTTCGAGGTGACCCCATTCATCAACTTTCCGATCAACTCCAGGATGGCCATCCCGCTGTTCCTCGCCCTCGTCACCTATTTCATCTTCCTGTTCGTCGGCTTCGCCAAGAACAACTTCCGCTATTTGATCGACACCGCCTGGCCGCGTCACGTCCCGGTCGGCCTTCGTTGGCTGGTGGGTCTGATCGAGCTGGTGTCGGTGTTCTTTCTGAGACCGTTCACCCTGGCCGTCCGGCTGTTCGCCAACATGGTTGCCGGGCACTTGATGCTCACACTTCTCCTTGGGTCCGGCGTCATCTTCATCGCCGCCGTGGGGGACATCGGTGCCCGCAGCCTGATCGGCGTGCCCTGGTTCGCCTTCGGGCTCTTCATCTACGTCTTCGAGATCGTGGTTGCCATCCTCCAGGCCTACATCTTCACCCTTTTGACCGCCGTTTACATCGAGTCTTCGATCCACTTCGAGCACTAAGGAGAGATAGAAACATGGAAGGCAATATCGAGCTCCTCAAGGGAGCGATCGCCTTGGTCGGCTATGGGCTTGGGGCCATCGGCCCCGGCATCGGCATCGGCATCGTGGCCGGCAACGCCATCACGGCGATGGCGCGTCAGCCCGAGATGCAGGGAACGATCCGGGCAACGATGTTCCTGGGTATCGCCTTCACCGAGGCTTTGGCCCTCATCGGCTTCGTCCTCTTCTTCATCGCCTAGGAGATAGCGATGTATTTCTTGACCGCTGCGGCCGTGCTGGTCGCCCAGGAAGAAGGAGGGAGCTCGGGGCTGAGCCTGGTCCTGCCCGAGCCGGCGGAGCTGATCGCCGGGATCATCGCATTCGCCATCGTCTTCTTCTTCGTGTGGCGCTGGGCGCTACCGACCATCAACAAGACCCTCGAGGCCCGCCAGCAGGCCGTCACCGGTCAGCTCTCCGAGGCCGAGGCGGTGAAGACCGAGGCAGAGAGTCTCCTCGCCGACTACAAGGCTCAATTGGCGGAAGCCAAGGCCGAAGGCAGCCGGATCATCGAAGAGGCCAGGGAGCAGGCCGAGCAACTCAAGGCCGACACCCTGTCACGGACCAACGACGAGGCCGCCCAGATCCTGGCCAAGGCCCGCGAGGAGGCAGGTACCGAGAAGGCCCGCGCCCTGGCCGAGGCACGTCGCGAAGTGGGCGAGATCTCGGTGGAGCTCGCCGAGAAGATCGTCGGCGAGTCCCTCGACGAGAAGATCCAGAAGGATCTCGTGGAGCGCTACCTCGCCGATCTGGAAAGGCTGTAGATGGACGACCGGATCACCGGATACGCCAACGCGGTGCTCGAGTTGGCAACCGCCGAGGACCAGTTGGAGCGGGTCGAGGCCGAATTCCTGGCCCTCGGCCAGGCGATGGACGACTCGGCAGAGCTGAGGTCGACGCTCACTGATCCCCAGCTACCTCTTGCCAAGAAGCAGAGCATCATCGACGAGTTGATCGATGGGCGCGCCTCTTCGCTGACGGTTGGTCTGGTCCAGTTCATGGTTTCGCAGGGTCGGGCATCCGAGATCCCGGCAATAGCCCAGGCGTTCGTCGAGGCCGCAGTTGCCTCTCGGTCCAAGGCCGTCGCCGAGGTCCGGTCAGCCGTTCCGCTGGACGACGCCACCGTGGAGCGGCTGGCTGTCGCCCTTGGCAAGGCGACCGGCAAGAGCGTGGAGGTCAAGGTCATCGTCGATCCGTCGGTGCTTGGTGGGATCGTGGCGCGTGTGGGTGACACCGTGATCGACGGCAGTCTGGCCCACCGGGTCGAGTCGCTTCGTCAAGCAGTCAAGAGTCGTTGAGGAGAGACAATGCCCGATTTGACCATTACTTCCGATCAGATCACCAAGACACTTCGGGACCAGTTGGCCGGCTGGAGCCCGGAGGTGGACAAGGAGACGGTCGGCTATGTGACATCGATCGCCGATGGTGTCGCCCGTGTGGAGGGCCTCCCCAATGTCATGGCATCTGAGCTCCTGGAGCTCCCCGGTGGCCTGACCGGTGTCACGTTGAACATCGACGAGGGCGACCTCGGCGTCGTGCTCCTCGGCGAGGCGAGCCATATTGAGCAGGGAGATCCTGTAAAGCAGACCGGCACCGTGCTCTCCGTTCCGGTCGGCGATGCCTTGCTTGGTCGCGTGATCGACCCATTGGGGAATCCTGTGGATGGGAAAGGCCCTATCGACACCACCGAGCGTCGTCTGCTCGAGACCCAGGCCCCTTCGGTGGTCGAGCGTCAGCCGGTCAAAGAGCCCCTTCAGACCGGCATCAAGGCAATCGACTCGATGACACCGATCGGCCGCGGGCAGAGACAGCTGATCATCGGTGACCGCCAGACCGGCAAGACCGCCATCCTCGTCGACACGATCATCAACCAGAAGGTCAATCAGGGCACCAAGGACGAGGTGAAGTGCATCTATGTCGCCATCGGCCAAAAGGCGTCGACCGTGGCCGAGATCGTGTCCACGCTCGAAGAGCACGGTGCCATGGAGTACACGGTGGTGGTCAATGCGCCGGCATCCTCGGCACCGGCCCTCCAGATGTATGCCCCCTACGCCGGCTCGGCGATAGGCCAGCACTGGATGTACAAGGGCGAGCACGCCCTGGTGATGTTCGACGATCTCTCCAAACAAGCGGTGGCGTACCGCGAGATCTCGCTGTTGCTGCGCCGGCCACCTGGCCGCGAGGCTTACCCGGGCGACGTCTTCTACCTGCACAGCCGTCTCTTGGAGCGCTGCGCCAAGATGTCCGACGAGCTCGGAGCAGGTTCGTTGACAGGTCTCCCGGTCATCGAGACGAAGGCCAACGACATCTCGGCCTACATCCCGACCAATGTGATCTCCATCACCGATGGGCAGTGCTTCTTGGAGTCCGACCTCTTCTATCAGGGAATCCGACCGGCTCTCAACGCCGGGACCTCGGTGTCCCGGGTCGGTGGAGCCGCACAGGTCGCCGCGATGAGAAAGATCGCCGGGCCGCTGCGCCTCAATCTGGCTCAGTTCCGCGAGCTGGCGGCGTTCGCCGAGTTCGGGTCCGAGCTGGATGCGACGTCTCTGGCGCAGCTGGAACGGGGTCGTCGTGTCGTGGAGATCCTGAAGCAGCCGCAGTTCCAGCCGATGCCGGTAGAGGAGCAGGTCCTCTCGATCTATGCCGTGACCGAAGGGCACACCGATGACGTGGCTCTCGACGACATCAGACGATTCGAGACAGAGCTCCGCGAGTTCTTTCGGGGCCGCTACCCCGGGCTATTGACCCATATCAAGGACACCGGGAAGCTCCCGGAGGAGTCCGACATGAAGACGGCAATCGCCGAGTTCAAGGAGACGTTCGAGGGCTCCGGGGTCGAGGAGTAGCGAGGCTCCATGGCTTCAGCCCAGCTACGTGACACGCGGCGCCGCATCCGCAGCGTCGAGGCGATCAAGAAGATCACCCGCGCCATGGAGCTGATCTCGACCAGCCGGATCCCCAAGGCACAGGCAAGGGTCAACGCATCCAAGCCATACACCGAGAAGTTGATCGAGGTGATCGAGAACGTCGGCGCCGCCGGGGCCGCCATGTCGCATCCGCTTCTGGAGCGTCGGGAGGTCCAAACAGTGGGTCTCCTCGTGGTCTCCTCCGATCGGGGTCTGGCCGGCTCATATGCCTCGAACGTGATTCGGCTCGCCGAGGGACGGATCCGCCAGCTGGACCGCGAGGGCAAAGACGTCGCCCTCTACGTCGTGGGCAAGAAGGCCCAGGCCTACTTCCGCTACCGGGGATATCGCATCGAGAACGCGTACCTCGGGGTCACCGACACACCCGGCTATGGGGACGCCAGGGCGATTGCAAACAAGACCCTGGCCGACTTCGCCACCGACAAGATCGACTCGTTGGAGGCATCGTTCACCAGGTACCAGTCCGCTCTGAACCAGGTGCCAACCCAGCTCGAGCTGCTACCGATCACGCCGCCGGCGATGGGTGATCAGGAGCGAGAGCACCGGGTCTCATACGAGTTCGAGCCATCGCCGGAGGAGATTCTCGATAGGTTGCTGCCGCGCTACGTCGAAGCGACGATCTTCAACATGCTGCTCGAGGCGTCCGCCTCCGAGCACAGCGCACGACGTAAGGCGATGAAGGCTGCGACCGACAATGCCGAGGACTTGATCAGGGTCCTCCGCGTCCAGGCGAACCGGGCCCGCCAGGCCGAGATCACCACCGCCATCTCCGAGATCGTCGGTGGCGCCGAGGCCCTCACCAAGGGCTGATGAGGCGGGTTGAGAACCAGGGAATTGCACGCAAATCGAATGGAGAACGAAATGAGTGATGTCACCAGTGTCGGGCGCATCGTCAAGGTGGCCGGACCGGTCTTCGACGTCGAGTTTCCGCCCGATGCCCTTCCCGAGATCCTGTTCGCCGTCACGGTGGACTTCGACATTGGCGGCGAGAAGCGTCATGTGATGGCAGAGGTCGCCCAGCATCTCGGTGGCAACAAGGTGAGGGCCATCGCACTTGCCCCTACCGATGGACTGACCCGGGGCGCCGAGGTGCACAACACGGGAGGGCCCATAACGGTTCCGGTGGGTGACCAGACCCTGGGGCACATCTTCAACGTGTGGGGTGACTCGCTGGACTCACCGGATCAGGACTTCTCGGAGCCGAGATGGCCGATCCATCGCACACCACCGGCCTTCGAGGACGTCGAGCCACAGAAGACGGTCTTCGAGACGGGAATCAAGGTCCTCGATCTGATCAGCCCGTATCTGCAGGGCGGGAAGATCGGCCTGTTTGGTGGTGCCGGGGTGGGCAAGACCGTCCTCATCCAGGAGATGATCAACCGCGTCGCCACCCAACATGGTGGTGTCTCTGTGTTCGCCGGTGTCGGGGAGCGCACCCGTGAGGGCACCGATCTCTTCCTGGACATGAAAGAGTCGGGTGTCATCGACAAGGCCGCTTTGGTATTCGGGCAGATGGACGAGCCACCGGGGGTCCGTCTCCGTGTCGCCCTCTCGGCCTTGACCATGGCCGAGTACTTCCGTGACGTGCAGCGTCAGGACGTCCTTCTCTTCATCGACAACATCTTCCGCTTCACCCAGGCTGGATCCGAAGTGTCGACTTTGCTCGGTCGGATGCCTTCGGAGGTCGGCTATCAGCCGACCCTGGCCGACGAGATGGGGTTCCTCCAGGAGCGGATCACGTCGTTGAAAGGTCGATCGATCACCTCGCTGCAGGCGATCTACGTTCCCGCCGATGACATCACCGACCCTGCACCGCACACTGCCTTCGCACACCTCGATGCCACCACGGTGCTGTCGAGACCGCTGACTGCCCTGGGCATCTACCCGGCGGTGGACCCCCTGGACTCGTCGAGCCGAGCCCTCGATCCGCAGATCGTCGGGACGGATCACTATTTCGTGGCCACCGAGGTTCAGCGGACGCTGCAGCGATACAAAGACCTGCAGGACATCATCGCCATCCTCGGCATCGATGAGCTGTCGGAAGAGGACAAGCTCGTCGTCGGCCGGGCGCGGAGGATCCAGCGCTTCTTCGCACAGCCGATGTTCGTGGCCGAGCAGTTCACCGGTCAGCCAGGCGTGTACACCCCGTTGGAGGAGACGATCAGTGCCTTCAAGGCCGTCCTCGACGGCGATATGGACCAATATCCGGAGCAGGCCTTCTACATGGTGGGAGGTCGCGAGGACGTGGAGCGCAAGGCCGCAGAGCTGACCAAGACGAGCACGGCCGCATGATCGAGGCCAGAGCCCTTCCTCTCCCAATGCGATCGAGCCTCGATGAAAGGCTCGATCGCTGATGGCCAACACGTTCCAGGTCGATGTGGTATCACCGGAAGCGACCATTTGGACCGGGACGGCCACGTTCCTGGTGGCCAAGACACCGGACGGCGAAATCGGGATCCTCGCCAACCACGAGCCATTGATGGGAGCACTGGTGACCGCCCCGGTCATGGTCGAAGCCGAAGACGGGCAGCGGACCATGATCGGCGTCCACGGCGGTTTCATCCAGGTGCTGGACAACCAAGTCACGCTCATCACCGATCGCGCCCAGATCTCCGAGGGTGGTGGCAAGGACGAGGCGCGTGAGCTCGCCACCGAGCTGGCGGTGCTGGCAGAAGCCGACGACATCGACGCGCCGATCGATGTGAGCGACTCAGCCCAAAGTGGCGACGAATGACTCGACCGTCGATGAGAACCCATCGCCGATATTGGAGACGATGACCGGGAAGAAGATGGAGGCGAGCACGCCCACGCTCTCCACATCGAGCCTCACGGCGACCTGAGTGCCCTCATCCGAAGACTGAATCTCAACGGTGGTCAACCCCTTGAGCTCTGTGGTCAGTATGTCCCAAGCCATCTTCGCTCGCTCCACCCGGGCCGCGGGGGTGGCCCTGCCGACGAAGGTCTTCCCGATGGCCACGCTCTCGAACATGAACCCCTGGAGTCTCCCCGACTCGTCGATCACCGGGTCGTAGACCCGATGGACACCCGGGACCGTCTCCCAGGTAGCCGGCTCGTCAAGCGCGGCCCACACCACGGAGAGATCGGTTGCGGTGAAACCGGAGTGCTGGAATGTCTCGGAGGGCACGGCGGCAAGATAACTGGCTCGCCCCTCGCAAGGCGTTCACAAATGCGATCGGGGCGACTTGCGCCGCCCCGATGCCCCTGGGAGGAGGGATCTGTTGTTCCCGTCGGTCCGAAGACCTCGGTGACCGATTTGTAACAACCCGAGGTGTACACAGGGTGAACGAGGCCTGGCGTTATGCGGAACCTTTGCGACGGGTCGGTGACTGCCCGGCTACTCCGCTCAGCTGTGCATGCTCAGGTCGACGGAGGGCGCGGGTTCGTCGTCATTGAGCGGTTGCAGCTTCCCCAGAGATTCGGCGATGACGACCAGGTGATCGCTGGGGACGAGGGTGAAGTCGGACTTGGGGTTGGTGTAGGTCGTGCCGTCCCGCGAGACCGCCAGCAGGGTTGCGCGATGATCGATCCTCAGTCGGGCGGCCAGGTCGTCGATGTTCGAGTCGACCAGATCTTCGGGGATACCCACCCGATACAACTCCGAACCCTCCCCACCGGAGACGATATCGGTCACGAGCTCGGACAGGCCCGGATAGAGCGCCGACCGTGCGAGGAGATGCGAGGCGATTATCGAGGTGACCAGCACCTCGTCGACGTTCGCCCTTTGAAAGTGGGGAACGTGGTCCGGGTTGTTGACTTCGACCACGGTTCTCACCTGCGGGGCGATGGTCTCGATCGCAAGCACGGTGAGGATCGACTCCATGTCCGCCTGGTTGGATCCGTCCGAAGGACAGATGACGGCTGAGAAGGCATTCTCTATCCCGGCCCTCCGCAAGTCCGCTTCGTTGCTACCGGAGCCTCGCACGAAATAGACGCCGTCATCCACAGGACTGCGCTCGGAGGCGCAGAGCAGGACGATCTTCATCTCGTAGTCGTCACCCGACAGCTCCGAGATCAGGTCCCTGGCCGTGGCGTTCCAACCACAAATCACGATGTGATCCCGATATCCGGCTGCACCCATTCCTTGTCCCTCCTTCAGCAGAAAGTCGATTACGAAACCCACAAGTGTCCCGGTGATGGTGGCAACGATTGCCACACCAAACAGACCCAGCAGCCAAGAGACGGCCCAGCCGAGCGGGGTGGTGACGAAGCTCGCGCTTCCCTGACCGAGCACGGTTGCCCCGGACCAGTAATACGCCTCGAAGAACGCTCCAAGTGTGTGATCGGTCTCTGCCAGCCACACGATCGCACCGGCGAGGCCGATGACCACTGCGAGGCCGATGACCAAGGAAGTGAAGAACCGCTTGTCGATCTTGGCGCCGACCCGCCGAATGTGCCAGGCCACGCGTCTCAAGAAGGGCGAGTCGAAAATTCGTCCGAACATTTCGGCGGAACCTAGTCCGAGGACCAGGGGCATGCCGGCACGCCTTGGTCGCGTCAATTGGGTTCTCCAACCCGTGCCCGGATCGTAAGCTGGCGCCGACACCCAATCTCATGTTGATAGCCCGCGACCTCCGCATCGACCTCGGCCCCCGGAACCTTCTCCAGGGGGCTTCTTTCAGTGTGCAGGCGGGTGACCGGATAGGCCTTGTCGGGCGAAACGGCGCCGGCAAGACGACCCTGATGAGGACCTTGATGGGGACGCTGACCCCGTCCGAGGGAACTGTGCTCCGATCGGGTGTGATCGGGTACTTCTCCCAGGAGGCAGCCCTGCCCGATCTCGAGCACCCCGACGCGACAGCCCTGGAGAGGATTCTCATGGCCAGGGACATCGGGGCGCTCCAGCGGCGGATCGAAGAGGCGAGACGGCGTCTGCACGATCTCACCGGCTCGGCGCGTGACCGCGGGATAGAGCGCTTCGCCCGGTTGCATGAAGAATTCGAGACGAAGGGCGGTTTCGTCGCCGAGGCCGAGGCAAAACGCATGGCGGCGGCGTTGGGCATCGGCAACGAGGAGATCTCTCAATCCGTGGTGACCATGTCCGGTGGCCAGCGGCGGCGAGTGGAGCTTGCGAGGATTCTCTTTGCCGACACCGATGTCTTGCTCCTCGACGAGCCAACCAACCACCTCGATCTAGATGCCAAGGCCTGGCTCATCGAGTGGCTTGCCTCATACAAGGGAGGCATGCTGGTGATATCGCATGACCTTCCGCTGTTGGACGAGGCCATCACCAACGTGCTCGCGCTCGAGAATGGTGAGATCGAGGCATATCGCGGCAACTACTCCCACTACTTGGTGGAGCGGGACAGAAGACGACACCAAAGAGAGAGGGAGCGGAGACATCAGGACGAGGCGATCGCCCGTCTCGAGGAGAACATCCGCCGGTTCAAGGGGACCACGGAGAAGATGGCCAAGGTGGCTCGCTCATGGGAGACGAGAGTCGAACGGATGAAGCGTGACCTGGTCGAAGTGCAACGGAACGGCAAGAAGGTCAAAGTTTCCTTTCCCCAGCCGGAGAAGTCGGGCCGTGTTCCACTGTCCGCGATGGGTTTGGCCAAGTCATTTGGCGACAACCTCGTCTTCGTGGACGTTGAGTTCGCCGTCGAGCGAGGGGAGCGGATGCTCCTCATCGGTCTCAATGGGGCCGGCAAGACCACTCTGTTGCGAATCCTGGCCGGGGTCGAGACCTCCGATCTGGGAGAGGTGTCGCTCGGTCACATGGCCAGCGTTGGCTACTACGCCCAAGAGCATGAGCAGATAAGACCGGGCACGTCGGTGCTCGATCACATGTCCGAGACCGGCCTGCCTGATCAGACGGTACGTTCGTTACTCGGTCTCTTCTTGCTGGCCGACAAGGTCGATCAGGATGCCGGATCACTTTCCGGGGGAGAGAAGACCAAGCTCGCTCTGGCCATGCTCGTGGCGCAGCGTCCCAACGTCTTGTTGCTGGACGAGCCAACCAACAACCTCGACCCTCAGGCCAAGGAGGCGCTCTTGGATGCCCTCACGATCTACGAGGGGACGATCGTCCTGGTCAGCCATGACACGGATTTCGTTGCCGAGCTCGGGCCCGACCGGGCTGTCCTGATGCCGGACGGGGAGATGCGCTTCTTCGACGAGGCGATGCTCGACCTCGTCGCACTCGCCTGAGCCGGTCAGGTAGAGCCCGCTCCTGAGATGGTCGCAGTGAGTCGGTCCGAGGCGGTGAACCATGCACCAATGCCGGATGAGAAGGCGGAGCCGATCAACGGAACCCTGAACAGGTACTTCCCGACAACCTCGACAGTGGCACCGTTCCATCGGTCGGGCGTCGGGTTGGCGTCCCCCTGGGTCAGATAGGACCCGTCAGGACCGATCCCGACCACCCGATGGGTGACGACCTTTCCATCGACCTGGAACACACCGATGTCATCGATTTCGAGGCGGTCCGCCCTGCCGATGAAGATCAGATCTCCCATCTGGATGGTGGGGGCCATCGATCCTCCTTCGACGCCTACCACCCGGTACCAGCGGTTGTCGAGCATGCCATAGCCGATGACCAGGGTCATGGTCAGAACGACGAGAAGCAGCCCGGTCAGCATCCGACCCCCAATCCTGATTGTCAGTTGGCGTGGGGTGAGATGCCGCGGTCGTGTCAGGTGCCGGCCGCTCCTGATGCCCTTCGTCGTCGTGGTGGTCATCTTCTCGGGTAGGAGGGTCTCGTCGGACGAGACCCTCCCAATGTCGTGATCAAGGTGCGTCCGGCTGGTAGCCGTCCACGACGATGTCGAAGGTCGCCGATGCGCCTTGATACTGGTTACCAGCGCTGTCGTCGAGCTGGAAACAGACCTTCCATGGATCCGTCCATGCCCCGTTGGGCTGCAAGAACGGGTTGCTCCAGGCGTTGTCGGTAGCCGTGCCGGAAAGACCTGGCAGGGACCCGTCATAGATCAGGATTCCCGAGCACGCGTCTCCGAACGTCCCACTCGAGTAATCCGTGTAGAGGCGAACATTGACCTTGTTCTTGAAGCCGCTGACAGTCTGCGAGATGCTTCCCGCCGAAATGTCATAGAGAGCGTTCAACGTACCGAGATTCCGGATCTCGAACACGTATGGGCCTTCCCAATCGCCTCCAGGTGCGAGGTTCTCGACGGTGAACGGTCCTCCAAAGACCTGGACATCCAACGTCCCGGCACCGATGAAGTTGTCCTCGATCGCATCCTGGCTGGTGAACCAGGCGGCGCTGCCGACCACCCCGAAGGCCATGAGGCCCATAAGTGCCCCCAGCACGATGACGATCAGTGATCGTCTTCCCTTCCCCATTTCCCTCTCCCTTCCACACGGTGGCGTTGTGCGGGAGATGGTTTGACGGAAATAAGGCTCCCCGTCGACCCCTCCCGTGCGCATCGAATGCGCCCACTCAGGCTGGTCGGGGGAGCGCCACCGGATAGGGATGGTTTCGAATTTGCTGCACTTGAACTAGTCTCTTGCCAACAAACGTTCGTTTGTCTACGGTATGAGATATGAGCCCCGAGGACCGATTTCAGGCGATCATCGACGCCGAGGACAAGATCGAGCCGACCGACTGGATGCCCGAGGCGTATCGAAAGACCCTGATACGCCAGATCGCCCAGCACGCGCACTCCGAGGTGATCGGCATGCAACCGGAAGGCAACTGGATCAGCCGGGCGCCGACCCTGCACAGGAAGGCCATCCTGATGGCGAAGGTGCAGGACGAGGCCGGACACGGGCTCTACCTCTACTCGGCGGCCGAGACCCTGGGCGTGAATCGCGACGAGCTCCAGGAGCTACTGCATCAGGGAAAGCACAAGTACTCGTCGATCTTCAACTACCCCACCCTGTCCTGGGCCGACATCGGGACGATCGGATGGCTCGTCGATGGTGCTGCAATCACCAACCAGGTGATGTTGACACGCTGCTCGTACGGTCCCTATGCGCGGGGCATGGTGCGCATATGCAAGGAGGAGTCGTTTCACCAGAGACAGGGTTACGAGCTCCTTCTCGCACTCTGTCGCGGCGCCGATGAGCAGAAGCAGATGGCCCAGGACTCCCTCGACCGCTGGTGGTGGCCATCTTTGATGATGTTCGGGCCACACGACTCGGAGTCGACTCACACCGAGCAGTCGATGACCTGGAAGATCAAGAGGGTCTCCAACGACGATCTTCGCCAGCAATTCGTCGACATGACGGTGCCTCAAGCCGACTACCTGGGACTGACGATCCCTGATGCCGATTTGCGATGGAACGAGGAGCGCGGCCACTACGACTTTGGTGAGATCGATTGGGATGAGTTCTGGACCGTGGTCAGGGGCAATGGTCCGATGAACCGCGACCGCATCGAGCACAAGGTGACCGCCTGGGAGGAAGGCGCCTGGGTCCGGGAGGCGGCCACGGCACATGCGGCGAAGAGACGCAAGGGGGCGGCGTGACGTACGACGTTCCGGTGGCACCGGGGGAGAGCGCCGACATCGAGGAGACCACCACCCTGTCCCGCGATGCCTGGCCGATGTGGGAGGTCTTCGTGAGGGCGCGTAGGGGGATCTCTCATGTGCACATCGGGAGTCTTCACGCTCCCGACGCCGAGGCGGCTCTGCAGAATGCCCGCGATGTGTACACCCGGCGTGGCGAGGGTGTGAGTGTCTGGGTGGTCCCAAGTGCCGATATCAGCGCCTTCGAGCCCGATGACGCCGTGGAATACGTTGACGCCAACGAGAAGAGCTACCGGCTGGCGACGTCATATGAGATACCTGACGAAGTGGGGCACATGTGATGGGACCTCTCACGGCTTCGGGCCTGCACGAGATGTCGGTCGCGGATCGTGACAGTCGTGCCCAATGGCTGCTTGGCCATGCCGATGACAACCTGATCCTCGCCCAGCGTCTTGGAGGGTGGATCTCGAGGGCACCCGAGCTCGAAGAAGACATCGCATTGGGCAACACCGCGCTCGACCATCTCGGGGTGGCCCGCGCCCTGTACACCCACATCGGTGTGCTCGAGGGTGCCGGGCGCGACGAAGACGACCTGGCCATGGGGCGGAGCGAGAGGGAGTTCCGAAACGTCGTGCTCGTAGAGCAGCCAAACGGCGATTTCGCGCACACCATGGTCCGGGGTGTGCTCTTCGATGCGTATCAAGTGCTGCTGTGGGAGGGTCTCTCGAGTCACGATGACGAGGTGGTGGCCGGCGTCGCCTCCCGGGCGCTCAAGGAGGCCCACTACCACCTGAGGCACTCGGCGGGTTGGGTCGTGCGTCTCGGTGACGGTACCGAGGAATCGCATCGAAGGGCCCAGACCGCCCTGGATGACCTTTGGAGATATACCGGCGAGATGTTCGAGGGAATGCCTGACGAGGTTTTCCCACGATGGCGGGCGTCGATCGACAGGACCCTCCAAGAGGCCGGCTTGGCCGTTCCGCGGGATCCTTATCAGCGAACCGGGGGTAGACATGGATTCCACACCGAGCATCTCGGCCATCTCCTCACCGAGATGCAGTGGATGCAGCGGAGCCACCCGGGGCTGGAATGGTGACCACTCATGCCAAACTCGATCTCGCTCTGGCAGCCCGGGTAGCCGGCGAGATCACCGACCCGGAGATTCCGGTCCTCACCATCTCCGATCTCGGGCTGTTGCGTGATGTCTCCATGGAAGGTGACGTGACGGTCGTCACCATCACACCCACATACTCCGGGTGCCCCGCGATGCGGCAGATCTCGGACGACATCGAGCAGGCTCTCGAGTCCGAGGGGTTCGACGACGTGGAGGTCAGGACTGTCCATCATCCTGCGTGGACCACCGATTGGATGAGCGAGGCCGGGAAGTCCAAGCTCGCGGCCTTCGGTATCGCCCCACCCGGCCGGGAGATACTGTGCCCGAATTGTGCGGCCGGCGATCCGAGGATCATCGCCCAATTCGGCTCCACGGCATGTAAGGCGTTGATGGTCTGCTCCGCGTGCGGCGAGCCGTTCGACCACTTCAAGGAATTCTGAGTGAGTCTGGAATTCCACACGCTCAGGATCTCAGAAGTGACCTCGCTGACCGACGACGCAATCACGGTCACCTTCGATGTCCCGCCAGAATCGACTGAGGAGTTTCGCTTTCTCCCCGGCCAACACGTGACCCTTCGGGCATCCATCGACGGCCAGGATGTTCGTCGCTCCTATTCCATCTGCTCGAATGCCAACGAAGGCAAGCTCCGGGTTGGAATCAAGCGACTCCCCGGTGGTCTCTTCAGCAATTGGGCGATATCGACGCTTCGAGCCGGTGATGAAATGGAAGTGATGTCGCCGGTGGGGGAGTTCTGTATCGACCCCCGTCCTGAAGGGCGGGTGCATCGGGTTGCGATCGCCGCAGGGTCCGGGATCACCCCGGTGATCTCCCTGATCTCGACCACTTTGGAGGTCGAGCAGGGATCGTCCTGGACACTCCTTTATGGAAACCGCACCGCCAACAGCGTGATGTTCCTGGAGGAGCTGGAAGGCCTGAAGGATCGATACCCGGACCGATTCCAGCTGTTTCACATCCTGAGCCGCGAGGGATCTGACATACCGTTTCTCTCGGGCCGCATCGATGCTGAGAAGATCGAGACGGTCCACTTTCGGCTGCTCGGGGGACTGGTGGCCGAAGCGTGGTATCTATGCGGGCCGTTCGACATGGTCACTGTCGCCCGCTCCACTCTGATCCAGATGGGTGTCGATCCCGCCCACATTCACGACGAGCTGTTCTTCGCCGGGCCACCGGACCCGGCCGTGCGCACCCCCGAGCCGGCCGCAGGCGAGGGCTCGGTCGAGCTGACCGTGATCCTCGATGGCCGGGCGGTCGAAACGCGGATGCGACCGGAGACGTCGATTCTGGATGCGGCCCTGCGAGTGCGCTCGGAGCTCCCGTTCTCGTGCAAGGGGGGCATGTGCGCCACTTGCAAAGGGCGAATCGAGCAAGGCGAGGTGCGCATGGAGAAGAACTATGCGTTGATCGACAGTGAGGTGGAGGCGGGCTACGTGCTGACCTGCCAGTCCCATCCCCTGACGGATCATGTCGTCGTGCGATACGACCACCGATGACCGTCGGCTCACGGAACACGAGGGCCGATGTCGTCGCTGCGGCCGGACGCCTCTTCGCTCGAAACGGCTATCACGGGACATCGATGCGAGACCTCGGTCGGGAGCTCGGCCTGCTCGGATCGTCCCTCTACGCTCACGTCGAGTCCAAGCAGGATCTTCTCGTCGAAGTCGTCGAGGAAGGCGCCAGGCTGTTTCAGGAGTCGGCGGCTGTGGCAACTGATCGAGATGGCTCGGCCCCGGACCATTTGCGGGCTCTCATCGCCGGGCACGTCGATGTGGTCCTGGAGCATCGAGACGTGGTGCGCACCTTCCTCAACGAGGCGCGCATGCTCGATTCCGGCCGGCGTCGGCGCATCCTCGACGCCCGTGACGGATACGAGGGAGCCTTTCGCGGTGTCGTGGCTGCCGGCGTGTTCGAAGGCTCGTTTCGAGCCGATGTCGACCCCAAGGTCGCGGCGATCCTCATCCTCTCGATACTCAACGCCCTGGAGCGGTGGTTTCGGATCGAGGGGGAGCTCACTCGTGACCAGTTGGTCGACCAGATATCAGCCTTCTGTCTCGACGGAGTCACCTGACGGGGTCGGTCGCCGGCGGTGCCGGGGTTACCGTATTGCTGCGCTTCGTCAGGACAGAACGATGAGGACTGGATGCTTCGGATGTGACGTGGTGGTCGAGGCCGCCGACGCCAATGCGGTCGCCGACGGGTTCGTCGCACACGCCCTGGATGCCCACGAGTGGTCATACCCCGACGAGGCGCTGCGCACCTACGCCCGAAACTATGCGGAGGCGGTGGAGCGGGTGACCGGCTCCACGGACCGATTGGCCAAGATCGGCGGAGTCGAGGTGCATCCGGTCAGTGAAGACCGCGTCGACGATTGGCTTCGGTTCTTCGACCACGATGCCTTTGCCGGAAACCCTGATTGGGCTTCCTGCTACTGCCTCGAGCCCCATGCACCACCACCGCCCGAAATGCCGGAACGGTATTGGCGAGACACGAGGGCGGCGATGATCGAGAGACTTCGAAACGGTGGCACTTTCGGCTATCTCGCATATGTCGACGGGGTGCCGGCAGGCTGGGTGAATGCCTCCCAGCGCTCTGAATACGAGCTGTTCCGCGATGTCGACACAGATGGGCCCGACCCTGTCTCGGTGATCGGCGTGTCGTGCTTCGTCATCGCCCCCCCTTTTCGACGGCATGGGATGGCTTCGGCGCTCCTCGATCGAGTCATTGCGGACGCATTCGCCCGCGGTGCCTCATGGATCGAGGGATACCCGCGCAACGATCCGAGTGGCGACGGCTCCGCTCACCTCTTTCGCGGCCCACGGTCGATATTCGACGGTCGAGGCTTCGAGGTCGTCGAGGTGCGAGAGCGCGACACGGTGATGCGTAAAGCGGTCGGCTGAGCGGGCATACCGGGACAGATCCGGCTGACTCACCTGGCGGGAGAGCGCAAAGTCCTCACCATCCAGGCGCCGAAGGCGACGGTTGCGACCAGCGACACTGCTGCAGCGCTCAGCATGTATCCGGCACCTGTCTCGACACCGGAAGTCAGCCATTGGCCGGTGCCCTGGAATCCGAGCACCACCGACGCCGCGGCGAATGAGGCGGTGGTGGCGATGGGAACGAAGCTGGAAGGCACTGCCCTGGGTCCAAATCGATTGCGGGCGCCGCGCCATGTCAGCCACCACACGCCCAAGAGGATGAGGCCGAGCACACCGGCGGTCAGCCGGTACCCCACGGTCTCGTCCAGGTGATGCGCCACGGCCGCCTCCTCACACGTCGACGCCTCAGGATGGAACGAGCGGAAGTCGGCGCACCTCTCCGGGGTGTAGGAGATGCCGGGCTGATCGCCGGCGATGAACTTCGGTCCGAGGGCCGCGGCCCCCCCGGCGGCGACGATGCCGCTGAAACCAATGCTGATGAGGATGATCGAGCCGACAAGGGCCAGGGACATGATTGCCTGCGCCAGGATCTGACCGGGTGTGGCGAGGCCACGCATCAAGTCGTAACGACGGGCCACTTCTTCGGGCGTGCCAAAGCGGGCGATTGCTGCGAGTGAAGCCTCCTCCGACTTCTTGCCGGCGGCGAGCTCGGCTGCCTCGGCTTCTCGGAGATGGTCCTCCGACTCCGTGAGGGCTCGTCGCACTTCATGACCGGGGCCACGGAGGACCTCGACGAGTCGGTCGAGGTATGCATCGATCGGGTCGCGGCCCATCATCACGCCCACCCGAGGACCGACTCGACGCCGCTGGCGAATTCCTTCCAGGCCGACCGCTCCTGCTCGCGTGCCGATCGTCCCTCGTCCGTCAGGCGGTAGACCCTCCTGCGGCGGGTATGTCCCTCGGCCCAGAAGCTCTCCAGCAATCCTCTCCGCTCGAGCCGATGCAGTGCGGGATAAACGGTCCCCTCAGGGAGTTCGAACCGACCACCGCTCATGTTGGAGAGCTCGCTGATGATGGCATAGCCGTGCTTCGGCCCGGTCGAGACGACACTCAGGATGAGAAGGTCGAGGTGACCATGGATGCGTTCGGTCATTACCTAGAGAGGCTAGGCTATGTGATCTGGTACCGCAAGTCTGCGATCAGGATCGGCGTCTTTGGCGCTCAGCCGCCGTTGGAGCTCGCGTCTTTGACGGTCCAGGTCCCGTGGGAGGAAATCAGCTTGGCCAGGTCACCCTCACCTTGCTTCTCCTTGGCAGCAGCCACCTGTGCGTTCAATTGAGTGTCATACGTTGCCCGCTCCACATTGCGGAATATCCCCAGTGGGGTGTGGCCATAAGGCCCGTGTGACAGCCTGCTCAATGCGAATGCGACGGTGGGGTCGGGTCTGGTCGGGTCATGGACGAGTATGGCTCCCGGATCGACGCTGGACGAGTCGACGACCACGGCCGAACCGTCTCTGAGGACCACGGCTTTGGATCCTTCATCGAACACGATGGGCTTGCCGGCCTCGAGATCGATCCTGTTGTGTACCCGCTCCTCTTTTCCGGTGAGCTGGATGAAGGCCTTGTCGTTGAATACGTTGCAGTTCTGGTAGATCTCGATGAAGGCCGAGCCCTTGTGCTCGTACGCAGCCTTGAGCAACTCCTGGGTGTGATTGCGATCCATGTCGAGGGTCCGCGCCACAAAGCTCGCTTCGGCGCCGAGAGCGAGCGACACCGGGTTGAAGGGGTAATCGATCGACCCAAAGGGGGACGACTTCGTTGTCTTGCCCGGCTCCGAGGTCGGTGAGTACTGACCTTTGGTCAGACCGTAGATCTGGTTGTTGAACAATAGGATCTTGAGGTTGACGTTGCGCCGGAGCACGTGGATGAGGTGGTTGCCTCCAATCGAGAGGCCATCGCCGTCACCGGTGATGACCCATACGGAGAGCTCGGGCCGGGTGCTGGCGATGCCCGAGGCGATCGCAGGAGCGCGACCATGGATCGAGTGCATCCCGTACGTGTTCATGTAATAGGGGAATCTGGACGAGCAGCCGATTCCGGACACGAACACGAACTCTTCTCTAGGTCGGCCCAATCCCGCCAGGAACTGCTGGACCGAAGCCAGGATGGTGTAGTCACCACACCCCGGGCACCAGCGGACCTCCTGGTCTGTCTGGAAGTCGGATCTCGTGTAGGTGGGCGCTGTCATCTGATCATCTCCAGGATTCGCTCGGTTATCTCCGAGACTTTGAACGGCTCACCGGCGACCTTGTTGAGCCCTTTGGCATCGATCAGGTACTCCGCTCGTATCACCTTGCGCAACTGACCCGTGTTCAACTCGGGGATGAGAACCTTGTCGAAGCCCTGGAGTACGTCACCGAGGTTCCGAGGCATCGGGTTGATGTAACGAAGATGCGCCGTAGCCACCTTTTCGCCTTCGAGACGCACCCTGCGCGCCGCCGCTCTGATCGGCCCGTAGCTCGACCCCCATCCCAGGACCAGGATCTCGGCGTCCTCGTCACCGTCGACCACGATGTCGGGTATGTCGTTGACGATGTTCGCCACCTTCCATGCCCGGCTGTCGGTCATGAGCTGATGGTTCGCCGGGTCATACGACACGTTGCCAGTGATTGCCTCCTTCTCCAGCCCACCGACCCTGTGCTCGAGACCCGGTGTCCCGGGGATCGCCCACGGGCGGGCAAACGTGTCGATGTCTCGCATGTATGGGAGGAATTGCCCGTCGGGGCCGTTGGGGTACTTCGCGAACTCCACCTCTATGGGCTCCAGTGAATCGACATCGGGCAATAGCCACGGCTCCGATCCGTTGGCCACCTGGTTGTCACTGAGGAGCAATACCGGCGTCATGTACTTGAGCGCGATGCGGGCCGCGGTGATCGCCATCTCGAAAGCGTCCGAGGGCGAGGCGATGGCGAGGACCGGGATCGGGGATTCGCCGTGCCTTCCATAAAGGGAGAAGAGGAGGTCCGACTGCTCTGGTTTCGTGGGCAGGCCCGTCGACGGTCCGCCGCGCTGCACGTTGATGACGACCATCGGCAGTTCCATCATGAAGGCGAGAGATATCGACTCGCTCTTCAGGGCGATGCCAGGCCCGGATGAGCCCGTGACCGCGAGGTTGCCGGCGAAGGCGGCGCCAATCGTGGAGCCCACCCCGGCGATCTCGTCCTCGGCCTGAAAGGTCCGCACCCCGAAGTGCTTCTGACGCGACAACTCGTGAAGGATGTCCGACGCCGGAGTGATCGGGTAGGTGCCGTAGAAGAGCGGCAGACCGGAGAGCTGTGAAGCTGCGATCAATCCCCACGCAAGAGCCGTGTTCCCGTTGATGTTGGTGTAGGTGCCGGGTCGAAGGGCCGCCGGCTTGACCTCGAAGGTCGTCTTGGTCACTTCCGTGGCGACACCGAAGGTATATCCGGCCTTGAATGCGGCCACGTTCGCGGCGGCCACTTCCGGGGTCTTGGCGAACTTCTTCTCCGCCCAGTCGATAGTCGGCTCGGTGGGACGATGGAACAACCACGCGAGCAATCCCAGAGCAAAGAAGTTCTTCGATCGGAGGACACTGCGACCGGACACGCCGGTGTCCTTGACTGCCTCCTTGGTCAGCTCGTCCATCGGAACCTTTATCACCCGGTACCCGGTGAGTGTCTCGTCGTCCAAGGGGCTCTCGTCGTAGCCGGCCTTGTGGAGGTTCCTCTCGTCGAAGGTGTCGGTGTTGACGATCAGGGTGCCCCCCTGACGCAAGTCCTTGAGGTTCTTCTTCAAGGCAGCCGGGTTCATCGCGACCAGGCAGTCCGGTTGGTCACCGGCAGTGAGGATGTCGAAGTCGGCGATCTGGACCTGAAAGCTCGAGACACCGGGGAGCGTCCCGGCCGGGGCGCGGATCTCTGCGGGAAACGACGGAAGAGTGGCCAGATCGTTTCCGAAGAGGGCGCTTGCGTCGGTGAATCGGGAGCCGGCCACCTGCATCCCATCGCCGGAGTCGCCGGCGAAGCGGATGACCAGTTTGTCGAGATGTTCGGTGAGTGTCGTCGAGGGGTCTGCTGTGGCGATCTGATCTGCCACTTTGGGTCACTTCCTTTTAGGTTGTCATTGGCGCGCGTTGATCAGGCTATTGAAGTTTGGGTTCTGCTGAGAAGGCCGCATTTCCTTGCCGTGCCCTCCCATCATATCGCTGTGTGGCATTACTCACGCACCCCGGGTGCGGGTCTGAACCGGACCATACCGGTGCTCTCCAACGATTTACCGAAGGCAAGGATCGATGTCTCTGAGCCGCGAGGCCCAATCGCCTGGAGTGATACGGGTGGCGAATCCGTCCCGGCCAGTGGCATTGCAATGGCCGGGCACAGCGAGTGGTTGACGAGTGCGGTGAACCAAGAGAGGACCGTCCGATGGTGGATGCCGTCGATCATGTCTTTGCCGATCTCTTTTCGCATCACTGGAGTCGTCGGTGTCAGGAGAAAGTCGAAGTTCTCGAAGGAGTGGGCGAAACTCTGGCGAATCGTTTGTTGCCACGCGACCGCGGCATCCATCTGGCCAGGGGTCACGGCGGCACAATCGTCGAGGCGCCGTGCCACATCGTCCCCGTAGGGGAGACCTCGAGCCCTGAAGTCCTCGTGGACCTCATTGACCTCGCGTGCCATTGCATGGACGAGCTGGCTCGAGGGCAGGACACCCGGCAACTCGAAATGCTCGACCCGATGGCCAAGTGAGTCGAGATCGGCCAGGGACTTCTCGAAGGCGACTCGAACCTTTGCGTCGAGAGGGGCGTCGTCGTACCAGGGGTGTGGGACGCCCAGCCGCAGTCCGTGTGGGGCGGGTTGGTGGCTCTCATCGCCACTCATCACCCGATAAGCCATCTCGAGGTTGGCCATCCCATCTGCGAGCGGTCCCACCGTATCGAGCGAGCCGGCGAGTGGGAAGACTCCTTCGAGCGGGATTCGACCGTGTGTGACCTTGAGCCCGAAACACCCACAGAGGGCGGCCGGGACCCTGATCGACCCTCCGGTGTCCGTCCCGATGCTGATGGGTGTGATGCCGGCTGCGACTGCTGCTCCGGAGCCCCCGGACGAGCCGCCCGGGGAGCACATCGGTTCCCAAGGGTTTCGGACCGGCCCAAAGTGCGGATTCTCTGACGTGAAACCAAAGGCGAACTCATGTAGGCCGGTTCTTCCGATGATCACCGCTCCCGCCTCTTCGAGGCGACGGACCACCGGAGCCGAGGTGGCTGCGTCGCGACGATAGAAGGCGGAGCCGGCCGTGCTGACCCGGCCCTGATGATCGATGAGGTCTTTGAGGCCGACCGCAATCCCGGCCAAGGGAAGGACGGCACCGTTCCGCACGGCCGCCTCGATCGAGGCTGCCTGCACTCCCAGGTCGTCCGCCTGCTCCAGTTGGGTGAAGGCGTTGAGGCGGTCCTGGCTGTCCAGCGCGGAGCGAAGGGCCAACACTGCCGCGGTGGGCGCTGACGGGCTCGACATGTCAGATCAAGCTAGCCATCGCCAACGTCAGCGGGCACAGTGCTATTCGACAGTCAGCCCCCTGCTGGCGGGCACCAGTGATATCCAAACCTGGCCTGGTGGCACCGGGATCACGTTGCCCGAGGAGTCGGTGAGGGTGAACCAGTCTTTTTCTGTAGGTCTCTCCCAGGTTCCCTCCATGACCGTCCCGTTGGCAAACACGAAAGCCCTGCCCGTTCCGGTCGTATGGCTCGAGGGGAGTGCCTTTCCGGAGACACCGGCGGGTGGGCCGAGTGTGTATTGCTCGACATATAGGGCGACCATGACTGGGAACCCGATGCGCCCGGTCTCGCCGTCTTCGGTCTTCCACTCCGACTCCCGGCCATCGGCGGTTCGGAGCCAAGTACCGGTCGCGACATCCCAGTCCCACTCGACGATGTTCCCGAGAAAGTCGATCCGCACATGACTCGCCGGTGTCGCCGCCGCGGGCAGGTCGCCGAATTCCCAGATCGGCCCGTTCGGAGGCTCATCGGGGTAGCCCAGCCTGTCGGCTTCCTCTCGAAGCAGCGAAGTGTCAACGTAGAGATTGTGCGGGGCCGACCGACCGGATATGCGGAAAGTGGCAGGACGGACTTCGCCGATCAAATGGACATCCATGGATCGAATCCGCTGTTGAACCCACGCCTGTGCTCCGGAGATGACGAAGGTCGGCTCGTTCAAGGCGGTCAGGAGCGTTGGGTCGGTGGGCCGGCCGGACCTCATGGGGCCGAAGTAGTCCACGTCGCTCTGCTGCCAGAGTGTCATTAATCGGGTGATGCCCTCGACCATCAGCTCGACCACCCCATCGGCCTTCTCGATGCCTGATTGCGGCCGAGCGGCCGGATGATTATCCATCTTGATCGCAAGCAGGCGCCGGTCGAGCAATGCAGGGTCGGTGACGGGGAGGCCGTTTATCGGGCTGGTCGGCAGGTCCGGCAGTGAGGCCGTGGTCGTGCTTGCAGTCGTCGTCGTTGTCGATTCGCTCGAGGACGTGGTGAGTTCTGAGCTGGTGGTCGTGTCGGCGTTTTCACCGTTGCCCGAGCAGGCGACGAGCACCAATCCGAGCGCGACCAACCAAGCAAGTTTGGTTCGCATAGCGGAGACTGTATCTGTTGGCGACGCCTAGTCCTGCGATCATGGACGCAGCGCTAGACAGTGAACACCCCGCCGGTTACCGGGAGGTTCGGTATGGCCGCCTCCGGCTCGTCCACAGAGATGGCGAGCTCGATTCCGTCGGTGCTCGTGCCGAGCACGTACAACGCCTCGATGTTCACCCCGGCGTCGGCCAGTGCCCTGGTCAGCCGGGCAAGCTCACCCGGGCGATGCGGCAGCCGGGCGGTCAATACCTGGTGCTCGTCATGGTGTAGGGCAGCCTCTTCGAGCACTCTCCTCGTGATTGCGGCATCATCCACGATGAGACGCACTGTGCCCTCCCCGTCGTGCCCGTAGGCGGCGAGTGCCTCGATGTTCACACCCTGTGTCGCAAGCAACTCTGTCAGAGCGGCGAGACGCCCGGGCTGGTTTTCCATCCGGACCGTGAACTCGGTCATGTGAGTGACTCTACGCGTATGGGCTCGCGGGATGCCCGGCTCCCGGGTCAGCTGGTTCGATTCTCCCGCGATTGACCAGGTAGGCATGCCAGATCAGCCGTGCGGCGACCGCCCTGAGGGGTCTCCATGGTTCGGCGACCATCTCCAGCTCGGCCTCCGTCATCGGTGTGGACATCCCGAGAGTCTCGGCCGCCCCCACCTGCAGTGCGCGGTCACCGAGAGGGAAGACGTCGGGCAGGCGAAGTGCAGATAGGAGGTATGCATCGGCGGTCCAGGCGCCGATCCCACGAACGCCGGTCAGGACACGCCGGGCATCTTCGGCGCTCATCGACGACAGAGCCTCCACAGCCACGTCGCCGGCACATATCGATCGGGCCAGCCCGAGCAGATAGGAGGTCTTCTGCCTCGTCACGCCGATAGCACGGAGGTCTCCATCATCGAGTCGGGCCAGTCTCTCCGGTGTCATCTCGTCTACGAGTTGGTACAACCTGCGGTACATGGCTGCGCCCGACTCGAGAGAGACCTGTTGCTCGAGTATCAGCCACACCAAAGTCGGGAATCCCGGAGCCCGCTCCCAGAAGACGGGCATGCCGTGGCGGTCGACGATCTCCGAGAGTGCCGGCTCCTCTCGGCCGAGAAGCTGTGCCGCCTCGGCGAACGTCGCGGGATCGAGGTGGGTCACCATCGGTCTCAGGGCGTCGAGGGGGATGGCCCCGAGGGTGCGCGAGTCTGCCTCGGTCGCTCCCCGGTTGTCGGAGAGGACCCAGGCCTCATCCGCGCCGAGAGTGCCACGACCATCGACCGGGTCCCCTGGACCGGCCGTCATCCTCTTGACCATCCAGAAGCCTGCCTGGCCGGGTTTCTGGAATGTCACGATCTCACCAACGCGCGGGGGACGCGTCGAAGTGACCACGAACTCGTCGCCAGGGACCAGCGTGGGGCGCATCGAGTCTTCGACGACACGGAACCGCTGCATAGATATCGCCGATAGAGGGTATGGTCGAATGTGAACATCGACAACGAAGGAGACTTCATGCGACAGGTGACTGTTGCCCATGCCCACTGTGATCTCTACTGCGGGGTCTACGACCCGGCACAGGCAAAGATCGAGGCGATGTCCGTCCTGAAATCCGCCGAGAAGTACCAGGATTCAGACGACGAGGTGTTCCGTGCCCGGGCCCTGGCCATCAAGGAGGAGAGGGCAGAGCTGGTCAAGCACCACCTCATGGTCCTATGGGCGGACTTCTTCACCGCCGACCATCGCAAACAATTCGAGAACCTCGACGACCTTTTCTGGCGGGCAATCCATCAGGCCGGGGACGCCAAGAAGTCCGTCGACCCCGAGGATGGGCGGAAGCTGATCGCTCTCATCGATGAGATCGCCGACATCTTCTGGCAGACCGAGAAGGCCCAGTCGATGGGGGTCTATCCGCCCTCCTGATCGTCGGATCGCCCGGGCAATTTGGAGCGGCCCCACCTTTCGAGACGACGCGCCCACTCGTACTCCTGGCCGAGCAGTCCCACTCCGGCAACGATGGTCAACACCCCGGGGCCGGGTAGGACGAGCATCGCTGCACCGGCGATGACAAGTGAGAATCCTGCGAATTTCTTGGCCAGGCGGGGCACGATCAATACCGTATCCGTCCTGGAGGTCGGGTGTAATGCGGTGTCACCTTGATTCGACCCTGAGACGGAGCCGCGGGTTTCACATGTCGAGGGCGTCGCCCTCCAGTTTGGTGAAGAGGGTCGAAACCTCGCCGAGTGCCGAGTGCTCGGCGACGATCGGTCGGTCCCAGCTATCGACCGCCGATCCGATGCCCAGCATGTCGCCAAGACGCGCGGTGGTCCACGGGAGGTAGGGCGAGAGCGCCACGCGTACTCCCGAGATGGCCTGGATTGCGGTCCACAAGATGGTTCCCGCGCGGGCCGGGTCCTCCTTGATCACGTGCCACGGCTCCTGCGCGTTGAGATAGGCGTTTACGGTCGCCGCCCCGTCCATCGCGGAGCGCAGGCCCGCCCTCAACTCGACGGCCTCGATGCTGTCCGCCGTTCCCTTCAACGCTCGGTCGATGCTCTCGAGGAGTCTCTCATCGTCGGGATTCGGGGAGCCTCGGGGCGGGACGGCATCGTCGAAGTATCTCGCGCTCATCGATAGGACCCGGTTGACCAGGTTCCCCCACGTCGCCACCAGCTCTTCGTTGATCCGGCGGATTATCTCATCGTCGCCGAGGTCGGTGTCGTTGTGCTCGGGCAGGACCGAGGCGATGGCGAAGCGGAGACTGTCAGGCTCGAGACGATCGAGATACCAGCCGATGGAGCGTCCGACCCCCCGGCTGGCCGATGCCTTCTCGCTGCCGAAGGTGACGTACTGATTGGCGGGCACGTCAGTAGGCAGGTTCAGGCCGCCGTACCCCATCAGCATCGCCGGCCAGAACACGGCATGGAACGTGATGTTGTCCTTCCCAACGAAGTAGTAGGACTCGGCGATGGGATCCTCCCACCAGAGACGCCATGCTTCTTGGTCGCCCCTGAGCGTGGCCCATTCCTTCGAGGCGGATAGGTATCCGATCACGGCGTCGAACCAGACATAGATCCTCTTTCCAGGCCCCAGGTCATCGACGGGAACCTTCACTCCCCATTCGAGATCGCGCGTGATGGCCCGATCATGGAGACCCTCGTTGATCATGCCGAGAGCGAAGTTCTTGACGTGTTTGCGCCACCCCTCCTTTGGCTCGAGCCAATCTCGAAGCCTTTCCTCGAGCTTGCTCAGCAGGAAGAAGAAGTGCTCGGTCTTCCTCTCCTCCGGGGCTGATCCGGTCAGCTTGCTCCTTGGATCGATCAAGTCGGTGGGGTCGAGGGTCCTGCCGCAATTCTCACATTGGTCTCCGCGCGCTTCCTCATACCCACAGTGGGGGCATGTGCCGGTCACGTAGCGATCGGGGAGGAATCTCTGTGCCTCGACGTCGTAGAACTGTTCGGACTCCGCGACCTCCAGGAATCCGTTTTCGAGGAGACGCAGGAACATGTCTTGGGTCACCTCGTGATGGTTGGCGGTCCCCGTCGAGGTGTACAGATCCCAGGAGATCCCGAGGCGATCCCAATCTCCCAGGAACTCGGCGTGGTAGCGATCCACGATGACCTGTGGCTCAACGCCTTCCTGATCGGCCCGGACAGTGATGGGAGTGCCGTGGACGTCGGATCCCGAGACCATGAGCACATGGTTGCCGGCTACACGGTGATAACGGGCGAAGATGTCTGCCGGAAGGTAGGCACCGGCCAGATGCCCCAAATGGCGGGGCCCGCTGGCATATGGCCATGCGACAGCTACAAGGATTCGACGAGTCATGCTTCGCAGAGGGTAAACCAGGGTGTCAACCGGTTTAGGCGTCCCTGGTTTTGCCCTCAACGAAAAGGACGGAGATGCCGATAACCTTGACCTATGAAAAAACGTCTTGTGGCTTTCGCCGCCGTGCTGGCCCTGGCCGCCGCCGCCTGCGGTGGGAGCGCCGATAGCACCACCACCACTTCGACCGCGCCCGAGACGACCACTACCGCCGCCCCGGCTGTGGAGGCCGTTCTCCTCTCTTACGCCCTCGAGTCGGGAACACAGCTGAGCTACGAGGTGACGCTGGATCAGCACATCGACCTCACCACATCAGGCGACCCATCAGTCATGGGAGACGGGCAGATCCCGGGCAATGCCTCGGTCGAGATCACCGGGACCGCCAACCTGACCCATGAGATCTCAGATGGTCCCGAGCCGGGGACCCACCAGGTCCACATCACCGGAGACTTCAGTGACGTCAGCGTGACGGGGACGATCGATGGTGAGCCGGTGGAGGGCGACCAGGCCCCCGATTTCGCCTCGCTCGACCCGGTCGACGTGACGATCGTCGTGGACGAGCAGGGCAACATCATTCCCGAGGACAGCAGTTCTGGCGATCCGCTCGGTGGGATGTTCGGTGACTTCAGCTCACTGCAGAACGCCCCGGCGCCGGGATTGGACCCAGGGCAATTCTTCGGTCCCAGCCTCTCAAACGAAGAGGTCACGGTTGGTGACACCTGGAGCGAGGACATCGAGAGCCCGGGGATGGGCGACGAGCCGATCGTCACCAGTGTCACATCCACCGTCACCGGGACCGATCAGGTCGATGGGCACGATGTCCTCGTCATCGAGAGCAACTCCACCACCTCACTGATTCAGTTCGACCTGGGCGAGTTCTTCGCAGGTCTCTTCGGGGGGTTCATGCCCGAGGACACCACCGATGAAGAGGCGGCAACGTTCCAGGCCCTGGTCGATCAGCTCAAGTTCTTGATCACGGTCGACGGTGCAAAGTCCGATAGCACTTCGTTGTTCGATCCCGACGCCGGCCTGGTGAGGAAGTCCGACTTGAGCGCCGGGGCCAACATCGGCATGGACATCATGATCCCCGACGAGACCACCGGCGAGCTCGTCGGATTCCAGATGTCGATGACGATGGACCAGAACGTCTCGTACCGGCTGCTCAGCGAACCTTCTGCCTGACCGGGCCCGGAGTCGGCGCCCCGGGGTGAACGCTCCGTACCGGTACCATGGCGAGACAGTGACCATTGCCCCTGCCCGCAGCTCGATTCTCCCTGACCGGGTCACGACCCCGACTCTGCGCACGTTTCTTCGCAGCGTCCCCTCTGTGGACGAAGTCGGCGCCAAGGAGCGGGTGGCAGCGTTATCGACCCGAAGCATCAAGAGGGATTCGAAAAGAGCGGCCCTCGATCTGATCGTCGAGATGATCGACCTGACCACGCTCGAGGGAAAAGACACTGCAGGCAAGGTCGCACAAATGTGCGCCAAGGCAATACGACCGGATCCGATGGATCACGAGGTTCCATCCGTTGCGGCCGTATGTGTCTATCCCAGCATGGTCAAGTACGCCGTCCAGGCCACCCAGGGCACTGGGGTTCGCGTCGCCAGTGTCGCCACGTACTTCCCTTCCGGTCTCACGGACACCGATCTGAAGGTCGAGGAGGCGTCGCGCGTGGTCCGCAATGGCGCCGACGAGGTGGACATGGTCATCGATCGCGGCGCCTTCCTGGCCGGGGAGTACTTCAAGGTCTTCGATGAGATTCGGAGGGTCAAAGACGCCTGCGGTGACGTGCACCTGAAGGTGATCCTCGAGACCGGTGAGCTGGTCACCCTGGACAACGTGCGTCGCGCCTCGATGCTGGCGATGGCGGCCGGCGCCGATTTCATCAAGACCTCGACCGGGAAGATCCAGCCGGCGGCGACCCTGCCCGTCACGCTCGTGATGTTGGAGACGATCCGGGATTTCATGGATGCCACCGGTGTGAAGGTGGGGATGAAGCCCGCCGGGGGCATCCGCGTCTCCAAGGACGCCATCAAGTACCTGGTGGTCCTCAACGAAACCCTCGGTGAGGGCTGGATGACTCCCGAGTGGTTCCGATTCGGTGCCTCATCACTCCTAAATGATGTCCTGATGCAGATTCGCTGGCTCGAGACGGGCCGATATCAATCGGCCGATTACTTCACGAAGGATTGACGGGTGAGTACCCAGATCAAGAAGGCGCCACGGACTCCACTGCGGTGGGAGTACGCAGCCTCACGCGAGTCGACCGACATCGTCGATGTCGCCGACCGCTATGGCCTGTTCATCGATGGCGAGTTCGTCAACCCGAAGTCCAAGAAGCACTTCCCGACCATCAACCCAGCCACCGAAGAGCAATTGTCGGAGGTGGCCGAGGCGGGCGAGGCAGACGTCGATCTGGCCGTGGCGTCCGCCAGGACGGCATTCAATGAGGTTTGGGGGCCGATGCCGGGGAGCGAGAGGGCCAAATACGTGTTCCGCATCGCCAGGATGGTCCAGGAGCGCTCGCGTGAGCTCGCAGTGCTGGAGACCCTCGACGGTGGCAAGCCCATCAAGGAGTCCCGTGACGTCGACCTGCCATTGGCGGCCGGCCACTTCTTCTATTACGCCGGATGGGCGGACAAGCTCGAGTACGCCTTTCCGGGCGTGAGGCCACGCCCCCTCGGTGTGGCCGGTCAGGTGATCCCATGGAACTTCCCCATGCTGATGTTGGCCTGGAAGGTGGCACCGGCCCTCGCTGCCGGCAACACCGTGGTCTTGAAACCGGCCGAGACAACGCCATTGACCGCATTGGCCTTTGCCCAGATCGCGACCGAGGCCGGGCTTCCGCCGGGTGTCCTCAACATCGTTACGGGTGCTGGCGCCACCGGGTCGGCAGTGGTGACACACGAGGACATCGATAAGGTCGCCTTCACCGGCTCGACCGCCGTCGGCAAGTTGATCCAGAGCCAGTTGGCCGGGACCCGCAAGAGGTTGACCCTCGAGTTGGGGGGCAAGGCGGCACATGTCATCTTCGAAGATGCCCCCCTCGATCAGGCAATCGAAGGTGTGATAAACGGGATCTTCTTCAACCAGGGCCATGTCTGCTGTGCCGGTAGCCGTCTTCTCGTTCAGGAGAGCATCCACGACCGCTTCGTGGACAAGCTGAAGCGGCGGCTGTCGACACTGAGAGTCGGAGACCCGATGGACAAGAACACCGACGTCGGTGCCATCAACAGCAGGGAGCAGTTGGACAAGATCAACGAATTGGTGGACTCGGGTGTCAGCGAGGGAGCCGACATCTTCCAGCCCGACTGTGTGCTCCCCGATCGAGGGTTCTACTTCAAGCCGACGCTCTTCACGAATGTCGCCCAGTCGCATCGAATCGCCCAAGAGGAGATCTTCGGGCCCGTCCTCTCCATCCTCTCGTTCCGCACCCCCGAGGAGGCTGTGGAGAAGGCGAACAACACCCCGTACGGGTTGTCGGCCGGGGTGTGGACCTCCAAGGGTTCGAGGATCCTGTGGATGGCCGACCAGATGAAGGCCGGCGTGGTGTGGGCCAACACCTACAACAAGTTCGATCCCACGTCCCCGTTCGGCGGGTACAAGGAGTCCGGGTTTGGCCGTGAGGGTGGCAGGCATGGTCTCCTGGCGTATCTCGATTGGAGCGAGGGTTGAGCCGTCTCGACGTACGCAAGACCTACAAGCTCTATGTCGGTGGCGCCTTCCCTCGCTCAGAGTCGGGTCGAACCTTCCCCGCCACCGACGGCGATGGCGCTGTCCTGGCACGCATGGCCAGGGCCAGTCGCAAGGACTTGCGTGATGCCGTCAGATCCGCCAGGGGAGCGGTCGCCGGTTGGTCCGCCCGAACCGCTTACAACCGTGGTCAGATCCTGTACCGGATGGCCGAGACTCTCGAGGATCGGCACGAGACATTCCAAGACCAGCTGATCGCTGCCGGGGTTTCCAGCCGCGCCGCCGGAGCCGAGGTCGATCGTGCCGTCGATCGGCTCGTCTGGTATGCGGGGTGGGCGGACAAGTTCGCCCAGATCATGGGCAATCTCAATCCGGTGGCAGGGCCATTCTTCAACATTTCCGCACCCGAGCCCACCGGTGTGGTTGGGGTCATCGCTCCCGACGAGCCGGGGCTCCTCGGGCTGATCTCGGCTCTTGCACCGGTCCTCGTGCCGGGCAACACAACGGTGGTCCTCGCCTCGGAGCGACATCCAATGGTGGCTGTGACCTTTGGCGAAGTCGTGGATGCGTCCGACGTGCCCGCCGGCGTGATCAACCTTCTGACCGGTTTTCGGGACGAGCTTGTTCCCTGGCTCGCAGACCACATGGACGTAAACGCCATCGATGCGACGGGGGCCGATGACGGGCTCGTGAAAAGGGTCCAGGAGGGGGCGGTCCACAACGTCAAGCGTGTCTACCTCCCTTCGGATGATGGCCCGGAGCAGAGCCCGTATCGGATAGCCGCCTTCACTGAGACCAAGACCGTTTGGCACCCCAAGGGACTCTGAGCCGGTGACGCTCAGCCCTTGTTGCAACTGACCTCCACCTGATAGACCTGCCAGCCGGCTCCGGCTATGAGCAGCTCGAGGCCGGATGTCGAGGCGGCGGCGGTCTTCAACTCCTCGGTGTGGGCGAGGAACAGGCCGATGCCGTCACAGGCGAGAGACACGGGATCGACTCCGTCATCGAACGAGTAGTTCGGCGCGGCGTGGTTTGCCACCAAATCGGGCGCCTGCTCTTCCCATGCTTCGAGATCGCCGCTGAAGATGGCGAGAACGAATGGATCATCACCCCTGGTGAGGACGAAGTCATCGGGATGCCCGGCGGCCACCATCATGTCGAGATATTCGTAGCCTTCGTTCGAGTCGATCAGGGCGAGCCGATCGGATTGGCTGACCAGGTTTCCCACCTTGCGCCCAATGCTCAGCTCTTCGGTTGTGAGCATCGTCGTGGCGAGTTTGGTCGCCGTCCTGCCAATCATGGGGAGCACCGTGATCGCGAGGAGGATGGTTGCCGCCGCCGTAGCGCGCCGACCGCCCATCGTGTCCCAGATCCAGGTGACGGCGTAGGCGAAGAACGGGATGAGGAGGAGCGTCCAGGTCCCGCTGAGACGCCACGGAGCAGCCAACGGTGTGCTCCCGGTGACCACAGCCGCGAGCGAGACCAACAAGATCGGGCTCAGTGCCAGCCCCGCCCAGACGCGAAATCGGCGGTCCCTCCTGATTTTGATGACCAGAGTCGCCACACCCGCGAACAAGCCAGGAATGAAGACGACATCCTTGGCGAACTGGAACAGGGCGGTCTTGGTCAGTAGCTGACTGAATGGTGGGGGAGACAGAGCTGCCTGCTGGCTGGTGATGGACAGATAGCGAATGTCACCTGGCCAGGTGAGGTTGGAGATGAGCCAGACAAACGGAAACCCGAGACAAAGGGCCAACACGACGAGGAGATAGGTGTCTCGTCGGCGGAGGTACCGCCACCCTGCATATCCGGCCACAATTACGGCCATCGCCCAGGCCTCGTATCGGACCATGGTGGCGAGCAGGATCCAGCCACCAGTCGCCAAGCCATGTCTTGGCTCGTTGGTGTCGATCCAGGCAATGAGTGAGGTGGCGGCCAGGATCGTGAACAGGAACAAGAAGATCTCGGACATCGGGGCCACACTGAAGATGAGCCGGTGGGGCACGAGCGCACCGATGAAGCCGGCAATCAAGGTGCTCCGATCGTCGTGGAACAGGCGATCGGTCAATGTCATCAAGGCCCAGAGACAGATCAGTCCGGCGATGAAGGTGACGAGTCGCGGAATGAGAACGAGGTCTTCATCGACGTGCAGGGCCATCCCGACGGTTACTTCATAGAAGGGAGGCCAAACATCGGGTCGGATCAAGTCCACGACACTGGCGTCAGCGGCGCCTATCGCTCTCGCACTTTCATCTGCGGACGTCGAGTAGAAGCCGAGAAGGGGGAGGGACAACTGGGCCACGGCGGCCAGCACCAAGATCGCCAGCTTCCAACGATTCGAGTTCGCCTCTGGCCCCCGCCGCTTCCCGGGAGGGCCGATTTCACGGGTGGCAATGCTCGGGGCCGAGATTGTGGATCTGTTCATCCACTCCTCCCACGCCGAAGCGTAGATTCATGCAGGGAATCATGATCGACACGGCCGACATCACCCTTGAGGACCTGGAACGGGATCCCCATCCGATCCTGGCCGAGTTGAGGGCAGCCCAACCGGTCTCATATGTGCCCAACCTGGAGATGTGGCTGGTAACGAGGTGGGACGACGTCGTGTTCGTCTGTGAGCACCCTGAGCTTTTCACGGCGAACACCGACCCCAGTTGGCTGCGCGAATGCCTCGGTGAGAACATGCTGACCCTCGATGGCCCACACCACGATCGTCTCGCCGGTGGGATGCGTGGCCCGTTCGCCGGACGAGAGGCCGGACGAGGGCTCCGGGAGCGATTGCCATCCATCTTCGACCGCCTGATAGACGATTTCGTGGCGGATGGCGCCGCTGATCTGATGACGGCGTATGCGGAGCCGCTCGCCAACATCACCCTTCTGGAGGCACTGGGCTTTCGCCAGGTCACCTGGCAGCAGCTGGCGGGGTGGTGCCATGGGGTCATAACCGGTCTGGCCAACTTCGAGAACGATCCGGACAAGACCGCCATCGCGGCCCGGGCTCATGGCGAGTTGGGCGAAGCCCTCCGTCGGCAGCTCGACGAGTTGGAGGAGCGCCCGGATGCTCTCGGGCTTTCCCATTACCTGGCGGCCGGCTTCACCAGGGACGAGATCGTCAACAACGTCCGTCTGATGATCTCGGGTGGCATCAACGAGCCGCGTGACGGGGTCGGTCTCGTGATGTACATGCTGCTCACGCAGCCGGGCTTGATCGAGGTCGTCCAGACCGATCGGTCTCTACTGCGAAAGGTCGTCGAAGAGACGTTCCGCTTCCACACTCCGGTAGGAACGGCGACCAGGCAGACGACCCGAGACGTGGAGCTCGGTGGAGTCACAATCCCGGCCGGCTCGATCGTCGCCGGCGTCTTGACTGCGGCGAACCGTGATCCGGCCCGCTGGACCGATCCCGACATGTTCAGTATCGAACGAGGCGAGGGAGCCCATCTCGCCTTCTCGGTCGGTGAGCACCGTTGCCTGGGGGAATGGATCGGGCGTCAGCAGGTTCGGATTGGCGTCGAGCGTCTCCTCGATCAGCTTCCCGATCTCCACCTGAACGGGGACGTCTCGTTGTACGGTTTTGAGTTCCGAGGCCCGACCAGCTTGCCGGTGGCATGGGGTTGAGCTGCGCTTCTGGTTTCGGAAAGCAGCGCTACTCGGGTTGGATCGGAAGTGCGCAGACCATGCCTTCGCTGAAACCTGCAGCTCCGATATCGAGTCCGATGCCGAACCTGCCCCTCATGTTCTCCATTGCGATCAGATGAGTGAGCTCCACGATCTGCGAGTCTTCGAATCGGTCCGTGAGTTTGGTGAACAGCTCATCAGGAACCTCTGCCGGCGTCCTGGTCATGCCGACCGCATAGTCGATGACGATCCTGTCTGTCTCGTCGAAGAGTGGATTGTCCTGGTATCTGGGGAGGGCGAGAAGCTCTTCGTCGGTGAGGCCGAGTCGACGAGAGATCTGAGATCCGAGGTCGATGCAGTACTCGCATGTGACCAGGGTGGCCGTCTTCATGGCTGCCAGGGCCATGTATCGCTGATCCATTTGCTTCAGCCTGCCCGTGGCCTGTTCGAGCCTGCCGTAGGCTCGTAGGAGGCCGGGTATGTGTGCGTACACCTCGACCGGCTCCAACATCCGGTCTGGCGCTCGCCCGGTGATGCGCGACATGTCGCGACGTGTGAAGAAGAAGGCGATCCGTGTCCCCAGACCACCTTCGTGCCCCGAAACACCGGTAATACGTGGCATCGGCTCTCTCGACTGTTGGTCCGAGAAATCTACGCGAACGAAGCCGCAGCCTGACGGATCAAGTGCCGTTGCCCTGACCCCGCCAGACCGGGTCAAAGCCGCAGGGGGTCAGTTGTCGGTCGCCCATTCCACGACACGCATTGCCCGGAGTGTGTTCCAGCGGCTCGGGAAGCCTTCTGGTCCCTCCATTTCGAAGTGGGTTGGGCCTTGGTGGGCGTTCTCCAGGGGCCAGTGTCCGCTCCCGTCTCGTTTGTCGATGACCAGATCGAGTGCCTCGGCGCATCTTCTGTCGAACGGTGCCCCGGTGGACCGGAAGTACTCGAGGCCCCGCAGCACGTCGTAGTACCAGCGGGTGGGGTAGGAGAACATCGTGAACCTCGGATCGATCACGTGTCCGGTGGATAGGGAGCGAAACAGACCACGCTCGAGCAGGTACTCATCTCCGCGGGAGCGGGCGGAGGCGGTAGCGTCAGACGAACCCCCGGTTTGCTCCAAGGCAATGAGCCCTTCGAGCACACAGATCGTGGTGTGGAACGACGACACCTTCGCTCCATACTCGGCCCAGCAGTTCCATCCGCCGTCGCTCAGCTGTCCGGCCAGGAGGCGCTCGACGATACCGTCCACGGCCTCACCGAAGTAGGCGCCGCTCGCCAATGCCACGCCGTTGATGCATGGCTCGGTCTCGCCCTCGAAATAGAGCTCTCCGTTGGCGTCCCATCGGACGTTCTCCCGAACGGGTGACAAAGCCCGGTGGGCCTGGGGGCTGTCTGGTGCGAGACCGAAGTCACGAAGTTGCTGGAGGGAGAAGTGTGTAGCCGTCCACGCATCGAAGAACGGCTTCGAATCGTCAACCCAACCTGGTCGATAGGTCCCGCCGTCCCATCGGCCGTCCGCCCCTTGGAGAGCCAGAAGCTCTGCGCCCCAACCCTCGTTTGCGACTCGTTCTCGTTCCCCGTTCACGACATCCATCGGCTTGTCGGCCAGGTCACGCAGCACCTGCCAGCGAATTGCCGGATCGGAGTCCAACAGCCAGTCCATCACAGTCATCGGCTCAGTCCTCCTCGCCAGAGAACGGACGCGTCGCCCCTACCTGCCGGCAAATCGCGGTCATCGAATTGCTCCATGTCAGTAGTACTCGAGGTACTCGGCCACTTCCCAATCAGTGGTGTGAGTCACATATCGTTGCCACTCGGCGCGTTTGATGGCGAGGAAACCCTCGACATAAGCCGGGGAGAAAGCCTCGACGAACTCTTTGTCTTCCTCGAGTGAATCCAGGGCCGCGCCGAGGCTGAGGGGCACGCTCACATCTGTGTCGACGCCGGTGATGCAATCCTGGGTCTCGGCTGGTGGGCACTCCATCTCGCCCTGGACGCCGCGCAGACCCGCCACCAGGGTCGCCGCAGCGGCCACGTGGACCGAGGTGGCCCCGTCCGCGAGCCGATGCTCGAGCCGGGTCCCGGGACCCCTCGAAGGGGGAACACGCAGGGCGACTCCTCGATGATCCCATCCCCAGTTGGCATAGAACCCGTTCAATGAGCCCGGCTGGAGCCGCTTGTAGGCGTTGACGGTGGGCGCTACCAGTGCCGTCATCGAAACGTGATCGTTGACGATCCCGGCGATGCAATGTCGCGCCAACTTGCTCAACCCGTCGGGATCCCCGGGATCGAAGAAGGCGTTGTTTCCATCCCCGTCGAGAAGCGACCAATTGACGTGGATGCCGCTGCCGCCCCGGTCGGTTACGGGTTTGCCCATGTATGTCAGCAAGTAGCCGCGCTTGGCGGCGACTTCCTTCGACATGACCTTGAACAAGAATGCATCATCGGCTGCTCGTAGGGCGTCGTCGTAACGGAGCGTGAGCTCGAACTGGCCGTCGTCGTACTCCGAGTTGACCGACTCCAACTCGATCCCGAGCGAAAGGGCGGTGTCCATGATCTCCTCGATGGTCCCGCTCGGATCGACCGCGGTGCCGGTGCCATACACGTACGAGCCAGGTGTGTGGATCGGGCGCCAACCCCGGTTGCCGTCCGGCTCGAACAGAAAGGCCTCCAGTTCGAATCCCACCTGGGGCCGATAGCCGAGCTCGTTCCAGTCGCCGATCACTCTCTCCAGGATCGATCGTGGTGCGAGCTCCACCGGCACCCCGTCCTTGGTGATCGAGGCCACCACGACTCCGGTTCTCTTCTCCCAGCCGGCACGTATTTTGTCCACGTCGAATCGGGCCTCGACGTCGGGGAAGCTCTCGTGGTGCGCCCCCGGAAAAGGGATCATCTCCCGGTTCAGTTGCAGCGAGAACAGGGCGACACAATGGTTGGAACCCTCTTCGGCGCGTAGGGCCGACAGGTACTTACCCCGTGCCAGCCCGAGGTGGTCCGGCCAGAGGAAGCGAACCCGGTCGAAGTCGATCTCGCTCACGGACGGCAACAGTATCAACCACGTGGTGTGGATGACGTGCTGCTCATCCCTCGATCGAGATCGCCTCGGTCGGGCACTCGGTAGCGGCGGTCCTCACCTTCTCGTGCAGGTCGGGACGAGGCTCGGAGACGAGGACATGCGAGGTCATGTCCACTTCGAATACCTCCGGACAGGTCGCCTCGCAGAGACCGCTGCCCACACAGGCATCCTGGTCGACCATGACTCTCATCCAACTGAAGCTACCGGAACGATGGCCCTGATACGCTCGCCGGATGCGAGCCCTGGTCGTCGAGCACGATCCACTGTCGACCCCCGAGCGTGTGGGCGATCACCTCCTGACCAGAGGTATCTCGCTGGAGCCTTTCGTGGTCGTGGAGGATATGGAGAACCCCGCCGTCTCGACCGAGTTCCCAACGACAGGAGATCACGACCTGGTGGTCTTGATGGGGGCGCCCTGGTCCGTGTACGAGGAGCGCTGCCAGGGCTGGGTACGACCCGAGCTCGAATTCATCCGATCGACCGTGGCCTCGGGAACCCCGATCCTCGGTGTCTGCTTCGGGGCCCAGGCGCTCTCGGCTGCCATGGGTGGGGCGGTGCAGCAGTCGGCCGTGGCCGAGTACGGGTGGGGAGTCATCGAGTCGTCGAGCCCCTGGATCCCGTCTGGCCCCTGGTTTCAATTCCATCACGACTCGTTCACACTGCCACACGGGGCGGTGGAGCTGGGCCGAAACGACTCGGGCATCCAGGCTTACCGGTTGGGGAGAGGCCTGGCCGTTCAATTTCATCCCGAGATGACGGCTGATCTCCTGGCGTCCTGGTGCGAAGCCGGCGGCGATCGAGAGCTGATCGAGGCTGGGCTGGACCCGAACGACGTGATCGAGGAGACCAAGCTGAAGTCGGAGGAGTCTCAACCTGCCCTGGAGCGAATGCTCGACTGGTTCCTCGATGAGATCGCACCGAGCTGACCGCCCATCGGTCTCCATAGACCTCACCGACCCGGATCTATGGCAGAGGGGAATCCCACACGAGGAGCTGGCGCGACTTCGCCGTCATGCTCCGGTCGCCTGGGCCGAGCATCCCAGCGGCCAGCGCGGGTTTTGGGTCGTGACACGACACGCCGACGTAGTGGCCGTCTCGAGGGACCCGACGACCTACACCTCGCGTGACGGTGTCATCACACTCGATGATCTCGATGACGACCAGCTGGATGCGCGCCGCACGATGCTCGAGGAGGACCCGCCGCGTCATCGCGAGCTTCGCTCCCTGACCTCGGCTCATTTCACCCCACGTGCGGTGCGGGCTTATGCGGAGTTCGTGCGGCATCTTGCTGCCAACGTCATCGACGAGGCCATCGCGGCGAAAGAGGTCGACTTCGTCGAGGCGATCAGCGAGTTGGTCCCGATCCGGGTTCTGGGCCGGATACTCGGAGTGGCAGACGACGATGTGGGGCATCTCATTGGCCTCGGCAACCAGATGATCGGCTCCGACGACCCCGAGTACACCGATCCGATGCTGGACGAGATGGACCCCGGCGACCTGAGACTGCTGCCGTTCGGCCATCCGGCGGCCTTGGAGGCGTTCGAGATCGCCACCGCCATCGCATCCAGGAGACGCGAGGAGCCGAGGCAAGACGTGATGAGCGCACTGGCCCTCGGGGAGGTCGACGGCCACCCACTGACGAAGCGTGAATTGGGCACCTACTTCGTGCTCCTGGTCATCGCCGGAAACGAGACCACGAGGCACACGATCACGCTGGGGGTGAAGGCGCTCGCCGAGCATCCCGAGCAGTGGGAGAGGCTGCGCTCCGGCACCGGGGACACCAATCGGGCGGCCGATGAGGTGATCAGGTGGGCCTCTGCCATCCACTTCCACCGCAGAATGGCAACAAAGGACACCGAGCTGGGCGGCATCGATATCGCGGCCGGCGAGAAAGTTGCCCTCTACTTCGCCTCGGCCAATTTCGACGAGACCGTGTTCGACGACCCCTATCGCTTCGATCTGGCGCGATCACCCAATGACCACGTTTCCTTCGGGAGAGGTGGCCCGCACTTCTGCCTGGGCGCCCACCTGGCGCGGCTGGAAGTCGCCGTGGTGCTCGAGGAGTTGGCCAAGCGCATCTCATCGATCGCCCTACTCGGCGAGGCGGTCCGTCTCCGCTCCAACCACATCAATGGCATCAAGCATCTGCCGGTGAGGCTCAACCCCATCTGATGAGTCGAGCTGAAGATTCGGACGTCAACGACCGGGTCCATTTGCTAGCTTCCGCCAGCGGCGGACCTGAGGAGGATCCATGGCCATGGGAGAAAGCTCGCGCGAAACCAGATTGGAGAAGTCGGCGATCGGCTTTCCCACGGCTCTGGCGACAGCCGTCGGCCTGATAATCGCCGGCTCCGTGCTGCTCACCGCACAGACCGGTTATGGCGCAGGTGGGCCTGTGTTCGCCTGGGCGATCCTGATCGCTTTCGTCCTGATGATGGCCCAGTCGGCCAGCTTCGCCGAGGCGGCGGGGGTCCTGCCCACGGCGGGTTCGGTGTACGACTACGTGGCGGCGGGGATGGGGAGATTCTTCGCCATCACCGGGACTCTGGCCGCATACCTGGTCGTGCACATCTTCGCCGGGACCGCCGAGACGGCCACGGCAGGTGTGTTTGCCTCGTTCAACTTCGGCTTCCTCGAGCGGTATCAGGAGTCAGGGTCGTGGTGGATCGGGGCCGTCCTCCTGGTCATCTTCGCGGTGGTCAACATGCTGGGGATCCGGCCATACGCATCCACGGAGATCGCCATGACGGCAGCCATGTGGGGGACTCTGATCATCTTCGGCCTCCTCGGCACTTTCACCGCCAAGGAGTCGAGCATCAGCGGTCTCTTCGGCGAGTCATTCGTCGGCACCGATCTCACCGCCATTTTGAGCATGGTCGGCTTGGCGCTGTTTCTCTTCGTCGGGGTGGAATATGTGACCCCGCTCGCCTCGGAGCTCAAGGAGTCTCATCGCACGATTCCCCGCGCCATGTACATCGGTGTGATCGCAGTGGCGGCGGCCATGTTCCTCTATGGGCTGGCAGTTGCCCGTCAGGTCGAGAACGTCGACCTGGGCGACGGCACATTCATCCTGGACACTCCCCTCGCTATCCCTGCGTTCGCCGAGGCCGTCATGGGAGACTTCGGGAGGATCTGGCTCGGTCTCGCCGTGCTGCTGGCTTCGGCGGCGACACTCAACACTTTGCTCGCCGGGATCCCGCGCATCTTTTACGGGATGGCCAAGGACGGCACGCTGCCCAAGGCGTTCGGCTACCTGCATCCCCGTTACAAGGAGCCTTGGGTCGGAATCATCCTGGTCGCCGTGATCGGAATCGTGGGAGCGATCCTTCTCGACGGGGACGTCCCCTCGATCATCCATCTGATCCTGGCGGCGGTGATGGCATGGATCTTCAGCTACATCCTGGTGAACATCTCGGTGGTGTTGCTCAGGGTCAGGCGGCCGGATCTGCCGAGGCCTTACAAGACCCCCCTATATCCGCTGCCGCAGGTACTCGCCACAGCCGGGATGCTGGTGGCGGCGTGGTACATCACGCCACCCGGGATGACCAGGTCTGATATCTACACACCCTTCTTCGTGATGCTCGGTGTGTGCGCCCTGTATGCGCTCGTTTGGACATATGGGGTGCAGCGGGTCAATCCGTGGAAGCCGGTGGAGCCTGAGGAGTTGCTGGCCGAGGAGGGTCTAGTCGAGTGAAGCGCAGACGGGGCAGGGCGCCCCGGCTGCCCCGTTCGTATCGGGCCGGGCGTCTCCTCTCCTTGCTCGCCGGGGACCTGCCGTCGCTCGAGGTGGTCGAATTGGGGCCAGGTCGCGCTCGCTTCGCCACCAAAGACGGCCACCTCGTGTTCGAGGTGGTGGAACGGGTGGAGCGTCGATTCCTCGGTCACAACGAGATCGCACAGTTCCTGACCCAATCGCCCGGAGACGTAGATGGCCCGGGCAGGCTCCGAGTTCGTCACACCGGTGCCTTGAGACGTGTCGGAGTTCAGGTAGAGGCGACCGAGGGCGTGGCGGCTGTGAACGACCTCGCAGCGAGGGCCAGTGACGACGCTGCGTTCGAGACGGCGGCGTTGCCTCTCGACTTCACGAAATTCGAGGCCGTGGTGGCTGATGGCAAGTGGGTCACGACCATCGAGCTGATGGGCGCGACCCATATCACCATCGCACTTCCTCCGATGCGTAACTATGTCAGGCTGTACCCCGATCAAGCCGACGCCCTATTGTCGACGCTTGCCCAATGGAGACGTCTCCTCACCTCACGGGGGAGCGTCCCCGGCAACTGAGGCGCTACGCCTCGGCCACCTCTCCGGTCTCATGTGTATCTTGAGACCCATCGCCGGAGGCCCGTCATGACCCAATCGATCGACTATCGGACCTGTCCCTTGTGTGAGGCGACTTGCGGCCTGGAGGTGACCCACGACGGGCACTCCGTGATCCGGATCCGTGGCGATCGGGAAGATGTATTCAGCCATGGGTACATCTGCCCCAAGGGGTCGACATTGGCCCAGCTCGACGAGGATCCAGACCGCCTCCGCACGCCGCTCATCAAAGAGAATGGCGCCCATCGACCGGCGGGATGGGACGAGGCTTTTGCTCTGATCGAGGAGCGGATGGCTCCGCTCGTCGCAGAGCATGGGCCCAATGTGGTCGGCGTTTACCTGGGGAACCCCAACGTCCACTCGATGTCGGGGTCGCTCTACAACCGCGTGTTCCTGAAGATGCTGCGGACCAGGGCCATATTCTCGGCGGCAACTGTCGACCAAATGCCCAAGCACATCTCGTCGGGTCTCATGTTCGGCCACCCCGATCTGATCCCGGTTCCCGATATCGATCGGACCTCCTATCTCCTGATGCTCGGGGCCAACCCGTTGGAATCGAACGGGAGTCTCGCCACAGCCCCGGACTGGCCGGGCCGGATGGCGGCGATAAGGAGCCGCGGGGGGAGGGTGGTCGTGGTCGACCCCCGCCGCACCCGAACGGCTGAAGCGGCCGACGAGCACCTCTTCATAAGACCGGGCACCGACGCTCTACTCCTGGGCGCGATGGCCCATGTCCTCTTCGAGGAAGGTCTCGTCGCCCCCGGGGCCCTCTCCGGCGTCGTGGCGGGCGCCGACCTGGAGCTTCTCGGAGCGGCGCTAATGGGGCTCAGCCCGCAGCGGGTGACGGGTGCAACCGGGATCGACCCCGGTGTGATCAGACGTCTGGCACATGAGCTGTCCGCCGCGGACAGTGGTGTCGTTTACGGGAGGATCGGGACCCACACCACGGAATTCGGGACCCTGGCATCGTGGCTCGTCGACGTCCTCAACATCCTGACCGGGAACCTGGATCGCCCCGGGGGCGCAATGTTCCCCCTGGCGGCACATGAGCAGCCTCGGAGACCCGGCGGATTCAAGATGGGGCGATGGGTCAGCAGGGCGCGGGGCCTGCCCGAGACGAGAGGGGAGCTCCCCGTCTCCACGCTGGCCGATGAGATCCTCGAGTCCGGCGCCGGCCGGTTGCGCGCCTTGGTCACCATTGCCGGCAACCCGGCTCTGTCGGCCCCGAACAGCGACAGGCTGGAGCAAGCCCTCGGGGAGCTTGACTTCATGGTCTCGCTGGATATCTATCTGAACGAGACCACCCGGCACGCCGACGTGATATTCCCCGGGGTGTCCCCGCTTCGACGGAGTCACTACGACTTCGCCTTCACCGGTCTCTCCGTCCGCAACGTGGCGAACTATTCCCCACCTTTGTTCCCGCTTCCCGACGACGCCATGGACGAGTGGCAGATCCTTCTCAGGTTGGGCGCCACCCTGACGGGTCAGGGCAGTGCCCCGGACATCGAAGGGTTGGACGACGCAGTGTTCGGGATGGTGGTCGGCTCCGCCGTCGCGGACCCCGCCTCGCCGTTGCACGGCAGATCGCCGGAGGAGATCTGGGGGATGACCGATGGTGGGCGTGGCCCGGAGCGATACCTCGACTTTCTGGTCAGGACCGGGCCTTACGGCGACGGCTACGACCCCGAGGGGGACGGGTTGAGCCTGCAGGCCCTGCGGGAGGCTCCACATGGAATCGACCTGGGCCCTTTGAAGCCACGACTGCCCGGAGCGTTGATGACGGCATCGGGAAGGATCGAATTGGCTCCGCCACCGATCATGGGCGACATCGGGCGTCTCGAGGCCCGAGCCGACGCCTACGCCAGGGATGGGCTGGTCCTGGTGGGACGACGACACATTCGATCCAACAACTCGTGGATGCACAACATCGACGTCCTGCTTCGAGGGAGAGAGCGATGCACCCTCGAGATGAACCCGGTCGATGCGGAGCGGATGGGAGTGGACTCACTTTCCACTGTGAAGGTGACATCCGACGCCGGGACGCTGGTCGCACTTCTCACGGTGACCGAGGACATCATGCCCGGCGTGGTCAGCCTGCCACACGGATGGGGCCACGACCGTGACGGCGCCCGGCTCCGAACGGCGGCGACACGCCCGGGCGTCAACAGCAATCGACTGTCCACGGGCGACATGGACCCGGTCTCGGGCAACGCGGTGCTGAACGGGATATCGGTCGAAGTCGTGCCTGCCTGACCGGAGGCTCAATGGACCGTTCTCGACGGCTACGGTCAGGCCATGGAAACATGGGATGCCATTCGGGCGCGACGCGGAGTCAGGGAATTCGACGACCGAGCGATCGCACCCGACGACCTGAATCGGATCCTCGAAGCCGGCAGACGCTCTCCCTCGTCGCGCAACGAGCAGCGGTGGGACTTCGTGGTGATCACCGATCCGGAACAGCTGCGACGTGTTTCGGAAGTGTGGAGAGGAGCGGCCCACGTTGCCGGTGCTGCCGCCGCGGTCGGCCTCGTGGCACCTCACAGTGACGAACCGCGGGAGAGCGCTTCGATCAATTTCGATCTCGGCCAGGCCGCCATGTCACTGCAGATCGCGGCGGCCGACCTCGGCATAGGGAGTCGCAATGCCTCGGTCCACGACTACGACCTCGCCTCTGAGGTGTTGGGGTTGCCTCTGGGACGGCGCCTCACATGGCTGCTCAGTCTCGGCTATCCGGCCGACCGGCCGCTCAGGCCGATCGTCAACCCGAAACGCAGACCGCTAGACGAGGTAGTCCATCGGGAGCGTTGGTAGTTGCGACGGGGGCCGTTCAGATGCACTCGCGATCACGCAAGATCCCCGTCGAAGGCCCGCTCGACCTGAAGGCGACCTTGCGCCCGCTACATGGCTTCTTTGGGCGAGACGGATGGTGGTTCCCGGCACGAACACCGGATGGGCCGGGGTCGATCCGTCTGAGCCGGCCGACGATCGGGACGGTCGAAGGGGAAGCGTGGGGGGACGGTGGTCCCTGGCTGCTGGAGCGCCTCGACGCCATTGCCGGTCTCGAAGACGACCCTCGAACGTTCACGACCCACGACCCATTGGTCGCCGACCTGCATAGGAGTCATCCCGGCTGGAGGTTCGCCCGCACCGGACTGGTCTTCCCGTTCCTGGTGAACGCGATCGTCGCCCAGAAGGTGACAGGACAAGAGGCCCGTGCGGCCATGAAGGGGCTGACGGCGGTGTTCGGAGAGCCTGCGCCCGGCCCCAACCGGGTTCTACGTCTTCCCCCGGACCCCGAACTGATGGCTGCGGCTCCGTATTGGCGATACCACGAGATGCATCTGGAGAAAAGGCGAGCCGACGTCGTGCGACTCGTGGCCGCTCATGCCGTCGACATCGACCGTCTCGGCGCAGTCGACTCTGGGAATGCAGCGTCTTCACTGCTGTCGTTTCCAGGTGTCGGCGTATGGACGATTGCGAAGACCCTTGGGCCGTCGCATGGCGACGCGGACCAGGTGGAAGTGGGCGACTTCCACCTGAAGCACATCGTCGTCCATCACCTCACCGGGCGTGCCCGAGGCACCGACGAGGAAATGCTCGAGCTTCTCGAGCCGTTCCGACCACATCGGGGAAGAGTCGTCAGGCTGCTCCTTTCTCTCGGTCCCGAGCCAAAATTCGGGCCACGGGCCAGAGTCCGCGACATCACGTCCTTGTGATCGATTTCCTGAGTGCCCGATATCGGTGCAGCGCTATCGTCCCGGGTCGATCATGATCGAATATCGCACCAACGTCGACGTCCACCTCGACGACGTCATCGAGCTCTACGTCGACTCGACTCTCGGAGAGCGGCGACCCGTCGGGGACCGGGATCGTATGGAACGGATGCTGTCGGGGGCGAACTTGATAATCACCGCCTGGGAGGGTGACACCCTGGTCGGGATATCCAGATGCATCACCGACTGGGCTTACTGCACGTACCTATCGGACCTGGCGGTCCGACTCGACCATCAGCATCAGGGAATCGGCAAGGAGTTGGTTCGCCTGACCCGGGAGGCCGCACCGGAGGCGACGGTGATTCTGTTGGCCGCGCCCAAGGCGGTGGATTACTACCCGAGGATCGGTATGAGCCGTCATGAGAGCGCATGGGTGCTGTGGCCCGGCGAGACCCCGACCTGAATCATCTCTGGAGCCAGGCGAGTATCGGTTCCCCCACGAACGCAGGGTCGTGCATGTCGTCGTGCCTTGCTCCCTCGACGACTTCCACCTGAACCGTCTTGCCGGCTCCCTCCAGCGCTGCGGCGAAGTCACTGGCAAAGGTGAGGTCGACCAGGGCATCCTCGTCACCGGTCATCAGAAGTGTGTCCAGACCGGGATTCTCGTCGACGAAGTTGAAGGGGTTACCCGCCTTCCATGCTTCCGGGACCTCGCTGGGGTCGCCACCGAAGAACGGGATCATGAGCGGGCCGAGCCTTGCGACGTCGTACGGACCGGCGAGGCCGATGAGACGATCTGGAGCGACGCGCGGATAGGGGCAATCGTGCCCATAGGTATCTTGGTCGAGAGCCACCAGAGCGCTGATGTGGGCCCCTGCCGAATGACCGATCAGGACGACTGTGCCGTCCCCGTCGGATCGGGCGGCGGCGTAGTCGGCGGCACAGGCTACGTCGTTCACGGCGGCGGGAAAGCCCGGAGTCTGACCAGCCAGGCTGTACGGGGTGTTCACGGTGAGATAGCCATTTGCCGTCAGGAACTTCGCCAGGCTTCGCATGATGGCCGGTGAGCCGATGACCCATCCACCCCCGTGCACCAGGACTGCGGTCGGGAAGGGGCCTGCGCCTTCCGGAACCATGACTTCGATGCCGGCGGGCGGAGGCAGGGCGATCGTCGTCGGGGGAGTGCTCGCTGTCGTCGATGTGCTGGTTGTCGTGGTGGCGATGGTCGTCGCCGACGCCACGGTGCTGGTCGTGGTGACCGCATTCGTCGTAGCTGTCGGAGTGGCGGTGGTTGTCGTCGAGTCCCCCGAGCAGCCGGCCAACGCGATGCCCAGAGCGAGGAGAGTGCGGCTCAGCCGAGCAATGACGCCGATCCCTGATCGAGGTACCACTCCACGACGGCATCGCCCTGGTCCAGCTGTCCGGCTGGAGTGTTTCCTTCGAAGCTCGACTTCACCGCCTGAGCCTTCGATTCGCCAACGACGATCATCATGATCCGCTGCGATCTCCACAGGAGGGGATATGTGGCGGTCAGACGGTCCTCGCCGAGTTGCTCCACTTCATTCGCCACGTACCAGCGGTGCTGCTCCGCCAGCGCCATGGTATTGGGGAAGAGGGATGCCGTATGACCGTCCTCGCCGAGGCCGAGAAGGATCAGATCGGGTCTCCGGTCGGCGTGAATCGATCGGAGTGTGGCTTCGTAATGCGCCGCGGAGTCCTCCGGCGTCATGTACTCGCTCCATCGGGGACGGTAGAACTCGGCGTCGACATGATCGAACAGCGCCTGGGCGGCCATCAACCCATTCGATCGCTCGTCGTCGGGTGGTACCCAGCGCTCGTCCGACAGCCAGGCGTCCACGTTCTGCCATCCCGAGGCCCTTCCGCGGAGGGCGCGATAAGTGGCCCGAGGCGTCGTCCCGCCGGCGATACCCAGCGAGAACCTTCCTTTGGCCGATGAGACCATCTCTGCGATCCGGCGCGACGTTGCCTCCGCAACCGTGTCGGGCGTCTCACTCACCAAAACTTCGGTCCGCGCTTCCATCCGGCCACGGTAACTGGTCTACCTTGGCTTTGATGACCAAGAAAACCACGATCACCTGGGGTGACGCGAGCGTGACCGGGCGAATCGCCGGGTACGGGGACGTCGGGATCCTCCTCGCCCATGGGGCGGGCACGAATCAGGAACATCCGTTCATGACCGCCCTACGCGACTCCCTCGCTGCCGCCGGTCATCTGGTGATGACCTTCAACTATCCATACACCGAGCGCGGCAGCAAACGACCGGATCGAACGGAGAGACTCATCGAGGCTCACCGCGCCGCCGGTGAGTATCTCGCCCCCAAAGTCGACACCCTCGTGCTGGCGGGGCGGTCGATGGGGGGCCGGATGGCGACCTATCTCGTCGCAGACGGCTTTCCGGCCAGCGGTGTCATCCTCTACGCATACCCCCTCCACCCCGCCGGTCGGCCGGATCGTTTGAGGGTCGACCACTTTCCGCGCGTGACGGTTCCCCTTCTGTTCCTCCAGGGGACCAGGGATGCGCTGAGCAAGATGGAGCTGTTCGACCGCCATATCCGGTCACTTCCCAATGCCACCATCGAGTTGCTCGAGGGTGCCGACCATTCATTTCGAGGCGGGGGTTGGGATCGGGAGAGCATCATCCAGCGGCTCACGGAGGTGTCCACCGGGTGGATCGACGGTCTGCGATCTGGCAGAACAAAGCGCTCGCGACCATAATTGGGCCTCCACCACACCTCTCCAAGGAGTCTTTGAATGTCTGAAGTGACACTGCGCGCCGAGTCGGGCCGGGAGACCGGCTCGAGGGAGTCGCGGCGTCTTCGCCGAACCGGTCGGGTGCCCGGAATCGTGTATGGCAAGTCGATGGAGCCGATCAATGTCGCCGTCGATGCACACGATCTCCAGGTCGCCCTCCACACCGAGGCAGGCTCGAACGCTTTGATCAACCTCGAAATCGAGGGAGGCGACACACTTCTCACCATGGCTCGCGTCATCGAGCGCCATCCGTTCCGCAGTGAGTATCGACATGTCGACTTCGTCACCGTCTCTCTCGACGAGACGATTCAGGCCGAGGTCGCCATCCACTTCGTCGGGACCCCGGTCGGCGTTCGCGAAGGAGGGGTCTTCTCACCGCGGCGAACCCACGTGCTCGTGGAGACACTGGCCAACGCCATACCGTCGGGAGTCGAACTGGACGTCTCCGACATCGAAGTGGGCGGATCACTCCGCATCGCCGATCTTCCCAAACTCGACGGGGTGGAATATGTCGAGGATCCCGAGGGCGTGGTCATGAGTGTCACCACCCCGGCGGCCGAAATCGTCGAAGAGCCCGAAGAGATCGAAGGTCTCGAAGGGCTGGAAGGCGAGGAGCTCGCCGAGGGTGAGGAGTCTGATGAGGAAGCCGAGGGTGCTTCGGAAGACGAATCAGAGGGCGAGTCGGGCGAGTAGCCCGATGCGACTCGTCGTCGGGCTGCGCAATCCCGGCTCCGAATACGAGGGAACCCGCCACAACGTCGGCTTCGAAGTCGTCGATCGCATGGCCCGGCGCTCGGGAGAGCGGTGGGGCCGGGGGCCGTCGAGAGTACGCAGCCAGGTCGTGGTGTCGGGCGCAGGTCCGGATCGCATCGTCCTTGCCGCCCCGCTCGGCTCGATGAACGAGTCCGGGGGACCGGTGCGCAGGCTCTTGGACTACTACTCCATGCCGCCCGAGGACCTCCTCGTGGTCCATGACGACATCGATCTCCCCCTTGGCCGTCTCCGTTTGCAAGTCGGTGGCGGCAGTGGGGGCCATAACGGGATCCGCTCGATCGAGGGTTCATTGGGCACGAGCGAGTTCAATCGCCTCAAAGTCGGTGTAGGGCGACCGCCTGGTTCGATGGACCCCGCCGTGTATGTCTTGAGGCGCTTCTCCAAGGCGGAGCGTGAGGAAGTCGACATCCTGGCGGAGGACGCCGCGGACGTTGCCGAGCGATGGTGGACCGACCGCGCCTCCGCGCAGGAGATGGCAGCCCTCCGGGGAAAAGGCTGACAGACCCAGGCTGGAGTCTCGCAGTTAACGTCGTCGGATGGCTCAGTTCGTTGGTGCCCTGGATCAAGGGACCACGTCGACACGATTCATGATCGTCGACGATGCCGGCTCGGTGGTATCCATCGACCAGATCGAGCATCGACAGATCTACCCGCGATCGGGCTGGGTGGAACACGATCCTGATGAGATCTGGGCCAACTCCGTAGCCGTCATCGAGGGCGCCATGAAGAAGTCGGGGCTCTCGCCGGCAGATCTGGCGGCGGTGGGGATCACCAATCAGCGCGAAACCGCCGTGGTCTGGGACAGAGCCACGGGAACGCCGGTGGCCAACGCGATCGTCTGGCAGGACACACGCACAGCCGGATTGTGTGAGCGTCTCGGGGAAGGGGAGGGACCGGACCGCTTTCGCTCCAAGACCGGTCTTCCGCTGGCGACCTACTTTGCCGGGCCGAAAGCGCGCTGGCTGCTCGACGAGAGCGATCTGCGAGATCGCGCCGATCGCGGTGAGCTGGCCTTCGGCACCATCGACAGCTGGCTCACCTGGAACCTCACAGGCGGTACCGACGGTGGCCTCCATGTCACTGATGTGACCAATGCCTCGCGGACACTGCTTATGGACCTGGTAACGACCTCCTGGGACGCCGATTTGGCCATCGCCATCGGGGTGCCGGTGAAGATGCTCCCGGAGATCGTCTCATCGGTGGGTGAGATCGGACGGTGTGTGGGCCCATTGTCCGGTGTCCCGCTGACCGCAATATTGGGAGATCAGCAGGCCGCCCTCTTCGGTCAGGCGTGCTTCGATCCGGGGGAGGCGAAGAACACCTACGGGACCGGGAACTTCATGCTCATGAACACCGGGAACACTCCGGTGCCTTCGGTGTCGGGCCTACTAACCACCGTCGCGTATCGGCTGGGGCCTGAGCCTGCCGTCTACGCCCTGGAGGGGTCGGTGGCTGTAACCGGCTCGCTGGTGCAATGGCTCAGAGACAATTTGCGCATGATCGAAGAGGCATCTGAGGTGGAGACTCTGGCTCGAACGGTCGACGACAACGGCGATGTCTATTTCGTGCCCGCCTTCTCGGGGTTGTTCGCACCGCACTGGCGCCCGGACGCCCGGGGCGTGATCACCGGGCTCACCGGCCATGCCAATCGGGGCCACATCGCCCGGGCGGCACTGGAGTCGACCGCCTACCAGACCGGAGATGTCCTCGATGCGATGACGGCCGACTCCGGGGTGGAGTTGACCGAGCTCCGGGTCGACGGGGGGATGACGGCGAACTCGCTGCTCATGCAGTTCCAGGCAGATCTGCTCGGTGTCGACGTCATCAAGCCCACCATCACCGAGACCACCGCCCTCGGGGCGGCGTTCGGGGCCGGCATGGCCGTCGGTATTTGGCCCGACCTGGGTCACATCCGAGCGCTTTGGACGGAGGATCGCAGGTGGGAACCGATGATGACCGACCGGGAGCGCCGCCGTCTGCGTGGCAGGTGGGACGAGGCGATCAAACGGTCGTACGGCTGGGTCTGAGCCCGTCTGAGCCACTCGCGCGGATAAGATCGGCATGCTGAGTCGAGGAGTGGCGTATTTCAACACCTGACATCCTGGCGCTGATCAGGGTCCTCCTGGTGCCGGTGATCATGGCGTTCACGAGGTCCGACCGGATCGACAACGCACTCGTGATAGCGGCGATCATCTTCGCCGTCGCCGCATTCACGGACTTCCTCGACGGATACGTCGCCAGGAGAACGAGTGGTGGCACGGTCTTGGGTGCCTTTCTCGACACCACGGCCGACAAGATCCTGATCACGGGGACCTTGCTTGCACTGGTCTCCATCGACCATGTGTCCATCTGGCCCGCCGCCATCATCATCTTCCGAGAATTCACGGTGATGGCTCTGAGAGGCGTCGTGGCGGCACAGGGCGGTCTGATCGCCCCCTCGACCTGGGGGAAGATCAAATTCGGGACCCAATTCCTGGCCATTTTCCTGGCTTTCCTTCGGCTGCCGAACCGGTGGGGCGTCTGGTATTTGGACCAATGGGTGATGCTGATCGCCGTGATCGCCACCGTTGGCTCGGCCTGGGGCTATGTGTCGGCCTTCTGGCATACCGTCCGATCCCAGCCCGACCACATCACGACGTGACCACCGCCGTCACGGGCGGATCGGGAGTGGTGGGCGCCGCCCTGGTACGACATCTGGTCTCCGCCGGCCACGAAGTCACGGCATTGGCCCACTCGGACCGGTCGGTGTCGATTCTGGAGGGACTCGGGGCGCGCCCCGTGCGCGGAGATGTCATCGATCGTGAGTCGGTGAGACGTCTCGTTTCCGGGAGCGATCACGTGTTCCACGTGGCCGGAGTGAACGAGATGTGCTCGCTCCACCCCGATGTCATGGATCGCGTGAACATCGAGGGCACTCGCATCGTGTTGGAGGAGTCAATGCGTGCGGAGGCGCGGCGTCTGATTCACACCTCCTCGGCGGCGGCGATCGGGGAGGAGCCGGGGACGGTCGGCTCAGAGACGAGCCCCCATCGTGGGTCCTATCAGTCCCGCTACGAGAGGTCCAAGCACCTTGCCGAGCTCATGCTTCTCGAGCGGTGCGGCGACTTCCCCGTCGTTTTGGTGAATCCTGCCTCGGTGCAAGGCCCGGGCAGATCGACCGGAACCGCCAAGCTGTTCCTCGATCTGCTCAACGGCAGACTCCCATTCCTGGTGGAGACATCGGTGGCCGTCGTCGACATCGATGACACGGCCCGGGGCCACATCCTTGCAGCCGAGAGAGGATCGGCTGGTGAGCGATATCTCCTCTGTGGGGCCAACTTCAAGATGTCCGAAGCCCTGAACATGCTCGCCCGGGCCGCCGGCCGCGAACTGCATCCGCGGTTTCTCCCGGGAGGCCTGGTGGGGGCGCTTGCCGCGGCCGGAGAAGGCGCTGCCCGTCTGGTGGGGAAGCGGCCGAAGTTCTGTCGGGAGATGATTCGCGTTTTGCGCGCTGGCCACGTCTACGACGGATCCAAGGCGACCCATGATCTCGGGTTGGATTACACGCCGGTCGAGGAGACCATTCGTCGCACCATCGAGTGGTTCGAGGCCACCGGCCTCCTGACCTGAGACGCTGGGTACCATCGGCTTTTCGATGGTTGCGCCTCTCTCTGCCCTACTCACCGTTTGGCGATCCGCCTCCCTTCCCGTGTTCGACGGCTCATGGGCGGTCCCGGCGAACGGACGCGCCTTCGCGTTGGCCGGTCTCTTCGACCAGGTCGGCTCCCCGATGCTGGTGGTGGTTCCGGGCGAGCGTGATGCCGAGGAGTTGACCGATGATCTCAGGCTCTTCGTCGACGTGGTCTATCTGGCTCCTGCCTGGGAGACGCTGCCCTTCGAGCACGTGTCACCGAACATCGGCACGATGGCCCGCCGGTCCGAGGCGCGTCATGCCCTCGAAGCCGGGGGGCCGGCCCTCGTGGTGGCGAGCGTCCGAAGCGCCATTCAGCGCCTCAGCCCCTCGCCGTATCACCCACTGACGTTGACGAGCGGTGATGAGATGCCAATCGGCGAGCTGAGTGGCCAACTATCTGATCTCGGCTACAGCCGGACCGATCGCGTCGAGTCACGCGGTGAGTTCGCCGTCAGGGGCGGGATCGTTGACATATACCCCGCCCAGATGGAGCAACCGATCCGACTGGACTTCTGGGGCGATCACGTGGAAGAGATCCGCTCGTTCTCCGTTGGTTCGCAGCGGTCCGAGGCGACTGTTCCCTCACTGGTGGCATATCCAGCCCGGGAAGTCCGACCCGGTCCGGCGATCGTCGCCAAGGCGAGAGCCCTGCTCCACGAGGAGCCATGGGCCGCCTCCACCTGGGATCGAGTCGCCGAGGGACAGCTCTTTCCGGGCATCGAGTCGTGGTTACCCTGGTTTGCAGAGCCCACATCGATGATCGACTCGGTCCCTGTCGAGGCGAGCCTCGTCGCGGTCGACCCCGGTCGGGCATTGGATCGAGCCAGGGACTTGGTCAAGGAGGAGAGCGAGCTCGCGGCCGCCCTCGCCCCAACCTGGGGAGAGACGGCTCCCGAAGCCGGCAGGCACCCGGCACTGTTCCTCGACCTGGAGAAGAGCCTCGAGGCGAAGCGATATCTTCGGATTCCCTCGGCTCCAACCGGGCCATCGGACCCGGTGATGGAGGTAGCGGCCCTGGATGTCGTGCCCGGCTCGCCTGAGTCGGTGGCGTCCGGGTTGAGCCGGCTCGTGTCGAGGGGCGTTGCCACGATTGTGGCCATGGACGGGGACGGGGCGGCCGACCGGGTCGCCCGCGCCCTTGGCGAGGAGGGTCTGTCCCTGGAGCGGATGGCGTCGTTGCCCGGTCTCATGTCGGGCATCGTCCCCGTTGGGATCCATCGGGGATTCTTTGCTCCGGCCCTGGGAGTCGCCGTCGTCGGCGAGCAAGAGATCGCCGGTCGTCGCCGTGCGCATCGCAGGGCAGGCAGGTCGGGCGGGATCGGGCCTCAGCAGTATCGGGACCTGACCGAGGGGGACTACGTCGTCCACCATCAGCATGGGATCGGTCGCTTCGAAGGGCTCGTATCGCGCACCATGGCCGGCATCGAGCGTGACTATCTGGTCATCGCCTATGCCGGGGAGGATCGCCTATATGTCCCCGTGGACCAGCTAGCGGCCGTGCGTAGGTACACCGGCGGCGAGGTTCCGAGAGTTTCCCGAATGGGTGGCAAGGACTGGAGCGAGCAGAGAAGCCGGGTCAGAAAGGCGGTCGCGGCCGTTGCGGAGCAGGTGGTCGCCCTTCATCGGCAGAGGGCCGCCGCCACCGGCCATGCATACGAGCCGGACACGCCGTGGCAGCGTGAGATGGAGTCACGGTTCCCATACGAGGAGACCGGTGACCAGATGAAGGCGATCCTGGACGTCAAGTCCGACATGGAGGCGGGCCAGCCGATGGACCGCCTCATCTTCGGTGACGTCGGGTTTGGCAAGACCGAGGTGGCGATCAGGGCCGCGTTCAAGGCCGTGCAATCGGGCAAGCAGGTGGCAGTGCTGGCCCCCACCACTTTGCTCGCTCAGCAACACCACCAGACGTTTGGCGAGCGGTTCGACCCCTACCCGGTCCGTGTCGAGGCGCTTTCCAGGTTCCTGACTGCGAGACAACAGAGGTCGGTTGTCGCCGGGCTGGCCACGGGCGAGGTGGATGTGGTGATAGGCACCCACCGTCTCCTCTCCGAAGACGTCCATTTCAAGGAGCTCGGGTTGCTGGTGATCGACGAGGAGCAGCGTTTCGGTGTTTCGGCCAAGGACGCGATCAAGCGGCTGAAGGTCGGAGTGGACGTGCTCACCCTGACCGCCACGCCCATCCCTCGCACCTTGGAGATGGCGTTGACCGGTATCCGGGAGGTCTCGAACATCAGGACGCCTCCGGAGGACCGTCATCCGATCCTGACCTACGTCGGACCGTATGACGAGCAGGCGGTCTCTGCGGCGATTCGACGCGAAATGCTCCGCGAGGGCCAGGTCTTCTATGTGCACAATCGGGTCCGATCGATCGATCGGGCCGTGGCCAGGCTCCAGGAGCTCGTCCCCGATGCGAGATACGTGGTGGCCCACGGGCAGATGTCCGAGGGTCAGCTCGAGCAGGTGATGATCGACTTTTGGAACCGGGAGCACGACGTCATGGTGGCGACCACGATCATCGAGTCCGGGCTCGATCTGCCACAGGTGAACACCCTGATCGTCGAGCGGGCCGACCTCCTCGGGCTCGCTCAGCTCTATCAGCTGCGTGGCCGGGTCGGAAGGTCCAGCCAACGGGCGTATGCCTACCTGTTTCATCCCACGGACCAATCCCTCACCGAGGATGCCCACAGACGCCTCGAGGCCATCGGTGAGGCCACTGACCTCGGTTCCGGTTTCCAGCTCGCCCTTCGTGACCTCGAGATCAGGGGAGCGGGCTCCATCCTCGGCGAGGTGCAGAGTGGGCACATCGCCGCGGTCGGCTTCGACCTCTATGCCGAGTTGGTGGCAGAGGCCGTGTCGGAGCTGGAGGGACGGCAGCCACCGACCACCGAGAGCAGGGAAGTCCGAATCGATCTGCCCGTGGATGCCCACTTGCCCGAGACGTATGTGACGGAACAGGAGCTCAGGTTGGAGGCATATCGTCGTCTTGCGACCACGAGCACGCTGGAGGAAGTGGACGATGTCGCCGCAGAATGGGCCGATCGCTTCGGTCCGCTCCCGCCCGAGGCGGAGAATCTCCTCTCGCTGGCCAGGCTTCGCTCCGAAGCCCTCCGGGTGGGTCTGGAAGAGGTGGTCCAGTTGCGTCATGAGATTCGGATGGGACCGGTGGATCTCAAGCCATCACAGGAGGTTCGGCTCAAGCGCCTGCAACCCCGCTCGGTTCTGCAGGCAAGTGAAGGGACGGTGTTCATCCCTGCGCCCCGGGACGTGGTCGGAGGGCTGATCGAGTTCCTACGCTCCATGTGGTGAGCCGGTTTGCTTACAGCTTGCCTGGCGATGGATCTACCATTCCCGCGGTCCCTTTTCCCCAACAAGGATCTGTCTTGAAGAAACTCGTCTCAATCCTGATGGTGACCGCGCTCGCGGTCTCTGCTTGCGGTGGGGGGTCGTCCGCCGCCGCCGCCACCGTTAACGGCACCGACATCACCGTCGGAGACGTCGAAGCTCTCATCGACCCGGGTACGGATTCCACCATCGCCAAAGACAATTTCGCCACGTTCCTCGGCTTCGAGATCCAGTGGCAGGTCGTGATAGATGCTGCCAATGACGAGTTCGGCATCTCCGTCTCTGACGAGGAGATAAGTGCCGAGGCCGATCAGCTATTCGCCGACAACGCATCCGAGGGCCAGAGCCGTGAGGACTTCCTCTCCAGCAACATGGTCACCGAGGAGTTCCTCCAGAGCGTCGCCCATCAGCAGGTCCTGGACGCAAAGGTGCGGGAGGAACTGGCCCCCGACGTGGCCGAGCCCACTCAGGAGGAGATCGATGCCCGCCGCGACCTGGCTGCGATGGATCTGGCCGAGGTCTGTGTCTCTCACATACTCGTCGCCACCGAGGAAGAGGCGAACGCGGTCCTGGATCGTCTCGATGCCGGTGAGGACTTCGGGGACCTCGCCGCGGAGTTGTCCTTGGACACCGGTAGTGGGGCCGACGGCGGAGTGCTCGAATGCAGCGCTCCATCGCGATTCGTTCCCGAGTTCGCCGACGCTGCGATGACCGCCGACCTCGGGCAGGTGACCGGACCTGTCGAGACTCAGTACGGGTTCCACATCCTCATCGTCAACGACCGGACCGAGGCGGATCCGGCGGCCCTGCCTTCAGACGACGAATTGGCGACGACACTGACCGAGGAAGCGATCACGACTGCGACCAACGACTGGTTCGTGGCGAAGGTGGAGGCCGCCGATGTCACCGTGGACGAGCAATACGGGACATGGCAGGCGAATCCACCCCAGGTGATTCCTCCCACCGGGTGATCAGGGTCACCGGTCTCGGTCCGGGTGACTTCGACCGGATTCCCGGGATCGTTCAGGAGGTCCTTCTGGATCCAAAGAGCGTCGTGATCGTCCGAACGCTCCATCATCCAGCGGCTGAGCAGCTGGCATCTTTGCGAGATGTCATCACTTGTGACGATCTCTATGAGAGTCGTGAGAGTTTCGAGGACGTCTACGCGGCGGTGGCCGAAAGGGTGGCCGAGGCGGGCAGCCAGGGCGATGTCGTCTATGCCGTTCCCGGGAGCCCGCTGGTGGGTGAGTTCGCGGTGAGGCACCTGATCGCCGGCTCGACCGATGTCGAGGTGATACCGGCGGAATCCTTCGTCGATGCCATCCTCGCCGAGATCGGATACGACCCCTTCGATCGTGGGCTTCAAATACTCAACGGCCATGAGCTTCCCTATCCGCTGGTGATCGACAAGCCGACCATCGTCGGACATCTCGATCGGCCAGAAGTGCTCGGCGACGTGGTGGCCCGACTGGGCAGGGCGATGCCGGAGGAGACGGTCGTCACCTTGTTTTCGGGGCTGGGCTCCGTCGACGGGCGTCGTTTCGACCTCCCCATCGACGATGTCGACCCGTCGTTGGCCGGATTTCGAACCTCGATCTTCGTCGACTCGGAGCCGGGAGGCCTGGTCGGGGCAGTTCGGGCCATGGCGATCTTGCGCGAGGAATGCCCGTGGGATCGAGAGCAGACCCATCAGACGCTGGTCAAGTATCTGATCGAGGAGTCCTACGAGTTGATCGACGCCATTTCCGGCATGAGACCCGATGGGGAGGACTGGGCCGCATATGCACTCATCGAGGATGAGCTCGGTGATGTGCTGCTTCAGGTCCTGTTCCATGCGACCATCGCCCGGCAAGCCGGAGCATTCGACATCGACGACGTGGCGGAGGTGTTGCGTCAGAAACTGGTGCGGCGACATCCCCATGTGTTCGGAGATGTCGAGGCGGGCACGGCAGACGAAGTCAAGAGGAATTGGGATCTGATCAAAGACGATGAGCGAGGTGGTGAGGGCGGGTCGGGCATGGATGGTGTGCCCCACGGCATGCCTTCATTGCATCGGGCCGCCAAGATCCAGAATCGGGCGGCCAAGGTCGGCTTCGACTGGCCGGAAGCCATTGGCGTGCTTCCCAAGATTCGGGAGGAGGTCGAGGAGTTGGCCGATGTCCTGGACGATCCACGGCGTGCCGAGTCCGAGTTGGGGGACGTTCTGTTCTCCGTGGTGAACTTGTCGAGACACCTCCATATCGACCCCGAGCTCGCCTTGAGGGGAGCAATCGATCGCTTCGAGACCCGTTTCCGGGCCATGGAGGCGGAGGGGCCGCTCGCCGGGCTCGACATGGCCCAGCTCGACCAACGATGGGAACGGGCGAAAGACTGACATCCGGCTCGTCATGGGTCATCGGCACAAGAGGGTGTCGCTGGTAGTTTGGCGTGGCAGCGAACCGGGGATCCACCTGAAATGACTCACTCCATGATCGAGACCGTATCTGCCCGCCAGGTGCTCGATTCCCGTGGCAACCCGACCGTAGAGGCGGAGGTGCGTACCCGCGGAGGCGCCGTGGGTCGGGCAATAGTCCCGTCGGGAGCCTCGACCGGAGCCTTGGAGGCGGTCGAGTTGCGTGACGGTGGTGACAACTGGAACGGCAAGGGCGTCGCCAAGGCCGTGTCCAACGTGGTCGACAAGCTCGGCCCGGTGGTGGTGGGCCGCAACGTCACCGACCAGGAGTTGATCGATCAGCTGATGTGCGATCTCGATGCGACGCCGAACAAGGCTTCCTTGGGCGCCAACTCCATCCTCGCCGTTTCCATGGCCACTGCGAGGGCGGCTTCGGCGTCGGTGGGTCTTCCGCTGTATCGCTACCTCGGGGGCCCCTCGGGACGGGTTCTCCCCGTTCCCTGTCTCAACGTCCTGAATGGGGGTGCCCACGCCGCCAACTCGGTCGACATCCAGGAATTCATGCTGGTCCCGGCCGGGCTGCCCACATATGAGGAGTCCCTGCGCGCCGGTGTCGAGGTCTACCACGCCTTGAAGAAGGTCATGGGGGGACGCGGGCTCGGCACCAATGTGGGAGACGAGGGCGGATTTGCACCCGATCTCCCCACCAACGAGTCGGCCCTAGAGCTCCTGGTCGAGGCGATAGATGTCGCCGGCTATGAGCTGGGGGACGACATCGGCCTGGCACTCGATGTCGCTGCCAGCGAGATACACCGGGAGGGCCTCTACCACCTCGAGGGCCGCGAGCTCACCTCGGCCGAGATGGTCGAGTTCCTCGCAGACCTGGTCGACAGATACCCACTGGTCTCGATAGAGGATGGGATGTCTGAGGACGACTGGGAAGGCTGGAAGGCGCTGACGGCCCGTCTCGGACGTCGGGTGCAATTGGTCGGAGACGATGTCTTCGTCACCAACGAGGAGATCCTGCGACGTGGCATCTCAGAGGCGGCGGCCAACGCGATCCTGATCAAGGTGAACCAGATCGGCACCGTGTCGGAGACACTTCACACCATGGCCACGGCGAGAGAGGCGTCGTTCGGCATGATGGTGAGCCATCGCTCCGGTGAGACCGATGACACCTTTATCTCACATCTGGCGGTGGCGACCAACGTCGGCCAGATCAAGTCCGGCGCCCCCGCTCGAGGCGAGAGAACCGCCAAGTACAACGAGCTGCTGCGCATCGAGCAGGGTCTCGGCGACAGTGCTCGCTTCGCCGGCTGGGATACCTTCAGGAGACCGCGATGACCCTGATCAGACGACCGGGCATCGCCGTGATCACCCTCCTCTTCATCCTCGTCGGCGCAGCGTTCCTCACCCAGGTCGTGCCATATCGGCAGATTCTCGACTCGCGGCACCAGGTGTCCAGCGCCGAGCAGCGCCTCAGTGACCTCGAATCCGAGAATGCGAGTCTCCAGACGGACGCCAATGCGCTAAACACGGACGAGGAGATCGAGAAGCTGGCAAGGGACAAGCTCGGATATGTCCGCCCCGGCGAGATCGCCTATGTGGTTCTCGACCCGCCGGGCGGCGATCAACCTGCTCAGCCGGCCGAGGTTGCTACTGCCGATCCGCCGAGGACGTGGGTCGATCGAGTCTGGGACTTCTTGACCGGTCGAGACCTGGAAACAAGTGGGTGACGCACTTGGATGACCGACAGGTCATCGAAGTTCAGATCGGGAGGCCACTCCGCGCCGATTCCGACACCGTCTCCCGGTGTCACCTCGGTTTGCCGGTGGTGGTGCGCGTCCCACCGATACTCGATGACGGAACCCCCTTCCCGACCCTCTTCTGGCTGACCTGCCCGCTGGCGGTCACGCGGATCGGGCGCCTCGAAGGAGCGGGCGGTGTGAAGCGCATGGAGCAGAGAGCCATGTCCGACCAGGAATTCGCCGAGCGTCTCGATGGTGCTCACCGCTCCTATGCCGCAGAGCGTGACGAGCTCGTTGCCGAGGGGTCGAGCCCGGTACCCAGTGGCGGAGTCGGCGGAGCACGAGCCGGTGTGAAGTGTCTCCACGCCCACTACGCGCACACCCGCGCCGGGGGTGAGAACCCGGTGGGTGAGCTGGTTTCCGGTTGGATCGAGCCTCTCGATTGCACACAACCGTGTGTCCTTGACGGTGGGATGAACCCGGAGTGGGTCAACAAGCCGTGAGAGTCGGCGTCGTGGACATCGGGACCAATTCGATGCGTTTGCTCATAGCTGATCGCGACGGGGAGATCGGGCGATGGGTGGAGGTCACGGGACTGGGTCGTGGGGTCGATACCACCGGAGTGCTCTCGATGGAAGCAATCGATGAGACGCTCGCCGTGTTCACCCGCTTTGGAGACTTGATGGATTCGGCCCAGGTCGGGCAGCGATATGCAATCGCCACATCCGCATCCCGCGACGCCTCCAACCGGGAGGAGTTCTTCGCCAAAGCGGAGCGGCTCCTCGGTGTGCGGCCCACACTCATTTCCGGGGAGGAGGAGGCTCGCCTCGCCTTCGAGGGGGCGACGAGAGCGACCACATTGACACCACCGATCGTGGTCTCAGACATCGGGGGCGGTAGTACCGAGTTCGTCACCGAGGACGGTGGTGTGTCGATCGACATCGGGTCGGTTCGTCTCACCGAGCGCAGTCTTCCCAACCGCCCCGCTACTGCGGCAGAGCTCGAGGCCGCCAGGTCGCTCGTGGATTCGATGTTCGAGGACGTGACCTACGAGGCCGCCACCCTCGTTGGGGTGGCCGGGACCTGGACCAGTCTCTCTGCTGTGGCCCAAGATCTGCCCCACTACTCGAGAGAAGCGGTCCATGGCCATCATTTGTCCGCCGGGGCGCTCGACCGGCTCCTGGGGAGTCTGGCCGGCAAGACGTTGGATGAAACCGCCGCCATCCCATCTCTGGATCCCAAGCGGGCACCCGTCGTCCTCGCTGGAGCTGTCGTGGCCGAGGCTGTCATGAGGCGGCTCGATTCGGATGAGGTGATCGTCTCGGAGAGGGACACGCTCGATGGCGTCGCCCACCGTCTGCTTTCTTTACCCTCATGAGAGCCCAGGCCCGGGTGGCGGAATGCAGACGCGAGGGGCTTAAACCCCCTTGAGCCGAATCGGCTCGTGTGGGTTCGAATCCCACCCCGGGCACAGTTCTTCTTGCTGGCGGACTTTGACCGGTTTGGCTCCCGAGCCCCCACTTGGTCGCGAACCGGGGACCTCCCTCAGTATTCGCAGACACGGTGTTGACCTCGGTCAAACAGACGCCGGTCCGCCAGGGCTACCGCCGCGTAGTCAGCTTCGTGCACCTGCAATCAGACGCCGGTCCGCTCTTGCTGGCGGACTTTGACCGGATGGCCCCTGTTATGGGACCTCGTCTTGCCTTCGGGACTGCCCTCAATCGTCGCGCGTCAGGTTTAGACCCCGGTCAAACAGGCGCCGGTCGGCCGGGGCTTCCGCCGCGTGGCCGGATCCGCGGGTCGGTCAATCAGGCGCCGGTCCGCCAGGGCCTCCGCCGCGTGGGGAGGATTGTGAGTCTGGCAATGGAACGCGTCCGCAAGATGACAAAGGCCGATCCCCTAGGTCATGCTCCAAGTCGGGACACGAACTCCGGGCCTAGAGCGTCGACGTCGGTGCAACCGATCAAAGCCATGGTCCGTTTCATCTCGGAGCCGAAGTTTGCCAACACCTGGTCGACCCCTGCTTCACCTGCGGCCCCCAATCCGTATAGGTAGGGCCTGCCGGCCATGACCGCGTTTGCGCCTAGCGCGACCGCCTTCACGATGTCACTTCCCCGACGCACACCTCCGTCACAGATGATCTCGACTCGTCCTCCGACGGCTTTGGCGATGGCCGGTAGGAGGTCGAGCGTGGCCGGCGCCGAGTCGAGTTGACGGCCGCCATGGTTCGAGATGGCTATTGCATTCACCCCTCGGTCGACCGCGATCCGGGCGTCCTCGACCGACTGGATGCCTTTGAGCACCAGCGGCCCATCCCATCGATCGCGGAACCAGTCGACATCATCCCAGGACAGTGCCGGGTCGAACTGGCTCCCTACGTATTCGGCGAGAGATATGGCATCTGTGCCGTCGCCGACCGACGAGTCTCCTGCAACGTTGGCGAAGATGATCGGCTCGGATGTGAGAAACGCCCACGCCCAGGCGGGATGGATGACACCGTCGAGGAGGGTTGAGATCCCGATCTTGGGCGGTAGCGTGAACCCTCGTCGAACGTCGCGCTCCCTCCGACCCAGCATCGCCGTGTCGACCGTGAGACACAACGCCTCGTATCCAGAGGCGCCTGCCCGCTTGACCATGTCGGCCACCAGATCTCTATCTCGCCACGTGTAGACCTGGAACCAGAGTCGATCCGATCCAACTTCGGCAACCTCTTCGATCGATCGTGTTCCAAGGGTCGACAGCGCATAGGGAAGCCCGGCGCGCTTGGCCGCACGGGCGACGGCCAACTCTCCCTCCGGGTCAGCGATTCTCGTGAACCCGGTCGGGGCCAAAACCAGTGGGTAGGTGAGTTTCTTGCCCAACAACACGGAGGAGATGTCGATCTCGCTCACATCACGCAAGACCCGAGGCGAGAAGATCAGCCTGCGATATGCATCAGAGTTGGCTGCCATTGTCAGCTCATCCTCGGCCCCACCGTCGATGTAGTCGAAGACGCCTCGAGGTAGACGCCTTTTGGCTACTCGGCGCAGATCCTCGATCGTGGCCGACTTGGCCAATCTTCGCTTTCGGAGACTCAGCTGCGGAAGTCGGAATTGCATGACTCCAAGGGGGCCGAGAAACCTTCGCCAACGACTCACGTGAACTCCGCGACAGCGTGTGATCTAGTGTGATATGTTACACAGATGAACGTCGCCGGTGGGCACAACCGGTTGAGCGTTCTGAGCGAGGAGGAGTTAGGTGCGGAATGCCTCATCGGCGCAGCCGTGCGCGGCCAGCGGCCCGGCCTCGGACGAGGTGACCTTTCGTGGCTGAAGCTCGCCCGGTCTTTGAGATCGCCGGCGTCTCGAAGAGGTTCGACGCCACACAGGCGCTCGATGACGTCTCTCTTTTCCTCAACTCGGGTGAAGTACATGCCCTGGTGGGGGAGAACGGTGCCGGCAAGTCGACTCTGATCAAGATCATGACCGGCATCTACCCGCCGGATGCCGGACAGATGCAGATGAGCGGGGAGTCCTACGCACCCCGCAACGCTGCCGAAGCGCAACTGCGAGGGGTAGCGGCCATCTACCAGGAGCCTTCGGTGTTCCCCGATCTCAGCGTGGCCGAGAACATCTTCATCGGTCATCAGGATCGGGGGTGGCTCGTCGACTGGTCGGCGATGATCGATGAGGCGACCTCCATCCTGGCCAGACTGGACATGAACATCGACCCAAGTATCCCAGCCGCCGGGTTGACCGTCGCCGGGCAGCAGGCGGTCGAGATCGCCAAGGCAATCTCGCTCGATACGCGAGTCCTCATCATGGACGAGCCCACCGCGGCGCTCAGCGCGCACGAGGTGGATCGGCTTTTCGGCCAGGTTCGCCAGCTCAGGGAAAGCGGAGTGGCGGTGCTCTTCATCACTCACCGTCTCGAGGAGTTGTTCGCGGTGTCGGATCGCATCTCGGTTTTCCGAGACGGCCGTCGCATTTCGACTCGACCAACACCGGAGGTAACCGAGGACTCGGTGGTCAGGGAGATGGTGGGGCGGGACCCGACAGAGTTCTTCGCCAGGGGGGAGCATACCAAAGGTGAGGTGATCCTCTCGGTCGAGAACCTGGGGCGCGCCGGTGTCTTCTCCGATATCTCCTTCGACATTCGCCGTGGAGAAGTGGTCGGCTTTGCCGGTCTGGTTGGTGCCGGGCGCACCGACGTCGCGTTGGCCCTGTTCGGTATCGCTCCGCCTGACACAGGGACGGTGACCCTGGACGGTCAGCCCATCGCAGTTCGCTCCCCGGCCGATGCCTTGGCTCACGGGATCGCCTACCTGTCGGAGGACCGACGAAGACTTGGTCTCTCGATGCCGCAGTCGGTGACGGCCAATGTGACTCTGGCCACCCTGAAGAGATACACGAGTGGGCTCGGCTTCCTGCGAAGGGCCGTGGAGCGCCGTGACGCCGAGAAGCTGAGCGAGTCATTGAGCATCAAGACACCTTCCCTATCGACGCCGGTCAGTCAGCTTTCGGGTGGGAACCAGCAGAAGACGATGTTGGCCAAGTGGTTGAACGCCGAGCCCAAGGTGCTGATTCTCGATGAGCCGACTCGGGGAATCGACGTGGGCGCCAAGGCCGAAGTCCACCGGTTTGTGGACGAACTGGCTTCTTCCGGGATAGCCATCATGCTGATTTCGTCCGACCTCCCCGAGGTCCTTGCGATGAGCGACCGGGTAGCGGTCATGAAGGAGGGCTCACTTCGGCAAATCTACGAGCGGGGCGAAGCGACCCAGGAGCGGGTGATGTCAGCCGCCGTGGGGGTCATGTGAGTAGTGCCGCACCTCCGGTCAGGACAGGATCCCGATGGATGCGACCAGAGCGGATCAAGGAGCTGACCCTTCTCGGCATCATCGCTCTCTCCGTCGCTGTGTTCGCTTTTCTAGTGGACGGATATCTGAGCGGCCGATTCTTCAATCGGGTCACTACGAGCGTCGTGGTCGTGGCCATCCTTGCCGTGGCCCAGGCTCTGGTGATCTTCAGCCGCAACATAGATCTGTCAGTGGGTTCGATCGTCGGGGTCGCCGCCTATCTCACCGGTGATTTCCTTGCCGCGCACACGAGTCTCGGCCCGGTGGTGGCGATGCTCGTTGCCATGTTCGTAGGGTCTGTTCTTGGTTCTGTGAACGGTCTGCTCGTCGCCTACGGGCGGGTCCCTGCGATCATCGTCACGCTGGGAACCTTGGCCCTGTTCCGCACTCTTCTCAGCATCTACTCGAGTGGGGCCAATGTGCTGGCCGGTGACCTCCCCGATTGGGTGCTTGATTTCAACAACGTCACGGTCTTCTCGGTGGGTGGTCTCGATGTGAGGCTCGTCTTTCTCGTCACTCTGGTTGTGATCCTCCTTCTTGGGTGGGCCTTCGCTCGGCTCCGGGTGGCGAGAAGGCTGTACGCCATCGGCTCGAACCCCGATGCCGCCGCACAGGCGGGGTTGCCGGCGCCGCGGTTGGTCTTCTTGTCGTTCATTGCCTCCGGCGGCTTGGCCGGTCTGGCCGGCTTCATGTTCATGGTCCGGGCGGGGACCATCAGCGCCACGGCAGGTGCCGGTCTTGAACTCCAGTCGGTTGCGGCCGCTGTCGTTGGCGGCGTGAGCATTTTCGGCGGCTCGGGGACGATGATCGGCGCCTTCCTTGGTGCCGTGCTGATCAATACCCTCGAGCTGAGCCTGGTCCGCGTCCCCGAGGTGAGCGAGTTTTGGAGGGATGCGGCTCTTGGAATCCTGATTCTGGCGGCAGTGATCCTCGACGCCGCTCTTCAGAAGCGCTTCCAGAATCGTTGGTCGGCAGAAATGCGCAGGGCCGGCGAGGAAGAGAGGGCCTCGACATATCCAGTGTCGGGAGTCGTGGGAGGGGGTGCTGCCGATGCGTAGCTGGGCGTCCCATCATCGCTGGGAGACGACCTTGCTCGGGATCTTGATGGCAACAGTTGTCGTCAATGTCATCCTTTCCCCGCACTATCTCGGTGTTGGCAATTTCATAAACCTGTTCTGGCTCTCGAACGAGAAGATCATCGTTGCCGTGGTGATGGCTTTCGTCATCATCAACGGGGAGATCGACCTTTCTGTCGCATCTGTGATGGGTTTCTCTGCTGCAGTCATGGCGTCGCTCTACGAAGGGCAAGCAGTGCCCTTTTGGGCAGCCATCGTCATCGCATTGGCGGCGGGTGCTCTGGCCGGGCTCATACAGGGTCTGGTCATCACCCGCTTCGGCTTGCCGTCACTGGTGGTTACCTTGGCCGGGCTCATTGGTTTCAGGGGAGGCGCAAGGGTCCTGCTCGAGGACCGAGCCGTCAACAACTTCCCCGCATGGTTCGACCAACTCGGCCAGCAACCCCTTCTGGGGCCGGTGCCGCTGGCTCTACTCATCTTCTTCGTCGAGCTGGGGATCGCCTGGGTACTGTTGGAGAGAAGCGCCTTCGGTCGTCGCGTATATGTGGTCGGGGACAGCGCTCCGGTGGCGGAATACTCGGGAATCCCGGTGCAGGGGCTCAAGCTCCGCCTCTTCATTGCATCCGGTTTCTTCGCCGGATTGGCTGGTGTCCTCTTCGCCTCACGTCTCGGCTCCGTAAGAGGCAGCCTTGCCGAATTCTACGAGCTCGACATCATCACCATGGTCCTTCTCGGCGGGGTCAGCATCTTCGGCGGGTCAGGTTCCATGCTCGGAGTGGCCCTGGCCATCTTCACCGTGCTCAACATCCGCAATGGGTTCGGTCTCGCAAACGTGGACGGGATCGTTCAGACCGGAGTCATCGGGCTGCTCCTCATCGGCTCCGTCCTCGTCCCAAACCTCGCCCAGAGATTCCGCTCGGCGTCTCGAGGCGTCAGAGCGACGGCCAATGCGCCGCCCTAAACAGATGAATGACGGGAGGTAAGAACGACTAGCCCAACCAATGCATATCAGGAAACGACCCGAAGGAGGAGAAGAGAGTGAATGAATTGAAACGACGGTCGAGGCTGCTGGCTCTGCTGGCCGGCTTCGCCCTGGTGGTCGCCGCCTGCGGCGGCAGCTCTGGTGAGAGCACAACAACTGCCGCAGGCGAAACGACGACCACCGTTGGAGAAACGACGACGACGGCCATGCAAGAAACGACCACCACCGAAGGCACCGCTGCCGGATCGGTGGAGATCACATCCGCCGAGTCGATCTCGGCCATATTCTTGCCCAAGTGCACCAATATCGCCGTATTCCCGCAGGCGAACGACGGTGCCGTGGAGGCCGCCGGCGAGCTGGGATCTGACCCGGCCAACTTCGTCGGACCGGCGGATTGTGGTGATGCCACCGGCCAAATCGAGTTCATGACGAACGCGGTGACTCAGGGCGTGGGCGCCATCATGGTGTCGAACAACGCCGGCGACGAGTTGGCCCCTTCTGCCAAGGCAGCCGCCGACGCAGGAATCCCAGTCGTCGCATGGGACTCGCCGATACCCTCAGCTGAAGGCGAAAGCGTCTTCGTGGCTCAGGTCGACTTCGACGAGACCGGGCAGGTCATGGCCGACATGGCACGGGAGATTCTGGGACCCGATGGCGGGCAGTTCGCCATCCTGTCGGCAACCCCGGAAGCGGCGAACCAGAATGCCTGGATCGCTGCCATGGAGGAGGTTCTGGCGGGTCCGGACTACGCCAACCTCGAGCTGGTTGACACTGTTTATGGCAACGATGTTGCCGAGGACTCGGTGAACCAGGCTCTTGCACTGGTCGACTCCCACCCGGATCTGCAGCTGATAATGGCGCCCACCACGGTCGGGATCGTTGCGGCCGCCCAGGCGATGACCCAAGAGGGTCTCTGCGACCAGGTCAAGGTCTCGGGTCTTGGACTGCCCGACGAAATGGCTGAGTACACGAAGAGTGGATGCGCCCCCGAGTTCGCTCTGTGGAGCTTCACCGACCTCGGCTATTTGGCCTACTACGTGGCCTATGGCCTCGCGACTGGCCAGATCGAAGCGGTGGAGGGCCAGCAGTTCGTCGCCGGACGGATGGGCGAGTATGAGATCACGAAGGATCCGACTCGCGACGCCGGCCTGCGAGTGCTGATGGGACCGTTCTCGGTCTACAACGCCGACAACGTCGACGGCTGAGACTGTGGTTGCCCGGGTCGGGGATCTCCCGGCCCGGGCGCCCAGCCACAACGCGCTGAGAAGTCGCCAGTGGTGCCGGTCTTTCGCGCTTGTAAGATTATGCGAAATCTAACGAAGAAGTGCACAAGCTCTCGAGGGCGAGGGCCAAGGAGTCGGAGTAGATGGATGCGGTGAACAACCCAGATGTGGTCCGAGCTCTGATTGAGCGCTCCAACCGACTCGGCTCGGATCCTCACAACACGAACTACGGCGGGGGTAATACCTCAGCCAAGGGATCGATAGTCGACCCGGTGTCGAACGCGACGGTTGAGGTGATGTGGGTCAAAGGGTCCGGAGGCGACCTAGGCACCCTGACCCAAGCCGGGCTGTCCACCCTTCGAGTAGGTCGTATCCGAAGGCTCAGAGACGTCTATGGGGGCGTGGAACACGAGGACGAGATGCATCAGCTGCTCGACTTCTGTGGGTTCGGCCCACTCCAGGCGGCTCCGAGCATCGATACCTCGATGCATGGGCTCATCGAAGCTCCCCACGTCGATCACCTGCACCCGGACGCGGTGATCGCCATTGCCGCCGCCGCCGATGGAGAGGAGCTCACAAAGCGATGCTTCGGCGATGAGCTGGCATGGGTCCCGTGGCGTCGACCTGGATTTGAGCTGGCCCTCGAGGTCGAGCATCTCAAGGCCGAGCGGCCAGGTCTGAAAGGGGTGGTCATGGGTGGCCACGGCCTGACCACTTGGGGTGCGACATCAAAGGAATGCGAGCAGACCACCTTGGCCGCCATCCGGAAGGCGACGGAGTTCCTCGAGAGCGAGGGCGTGGCGAAGCCCTTGGGGTCGATGAGGCCGGGATTCGGACCACTGTCACCCTTGGAGCGGCGCAGCCAGGCAGCAGCGCTGGCACCGGTCATCCGAGGACTTGCCGGCACCGACGGGCCCGTCATAGGACGGTGGTTCGACGCCGACCAGGTGGTCGAATTCATCGGAAGGGAGGCTGCCCCCCGCGTCGTCCCCCTCGGCACATCTTGTCCGGATCACTTCATACGTACGAAGGTACGGCCTCTGCTCCTGGATGTCCCAGGCGCTGCATCCCTCGAGGACAAGGTCAGTCGACTGCGGGAGCTTCATGCCGAATACCGAGAGGAGTACCGGGCCTACTACGAGCGGTACGCCGACGAGGGCACACCCCCGATGAGAGGTGCCGACCCGGCGATCTTCCTGATTCCTGGAGTCGGCATGTTCTCGTACGGTGCGGACAGCCAGACAGCCCGGGTGGCTGGGGAGTTCTACATGAACGCCATCAACGTGATCACCGGCGCCGAAGCGGTCTCCACCTACAGCCCGGTACCAGAATCGGAGAAGTTCAAGGTCGAGTATTGGATGCTCGAGGAGATGAAACTCCGACGCCGGCCCGCTCCAAAGCCGCTAACTGGCAAAGTGGCCTTGGTCACTGGGGCCGGGTCGGGTATTGGGCGAGCGATAGCCCAGCGGCTCAGCGAGGCGGGGGCGGTGGTGGCCGTGGTCGACATCGACCTCGAGTCGGCAGAGACCACGGCGACGATGATCGGGCCCGCCGACACAGCCCTTGCCGTGCAGGCCGACGTCACCGACGAGGAAGGGGTTGTCGCCGCAGTCGAAGAAGCCGTGGTCGCCTTTGGAGGCGTCGACATCGTGGTCAATAACGCCGGTCTGTCACTTTCAAAGACCCTTCTCGAAACGACGGTATCGGACTGGGACCTCCAACACGATGTGATGGCCAAAGGCTCATTTCTAGTGTCCAAGCACACCGCCAAGGCGATGATTGCTCAGGACCTGGGCGGCGACATCGTCTACGTCGTCAGCAAGAACGCTGTGGTTGCCGGACCGAACAATCTCGCCTATGGGTCAGCAAAGGCGAGCCAGGCGCATCAGGTCCGATTGCTCGCCGCCGAGTTGGGCGAGCACGGTATAAGGGTCAACGGGATAAACCCCGATGGAGTGGTCCGGGGCTCGGGGATCTTCGCCGGCGGTTGGGGAGCCGAACGGGCCAAGGTCTACGGCGTTCCGGAAGACGAGCTGGGGCGCTATTACGCGGGGCGCACACTTCTCAAACAGGAGGTGCTGCCCGAGCACGTGGCAAACGCGGTGTTTGCCCTGGTAGGAGGGGAACTCTCGCAAACCACCGGTCTGATAGTGCCTGTCGACAGCGGAGTCGTATCCGCCTTCCTACGGTGAAAAGGAGGAACCAATGGTCGAGCATCAACGCATTTCGGAATTGAATCGAGCTGGCGAGACAACGCTGCGCGGGGACGTCGAGCATCTTGGCGAGGTGATCGGTCGATCGGGTGTAGTCACAGCCGAAGGTGTGATCGCCGCCCTCACCGACTTCTCGGTGGCGGCCCCATCATGGGCCGTGGGGACAGGAGGGACGCGCTTCGGTCGTTTTCCGATCGGGGGAGAGCCGCGCACCACCGAAGAGAAGATCGACGACGTCGCCTTGCTCAACTCGCTCACCGCCAGCAATCGGACCATCTCACTCCATGTCCCTTGGGACGACCCTGATGATCCTGCGGCTCTTCGCGAGTATGCAATCGCTCGCGACATCGGCTTTGATGCCATGAACTCCAACACATTCCAGGACAATCCGTCGACGACGGATGACGGAAAGGTGACCTACAAGTTCGGCAGTCTCTCCAACTCCGATCCTGCAGTTCGCAGGGTTGCGGTCGAACACAACCACTACGTCATCGACCTCGGGGTGCGTCTCGGCTCGAAGTCACTTACCGTTTGGTTGGCAGATGGGAGCAACCATCCCGGACAGGCCGACTTCAGGATCCAGTTCGAGAGCGTTGCCGAGGGCCTCAAGGCCATTCACGACCACCTCCCCGACGACTGGCACATGTACACCGAGCACAAGCCGTACGAGCCTGCGTTCTACGCAAGTGTCAACTTCGACTGGGGTTCGTCACTTCTGCTGGCGCAGTCGGCCGGGCCGAGGGCCGCCTGCCTCGTCGACCTGGGCCATCATCTTCCCAACGCCAACATTGAGCAGGTGGTGAGCAGGCTCGCCATGGCCGATCGGCTCGGGGGATTCCACTTCAACGACTCGAAGTACGGCGACGACGACCTCACGACCGGCTCGATCAAACCGTTTCAGCTGTTCCTCATCTTCTGTGAGCTGATCCAAGCCGGAGGGGGGAGGCTTCCTCAGCTCGCATACATGATCGACCAGTCGCACAACATCAAGGATCCGCTCGAAGACTTGATCCAGTCCACCGAGGCCGTGTCGATTGCCTACGCCCAGGCCCTGCTCGTTGACCGGGAGACTCTCAGGGCAGCCCAAGACGTCAACGACGCCACCCTGGCCCAGGAGACCTTGCAAAGGGCCTTCCGCACCGACGTCAGACCTCTGGTCGCCGAGGCGCGGCTTCGGGCCGGCGGGGCGATCGATCCTCTCGACGTCTATCGCACGATCGGATATCGGGCGGCGATGATCGAGGAGAGAGGGCTGACTTCGGTCGCCACGGGATTGTGATGTCAACGAGGGTCCTTGCGGTAGATCTCGGGGCGGCGTCGGTGAGGGTCGCCGCAGTCGATTTGGAGGGGGAAATCCCGGAGGTCGAAGTAGTCCATCGCTGGCACCACGGGCCGACTGTTGCCACGGATGGGACGCTTCGATGGGACTGGCCAAGGATCGTGGAGGAGGTGGAGACGGGATTGGAGAAGGGTCTCGCTGACGGCCCGATCGCGTCAATAGGTGTGGACGGGTGGGGAGTTGACTACGGGCTCGTGGATCGAGCTGGCAACCTGATCGCTCTCCCGTACTCGTACCGTGATGGACGCACCGACGGGTGGCACGGCATTGCCCAACGTATCGGCATAGATCAGCTCTATGCCGCCACAGGCATTCAACTCATGGCCTTCAACACCGTATTCCAGCTCGCCGTCCACGATCGAAGCGAATTGAGCCGGGCCAGCCGAATCCTCCTGCTGCCGGACTTGATGGTCCACCATCTCGTTGGATTCGAAGGAGCCGAAAGGTCCAACGCGTCCACCACCGGTCTGATGAACGGACAGAACGGAGAGTGGTCCTCCTCACTCATCGAGGCAATCGACCTCGACCGATCACTGTTTCCGGAGGTGGTCCCCGCCCGAGAACGCGCCGGAACCTGGCATGGTGTGCCCGTCCATCTGGTGGGCAGCCACGACACCGCCTCGGCATTCTTGGGTATGCCCGGCGGATCTGATCCGGGCACGGCCTTCGTTTCGACTGGAACGTGGGTCATCGTGGGGATGGAGCGATCCGAATTCGACACCTCAGATGCCGCACGGCGTGCCAACTTCTCCAACGAGGCGGGCGCTTTGGGCGGCTTTCGCTTCCTCAAGAACGTGGTCGGCTTCTGGATCCTCGAACAATGCCGAGCTGGCTGGGGCGACACGCCAATCGACCTCCTACTCGAAGAGGCGTCGGCGGTGACCGAGTCGGTTGCCCTCTTCGATGCCGGAGACCACCGATTTCTGAACCCCTCCGACATGGAGCAGGAAGTCAGAGCGGCCGCCGGTCTTGACCAAGAATCTGACCGGAGCGTGGTGACACGCAGCATCATCGAGTCGATAAGTCAGGGAATCGGTCGAGTCGTCGGCGAGCTTTCCGAGATCACTGGCAACGAGGTGACACAGCTGGCTCTCGTCGGCGGTGGCAGGCGGGTGCCGATCCTTGCCGAGGTGTTGTCCTCAGCCACCGGGCTGAGAGTCATCAAAGGGTCTCCGGAGGCCACCGCCCTCGGGAATGCGGTGGTCCAGGGGCTGGCCCTTGGCCACTTCGATGATGCCGCCGATGCGAGAGCTTGGGCTGGCGCAACCGGCGAGGCAGCATGAGGGCCGCCACTCACAGACTCATAGCTTGAGACGACAATGAGCCAGCAAACATTCAATTCACCCGAAGAGCGGCTACGTGAGGTCCGAGACCTCATCGCCGAACGCGGCGCTGTTCGAATCGACGAGCTTGCCCTCGACTTTGGGGTCAGTGAGATGACCATCCGACGTGATCTGGATGAGCTGGAAACCCTAGGTGTTGCCCGCAGAGTGCGCGGAGGTGCGATCGCACTTGGACCCGAGCCTTTCGCTCAACGCCACCGGCACAACGCACGGGCCAAGGCCAGGATTGCCGAAAAGCTCCTTTCGTTGATACCCCTCAGCGGCACGCTGGCCTTCGACGCTTCGACCACCATCTACCGCCTGGCCGCCAATCTCGAAGGCGCCAGAGATCTCCTCGTCGTGACAAATGGCCTCGACAGTTTCCACACCCTGGTCGGGAAATCGGGGATAAGCGCCACCCTCACTGGAGGAACCCAAGAGCCGCGCACCGGGAGTCTTGTCGGGCCGGTCGCCGTTCGTGTCGCTCAGAGCTTCCTTTATGACATGTTCATATGCTCGGCTGCAGCTCTGGACCACGCGGTCGGCTCCTCGGAGGCGAGCCTGGCTGAGTCGGAGGTCAAGCGCTCTTTCAGCCAAACCAGCAGCCGGGTCATCCTCGCGGTCGACCACAGCAAGCTGGAAACCAGAGCACAAGCACGGATGTTCCAGTTGGAGAACCTGGATCTCCTGGTGACCGACCTCGACCCCGGCGATGGCCGCCTCGACGCCTATCGCATGGAGGTGGAGCTTGCCTGACAATGGACCCGTTCGAGTCGGCTTCCTGCTCAAAGTCAGAGAGGACCTCATCGAGGAGTACAAGCAACGACACGGAAAAGTGTGGCCAGAGATGCTCGAGGCGCTGAGCCGCAATGGTTGGCACAACTACAGCCTCTTCATGCGTGGGGACGGCAGCTTGTTCGGCTATTTCGAAACCGAGACGTCACTTGCCGAGGCACTCGACGGAATGTCGACTGAAGACGTCAACGACCGCTGGCAGAAGGAGATGGCGCCTTTCTTCGAGGGTGTCGGCCTCCACGCCGATCAGATGATGGAGGAGTTGGTCGAGGTGTTCCACCTCGACTGATGCCGGCCCCCAGGGGCCTAGCTACGCGCGCACATCGGTTTGTCGCGCCCTTCAACGGGACCATTCCCAATTGGCGGCGGACTTTGACCGACTTGATTGGCGGCCGACTTTGGCCGAGACCACCCTCAATGCTCGATGATTCTTGCCGGTGCCCGATCCTCACGGCCTCGGCAAACAGACGCCGGTCGGCTCTTTCTTGCTGGCGGACTTTGACCGGATGGCCCCTGCTATGGGACCTCGTCTCGCCTTCGGGACTGCTCTCAATCGTCGCGCGTCAGGTTTAGACCCCGCTCAAACAGACGCCGGTCCGCCAGGGCTACCGCCGCGTGGCTGGGTTCGGCCAAACAGACGCCGGTCGGCTGATTTGATTGGCGGCGGACTTTGCCTCGGCTCACCCTCACACCGCCACGAGCTTCCTGCTACTCGCGCAATCACGGCCTCGGCAAACAGACGCTGGTCCGCCGCAGCTACCGCCGCGTGGCGAGGTTCGTGCAACTAGAACAGACGCCCGCCAGGGCTGCCGCCGCGTGAGGCGGTGTCTGCGCTGCAAACAGACAGTGATCGAAGTCAGATGCGGGCGGGGATCTCGAGTTCGGCGAGGAGGCCTCGGACTCGTTGCTCGAGGTCGTCCCGGATGGGTCTCACCTCTTCGACGGTCTTTCCGGCCGGGTCCTCTAGCTCCCAGTCGATGTACCTCTTCCCGGGGAAGAACGGGCAGGCGTCGCCGCAGCCCATGGTGACGACTACATCGGCCGCACGCACGATCTCATCGGCCCAGGGCTGTGGGATCTCGGCGCTGATGTCGATTCCATTCTCGGCCATCGCGGCCACGGCTGCCTTGTTGATCTGTTCGGCCGGTTCTGAGCCGCCGGAGAACACATCGACCGAGTCGCCGGCGAGGTGACGCATCCACCCCGCCGCCATCTGCGAGCGACCGGCGTTGTGCACACAAAGGAAGAGAACGCTCGGGGTCAGGGTCGCGTCGTCTGATTCGAGCCGGGCTACTGCTCGCAGTCGGTCGCGTGCGAAACGCTCCGCGAGTAGCGGGATCCAGGTGCTCGTGTTGGCCCGGGCCACGAGTATGTCGAGCGAATCTGTCATGAACCGCTCGATCGTCTCGACGTTGAAGACTCCCTCGAACTGCCTTCGAAGTCGCTCGGCCGCTTGGCGAATCTGAAGCTTCTCGGCCGTTGTCAGGCTCACGGTCATGGCGCATCCTCCATTGATTGCGATGTCGTCGTCTGTTGATGGCGTTCTGGGTGGAAGAGACTTCTCGCCACATGCCCGGCGAGGAGCCCTGCCACGAGTTGGGCAAGGACGAATCCAGGAAGCGACGAGGGGTCGATACCGGTGTAGGAGTCTGTGAACATCCTGGCCACCGTCACCGCGGGGTTGGCGAAGCCCGTGGAGGCGGTGGCGAAGATCACAGCTGCAATCCAGGCGCCCACCGCCGCCGGGATGGCGCCGATCCGGCCACTTTCGACCAGTGCGAGGATGAGCAGAACCAGGACGAAGGTGACTACCGCTTCGGCCATGACCATCCCCGGGTCACCACGGACACTGGTGGAAATGGCGATCGGCGCCCGAGCGAAGCTCACGTTCGCCGCCGCCACACCGACGACGGCACCGCCCAGTTGAGCGGCCATGTATGCCGCTGCCTCTGAGCCTGAGATCCGGTCGGCACGCCACATGCCCAAGGTCACCGCAAGGTTGAAGTGCGACCCGGAGACCGCGATGAACATCGCAATCAGGGCTCCGAGCCCCAAACCGACAGTGATGGCGTGGGCGAAGAGCTGAAGGCCTTGGTCGGCGGTTTGACTCTGGGCGGCGATGCCGCTGCCCACCACCACGTACAGGAGCAGAGCCGTTCCCAGTGCCTCCGCCAGCAGTCTTCGCGTCACAGTGGTGAGGTCCCAGCCGAGGTGGCCAGCCGCTCGACTCTTTCCTCGATCTCGGCGAACACGTCGCGGAATGCCTTCTTGGTGCCCACTTCCACCGGGTCAGGGACAGACCAGTGGAGTCTTGTCCCGGAACTGGGCAGACCCGATTCCCTCGCCCGGTCGCAAACGCTGACAACGAGATCTGGCTTGAAATCGAGGCTTTCGTATCCAGCCGGCATCGCCGCCGTCAGATCAATCCCGTATTCGGCTGCGATCTGGACCGCTAGCGGGTGAACCTGACGCGCCGGCTCGCTGCCCACACTGGATGAGTCGGCGCCGGTCTTCGCATCCCATAGGGCGGATGCAAATTGGGATCGGGCAGAGTTGTGCGTGCACACGAAGACGATCGAACCAAGTCCGAGATGGGGGTGGGGCAGGTGCGGCAGATGGTCCCATCGAAGCGACACGTATCGCCGCCGGCGGTCGCCGTCAGAAACCCGGCGCTCGATGAGTTGTGCGGCTTCCAGGACACCGAGGTGGTGTGCCAGGAGATTGCTCTTCATCCCGGATCTCTCGGCCAGCTCGGCCACCGTCCGATCACCAAGGGCCAACTCGTCGATCAGCACGAGACGTTGGGCATCACCCAATGCGGCATGACTCCGAGCCCGATCAGTCAAATTCATGTCCCAAAGAATATTGACTCAAAACCCATTGAGCAAATAGACGAGGCCCGAACCTGGCCACGCGGCGGCAGCTGCGGCGGACCGGCGCCTGTTTGCCGAGGCCGTGAGTGCGCGAGTAGCAGGAAGCTCGTTGGAGGTGTGAGGGTGAGCCGAGGCAAAGTCCGCCGCCAAACAAATCAGCGGACCGGCGTCTGCTTGACCGACGCACGGATCGAGTCACGCGGCGGAAGCCCCGGCCGACCGGCGTCTGTTTGCCGAGGCCGTGGGTGCGCGGGTAACAGGAAGCTCGTCCCGGTATGAGGGTGAGCCGAGGCAAAGTCGGCCGGCAATAAGAGCATCCGCCGCCAAACATATCAGCCGACCGGCGCCTGTTTGACCGACGCACGGATCGAGTCACACGGCGGTAGCCCTGGCGGACCGGCGTCTGTTTGACCGAGGTCGAACACTGGATCCGCGAGGGTTGAGGGAGGTCCCCGGTTCGCGACCACTGCAAGCGCCCAGGAGCCATCCGGTCAAAGTCCGCCAGCAAAAAGGAGCGGACCGGCGCCCGTTTGCAGGTGCATGAACTCAGCCATGCGGCGGTAGCCCCGGCCGACCGGCGTCTGTTTGGCCGTGCACGAACCTCCCCACGCGGCGGTAGCCCCGGCCGACCGGCGTCTGTTTGCCGAGGCCGTGGGTGCGCGGGTACAGGAAACTCGTCCCGGTATGAGGGTGAGCCGAGGCAAAGTCGGCCGGCAATAAGAGAAGCAGCCAGCAATCAAAAAGGCCGCGGGACCCGGGCCGGTGGGTGGGGGAGGGGAGAGGAACCGGGCCCGGGTCCCACGATGCGATGGGGAGGATCTAGGTCTCCGAGTCCCCTTGGTTCGGTCGATCTCCCCCCATGGCTGCGATTGTAGACCCAAGGGCACCCTCCACCTTGGTGTCTTCGAACTGCTCGACGTTGCCCGCTACCTTTGCCTGCGAAGCGAGGTGCCCTTGGCCGACTATCCATCCGAATACGAGCTCGACGTCGTCTTGAGAGATGGCGGAGGGGCACGGATCCGCCCCATCAAACCCGACGATGGGCCGTTGCTCGTCGATTTCTTTCAGACTCTCGGGCCGGAGTCCCGATATTTCAGGTTCTTTCGAATCAAAGAGACGCTGGAGCCAAAGGAGGTCGAGTTCTTCACCCATGTCGACTACTCCGACCGGATGGCTTTGGTGGCGATCCTGGACGGAAAGATGATCGCCGTGGCCCGGTACGACCGTGAGGAAGCAGACACCGCGGAAGTTGCATTTGCAGTTGCCGACGCCCATCAGGGCCGGGGAATCGGCACCCAACTACTCCAGCTCCTGACGACTCACGCCTCCTCACACGGGATCAATCGGTTCCGCGCCTATGTCCTCCCAGAGAATCGCCAGATGATGCGGCTCTTCCGAAACTCGGGCTACGACCTGACCCGGACCATCGAGGACGGCGTGTTCACCGTCGATTTCCCGGTGGCCGACAGCGAAGGTGTGCTCGAGGCCGAGTGGGAGCGGGAGAAGAGAGCAGTGGCAGCCTCGGTGCTTCCCCTGTTCTTCCCTCGGTCGGTGGCCGTGATCGGTGCCTCTAGCGATCCGGGCTCGATTGGTGGCAAGCTCTTCCACAACATCCTCTCCTCGGGGTTCACCGGTCCCCTGTACCCGGTCAATCCCAAGGCCAAGGTGATCAATTCGGTGCTCGCCTATCCCACGGTCGACGATATCCCCGACGAAGTCGATCTGGCATACATCGTCGTGCCTCAGAGATTCGTCATCGACGTTGCCCGTCAGTGCGCAGCAGCCGGAGTGAGAGGCATTGTCGTCATATCCGCCGGGTTCTCCGAGATCGGGGAAGAAGGTGCGCGGCTGGAACAGGAGCTGCTGGAGATCGTCCACGACTCCGGGATGCGGATGGTCGGCCCCAACTGCATGGGTCTCCTCAACACCGTCTCGTCGGTGAATCTCAACGGGACCTTCGGCCCGGTCTATCCGCCACCGGGCAACGTGGCCATGTCCAGCCAGTCCGGCGCCCTCGGCATTGCCATCCTCGACTATGCCGCAAAGAACAACATCGGGATCTCCCAGTTCGTCTCGGTGGGGAACAAGGCCGACGTGAGCGGAAACGACCTGATCCTGTCGTGGGAGGACGATCCCCAGACCGACGTCATAACGCTCTATCTGGAGTCCTTTGGCAATCCCAAGAAGTTCTCGCGCATCGCGAGAAGGATCGGACGCCGCAAACCGATCATCGCCGTCAAGTCGGGCCGGACGTCTGCGGGGAGCAGGGCGGCCTCCTCCCACACGGGTGCGCTCGCCTCGTCCGATGTGGCGGTGCAGGCCCTTTTCCGACAGGCCGGAGTCATCAGGGTGGACACCATCGAGGAGCTCTTCGCCGTGGCCAGCCTCCTGGCGAGCCAGCCGATCCCCAAGGGCGAGAGGATTGGGATCGTGACCAATGCCGGTGGTCCAGGGATACTGGCTGCCGATGCGCTGGAGGCGAATGGCCTCACCCTTCCCGAGTTGTCACAGCAACTTCGAGACGATATAGGCAGCCGGCTCCCGGCCGAGGCCTCGACGCGAAATCCCGTCGATCTCATCGCTTCGGGCGGGCCTGAGCAATTCGAGCATGCGTCGTCCCTCCTTCTCCAATCCGGTGAGGTCGATGCCGTGATTGTGATTTACGTCCCGGTCTCGCCTGAAGGGGCGCGTGACGTTGCAGCCGCCATACGACGCGCGCAGGCATCGAATCAGGGCGATGTGCCTCTTCTCTCGGTGTTCATGCAGTCCGGTGATGCCGCTCAGCTTCTGGCCGGAGGGGAGGGCCAGAGGACGGTGCCAACCTATCTGTTTCCTGAGTCGGCCGCCCTGGCCCTCGCCAGAGCGGTGCGTCATGGGCAGTGGCGTCTTCGCGACCCGGGAATCGAGGCGCGGCTCGCCGACGAGACAGTGGTCGAGTTGCGCCGGCTGGTGGATGCCGGATTGGAGTCAATTGGCGCCGGCGGCGGCTGGCTGAAGCCCGGGAGGGTCGAAGAGATTCTCCGGACCATTGGGCTCCAGGTCCCACGTTCGGCCGTTGTCCACTCCAGCGAGGAGGCGGTTGCGGTAGGTGAGTCGATGTCTGGCCCGGTTGTGGTCAAAGTGATCTCCGACTCCGCACTTCACAAGTCCGATGTCGGTGGGGTGGTGCTCGGGGTTGAGGGGCCAACCGCCATCGGTGAGGCCTATGAGTCGGTCACTGACGCGGTCGGCGATCCTCAGGGCGCCCTGATTCAGGAGTTCGTGGGAGGTGGCCACGAGGTCCTGATAGGTATGACCCAAGACCCAAACTTCGGCCCTTTGGTCGTGTTCGGCCTTGGCGGGGTGTATGTCGAGCTCCTCCAGGACGTGGCATTCCGGATCCACCCTCTCACGGACGTGGATGCCAACGAGATGGTCCAAGAAATCAAGGGCTTCAAACTCTTGCAGGGCTATCGCCACGAGCCGCGTGGGGATGTTGATGGCCTCGAACAGGCACTCCTCAAGGTGTCGGGTCTGATCTCGGCTGTCCCTGAGCTGGTGGAAATGGACCTCAACCCGGTGAAGGTGCTGGAGCCGGGAAGTGGTGTCGTGGTGGTCGATGCCAGGATGCGTCTTCGGCCGGTCGAGGCCAAGCGACATCCACGGATGCGTGACCTTCCGGGCGTGACCACCTGAACCGCGGGTAGGTTCTGCGACAGAAGGAGGACCGCTTGTCCTATCTCAGTTCACCCCCAGAGAATTTGGCCGGCGAGACCGTTGAGGAGATGTTTCGGGTCGATCGAGAGCGGGTTGGCTACGTGCCCAATTACACCAAGCTCTTTTCACTTCACCCCGATGCCTACAAAGGCTGGCGGTCGTTGATTGGCGCCATCGCCGGGCAGATGGACAAGCGACGGTATGAGCTGGCAACCGTCGGGGCGGCCCGCCGGCTTCGGTCGTCCTATTGCTCGCTGGCTCACGGCAGCATCCTCGCCGACGATTTCTACGGGCCGAAGGTGGTCGAACACCTCATGAGTGATCCATCTTCTGCACCGATAGACGAGCTCGAGCGCTCCATCGTCCTGCTGGCCGGGAAGGTCGCTGACGACGCGACCGCCGTCTCAGAGGCGGATATCGCCGCCTTGCGGGATCAGGGTCTGAGCGATCGTGAGATCTTCGACGTCATACTCGCCGCCTGTGCTCGCAGCTTCTTCTCCAAGGTGCTGGATGCCACGGGGACCGTCGCCGACGGCGCCTATCGGGAGCTGGATCCACAGCTACGTGACGCTCTCACGGTGGGACGCCCGATCGAGGGCTGACCTACGCTTGATCTGATCGGGAGATCCCAGACGACTCCAATACATTGATACCCGACGCCGAGTTTCTCGCCGAGATGAGATCGCTCGAAGCCACCTATCTGGCGACGGACGATCCCTTGCTGCAATCGGGCTACTCCGGGGGGCGAGAGCGCTGGATCGTCGAGCGGTCCCCTTTGGCGGAGGCGATAGACCGGAGTGGGGACTTCTTGGACGTGGGATGCGCCAACGGGATGCTGTTGGAGGATGTCATCGAATGGGCTGTGGGGCGCGGTCATGCGATAGTCCCGTTCGGGATCGATCTCGGACCGGCCCTGATCGATCTCGCTCGACGGCGACACCGCCGTCATCAGGCCAACTTCGTCGTTGCCGACGCCTGGGAGTGGGCACCGGGTCGACCCTGGGACTACGTCTTCGCTCTCGTGGAGCTCGCTCCGGTGGACCTCCTCGAAGCCTGGGTGCGACGTCTCCTGTCCTGGGTCTCGAACCCGGGTCGGCTGATCATCGGCTCATACGGGAGCCGGTCCCGGTCGATCGACCCGGTCGACGTGTCGACGCTGTTCTCGCGTATCGGGTTGATGGCGTCAGGCGAATCGTCTGCACCCGGTGAAGACCCGATCACCAGGTTCGCCTGGGTGGATGTCGTCTAGCCTCGGCTCATGGAACACGTCGAATTGACCGTCGACGATCATGTCGCCCTGGTGTGGCTCGATCGCCCACCGATGAATGCACTGTCAGAAGAAGTGGCGCGAGAGCTCGAATCGGCCTTCGAGGGATGTCGCGAGGAGACCATCAGGGCGGTGGTGATCACGGGACAGCCTCATTTCGCGGCCGGCGCCGACATCAAGGGGTTCCAGGCCACCTTCGAGGCGGGTGGTGAGGAGCGCTCGGCTTGGAGCCTGCAAGAGGCGATTTCCATCCTCGAATCGCTGGAGAAGCCGACCATCGCCGCCATTCATGGCTACGCACTCGGCGGGGGGCTCGAGTTGGCCATGGGAGCGGACTTTCGGTTCATGGCCGACGACGCCAGAGTCGGACAACCCGAGATCCTGCTCGGCCTCATTCCCGGCGCCGGGGGGACCCAACGTCTGGCCCGGCTCATCGGGTATCAGCGGGCCAAGGAGCTGGTTTTCACCGGGCGGCATGTCGATGCCGAAGAGGCCCTGCGTATCGGTCTGGCCGATGAGGTCTGTCCCACGGACGATTTGATGGATCGCGCCATGGAGCAAGCTCGGGAGTTGGCCACGATGCCCACCCGAGCCATTGCTGCGGCCAAGAAGGCCCTCAACCGTGGCTTTGGTCTCCCGGTCGATCAGGGGCTCCTGATCGAGCGCGACGCATTCCAGGAGGCTTTCTCCACAGAGGATGCACGCGAGGGGGTCGCCGCTTTCGTGGAGAAGAGAGAGCCGCACTTCAAAGGTCGCTGACCAGTCTCTCTCCCAGACGTCTCAGGTTCCCACGCCAGATGTGTCGAAGGAGCGGTTGGGCGATCCAGGCTCCGATCGGCCCTCCCAGCCACCAAGGGAACCGAAGCCGCTCCGACCAGGTCAGCACGGAACCACTTCGGGAGGCTTCGACGACGAACCTCCCGACTCCAGAGACGGCGCCGACGTGCTCGACGCCCACCGTTCTGCCCTCTTCCCATTCCACGACCGTCATGATGTCGGTGGTTTGAAAAGGGCCAATCCGGGTCGGGACTCTCATCTGTGTCCCGAGACCCTCGGTCTTCGAGTCGACGAACTCGATTGCGCCCGCGTCTGCCATCCACTCCGAGTGGGAGGCCAGGTCGGCGAGCTCAGACCACACCGCCGCAGCAGGTGCTTCATATCGGATTGTGATCTCGATCAAGAGAGGTTGGGCCTCCTCGTCACATCTTCGGGGCAGATGGTATTGGTGGATGGCTCAGCGACGCGATGCTGCGACAATTGGCCGCCGATTGATCTATCTCGACCACGCTGCCACCACACCGATGCGTCCCGAAGTTTGGGAGGCGATGTCCCCGTTCGCCAATGACAACTTTGGGAATTCATCCGGCGTCCATGAAGTGTCCCGACGCGCCAAGAACGCATTGGAGGAGGCGAGAGAACTGGCTGCGTCGTTGATCGGCGCCACATCACGGGAGATCATCATCACGTCGGGGGGGACGGAGTCGGACAACCTGGCTCTCAAGGGGACCGTGCTCAACACGTTGCCCCGCCGGGGAGTGGTCACGGTGGCGACCGAGCACGAGGCCGTGCTCGAAACCGTGGACTTTCTCCGACGTCTGGGCTCCCCCGTGACGATCGTGGGCGTCGACACGTCGGGCCAGGTCGACCTCGCCGCACTCCTCGACGCCATCGATGCCAACACGGCCATCGTCTCGATCATGCTCATGAACAACGAGACCGGTGCGATCCACGACTTGAAGGGGATCGTCGAGAGAATCCGTCGTCATGATCCTGAAGTTGTGATCCATACCGATGCCGTTCAGGCCCTCTCGTCCGAGCCGATCGACGTGAGGGCGCTCGGTGTCGACCTTCTCACGGTCACTGCACACAAATTCGGGGGACCGAAAGGGGCAGGACTGCTCTACGCCAAGGAGGGGTCGAGACTGGAACCGCTCCTTCACGGAGGTGGCCAGGAGCTTGGACGCCGCTCAGGCACCCATGATGTCGCCGGGGCGGTGGGCCTTGCATCGGCGATGAAGGCTGCCGTGGCCGACCGACAGCGGTTCCGCGGCGAAGTGGGCCGGATACGCGACGATTTCGAGAAGAGACTCGTGGCCGGGATCCAGGACGCCACGGTCAACAGCCCCACAGTGAGCCGCTCCCATCATCATCTCAACATCAGATTTCCCGGAGTGAGCAACGAGACGTTGCTCTTGCGACTCGACAGGGCGGGTGTCGCCGCCTCGGCGGGATCTGCTTGTCAATCGGGCGCATCCGAGGTGTCGCACGTACTCGAGGCGATGGGTCTCATATCCGACGAGGCACGTGAGAGCGTTCGCTTCAGCTTTGGCTGGGACAGCAAGCTTGACGAGGCCATTGAAGCGGCGGAGATAGTCGTAGATCTGGTGGAGAGTCTGAGATGAGGGCTCTGGTGGCGATGTCAGGTGGGGTCGACTCGTCGGTGGCCGCCGCCTTGATGAAAGAGGAGGGGCACGAAGTCATAGGGGTCACCCTCAAACTGTGGTCTGGGCCAAACGGCGAAACGCCAACGGCGGGGTGCTGCACGGTCTCCGACGCCGAAGATGCACGCCGGGTTGCCGCCCAACTCGGGATTCCCTACTACGTCCTGGACTACACGGTGGATTTCCGTGATGGTGTCGTCGATCGTTTCGTTGCCGACTACGTGACCGGCCGAACGCCGAATCCCTGCATCGAGTGCAATCGAACAGTCAAGTTCGATCGGTTGCTCGGAAGGCTCGACGATTTCGACTGCGACATCCTGGTCACCGGCCATCACGCCCGAAACGTCCTTTCTGGAGGCATCTGGGGTCTGCGCAGGGGGCGGGACCGGGCCAAGGACCAGTCCTACGTGCTCTCGATGCTCACTCAGGCGGAGTTGACTCGCACCCGATTCCCGGTTGGAGAGTTGACCAAGACGGAGGTCCGGGAAATTGCTGCCGAAATGGGCCTCCGAACTGCCTTGAAGCCGGAGTCGATGGACATCTGCTTCGTCGGCCAACGGGACTATCGGGGATTCATGAGGGAGACGGCGCCCGAGGCATTCACCCCGGGGCCGCTGGTCGGCAGCGATGGCGAAGAGCTCGGTCGACACGATGGGATCGCCGCCTTCACCGTCGGTCAACGCCGCGGTCTCGGTGTTGCCCTCGGCGAGCCGCGTTTCGTGATCAGGATCGAGCCGGCGACATCGACGGTCGTCGTCGGGCCTCGAGAGGAGTTGGGGGTCGGAGGCGTGATGCTGGAGCAGGTCACCTGGGCCGATGGACGGGCCGTAACCGGTGGGGTGATGGCGCAGTATCGCGCTCACGGTGATCCGGTGGAGGCCACCTTGAAAGAGCACAGTCTCACCTTCGCCCAGCCCCAGGAGGCGATCGCGCCCGGTCAAACGGTGGCTCTCTATGTCGAAGACCGGGTGATCGGAGGGGGCCTGATCGAGCGAACCCTGGAGGTCGCTGCATGACGTTGGACGGGCGGGGCGTGATCTTCGGCGACGACGCCGTCGCCTATGACCAGGCCCGGCCTGCGTACCCGTCGATCGCGATCGAGCACATCTTGTCGCTGACCGATGTGTCGCGGGCCATCGAAGTTGGAGCCGGCACCGGCAAGGCCACGGCCGGGTTTGCACGGAGGGTGATCGCCGTGACGTGTGTCGAGCCCTCTCCTCATATGGCGAACGTGCTTCGAGCCAAGGATCTCGACGGGATCACTGTCGAGATCACCTCATTCGAGGAATACTCAGGCCCGGAACATCCCGTGGATCTCGTGTACGCGGCGCAGGCGTGGCATTGGGTCGACCGACGAACGGCCTATGGGCATGCCCGCACCATGTTGCGGTCAGACGGGATCCTCGCCCTGATGTGGAATGTGCCGCAAGACCAGAACGCCGGTTTCTCTGACATATACGAAAAACATGCTCCCGAGATCCTCTCGGACAGGGACGAGCGGATCGCGAGCCGCGATTCCACGGATTGGCTCGACGAGATGGTTTCAGGTGGCTTCACCGACGTGGAGTTGTTCGAACATCCTTGGTCTGTGGAAATGAGTGGCGAGGAGCTGTGCCGGCTCAGGTCCACCTACAGCGATCACATGATGCTTCCTGCGACTCGAAGACACCGGCTCCTGCAAGCGCTGGCAGACTCGGTGGAGGAGGCCGGCGGAGCAGTCGAAGTCCGCTACGTGACCCGCGTTTTCTCAGGACGGAACTGATCTGAGCTGGGGAGTAGGGGCATCGAGGCCGATACGTGTTGGCTGTAACGTCCCCAACCATGTCTGAAGCCGTCGATCGAGTGGAGCAACTCCGCTCCGAGATCCGAGAACATCTCTATCGGTACCACGTCCTCGACGACCCGGTGATCTCCGACGCGCAATTCGATGGTCTCATGAAGGAGCTGCGCCGGCTGGAGGCCGAAAGTCCCGAGCTGATCACGCCGGAGAGCCCCACCCAGAGAGTCGGCTCTCCGGTCGGCGAACTCTTCCAGCCGGTTCGGCACTTGAGACCCCTCTTCTCGTTGGACAACGCCGACTCAGCCGACGACGTACAGGCATGGGAGCAGCGCATCGAGCGCCAGTTGGGCCATCCCGCCTCGGGTTACGTGTGCGAATTGAAGATCGACGGCCTGGCAGTCGTCCTCGTCTATCGGAACGGCGTGCTCGAAAGCGGCGCAACCCGTGGTGACGGGGTGACTGGCGAGGACATCACTCCGAACCTGCGGACCATCAAGTCCGTCCCATTGCGGCTGCTCGGCGATGTAGTGCCGCCTCTTCTCGAAGTGCGGGGAGAGGTCTACATGCCGGACGACGCCTTCGAGGAGCTGAACGAGCGCCAAGCAGCGGCGGGTGATCGCCTGTTCGCCAACCCGAGGAACGCCGCTGCTGGCTCTGTCAGGCAAAAGGACCCGGCGGTGACGGCATCACGAAACGTCGACATCTGGATCTACCAGATGGGGCTGATTGAGTCCGGCCCCGACCTCCAGACACATAGCGAGACCATGGCCTATCTCCGCGGCCTGGGCTTTCGGACCAATCCCCTCAGTCGTCAGGTGCCGGACATCGAAGGGGTCCAGGCATACGTGTCGAAGGCCGAGAGAGATCGGCATCGGAACGGTTATCAGACCGACGGTGTGGTGATCAAGGTCGACTCCCTGGTTGAGCAGTCCCAGATGGGCTTCACCGCCAGGGCTCCCCGATGGGCCATCGCCTACAAATTCCCTCCCGAGGAACAGGTGACGCGGCTCGAAGACATCATGATCAATGTCGGCCGCACCGGGGCCGCCACCCCCTTTGCAGTGCTCGACCCGGTCTTCGTGGGTGGGGCGACCGTGGGGCTGGCAACCCTGCACAACGCCGATCAGGTAGCTCTCAAAGACGTCAGGATCGGAGATCAGGTCATCGTTCGCCGAGCCGGCGACGTGATCCCCGAGGTCGTAGGCCCGGTGGTCTCCGCTCGCACCGGTGACGAGAAGGTCTGGTCGATGCCGGCCGACTGCCCTTTCTGCGGAAACCCGATCGTCCGCCTCGAAGGCGAGGCGGTGGCGAGGTGCACCGGAGGATTCGAGTGCCCCTCGCGTGTTCGGGAGTGGTTGTTCCACTTCGCCTCGAGGGGTGGCATGGACATCGAGCACCTCGGCTACAAGACGATCGACCTGCTCCTATCCGAAGGGCTGATCGCCGATCCTGCGGACATATTCACCTTCGACACCGACCAGCTCCTCGAACGGGAGGGATGGGGCGAGATCTCGGTTGCAAAGTTGAGGCAAGCCATCGAGGCGGCAAGAGATCGTCCGCTGGCGAAGTTGCTGGCGGCATTGGGGATAAGACACGTGGGCGGCACGATCGCCCGCACACTGGCGAGACATTTCAGAAGCCTTCGAGCACTGATGGAGGCAGGTCAAGAGGACATCGCCGCCGTCGAGGGGATCGGCCCGATCATCGCCGCCGGTGTGGTCGAGTGGTCGTCCGATCCTGCCAATCGAGCACTCGTGGACAAGCTGGCATCGGCAGGTGTGCGTATCGCCGACGAGAGTGGCGACCCAGCGACGAGTGGTCTCCTCTCCGGTGCCTCTTTCGTCGTATCCGGGACGATCGATGGCTTCACCAGGGAGGAGGCACATTTGGCGATCGAGCAACGCGGCGGCAAGGCAACGAGCTCCGTTTCCTCCAGGACCACAGCCCTCATCGTTGGCGACGCGCCTGGTGCCTCCAAGACGAAGAAGGCGGAAGAACTGGGAGTCCCGATCATCGACGGTGCCATGTTTCGGAAGCTGCTCCAGACAGGAGTTTCGGTCCTGAGTTGAGGTCGGTCTGCGCCGAGCTCGGGCGGGGCGAGTGTCAGGACCCGGGTTGAGCGGCCTCGAAGTCGAAGCTCTCCCCGGTCATCTGCTCCGAGGTCTCCCAGAGCCGAGCGATGGCCTCGTCCAGTCCGATCAGCCGCAATATCGGGCGACGGACAGGCGGCCCGGCCTGGACATATCGGGGTGCGTACATCTCACCCCCACGGGCGGAGGGGTCTGTCGCGGCTCTGAGCTGTGACAGAGCGCCCCGAGCCGGGTCCATGCCCGTGGTCGCGGCCAGCCACTTCCCCAACTCGCCCGACCGCCCGACTCCACCTTCCTCCGCGGTGCGCACCTGGAGATTGGTGTGCGACAGACCGGGATGGGCAAGCAGGCTCTGTGCCGCCAGGCCGCGCAACTCGAACTCACGCTGCAGCCCTATGGCGAAGTGATAGTTGGCGAGTTTCGACCGTCCATAGGCCTTCCACGGATCATATGCGCCCTCCATGTTCGGGTTGTCCGGGTCAATCGGGCGCCCCATGTGATGGGCGGTGCTGGTAACGGTGACAACCCGTGCGCCGGCGGCGGCAAGCAGCGACGGGAGCAATCTGGCAGTGAGAGCCCAATGACCCAGGTGATTGACCCCGAGTTGCATCTCGAAGCCATCGAGGGTTCGCCGTTCGGGCATCGCCATGACACCGGCGTTGTTCATGAGGATGTCAACGACAGGGTGATCACGCGTAACGGCCGCAGCAGCGCTTCTCACCGATTCCAGTGATCCCAGGTCGAGCTCGACGAGCTCCAGTGACGCCTCGGGGTCGGCATTCAGGATCTGTTCACGTGCAGTCGCCGCCCTGTCTGGGCTCCGCGCCGAGATGACTACATGTGCCCCGGCAATGGCAAGGGCCTTGGCCGATTCGAATCCCAATCCTCCGTTGGCACCGGTCACGACGGCGACCTTGCCAGAGAGGTCAGGAATGTCAGATGCACTCCAGGCCACGATTCCGCCTCTCGATTGGCCTCTGGCCCCAAACTGTACGGACTACACGAACCTAACCGTGTAGGGAAATGGGCCACGACAACCCAAACCGTGGGTCAGGTCGGCAAATGACGGCTTCTCGATCCTGAGAACGGATCGAGAAGCCGTCAGTCTCGTTGTGGCCGGTTAGGAGCTGTCTCCGCTGCCCTTGCGAGCCGCCGCCGGCGCGGGAAGCTCATATTCGGAGCACACACAATGGGGCACCGTGCAACCTTCGATCGAATGATGTTCCTTGCGAGGGTGGCCACATCCGATGCAGCGTTGACGGCCACCGTCGTAGGGACGACCGGTAGCCGGTTTCAGCGGGAGCGCTCCTTGGCCAGGTTGACGGTGAGATTCCGACCGTCCACGCTATGCCCATTGAGTGATTCGATGGCTGCCTTGGCCTGATCGGCGGAGGCCATCTCCACGAAACCGAATCCACGCGATCTGCCGGTCTCGCGATCGGTGATCACCTGGGCCTTGGTCACCTCACCGTGCGCGGCGAACAACGCCTCGAGATCGGCGTTGGTCGTGTTGAACGTGAGATTTCCCACGTAGAGGTTGTTGGACATTGACTGCTCCTTCCGAAGCTCTGAACCGTCGGGGCTCACCCCCGCGTGATCTGCAACGGGAGCCGGCCATGAGCCGACGAGAACCAGCATGTCGTGCGGTAACTCCACCGGACGGATCCAAGAGGTGGAGGGCGTGGCACGCCTTCTGGCGCGCCGTAGGCCTCATAATAGCCGGATCGGGGCCTTCGGCGGCCCCGGTGCAGCCGATACGGTCGCGATCGCTGGTACCATGACAGTGCCGCATTGGGTGGAGGCCAGCGTAGAGACGCTTCCCCGATGTTGACACGGCATCGTTTCTCACCCGGTTGGACTGCCTCTTCGACCGAATCTCATAACCCGTCCGCCGTCGGCGTCACGGTCGAGCGAGATCGGCAATTCCATCTATCGAGGCCACCGGCCCGAGGAGCTATCCCATGTTGAATTTCGCCCAGTTGGGCCTGTCCGAGCGCCTGACGCGCGTTCTGGAACAGAGCGGCGTAAGTGAGCCCTTCCCCATACAGGAGGCGGCGATTCCGGATGCATTGGCGGGACGCGACGTCTCCGGCAAAGCTCCGACCGGGTCGGGCAAGACCCTGGCATTCGGCTTACCCGTGATCTCTCGAGTGGGGAAGGCCGGGAGCAGGCGGCCGCGCGCCTTGATCCTCGCACCCACCCGCGAGCTTGCTGACCAGATCAAGGTCGAATTGCACCCACTCGCCAAGTCCGTGGGCAGGAGTGTCATCGCGATCTATGGCGGGGTTGGATATGGCCCGCAAGTCGGCGGGCTCCGCAAGGGCGTCGACATCCTCGTTGCCACGCCAGGTCGTCTCGAGGATCTGATGTCCCAAGGCTCGGTCGACCTCGGCCTGGTCGACCTAGTGGTCATCGATGAGGCCGATCGGATGGCGGACATGGGATTTCTCCCGGCGGTTCGGCGAATACTCGATCAGACGTCCGACGACAGACAGACGCTCCTCTTCTCGGCGACATTGGACGGTGACATCGCCGTCCTCAGCCGTGACTACCAACGCGAACCCGTACGGCACGAGGCACCGGCCATCGAGTCCGATGCCCTCGATGCACAACACCACTTCTGGCTCGTGCAACACGGTGATCGAGTCCAGCACACGGCCGACGTCGTCCATCACTCGGGTCGCTCGATCGTGTTCACCAGAACACGCCACGGAGCCGATCGCGTCGCCAGGCAGCTGACGAAACTCGGTGTGGCGGCGACGGCGATGCACGGTGGGCTGTCGCAGAACCAACGCACCAGGTCTTTGCGGGCCTTCTCATCGGGTAACGCAATGGCGCTCGTGGCCACCGATGTGGCCGCTCGTGGGATTCACGTCGACGAGGTCGCCACGGTCATCCACTTCGATCCACCAGGCGATCACAAGGACTACCTGCATCGCTCCGGTCGCACGGCGCGGGCAGGGGCGACCGGTTTGGTGGTGAGCATGGTCACGGGCGACCAGCGGAGAGAGGTTCGTCGCATGCAACGTGACCTCGACATGGACGCACCCATCGAGGCGCCACGGATGGACGCCTTGGGAGAGATGCGTGGCGAGATGGGCGTGCGTGGCCCGGGCCGGACCGGAAAGCGCTCCCAGTCGAACTCAGAACGGCCGGTGAATCGTCCGAACGACCAGAGGCAGCCAACGAAGAGTCTCTATGTGGCGAACCTCCCCTGGAGCGTTACGTCCGACGATCTCGAGACTTTGTTCTCCGGTCACGGCGAGGTAGTCGAGGCCACCGTCATCATGGATCGGAGATCGGGGCGATCGCGGGGATTTGGGTTTGTGGACATCACCGGTGGGAGCGTCGAAGCCGTTGTCGCCGCCCTCAACGGGTCGATATTGGGAGGACGCACCCTCAAGGTGCGGACCGCCCGACCAAGGAGCTGAATCAGTCAGCCGACCCGGAAGGACCATTCGAACTCGCCCGGATCGGGGAGTCCGGTGATGGTGTCCCAAACCACCCGGACCGTGTGCTCACCCGGGGTCCATTCGGTGATGGTGGGGTTGCTCGGAGACGGTGACCAGCGATACACACCGGTTCCCTCGACGAAGACGGCGTCATCGACCTGCCAACCGTCGATGTAGATCTGCGCGCGATAACCGACCGGTAGATCGATCTCGACGCCGGCTTGCTTCGGGACCATGTCACCGGGTGCCGGAGAGATGCCTTCGATCTGGTCGGGGAGAGCGAGCTCGTCACCTCCTCTCCCAAAGGCGATGCCGAATGCGATGGCGGCGACCGCGATCAGGGCGAGCCCGATGTAGATGAATCGGTAGGGCATGGAATGCGCACCGTAGCGGTGGCCCCGGGGCAATTACTCTCGTGCCGAGTTCACGATCGAGGTGTGTTGCATTGTCCAATTCGGAGACCATCAGGGCGGCCTATCTCGGCGAAACCCCACTCGACGATGCGGCCGAAGCCGTCGAGTGGGCGATTGCCGCCTTGGATCGAGGTGAGATAAGGGTCGCCGAGAAGGTCGATGGAGGCTGGCAGGTCAACGAATGGGCAAAACAGGCGATTCTCCTCTACTTCAGGTTGCGCCAGATGGAGACCGTGGAGGTGGGGGCCTATGAATATCACGACATGATCCCACTGAAGAAGGGGCTGGCCGAACAGGGCGTTCGAGTCGTCCCCCCCGGGACGATTCGCTATGGCGCGCACTGCGAACCGGGCGTGATCGTGATGCCGGGCTACGTCAACATCGGGGCATATGTGGGATCGGGTTCGATGGTCGATACCTGGGCAACCGTGGGGTCTTGCGCCCAAATCGGCCGCAATGTCCATCTGTCCGGCGGTGTCGGCATCGGTGGTGTCCTCGAGCCACTTGGTGCCAGCCCGGTGATCATCGAGGACGGGGCCTTCATCGGGAGCCGTTCCATCGTGGTCGAAGGGACCATCGTCGAGGAACGGGCCGTGCTGGGCGCCAACACGGTCCTAACGCGTTCGACCCCCATCATCGACGTCACCGGGCCTGAGCCGATCGAATACCGGGGCCGGGTCCCCGCCGGTTCGGTCGTCGTGCCGGGCACACGTCCAAAGCAATTCCCCAGCGGTAGCTACGACCTGAGTTGTGCCCTGATCATCGGGACACGCACTGCGGCCACGGATGAGAAGACATCTCTGAACGAGATGCTGCGAGACCTGGATGTTCAACTCTGATGGATCTGGTCGAAACTCTCTGTTGGTTGATCGACATCCCATCGGTGACGGGGGAAGAGCGCCGGCTTCGAGACGAAATCGGGGAGCGCTTGAGCCATCTCCCGCAGCGACGGATCGAAGACTCGCTGGTGGTGGGTGTCTCCGAGCCCGACAGCGTCTTGTTGGTTGGCCATCTCGACACCGTCCCGTTGCAAGGCGACCTGGGTGCGCGCATCCTCGGCGACCGGGTTTTCGGCTTGGGTGCAACCGACATGAAGGGTGGATTGGCGGTGATGATCCATCTCCTGGAGGAGCTCGGGACCGAGGGGCTCACCGGGGTGTTCTACGCAGGGGAGGAGGGCCCTCTGGCGACCAACCAACTGGGTGCGATCTTCGAGGAGATCGATTCGGTTGGCCGTGCACGGGCTGGAGTGGTCATGGAGCCCACGGATCTCGCCTTGGAGGCTGGATGCCAGGGAGCCATCAACGCAGACGTCGTGTTCGAGGGAGAGCCTGCCCACTCGGCGAGGCCTTGGCTGGGTGACAACGCGGTCACCAAGGCCGGTGAGTTCCTGACGATGATGAGAGCCCTCGAGCCCGAGACTCACGTGATAGGCGGTCTGGAGTTCAGGGAGGTGATGACGGTGACGACCGCAAATGGCGGAGTCGCCAAGAACATCGTGCCTTCCAGTTTCACCATGAATGTCAACTATCGGTTCGCCCCAGACCGCGATCCATCGGAGGCGGTACACCGACTCAACGAAGTGTGCGCGGCGGCGGATCGGGTTGTGATAACGGATCTGGCCCCGGCCGGATCGGTGGATGTGGCAGACCCGCTCTTCCAGCAGATCCTGGCGGCTTCAGGTGCCTCGGTGCTGCCCAAACAGGGATGGACCGACGTGGCGCAATTGACGGCGGTTGGGGTGCCGGCAGTCAACTTCGGGCCTGGCGAGCCTTCATTGGCTCACAAGCCGGGCGAGTCGGTTCGTATCTCCGACCTCCATTGGGCCTACGACTCACTCTTGTCGGTTCTGCGTTGACGTCCCAGTCCCACCCAAAGCACCCAACCGATTAGTGCTGCCCACGCGAGGCCCGGCCGGGCAAGTGCGAGAATCGCCCCGGCTCCCGCCACCACAACCGTCGAGATCTTTGGCTTTCTGATCGACGGGAGGACCAGGGCGATGGCCCCGATGACGGCCCCTGAGCGGACCGCCAGGCCGCCGGTCGCGTCTGAGGAACCGTCTCCGCCACTCACGATCAGGACGAGGCCCACACCCATCAACACCACACCGATCACGCCCAAGGTGATCGCGGTGCTCCGAAGCTCGCTCCGTTCGCCCATGACACGAGAGTATCGGCGGGTTTCTACACTTCATCAGCTATGCCCGTTGAAATCGATGTCGAGCACGTGGCGCGTCTCGCCCGTCTCGGTTTGAGCCCGGAGGAGCTTGCGCTCTACAAGACCCAGTTGGCCGACATCCTCGATCACGCGGCGCGAGTGCAGTCACTCGAGGAAGAGCCCGACGCCGAGCCGACCCATCCGCTCGGCCTCGTCAACGTATTTCGGGAGGACACGGTCCGGCCATCGCTGGACCGGGAGGAAGTGTTGTCTCAGGCTCCCGAAACGGTTGACGGCTATTTCTCGGTGCCCCCTGCCCTGGAGCAGGAGTGATCGAGAGCAGCATCGTCGAAGCGGGCCGAAAGTTGCGAGCGGGTGAGGTGACGGCCGCCGATCTCCTGGAACGGGCCTTATCGACTGCCGCTCGAACCGAAGCACAACTCCACTCGTTCTTGACCATCGACACCGACCGGGCACGGGCGGCCGCCGCCGTGGCCGATGAGGAAATGAGCCAGGGGAGAGAGCGGGGGCCCTTGCACGGGATACCTGTGGCGCTCAAGGACAACATGTGCACCCACGGTGTGGAGACGACGTGTGCCTCGCAGATTCTCTCGGGATACATCCCGCCCTACGACGCTACGGTCGTCGGGCGGCTCCGCGACGCCGGCGCGGTGATCGTCGGGAAGACCAATCTCGACGAGTTCGCCATGGGCTCCTCGACAGAGAACTCGGCCTACGGCTTGACCTACAACCCGTGGGATCTCGGGCGTGTCCCCGGCGGGTCCTCGGGTGGCTCGGCCGCCTCGGTGGCGGCGGGGACCTCACTCGCCGCCTTTGGCTCGGACACGGGCGGTTCGATTCGTCAGCCGGCCTCCCTGTGCGGGGTGGTCGGGATGAAGCCGACGTATGGAACGGTGAGCCGATACGGCCTGATCGCATTTGCATCTTCCCTGGATCAGATAGGCCCGTTCACCCGCACTGTCGAGGACTCTGCCGTCACACTCGAGACGATCTGGGGTCACGATCCGATGGACGCCACCTCATATGACGGTGACTATCCGATCCCGACACGCTCCCTCGATGAGGGGGTCGGGGGTTTGAAGGTCGGTGTGGTCAGGGAGTTGGCCGGAGATGGCTATGAGCCGGCAGTCGTGGATGGTGTCGCCGACATGGTCGAGAAGCTCGAGACGGCAGGTATCGAGGTAGTCGAGGTCTCGCTTCCTACGTTCGAGATCGCCCTATCCGCCTACTACTTGATAGCCCCGGCCGAGTGCTCCGCAAATCTGGCGCGCTTCGACGGGATTCGCTACGGGCTTCGCGTCGACGGTGCCACGACGGAGGAGTTGATGGCTCGGACCAGGGCTGAGGGGTTCGGGCCGGAGGTGACGAGACGGATCCTTCTCGGAACCTACGCATTGTCTGCCGGCTATTACGACGCCTTCTATGGACAGGCACAGCGGGTGCGGTCCGCAATCAGGGAGGACCTGGCCCGCGCCTACACGCATGTCGACGCCCTGGTGTCACCGACCAGCCCCACCGTGGCGTTCCCTGCCGGCGCTCGAACGGCAGACCCCCTGGCGATGTACCTCTCCGACATATGCACCATCCCTTCCAACCTCGCCGGGCATCCCGCCATCTCGGTCCCGATCGGGCTCGACGGCGACGGCTTGCCCATCGGGTTCCAGGTGATGGCTCCGGCGCTGGGCGAGGAGATCATGTATCGGATCGCCGCCGAGGTAGAGCGTCAAGCCGCCTTCGTCATCGCACCCTCCCCGATCGAGGAGGGGCTCGGATGAGCTGGGAGCCGGTCATCGGCATCGAGGTCCACGTCGAGTTGATGACGGACTCGAAGATGTTTTGTGGCTGTGCTGTCGAGTTCGGAGCCGAACCGAACACCAATGTCTGTCCAACATGCCTCGGCTTGCCTGGGGCGTTGCCCGTGCCCAACCGGGAGGCGATCGAATCGATCATGAAGATCGGCCTCGCCCTCAATTGCTCGGTCTCCGAGCGCTCGGTGTTCCATCGCAAGAACTACTTCTATGCCGATCTCCCCAAGAACTATCAGATCTCACAATTCGACATCCCGGTATGTCACGACGGGCACCTGGAGGTAGAGGTCGATGGAACGGTGTCGAGAGTCGGAATCGAACGGGCGCACATGGAGGAAGACACGGGCAAGTCGACCCATCTCGGGGCGGGTGGGCGAATCCACTCGGCGGAGGCGACCCTCCTCGACTTCAACCGGTCCGGTGTCCCCTTGGTGGAGATCGTGTCACGCCCAGACATCCGATCGGCAGCAGAGGCGCGGGCGTATGCCCAGGAACTGAGGTCGGTGGTGGCGGAGTTGGGAGTCTCCGATGCCAGGCTGGAGGAGGGATCGATCCGCTTCGATGCCAACATCTCCATCAGACCGCAGGGCGAGAGCGAGTTGGGAACCAAGGTCGAGATCAAGAACATGAACTCGTTTCGATCGCTCGAGCAAGCGATCGACTACGAGATCAGACGCCAGGTCGAACTAGTCGACTCCGATGGGACGGTGATCCAGGAGACACGCCATTGGGACGAAGAGGCCGGTGTGACCCACTCGATGAGAGTCAAAGAGGGCTCATCGGACTACCGCTATTTCACGGAGCCCGACCTGGTCCCGATGGTGATGGGCGAGTCGTGGGTGAAACGGGTCGCCGAGGGCCTTCCAGAGCTTCCGGCCGAGCGCCGGCGCCGCTATCGGGATCAAGGCCTGGACGCGGTCACCGCCGACGTCATGTCGGGCATGGATGTGCGTATTCGCTCGCTCTACGACGAATCCGTTGCGGCCGGCGCCCCGCCACATGCGGCCGCCATCTGGCTGACCGGTGAGGTCATCGGCTGGCTTCGGCGCAACCACGTAGACGCGGCAGACGCCGACCTCCGAGGCTCCGATGTCGCCGAGCTGTTGGGTCTCGTCCAGGAAGGCGTGATCTCCAATTCTGCGGCCAAGGAAGTCCTCGACGGTGTGCTCGCCGGTGAGGGAGGCCCGCGAGAGGTCGCCGAGCGGCGAGACCTGGTGCAGCTGAGCGACGTGGGACTGATCGAGGAGATCGTCGATCGGGTTCTCGGTGAGAACGACGTCGCCGTCGAGCAGTACCGCTCTGGAGAGCAGAAGGTCGTCGGGTTCCTCGTGGGCCAGGTGATGAAGGCATCCGGTGGGAAGGCCGACCCGAAGACGGTAAACGACATGCTGCGGGAGAAGATGAGCTGATATGCGCCAGGTTCGAGCCGGCGCCACCGGGGCCGGTTAGCTTCATTGCGAATGCATCGTCACACCAAGATCATCGCCACCTTGGGCCCGGCCGTGGCAGGTCGGGACAAGATACGAGAGCTCGTCGAGGCAGGGATCGACGTGGCCCGTCTCAATTTCTCCCACGGTGACTACGACCTCCATCGATCCTTTGCAGGCTGGGTTCGCGAGGCGGCCAAGGAGACAGGCCGCACCGTGGCACTCATGCAGGACATCCAAGGCCCGAAGCTCCGGGTGGGAGAATTCCCGGACGGCCAGGTTCAACTCGATCAGGGAAGCGAAGTCCTGCTGGTTCCCGGTGGCAGGCAAGGGAAGGCAAATGTCATCCCGATCGGGTATGCGCCACTCCTCAGTGATGTTCGGGTCGGCGACCGGGTTCAACTGGCGGACGGCCTGATCCGGCTGGAAGTGACCGAATCGAAGGAGCAAGGGCTGGTCGCCCTCTGCCGAACCGGCGGAGTCCTCTCGGACCACAAGGGGGTTGCCTTTCCCGACAGCAGGCTCTCGTTGGAGAATGTGACCGCCAAGGATGAGGAGGACCTCGCCTTTGGCAAGGATCTCGGCGTCGATCTCGTGGCGGCATCGTTCGTGAGGACCGGCGACGACATAAGGATTGTCTCGGATCTCGCCGGCGGGGTGCCCATAGTCGCCAAGATCGAGCTCGCCCAGGCGTATGAGAACCTGGCCGACATCATCGAGCCTTCATTCGGAGTCATGGTGGCAAGGGGAGATCTCGGGGTTCAGCTTCCCCTGGAGCGGATCCCTTTGATCCAAGCCGAGATCCTGGGACGGACCAATGCGGCGGGGCGGATCTCGATCACGGCCACCGAGATGCTCGAGTCGATGACAAAGAGCCCGAGACCCACCCGGGCCGAGGTGACCGACGTGGCAACATCGGTCATGGCCGGCACCGATGCCGTGATGCTGTCAGGCGAAACTGCCGTCGGTCTGTACCCGATCCAGACTGTCAAGGCCATGGCCGAGATATGTCGGGCGATCGAAGAGGGCACATTGTCCGATCGGGGAGACCATCCCGTGCCGTTTGTCGGCGGCGGGGACACCGTCGCATCAGCGGTGTCACAGGCAGCCACCGAGATAGCGGTCAACCTCGGCGCCGAGACGATCGTTGCATTCACCGAGTCAGGCAATACCGCCCGCCTCATCTCGAAGTATCGCCCGGAGGCCCGAATAGTGGCGTTCTCGCCAAACAAGAAGACTTTGCGATTGATGGCGGTGTTTTGGGGGGTGACCCCGCATCCGTTCGAGCGCCGCACCTACACAGACGAGGAGCTTGCCTCGGCGGCTACCTACCTGGAACAGGACGGATTGGCCAAGCCGGGTGATCGGGTGGTGATGGTCGCCGGTGTGCCTCCCAACCAGAAGGCCTCCACCAATCTGGTCAAGGTGCACGTGGTCGGTGAGCTTTCCGGAGGTCTCGGGTCATGAGTACGATCGCCTAGCTCATGGGTCAAACAGTCGTTATCAGAGAAGCAACGACGATGGGGGACGTCCTCCTCGTCGACACCGATCGGAGTCTCACCGGTCAGGATGGTGTGGTCATGACCCGCGAAAGTGCGCGACCGGCGGTTCCCGGGCTGCTGGGCGAGCGTCTCTTTGGCCTGGACATCGGCATCGACCACGTGTTCGTGCTTCAGAATCAGGTGACGATCCGCCGGGTGGGCGGCTGGGACGAGGAATCCCGAGCTGCGGCATTGTCGGTGGTGGAGGGTTTCCTCCTCCATTACTGAGAGGTCGGGTCAACCGCCGTTCGACGACGTGGTCGTCGGGACCGTGGTGGTGGTCGTCGGAATCGTTGTCGTGCTCGTCGTGGTCGTGGTCGTGGTCGGGCAGGTGGTCGTTGCGCCCGGCATCATGCACGGATGGACTTCGTAGACGGCGAATTTCGGGGCATAGCGGACGATCCATTCGCGCTCATCGACGACCTGATCCGGGTCGCCGTTGAGCAAGATCCGCCTTGTCACCGTGACGCTCCACCCTTCTGCTTCGCCCTGATCCTCGACGGTCTCCTCGGGATCGAGCTCGGGGTTCGCCACGTATTTGGGCTTGGGCGGCTCGGTTATCGCATACCGATCGGACACGCTTGCCTTGACATGAACGGCTTTGGGCCCACCGGTCTTGTCGACCCAGATCTTGTCGCTCCCGTTGGATTGCTCACCCTTCAAGGTCCGGCCATCGTTGTCCCCAAAGATCCTCACGGTGATCGAGGTGTCGGTGTATGCGGTGTCGATGAGGATGGCGCTGTCGGTGTTGTTGCGAAACTTGAGATCAGGCGTCCTCCAGTTGAGAGTCGCCTCTATGCCCTCGGGATAGCGTGAGAAGTAGTAGCTGTGCGGCTTGTGCTCGACGTCCTCGTACCCACCCCAGAAGACCGCGTTGTACAAGGTGGTGGTGAATTGGCTGACTCCACCGCCCACGGTGTCCTCCAACTCCCCGGCGATGATGGTGCCGGCGGGGAGATAGCCCTTCTCCAACGTGCGCTGACCCACGAAGTCGTTGAGGCTGAATGTCTCTCCGGGCATGAGGATCGCCCCGTCGACCGTGTCGGCGATGGTGTGGATGTTGGTGACGCGGTCGGCACAACAATCGTGATAGGTGGTGAACTGAGAGACGAGGTGGTGGATGTTCAAGGCCTCCAGCTCCGCCGTGGTGACGTTGGGTTCGGCCCCCTCGACGAGGGGCAGCTGTCCGACGCGAGCCTCGGTGAGACCTACCTCGGCGAGGCGCATCGCCGTCTCACCGGCATCGATCTGCGTCCCGTTCGCTCCCGGAACTATCGAGATGGCGTCTCCCGAGATGTCGAAGCGGGCGTCCACCGGCTCGTCCTCGACCTGATCCCGGATGGTGTCGAGCATGCCGTCCACCACATCGGTGTCGAAGTAGTTGACGATGCGGCCACCGTCGGCCGATGAGGTGCTGGACCGAAACGCCTCGAGGAGTTCATCTCGGCTGAACACCGCGTCGGTGCCGTTGTGACTGAGTCTGATCGGCCCATCGAGCATGGTCGTCGCCTCGGCTACCGCGGCATCGACATCGGCGTCGGTCAACGTGGGCACGATCGTCGTCGTGGGAATCGTGACACGCTGGGGCTCCATCGCCAATAGCGCTGCCTCGACGACGGCGGCGGCGGCCGGCCGGTCGACACCTGTGCCCACCTTGGGGTAGGAAGCGGTGGCTTCACCATCGACGATCTCGACGCCACCCGGGTCGGCAGGGAGGCCGATTACCTCGGCGTCCCAGGTGTCGAACACTGCGCTGATCGCCTCATTGTCGATCGAGCCGCGCACCGGCAGCTCAACGGTGTCGAAGACGTGACCGAACCACCACGCGAACTGATCGAGGACGTTCCCGTTGCGCCCCACGCCGAGAGCCTCGGCGACCATGGCGTCTTTGTCGATGGACAGACCCGCCTCGGGGGGGTCGAGGCTGACGAATTTGCCGTCGAGGTTGAATACGGCCGGTCGGGAGGTGTAGTCGTCCTCGACCACGATGAGGGCGGTCAGTGCCTGCTCCTGATCGAGGCCACCGATGGGTGTGCCGGCCACTTCCAGCCGACCCATGACCTCGCCACGCGAGGCGAGACGGGTCAGCCCATAGGCGCCGAGCAGGAACAGGAGCACGGCCCCAAAGGCGAACAGGAGCGCGCTTACCGACGACTTGGCTGGTGAGAAGTGCTTTTTCATTGGAAGGCCGCCCCAATTCGACCTTGATCCAGAACGAGAAATCGTACTTGGCAGGGCCCGCTTAGCGGAATTTGGAACGACGGCTCGTCTACCCTCGCCCGGGTGACTGTCGACTTCCCCGAGGTGATGGACGGGGACGATATCCGCATATCCGCCTCCACATTCGTCAGCTACAAGAAGTGCCCTGGCCAGGCCGGCGCACGTCTCCAGGGGATATACGGCCCGGACAGTCGCCCAGCCTTTTTGGGGAGTCTCGCCCATCGCATCTTCAGCCGACACTTGACCGGTGGGCCCATCTCGTCGGAGGAATTCGTCCAGGCGTGTCGTGAGGAGATCGGCGGATCGTCGCTCAACAACAAGCTGGGGCCCCTGGAGATGCGGCCCTCCGCCCTGGCGGCTGCCATCGAGGAGGTACGCGGCCTCTACGAGCGTTTCACGAAGCTTCCCAACGAGGGCTTCGAGGGCTCGGAGCGACAGCTCGAGGCAAGCCCTGCCTCCGGAGTGTCATTGGTCGGGACCATCGACGCGGTCTACCGGGAGGATCTTGGAGGTCATCGTCTGGTCGATTGGAAGACCGGGGAGCTGGGCGACCCGGAGGATCAGCTCTCGTTCTATGCCCTGCTCTGGGCGCTCGAGGTGGATGAGATCCCCGCTTATGTCGAGGCTGTCTCGGTGCGCACCGGTGAGCGGTATCGGGCCACTCCATCGTCTGACGACATCGATCATGTGGCGGCGGAGGTCGGGTCCATGATCAGCGGGATACGACGGTCGTGGTCGATGTCGACATCTCTCGAACGCAGCGGCGGTCCGTGGTGTCGTTATTGCCCGATACTCACCGATTGCGCCGAGGGTCAGTCGGCGGAGGCGTTGCTCTATAGAGCAACGCCTCACGCCTGACTATCGATCAGCCGCAGCAGCATCCTCCGCCGCCACAGCATCCTTCCGCTCTCGAGTCGAGCGAGGTCATACGCTCTCCTTTCAGATCGATGACCTTCGATATATCGATCTTTGTCGATATGTGGGCTATTGTCAAGGTCATGGATTGTTGCGTGCCGGTCTTCGATGGTGTCCTCGACGAATCCGACGCAGAGGGACTCGCCTCACTTCTCTCGGCTCTGGCCGATCCGGCCCGTCTCAGGATCGTCTCGATCCTCGAGGCGGCTCCCGGCGGTTTGGCCTGCGGCTGTGAGCTCGAGCAGCCACTCGGGCTGAGTCAACCGACGGTTTCCCATCATCTCAAGATCTTGCGCCAGGCGGGTGTGATCGTCGGCGAGAAGCGAGGCCGTTGGGTCCACTATCGCGTCGTGCCTGAGAGGATCAGCGAGATCACGCGCGCCCTCTCTACCGCCGGTATGGCGCCCGCCGTGTCAGTCCCTGCTCACTCGGCTTGAGCATCGGCGTCCAGTGACTCGCTGACCTTGCTGAACGTATTCCAGTTTCGGGCCGTGCCGCGCACTCCGAGTGCGCCCTCGATATAGGAGAGGGTGAGTTTCGAACGTCCCATTCCGTTCGGGTAGTGCAGGTAGATCACATCGCCGGAAACCTGGAAGCGATCAGGAGGGGACCGTCGTGGGTCGATGGCTGCGGCCGTCTCCGTGTCGACCGGCGTCTCCAGGAAAACGACGTGGAGCCTGGACAGGTTTTCCTCGTCGCCGAGGAATGGGCCGGAGGCCAGGACCGTCCTCAACTCCTGGGGGTCGCGAACAACTGCCGTCAGATCCAATCCATGACGGTCTGCGATGATCCTCTCCACCTCGTCGGCGACCTGCCGCTTGCTGCGTCCTGACGGCTCGAGCAAGACGTTGCCTGTCTGGAGGAGCGTCTCGACATTGGAGAATCCGGCTTCCCCGAGGGACTTTCGAAGGTCGGCCATCGCGAGCCGGTTGTGACCGGCCAGATTGATGCCACGCAGGAAAACGGCAATTCTGCTCATTGGTTGCGCACCACGCCGGTCAACGCTCTACTCGCCCAACTGGGACCTGTAGTGCCGGGAGCCGGGCCCTTCCGGCGAGCGGACTCCGCGCAGCTCCCAGTCTCCACCGAGCGCCGTGGACACGACTTCTTCTGACTCGCTCGGTTGCGCCCCGACATCTGCCCGGACCTGAGCGGGGCCCTCGACGATCGTGTTGGTCAGGGCCCCGAGCCCCTCGACCTCGACCGAGACGATGTCTCCCGGCTCGACCGGCCGGGATCCCGCCGGTGTCCCGCTGAGAATCACGTCCCCGGGCAGGAGGGTGATGGTCCTGGCCAGGTCTGCGACCAGATACGCCATATCCCATTCCATCTCGTCGGTGCTCGCCTCCTGGCGAACCGCGCCGTTGACGAAGGTGCGGAGCCTCTTGCCATGATGATCCCAGTCGGTGACGAGGCCCGGCCCCAGGGGACAGAGGGTGTCGGAGCCTTTTACGCGGAGCATCGAGCCGGCGTCGGTGTCGCGGAAGTCGTGTAGCCCGAAATCGTTGGCGATGGTGAACCCGGCGATGTGATCGGAAGCCTCGTCCGGAGACACGTTCCGGCAGGTGCGGCCGATGACGATGGCGATCTCCCCCTCGAAGTTCAGATACCGGCATCCTCGTGGCCTCACCACATCGCCGCCATGACTGTTGATTGCGGTCGTCGGCTTGTGAAAATAGGTCGGTGCCGGGGGGAGCCTGGTCATGAACTCTTCCACGCGGCTTCGATAGTTGAGATGGACCGCGATGATCTTGCTGGGCACGACGGGGGCCAGGTGCACCGCCTCGCCGATCGATACGGAGCGACCATCCCCCGAGACGAGGGTGTCGCCCGACCGGAGCACTTCGGTCTCGTAACCGCCAAGCAGGATCCTGCGTGTCTCGCTCATCGTCGCACACGGTACCCAAAGACCCGGAGCGGGTATGTTCGCTTCCTAACGACCGATGGCAACAAACGCGCTACACGCCGATTTGGGCGAACTCGATGCAGACATCACTTCGCATGACACATTTGTGCGTTCGGTGCCACATGCGGCTTTCGCACATATGAGGGCCGAGAGCCCGGTCGCATGGGTCGCTGAGGAGAGCGGGGAAGGATTCTGGTCACTCTTCAAGCACTCCGACATCTCGAAGGTCAGCCGCGACTACGGCCGATTCACCGCTTCTCGAGGCATACGGATAGAACAGATGTCGTCCGACGAGTTGGAGGCCCGCAGGACGATGATGGAGTTCGACCCGCCCGAGCATGCCCGGCTTCGACGACTGGTGCAGCCGGGATTCACACCGAAGGTGGTTGCCACCTACGAGGCAGCCTTTCGGGCACTCGCCGGGCACGTTCTGGACACCATCCTGCCCATGGGGGAGTTCGACTTCGTCACCGAGATCTCCCGCCAGCTTCCCATCCGCCTGCTTTGTCGACTGCTGGGCGTGCCGGAGAGCGATGCGGGGCGTTTGGTCGCATGGGGCGATCAGATGATCTCCAACGCCGATCCGGAATACACGCCGGTCGTGATCGACAAGGTCGACACGGAGGAATACCGGCTCCTGCCCTTCCGGTCCCCGGCCGCCCTCGAAGTGTTCAGGTATGCCGAGCAGGTCGCCCTCGAGCGTCGGAATCGACCCAAGGACGACATCATCACGACTCTCCTGACCGCCGAGCCCGATGGCCAACCCCTCACGGACCTGGAGTTCAAGAACTTCTTCACGTTGATGATGGTGGCCGGCAACGAGACCACGCGGCACACGATCAGTCATGGTCTCACCTACCTGGTGGCCCACCCGGATCAGATGGAGCGCCTGCGTGATGATCCGGCCGGTCTCTCGGTCTCGGCGACCGAGGAGATACTTCGGGCGTCGGCGGTGACGATGCACTTCCGCCGGACGGCCACCGAGGACGTGGAGCTTCGAGGCCAGAAGATCCGGCGTGGCGATCGGGTGGTGATGTGGTATCCGTCTGCGAACTACGACGAGGAAGTGTTCGACCAGCCCTTCGTCTTCGACATCGCCAGGGACCCGAACGACCATCTCACCTTTGGCACCGGTCGCCATGTCTGCCTCGGGGCATCACTGGCCCGTCTCGAGGTGAGGGTCGTGTTCGAGGAGTTGCTGAAACGGGTCTCGACCATCGAGGTCGTCGGAGCCCCGGATCGGCTGCGCTCCAACTTCATCAACGGTGTCAAGCACCTTCCGGTGAGGGTCACTCCGAGCTGACTGGATCGGTGCTCAGCCGATGAGTGTCTTCTCGATGATGTCGATGGCGTGATCGACGTGGTCCTGGGTGGTCCGTCGGTTGAGGATGGCGAACCGGAGAACGAAGCGATCGTCGATCGTGGTTGGTGACAGGTGGACATAGCCCTCCCGGTTGACCGCCTCGAGGGCTTGGCGGCCCAGATCGTCATCCTCGAATCGAAACGCGACGATCGAGAGATCCGGTTCCCACAGGGCATCGATCCCGTCGATCTTGGCGAGTCTCTCGAAGGCCGAAGACGCCAGGTCCAAGGACGTATCGAGGGCTTCCCGGAATGGTGCGATGCCATGGAGGTGCAGCGGCAGCCACATCTCGAGAGCTCGAAATGGCCGGGTCAGCTCCGGGCCCAGAGCCGAGATGTCCCGGATGCCCGAGTAGTTGTCTTCTTCCCTGAGATAGGCGCCACGGCCCTGGTTGGCGTCAATCAGGAAGGACTCGTCCCTCACCAGGAGCCCCCCGACGCCAAAGGGAACCGAGAGGCCTTTGTGTGGGTCCACCGAGATCGAGTCTGCCATCTCGATCCCGTTCAATCTGGCTCGTCCTCGTTCGGTCAGTTGGAAGAAGCCCCCGTATGCGGCGTCGACGTGGAACCAGAGCTCCTCGTTCCGGGCTACGGATCCGATGGCGTCGAGCGGATCCACCGCACCTGTGTCGGTCGTGCCACCGGAGCCAACCACGAAGAATGGCTGCAAGCCGAGATCTCTATCCGCGGTGACCGCCCTCGCCAGGGCATCCACGTCCATCCGCAACGAGCCGTCGGTGGGGACCTTTCGTATCCGAGCCTGTCTGAACCCGGCGAGGCGTGCTGCCTTCTCCAGCGAATGATGGGTGTGAGGGGTGACATAGATCACACCCTTCTCGAAGTAGTCACCGAGCTTGTTCGTGCGCGCGGCGACGACGGCGGTGAAGTTGGCGATCGACCCTCCCGAGAGGAGAAGGCCCGAGGCCCGATCCCCAAGCCCGAACATCGAGGCCATCCACTTGACCATCCCATGTTCTATCGCTGTCATGCCTGGAGCGGCGCCGGCCACGCCCGTATAGCGATTGAGGCCCGCCGCGAGGAATTCGCCCACGGCACCGGTGAACAGCCCTGCGTTTGGGATGTACGAGAGATGGCCCCCGGAGGGGTGGAATATGCCCGAGCGCCCGGCGTCTTCGACATCGGCCAGTATCTCGCTCAGCTGTCGGCCTTCCTCCGGAGGGGGTTCCATGAGGTGGGCAGCGAGAGCCGATCCGAGCTCCTCTCCGGATGCGGGCATCTCGGCCGCCTGGTCGAAATAGCCCTGCAGGACCGAGACGACCTGCTCGATGATCGCTGCCCGCTCTTCCCGACCGGGCTCCAGTGTCCGGGACATCCGTGTCAAGGTAGCCCACCCAACGCCGGTTCGCCCAACTTCTGATCTCGACATCTACGATCAGCCGAACCGTCGTCAGAATTGGCTGATGCAAGGATTCATGTTCCCCCAGACGCCCACAGGGCTCTCGTCGGTGATACCACCGCCACCGTGGCATTACTCGGGAGAGATGCTCACGGTCGAGTACCGGACCGATCCACGAAAGGTCGCCGAGCTACTTCCCGATGGGGTGGGGCCGGCCGACGAGGATCCGGGAGCCGTGGCGTTGATTTGGGCCGATTGGCAGAGTTGCGGCGATGACTTCTCCGAGCTGTTGGACCCGGTTCGGTCACAGTACAAGGAGTGCTTTGCAGTGGTCCGATGCACCTGGCGCGATAAGACATGGAGCCGATGTGTGTTCATCTGGGTGGACAAGGACTTCGCATTGGTGCGCGGCTATCACCAGGGTTACCCGAAGAAGTTGGGCAGCATCTGGATGACCCGCCCGATCACGGTGGGCCGGGCAGGGCCCCGTCTCGAGGAGGGCGGCATCTTTGGCGCCAGCCTCGCCTCCGGCGACCGGCGGTTGGCCCAGATCAGGGTCGAGATCGAGAAGCCGGTCGACATACCTGGCTTTGTCAACGGCCACCCGATGCTTCACAATCGACGTTGGCCCACGATCGAGTCGGACGGATCGGACTCTGTCGACGAGCTCGTCACGATGCGCGGTTATGACGGCGAGGTGGCGGATGTCTGGTCGGGAGGAGGTCAGGTGGAGCTATTCGACTCTCCTGCGGACGAGCTGAGCCTGCTGGCCCCGATCGAGGTCATCGGGGCGTATTACCACCGGGTCGCCGTCTCGTGGCGTGGTGGAACGACTCTGGAGCGCAAGATCCCAACGGAGGTGCCCGAAGAATGACAACGATCCTCGAAGAGCTGAAATCCACCGGAAAGACCGGCCCGTTGATCGGAGGGACCTGGTCAACCGGAGCGGGGGCCTTGGAGGTGATCGATCCCGCCACGGAGGACGTGATCGCCGAAGTCGGCCTGGCCGAGGCAACGCACGCCGGCCAGGCAGTGGCGAGCGCCGCCGAAGCCGCCGCCGATTGGGCGGCCGCTGCGCCGCGGGATCGAGCCGAGGTCTTGAGACGGACCTTCGATGCGATGCGGGCGAGGGAAGAGGACCTGGCGGAGCTCGTGGTTCTCGAGAACGGCAAGGCATTCCCCGACGCCCTCGGTGAGATCCGCTACGCGGCCGAGTTCTTCAGGTGGTTCTCCGAAGAGGCTCCACGGGTCGGTGGGGAGATACGAACGGCTCCGGGTGGCGACAAGAAGATCATGACCATGAGGCAACCGGTCGGAGTGAGCGTCATGATCACCCCGTGGAACTTCCCTGCTGCGATGGCCACACGAAAGCTGGGGCCCGCTCTCGCGGCCGGATGCACCGCCATCGTCAAGCCGGCGTCCGACACGCCACTCACCACCCTCGCGGTGGTCCATCTCATGGAGGAGGCCGGGTTACCACCAGGCGTGGTCAATGTCGTCGTCGCCAGGGGATCGTCCGGAGTCGTGGAGTCGATGCTTCGCGACCCACGGGTGCGCAAGCTCTCCTTCACGGGATCGACCGAGGTCGGGCAATCGTTGCTGAGGGTGGCGGCAGATCAAGTGCTGCGGGTCTCGATGGAGTTGGGTGGCAATGCCCCGTTCATCGTGTTCGAGGACGCTGACCTCGAACTCGCCCTCGAGGGAGCCATGGTCGCCAAGATGCGCAACGCCGGTGAGGCGTGCACGGCCGCCAATCGCTTCCTCGTCCATGCCTCGATTGCCGAGAAGTTCACGTCCATGTTGTCCGAGGCGATGGGATCTCTCCGAGTCGGCCCGGGCATCGACCGCGCCACCCAGGTCGGCCCCATGATCAATGCCCGTTCCCGAGACGAGATCGCCCGTCTCGTCCAGGAGGCCATTGACGGCGGGGCCAGGGCGGCGACGGGCGGCTCGGTCCCGGACCGGCGCGGCTATTTCTATGCGCCCACGGTTCTCGCTGGGGTGGCCCCGGGGTCAGGCATCCTCGGCAGGGAGATATTCGGGCCTGTTGCCCCGGTGGTCACCTTCGAGAGTGATGACGAGGCGATCGAGATGGCCAATGACACCATTCACGGGCTCATCTCCTATGTCTTCACGGGAGATCTCGCCCGGGGTCTCAGGGCGGCGGAGGCGATCGATTCGGGGATGGTCGGGCTCAACCGCGGCCTCGTGTCCGATCCGGCGGCGCCCTTCGGCGGAGTGAAGCAGTCGGGAATCGGCCGGGAAGGCAGTCACGAGGGCATGGAGGAGTACCTGGAGACCAAGTACGTGGCGCTCGATTGGTGATTAGTGCCGTGCCCACAAACGTTCGCCGCGCTCAGGGCGACCAGATGACACCGCTTGCTGCGTCGAAAATGCTCGCCGCAGCTTCCGGCTGCGACTGCGCTTTTCTCCTTGCCATCGGCGCCCCTGGCCTGCCCTGACCATCGCCAACGTCAGTGGGCACGGCACCCGGTGATGGGGCCGCTCAGCCGACCGACCCCTGGCCTGCCCTGACCATCGCCAACGTCAGCGGGCACGGCACCGTGCCGGTCAGCCGACCGACCCCTGGCTGATCTGGAGGGTCTTGAGATCGGAATGGAAGTCGAGGGCGTAATCCCCGCCCTCCCGGCCGATTCCCGAGATTCGACACCCACCGAACGGCGCAGTCAGATCGCGCACCAGGAAAGTGTTCACCCAAACGGTGCCGGCTCTGACTCCACGGCCCACTCGCTCGGCACGTTCCTCACTGCCGGTGTAGACGATGCCTGAGAGCCCATATTGGGTGGAGTTGGCCAGTTCGATCGCCTCCTCCTCGTCGGCGAACGTCTGCAAGGTGAGGACCGGGCCGAACACCTCTCTCTGCACGATCTCGGATTCATTGGACAGGGGCCGGATCAACGTCGGCTCGTACCAGAGCCCGTCTTCCTTCCATCGCCGCCCTCCGCGGAGGATCTGGTCGCCATGCTCTCGGGCCCGCTCGACGAAGCCCTCGACCCGACTCATGTGGGCAGGATGTATCAGAGGGCTGATAGTGGTGCCGGGGCTCCGGCTGTCTCCCAGAACCTGCTGGTCGGCGAACCCATCGAACAGGTCGAGGAATTCGCTGGCGACTTCTTCTTCGACGAGCAGCCTGGTCCCGGCCAGGCATACCTGGCCGGCGTCGTCGTACTGGCCCGCCGCCTTCTGCGCTGCGGCCTCGAGGTTCGAATCGGCGAACACGACCAGGGGCCCTTTCCCACCGAGCTCGGCGGTGAAGGGGACAATGTTCCTGGCGGCCGCGACACCGATGTGCCGGGCCGTCTCGGGTGACCCGGTGAAGGAAATCCGACGGACCCTGGGATCGGCGACCAGAGCCGCTCCCACCTCCTCGCCCATCCCTTGGACGACATTGAGCACACCGGGCGGGAATCCGGCCGCTTCTGCGAGATCGGCGAGCAAGGAGGCCGATAGCGGCGACCACTCTGCGGGTTTCAGCACAACGGTGTTCCCGGCGGCCAGTGCCGGGGCCAGCTTCCAGGTGGAGAGTATCCAGGGGGCGTTCCACGGTGTGATGATCACAGCCGGTCCGGCAGGCATGCGAAGTACCTGGTTGTCCGTGCCTTTGGACGACCAACGACGCCCCTCGTGGGCGGCGGCGATGTCGGCGTAATTGCGGAAGTTCTCGGCGCCACGGTGGATCCCGCGGGCCCGCAGGCTCTCCAGGAGCATGCCCATGTCCACACACTCGACCAGGGCGATCGACTCGATCTGCTCGTCGATCAAGTCGGCAAGACGGCGCATGTGCTCGCCACGCTGTTTCGGGCTGAGCCCGGACCAGGAGGGAAAGGCGTCAGCCGCGGCCGTGACCGCCTGATCCGCCGTCAATGAGTCGCCACGAGCCACATCGGCCAGGAGCCAGTCCCAGTCCAGCGGGGACCGTGTCTCGAAGGTCTGAGCGGATGGGACCCGGCGGCCACCGATGTAGTGGTCCGGCGAGACAGGGATCTCTGAGATGTCGACTCTTGGTGTGGGCATGTGGGTACGTCCGGGGGTAGCAAGGATAAGCTGACCGGTCCCGAACATGCCCAACCCCCTCAGCGATCGCGATGAAGAAGTGGTGTCCGAGGCCGAGCGCGAGATACGCCACAAGCTCGGTGGGCGCCCGCTGGACTTCGAGGCATTGCTGGCGGTGTCGAACATCTATCGGGCAGCCAACGCGGTGCGCAACCGGATGGAGAGGGAGTTGCTCAGCGGAGAGGGCCTCAGCTGGGGCGGTTTCACGATTTTGTTCGTGCTGTGGATCTGGGGGGATCGCGAGACCGGTGAGCTCGCCGACGACTGCGGCTTGGCCAAGGGAACATTGAGTGGGATGCTCACCACGTTGGAGAAGTCCGGGCTCGTCGGGCGGAGTCGTCATCCGGAGGACGGGCGGCGGGTGAATGTGTCGTTGCTCCAACTCGGGCTGGACAAGATCGAGGCGTTGTTTCCCGAGTTCAACCAGATGGAAGCCCGATTCACCGCCAGGTTGTCCGACGAGGATCGCAGGGAGCTGGCCAGGCTGCTGAGAACTGTCACGGCGACGGCTGACGGAATGGATTCTCACGACAAGGGCGAGACCGGGGGAGAGGGTTTGGCGGCACACGCCGATCCGAGCGAATAGCCTTGTGAGTTCTCGAGGAGGAAACCATGGGTGAGATCGTCGGCGCCGGATTGATCAGCCACTCGCCAACGATCATGTTCGATGAGGCGACGCGACTGGAGCTGAACGAGGGCAAGGAGATAAGCCTGGTCCCAGGCCTGCGGCGTCTCCGCAACGAGGTCTTCGATCGTCTCGAGCCGGACACGATCGTGATCATCGACTCCCACTGGTTCTCGACCGTCGAGCATCTGCTCGCCGCCCAGGAGCGTCGTCAGGGGATCTTCACGTCGTCCGAGCTTCCGCGGGGGATGGCCCAGATCCCATATGACTACCCGGGTGACCCCGAGCTCGCCAAGCTTGCTGCTGCATTGGGTGAGGAGCTCGGGACTCCGACATATGCCTCGGAGGATGACTACCTGCCCGTCTATTACGCCACCATCAACCTCCTCCATTACCTGCATCAAGGCGAGAGGGTGGTATCCGTCTCGGTGGTGCAGACCGGGGAGAACGACGACTTCATGGTCATGGGAGAAGCGATCGGCGAGGCGATCTCGAGACTCGACCGGCGTGCGGTAGTCCTCGCCTCCGGGGGGATGAGCCACACCTTCTGGCCACTCAAGCAGATCCCCAAGCACGAGGCGTCAGACCCGATCCACATCATCACACCGGAGGCCCGCGCTGCCGACGAGGAGAGAATCGAGTGGATGAAGGCCGGCCACCACGCCAGGATCGTGGACACGATGGACTCCTACTTCGAGCACTCACCCGAGGGGATGTTCGGGCACTATTTGATGATGTTGGGTGCAATTGGGGGCCGGGATTGCGTTGCACCGGGGAAGTTGTACTCCGACTACGAGAATGCGACCGGGACCGGCCAGGTCCATGTCTGGTTCGATCGCCCCGATGGCGGCTGGACCGGCTGACACCGATTTCAGGGCGCCTCATGGCACAATCCGGGTGTGATGAACGAGTCCGTCGCTATAGAGCTCGCTCGTGATCTGGGCGACCTGGCCGACGCCCTCGAGGGATTGGCGAGGCTGCCCGGAGATTCCAACTCGGACAGATCGGACCGCCGCGAATGGGTGATTCGCACTCTTCGCAGTTACCTGATCCCACGTGCGATCCACCCGACCGCTCCACTGCTGGTCGTCTTCGCCGGGCCAACGGGCGCCGGGAAATCGACGCTCCTCAACTCGATCCTGGGGGCCGGCCACAGCCACGCCGGGCCTCTGCGCCCAACCACCAAGGCGCCGGTCGTCGTCACGACACCGGACCGTGTCTCCGAATATGAGACCATCGACGGAGTCGAATGCTCGGTGGTCCCACGTCGGGCGAGAATCCTCGGTGAGCTGACGCTGGTCGACACACCCGACATCGATTCCACATCCCGTCACCATCGGGCCGTCGCCGAGATGATGATCGACAATGCCGATGTCGTGGTCCACGTGAACTCGGCATCCCGCTACGCCGATCTGGTTCCCTGGGAGGTGCTGAGACGGGCTCACGCGAGGGGGACCTCGGTGATCCACGTACTCAACCGCGTGTCCCGGTCGGCCGGAGTGGCCCCGGCGGAATACGGCAGACGTCTCGGTGCTGAGGGACTCGGTCCAGAGCTTCTCGTCGTTCACGAGTATCACCTCAAGCGCGGGGCGCAGGTGGTCCCGACCATCGCGATCCAGGGCCTGCGTGACCGATTGGCAGACCTGATCCGGTCCCGCCAAGAGGGGAGGCTCGACACGTTCCGCTCGGTCCTCCGCACCACGATGTCGGAGGCGGCCGCGATAGTTGCGAGCGCCGAGGACGGTGCGGACGAGAGGGCTCGTCAGGCGGGAGCGGTCAGAGTGGATTTCGAGGTGGCGCTGGACCGCATAGCCGGGCAGACGGCCGCGATCCCGTCGTTGGACCTGGGCAGGCTCACAGCGCTGGCAGGCCGTCGCCTCGTGACCAGGTGGCGGGTGAGGAGGCGTTTGCCCTCTGACCAGGCGGTCGAATCGAGCACAGCGTTGTTCCGATCGGCTCTCGCCCTGGGTGTACTCAACGACTTGCGACGCGCAATGTCGTCCGTGGGCGGGGAATTCGCCCCCCGTGACCGGGCGACTCTGCTGAGGGAGACACGACCCGTTGTAGCCGACGCCATCGACCGTTGGTTGGTCGGCATCGAGGGCATCGAGGAGATTCGGGCATCCCTATCACCCGCTCTGGCCGGCCTTCTGGTGGCGCGGGCTGCCACGGATGTCGACGAGCGCGACGAGGTTTCGGCCATTCTCGGTGTCCTCGCCCACCGAGCCGTGATCGCGCCACCGTATCCCGAGCTGCGGTCCGGTCTGGCCACCCTCCTTGCGCCCATCTATGCAGGGTTGGAATATCGAGTATTGGCCCGCATGACGCAAGGGATCTCATCGGCAGCCGAGATCACCCGGGCTCGTTCGACCATGTCGACGGTGATCGCGAGATCATCGTTCGCCAATGCGTGACGCACTCCTCTCCCTGCTCGACAAACTGGACCTGGCCGTTGCCGAATCAGTCGGAGTGGTGTCTCCACACGAGACTGAGGATGCCGCTCGGCTGGCCGCGGTGGCACGACATCGCTTGGCCTATCCAGACTCCCTCGTCGTGATCGGGTTGGCCGGGGGAACGGGGTCTGGCAAGTCGAGTCTCCTCAACGCGCTGGTCTCGGAAGAGATTGCGCTGACCGGCGGAATGCGACCGACGACGAGAGATCCAATGGCGGCGGTGCCCGCGTCTCACACCGATGTGGTGAAGGGTTTGCTCGATTCGATCGGGGTCGAGGATCACAAGCATCACTCCGGCCCGGACTGGCTCTGTCTGATCGACCTCCCCGACACCGACAGCGTCGAGCCCGGCCACCGTTTGCAAGTGCGATCACTGATGCCACTTCTGGACGGTGTGATCTGGGTTATCGATCCAGAGAAATACCGTGATGCGGGTGTTCACGACCTGGTTGCATCCGCCGCCGATCGGGGCGCCCAATTCGTCTTTGCCCTCAATCAGGTGGACCGCTTGGACCACGCCGACCTCGGGATGGTGATCGATGACCTCGTCTTGGCGTTGGAAGAGGACGGCATCCGATCGCCCCACGTCGTGTCGACGGCGGCGTCACCGCCGGCAGGGCCCCCGATCGGCATCGACGATCTGCTCGCGGCGATTGAGCCGATGTGCGGCGAGCTCACGGCTGCCCAGTCGAAGATCATTGGCGACCTGGTCCGAGCGGCGGCGACCCTCGATGACTCCATCGGTCCCGGTTCGACCGATCTGGGCGATGCCTGGCAAAGCGGGCTGGAGCGAGCGGTGGCTGCGATCGAGGACGGGGACGTGGGCGCCGCGGCCCAAGCGGTGGCCGACGACATCGAGAGTCTCGCCGGGCAGGTGGGGGGTGAGATCGGCCGGGCATTGATCGAGGTCGCCTCGCATGCCGAGGAGCGGCTGCTTCGGGCGATGGGCTCACCGTCCGGTGCCGACCCGCCCATCCAGGGTCGATTCTCAGCCGAGCACGCGGTGATCGGCTCCGAGGTTCGCGACCTATTGACCAAGAGGGCTAGGGCTCGTGCGAGCGTGGCCGACTTCGGGCTTGCGGCTGCCGATTTGGAGCGAAGGCTGGCAAAACTAGCCTCGACCACCGATGGAAACTGATCTAGGCAAGTGGATAGCCGCCGGTGTGACAGTGGGTCTGAGTGTTCTGCTCTATTTGACCTCGACGGGCATCGGGTCGAGATTCGTCCGGCGAGTCGGAGAGCGTAATCCTGATGCGGCCGCACGGGCTGCGACTCTCTGGATCATGGTGCGACGGGTCATTGCCGTCATCATCATCGTGTTCGCCATTCTCATGGTGTTCTCGGTATGGGGTCTCAGCCTTGCTCCGTTTCTCGCCGTTGGAACTGTGGTCGGGGCCGCAATCGGCTTCGGGGCGCAGGACGTGGTCAAGGATCTCCTGGCGGGGTTCTTCATCCTGGCAGAGGACCAATACCAGATCGGCGACGTGGTGACCATCGCCGGAACCAGCGGCACCGTCGAGGACATCCAATTCCGGGTGACCGTCCTCCGTGACCTGGAGGGGAACGTCCACTTCATCCCGAATGGCCAAATCACCGTGGCAACGAACCTCACCAACCTCTTCGCTCAGCCGGTCGTGGACGTGGGGATCGCCTACCGGTCTGATCTGGATCGAGCGATGGAGGTCATGCTCGACGAGTTGAAGGCCCTCCATGCCGAACCCGAATGGTCGGCGCGGATCACCGCCGAGCCGGAGATGCTCGGGGTCCAGGAACTGGCGGATTCAGCGGTAGTGCTCCGGGCCCGTATGACCACAACCGCAGAGGAGCGCTGGTCGGTCCGGCGAGAGGCGCTGAGGCGGATCAAGAAGCGCTTCGATCAAGAGGGTATCGAGATCCCATACCCACATATCACGTTGTATCACGGCGATTGAGGCGCGATCACGCGCAACGAGTCGGGTGACCATCTGATGGTCCCACCGTCCACGAGGCCCAAGGGCTCGCCATCAGCCTGGGCTGCAATCGTCTCAGCGGCTTCGAAGTCGAACCTTTCGACGCTCAGGTAGGTGTGCATCTCGGGAATCGAGTCGAGACTCCCTTGCCGGAGGAGGGTCAGGAGGATTCGCGGGACACGGCGGCGATGTAGCCGGCCCAGTGTCAACAGGGTCATCGGGTCGGGCGGATGTGGGTCGAGTCGCACGGGGATGGCGCCGAAATACGTGTAGATCTCCCTGAACTGGACTTGCGCGGCCGTCACCAGCTCGTGCTCCGAGCCGATGGTGATCGTCACATTCGGTTTCCTCCTCGGGAAATCGCGTAGCCCGACCTTCAACGCCGTCGTCGCGTAGTGGATGGAGCCGAATCTGTATTTCTTGTACGGATCCTTGTCGGCCTCGACGACCACCGAGGCGTCGAGGCCTATCCCGCAAGCGAACACGGCGTGATGGGTTGTCTCCACCGAACCTCGGCTCAGCGTCATCTCGACCGTCCCGACTGACTGGATGGACCCCTCCAGGGCCACACGCGCCGCCTTTAGGGGCTTGGAAGGTATCCCCAGCAGACGAGCGACCACGTTGGTGGTGCCGGCCGGGATTATCCCAAGTGCGGCGTCGGTCCCGATCAGGCCCTGCGCCACGTGATGGACGATGCCGTCCCCACCCATGGCGATGACGATCTCGGCGCCGGCCCCTGCCGCCCGGGCAGAGCGGGCTTCGGCATCTGAGGGGGTGCCGGGCCAGATCGCCTCTACCTCCGCCCTTTTGCCCAGGAGCGACATGATGTCCCGATGGGCGCCACCCGTGAACTGGGAGGCCGACGGGTTGGCGATCACCACGATTCGGTGCATTGAGCTTCGAGACTACAGCTGTAGCCTCAAGTTCCGTGAGCGACACCGACGCCAGATTCTCCCTCGTGGCCGGGGAGGGAGACGGGGCGATGATCGGCCTTGCCGCCGGCGACACCGCCGGGGGTTTCTGGGAACTGGGCTATTCGGCCATCACACAGCAAGCCACCGTCGTTGCGTATCACCTCATCGAGCACGGCAGCCTGGAGGCGGCCCCTCTGGAGAGTTCGATCCGCGAGCTGGACGGTGCAGCCGACGAGGAACCGGTCTATCGGGCGGAGAGCCCTGGTTTCAGATCGTGGCTCGAGGGTCGCGCCGGCATAGAAGCGGCCAGGCCGGGCCCTCTCGACGCCGCCGCCGGAGCAATCCCCCTGGGTGTGGCATTCAGGAAGGATCCCGATCAGTTGTGGGAGGCGGCCATGTCGATGGGGGAGATGTTCGGAGAGGGCCCGATTTCCATCTTGTCCCGCGTGGTCGCGTCGGCATCTGTGGCAGCATCGTGCTTTGGGCAATCGGGGCGAGACATGGTGGCCGGCGTGATCGAGACGGTTGCGGCGACAGCTTCGTCCGATACGGCCCGGGCGAGGTCGGGTGGCTGGCCCGATGTCATCCCCGAGCTCGAGGCGCTTCTCCCCATGGTCGGCGTGAGCCAGGCGGAAGAGGCGGTGCAGATGGTGGCCGGCCCCATTTCCCCCACGCCCTGGGACCTGGTGAAGGTCGGGGTCCTGCTCTCGGCGCCACCGGTCACGCGATCGCACATCCCAGTCGAGAACGCCGCCCGTGTCGGAGGCAGCCATCTCGGCGCCATGGTGGGAGGGATCATCGGGGCCCGAGTCGGGATCCGGGCTTGGCCATGGGCGTTCGCCAACGACACCTGGTTTGCCGAGATCGGCCGAAGACTGGTCCGAGGCCCTCATCAGGTGGATGATCTGCCGATCCCCTACGCCGTAGAGCACCACCTCAACCAGGGGGAGCGCGACGGCCTCTACTGATCTGGCTTTGGCTCTTGCCTCCGGGCTAGAACGTGACGGCCACCGAGATCAGCTCTTCGCGACCGAGTAGGCCGGCCGCGGCCTGGAGCGCCCTGGAGGCCTCCGACAGCGGGAACTGGTGTGAGACCAGGTCGTCGATCCTTGGATCGGTCTCGATCTGACGGGTTGCCCACTGATAGCCCACCGTCGTTGCGCCCATGGCTCCCCGGACGGTCAGCTGCTTTGCCACCAGGACGTCGCTGATGAAGTGAAAGGCGCGATTGCCCTTGGTCGAGGCCAGGATCACCCTTCCACCACTGCGGACCAGGTCCAGGGCGGTGAACAGGGCCTCAGGGTCGTCCGAAGTCACGTCGACGACGATGTCCGGTCGTCGCCCTATCGCCCCGGCAATGGCGCCTCCCACGTCCTCTACCTCGGAGTCGATGGTGAGGTCGGCGCCCAGACGGCCGGCCAGGTCGAGACGATCCCGATCGTGGGACAACCCGGTGACGCCGACCCATCCGGCGCCGGCAGCCTTTGCCGCGATCAGACATGCCAGACCACGCGGCCCTGGCCCCAGGATCAGGACGTTCTCGCCTTGTTGCAGCAACGGGAGCTCCACGGCCCACGTATGACCGGCCGCAAGCGGGTGCACGAACGTCCCGACCTCAGCCGGGACGTCGTCGGTGAGGGCATGGACCCTGGCGGCCGGGTCTATGTACATGTACTCGGCGAGGCCTCCCCACAGCCCGGGTGGCTCGACCGACGGGATGAAGCCGTAGGAATTGGAGGGGCGTCTCCGTGTGCACGTGGCGAGGCCGAGCCTGCACCGATGGCACTCGCCACAGTGAATGCGCGGCTCGAGGACCACCCTGGTCCCGACCGGATAGGCGATGCTCGGGGCCGTGCTGGCGATCCGGCCCACGACCTCGTGACCGGGGATGAGGGGATAGACGACGTCGCTGGCATCTCCCTTCCACACCTGGACATCGACCCCGGAGATGCCGGTGGCCTCGACGGCCAGCCACCCACCGGGCAAATCGGGCTGGGCGTTGAGATTAGTGAGAGAGAAATGCTTTGGCTCGACGAGCATCATGGCTCGCGCGCTGGTGCCTTCCATCTGTGGCGAGTGTAAACCCGGCTCAGACCGTTGCCGTCAGCCGGCGAGCAGAGTGGCGATGCGTTGGATGCCTCGCTCGATGTCGGCCTCGCCGACCGCATAGGACAGCCTGAGGTAGCCGGGTGTGCCAAACGACTCGCCTGGCACCAGGGCGACTCCTGCCTTCTCCAGGATCTCGTCGGCGAGGGCGGCCGTGCTCTCCCAGCGGTCGTCCATGGCTTCGGTCACGTCCGGGAACACGTAGAAGGCCCCTTCCGGCTCGACGCAGGAGATACCGGGGATGTCGCTCAGCAGCGAGTGCATCAGACGCCGACGTCGGTCAAAGGCCTGACGCATTTCTTCGACGGTCTCCTGTGGGCCGTGCAACGCCGCCAGCGCAGCCTCTTGCGCGACGTTGTTCACGTTGCCCGTCGCGTGGGACTGGTGGCTGTTGGCCGCCGCGATTATGTCGGCGGGCCCGACCATCCACCCGACTCGCCAACCCGTCATCGAGTAGGTCTTGGCCACACCATTGATCAGGAGCCAGTTCTCGAACCGAGGAGTGACCCCTGCGATGGACGGGGCAACGTCGGTGAAGTACGTCAACCTTTGATAGATCTCGTCCGCCATGACCCAGACATCGTTTGCGACGGCCCATTCGCCGATGCTCCGAGCCTCCTCGGCGGTGTATACGGCTCCGGTCGGGTTGGAAGGCGAGACGAACACAAGGAGCTTGGTGCGCTCGGTGCGCGCGGCCTCGAGGGTGTCGACCGACACCTTGAATCCCTCCTCGGCGGAAGTGGGCACGGCCACGGTCACTCCGCCGGCGAGGTCGATCCCCGCCGGGTATGTGACCCAGTGGGGAGAGGGGAGCAGCACCTCGTCACCGGGATCCAGAAGGGCGGCAAAGCCCTGGAAGACGGCTTGCTTGGCGCCATTGGTGACCATCACCTCGCTCCAGTCGACCTCGACGTTGGAGTATCGAGCCACGTCCTCGGCGATGGCCTCGCGCAAGGGCCTCAGACCTGCTGCCGCCGTGTACTTGTGGTTCACCGGGTCATGACAGGCGCGGGCTGCTGCCGCCACGACGTGCTCGGGTGTCGGAAAATCCGGCTCGCCGGCGCCGAAGGAGACGACGTCGATGCCTTCTGCCCTCAGCTCCCGTGCCCGGGCGCTGATGCCCAACGTCGCCGACGGTGGGATGCTCCCGAGCCTCTGTGACGCTCTGTTCATGGTTTGCTCCGGAGAGTCCGGCCGGGCCCGTGGGCAACGGCCATGGCTCGGGGGTCAGGACCCGTCGGTGAGATCCTCGGCCACATCGGTGACGGCCTCCTCGGCGCCGGACAATGTCTCCTCGACTTTGTCCATAGCCTTTTCGGCGACGTCGCTTGCCTTCTCCTCGAGGTCCCCGGCCACATCCATCGCCTTCTCGCCTGCGGCGCCGGCGGATTCGACGGCCTGAGAGGACTCGGCGCGGCCCTTGTATTCCTCGAGCTTCGATTCCGCCTTGTCCAGGGCACTCTTCGATGTGCTGACGATCTTCTCACCTGCGTCTTGAGCGAAGTCCTTGGTCTTCTCGACATAAGGTTGCGCCTTCTCCGCCAGACCGGCCCCCTGCTCCTTTGCCTTCTCGACGTAGGGTTGCGCCTTCTCCGCCAGCTCCGTGCCTTGCTCCTTGGCCTTGCCGAACATGCTCTTGAGCGTGTCCATGAATCCCATCGTTCGTCTCCTTGAAAGGTGTGGGCCCATGGTAGGTGTGTCTATCGCGGGGGTGGTCGTATCGTTGCCGGGTGTCGAGGTTGGTAGCCGTCATAGTCGGGATGCTCGTCCTCCTCGTCGAGCTCTTCTCGAATGGGCCGTCGATATCGGCGGCACCGGTGACCGTCCCCCCGGTGGAATCCCCGACGGTGATGGAGAGCGACCCGCTGGTGGGTCTCGAGGCAACCCTCGTGGCCAGCGGATTCGATCCTCTCACCGACGTCGTCGGCTCACCCGTTGACGATCGTCTCTTCGTGGTCGAGAAGCAGGGTCGGATCCTGGTGGTCGATCATGGTGTGACCCTGCCCCAGCCATTTCTGGATATCACCGACTGGACATACAGCGCCGGCAACGAGCAGGGTCTCTTGACCCTCCTCTTTCACCCTGATTTCGCTCACAATCGGCGGTTCTTCGTGTTCTTCACCGACCGCGACGCCGATTCGCGTCTCGTCGAGATGAAGGTCATGGCGTCGGACCCGAATCGCGTCGATCCGGCCTCGGTCCGCGACATCCTCGAGGTACCGCAACATCTTCAGTATCACCAGTCGGGCTCCATGGTTTTCGGGCCGGATGGAATGCTCTGGCTGTCCATCGGGGACGGTGGTGGCGAGGGAGATCCCGAGTTCAATGGTCAGAACCCGACCAACCTCTATGCGACGGTCCTCAGGATCGACGTCGATCACGGTGATCCCTACTCGATTCCCCAGGACAATCCCTTCGTCGATTCGCCAAATGGTGAGAGACCGGAGATTTGGGCATACGGGGTGAGGAACCCCTGGAGGATCACGATCGATCCGCAGACCGGGTATCTGGTAATCCCCGATGTGGGTCAGGAGGGCAGCGAGGAGGTGGACCTCGCCAAACTGGACGACGGCGGACGCAACTTCGGTTGGTCGACCATGGAGGGCACCAGCTGCTTCAGGGATGAGTCCTGTGACCCGACCGGTATCACCCCGCCCATCTTCGAGTACCTCCACAATGGCTATGGATGTGCCATCGTCGGCGGTCCGGTCTATCGGGGTGCGGCGATACCTGAGCTGGACGGGCAGTACTTCTATGCCGACTACTGCATCGGGTGGGTTCGAAGCCTCAAGCTCGAGGATGGCCAGGTCGTGCAACGACGCGACTGGGAGGAGGACTTGCAGCGGAAGGGCAACGTCTCCACCATCGGCACCGACCGGAACGGCGAGATGTACATCGTCAACCTCGGCGGTGAAGTGTGGCGGATCGATCCGGTGCGGGAGTCCGACCAGGGTTGATCAGCCGGAACCGCCTCTGCCCGGCCTGGTCTGGAGCTTCTTGCGCCGTCTCCGGCGATAGGCGAGCCCGGCGATCTCGGTGATCAAGATGGTGACGCCGACCGTCACCAAGATCACCAGGGCCAGTGAGAACACACCGGAGAACCAGAGAAACTCGACACCGACGTTGCGGGTGTTCTGGACGGCGAAGACAACCAGCGCTGCGACAAACAGGAGCAGGAAGATCGCACCCCATGCCACGCCCGTGCCCCGGGGTGGCGGATGCTCAGGTGGGCTCCCGCCGGGCGGCTCCGACGAGCCGTCGTCGCCGAATTCGGCCTCGAATGTGGCGTCATCGTCAGCGGACATTGTCTGACTCTAAGACAACTGACAATCCGCACGAGGCCCAGACGGAGGGCTCTCCATCTCCCGTCCCAACGCTTCGAGGTGACTCGCCTCGAGGTTACGGCCCGAGCAGATGACCGTCGTCGGACTGGCCGGCTCGATCCTGTGTGCGAGCAAAGCGGCGATGCCGACCGCCCCGCCGCCTTCGAGCACGAGCCCATGGGTCCGATAGGCCCACAGCATCGCCTTCCAGATCTCCTCCTCTTCGACCAGGGCGATCTCATCGACGAGGGTCTGGACCATGCGAAACGTGTAACGATTGTCGACGCCTATGTCGCCCTGAAGGCTGTCGGCGAGGCTCGGTTTCTCCTGGAGGCTGACGGGATGGCCTGCATCGATGCTGGCTTTCATGGCGGCCGATCGGCTCATAGAGACACCGATCACACGTGTCGAGGGGCTGGTGCTCTTCACCGCCAGGCCGATTCCGGAGATCAGGCCTCCGCCGGACAGGGGGACGATCACATTTCTCGTCTCCGGCGCTTCCCCCGCGACCTCGAGACCTATCGTGCCCTGGCCTGCGATCACCACGCGATCGTCGAAGGGGTGCACCAGCGTCGGCCCTGCGTCCGATGCCAGGGCGGCGGCGACTTCCAACGCCTCGGCCTGGGACGCCCCGGCGACCTGTACCCGACATCCCATGGATTCCAGTGCGGCCAACTTGCCCCGCGGGACCTGGCTGGAGACACACACGGTGACGGGTATCGCGAGCGTCTTCGCGATGTAGGCGACTGCCTTGCCGTGGTTGCCGGTGGAGGCAGTAACGACCCCCCGACGCCGCAGGCTGTCATCGAGGTCGAGGATCTTGGCTGCCGCCCCACGGACTTTGAAGCTTCCCGTGGGCTGAAGTGTCTCCAGCTTGAGCCTGACCTCCGACCCGACCGCACGGGACAGGCTGGGGGATGGGATCGCCGGCGTCCTCCGGATGTACGGGGCAATGCGATGCCATGCCTCTCCGATGTCGGCCGGTGAAGTGGGAGGTTCAGGTCTCAATGACCATCCCGGCCCCTGTCGCTTGGCAGCGCTCCATCGACAGCGAAGCAATGGCCGTGTCTTGAGCGCCGGTACCGGTCAAATCACAGACCGTGATTGCTGCAGAGTCGGTGCGACCCGTCTTCTGGCCCGAGATGATCCGCCCGAGCTCGACGGCCCGGGCTGGATCGAATCCCGATGCGACGGCGGCACGGAGCTCGCCGAGGCGACGGCTCTGAGCCACGCTGTCACAGACGAAGAGATCGGCGCGATCGATCACATCCACCTGGAGCTCCTGCTTGGTCTCGGCATCGGAGCCGATCGCAGTTATGTGCAGACCTTCGTGGAGCATCTCACCGGTCACGATGGGTGTCGTGGCAGGCGTCGTAGTCACCAGGATCTGGGCGGCCGCCGCCGCCCGGAGAGGATCTTCTGTCGCTTCGACCGGTATCCTCAGGCTCTCGGTCAGCCGAGCCGCCAACGACGAGGCTTGCTCGGGTCGTCGGCTCCAGATGAATGCCTTCTCCAGCCGGCGAACCAATTGCAGGGACTGGAGCTGGATGCGAGCTTGCACACCGGCTCCGAAGACGGCCGCAACTTTTGCGTCCGGGTCTGCCAGGTGTTTGGCGGCCACCGCCCCGGCCAACCCGGTCCGGAGGTCGGTCAGGTACCCGTTGTCGAATAGGGCGCAGCGGGGCAGCCCGGTCTCGGCATCCAGCACCACCATGAGGCCACCGAGGCTGGGGAGGCCGAGACCGGGGTTGTCGAAGAACCCGGCGGAGAGTTTCACGGCAATGCCGGGATATCCGGGGAGGTAGGCCGATTTGACGTCGATCTCACCGTTGCGCTCTGGAACCTCGATCCGCATGATGGGCGGCATCGACCCGCGCCCTTCGCTGATGATGGGAAACACCGCCTCGATGGCTTCGAGCTCGGTTTCTCCGAGAGAGACTGCCTTCCGGAGGTCGGTTTCGGTCAGGATCCGGATCTCGCCCATCAGCCGAGTCCCGGGACCTCGACCGATGAGAATGCGATGACCTTGGGGTCGGTCATCGCTTGGACGGCATCTGAGACACCCTCACGGCCGAGCCCGCTTGCGCCGAGGCCACCGAACGGCATGGCATCGATGCGAAAGTCGGTCGACTCGTTGATCATGACACCACCTGTTCTCAGACGAGCGGCGGCGGTCAGTGCGGTGTCGAGGCTATTTGTGAAGATTGCGCTTTGGAGCCCGTATTCGGTGTCATTGGCCCACTCGACGGCCTGTTCGAGGTCCTCGAATGGAGCGACCAATGTCACCGGGCCGTAGATCTCCTCCACCGTGGCTCGACTTCCAGGAGGCGCCCCCGTCAGCAGTGTCGGCCCGAACACCGGTCCGTGTGCTTCGCCTCCGGTCACCAACTCCGCACCGGATTCGACGGCTTCGTCCACGATGGCGCCGACGCGTCGAAGAGCGCCGTCGTCGATCAGAGGGCCCATGTCGCTGTCCTCACTCAGCTTTGGCCCGAGGTCCAGAGATTCGGCATATTTGGCCAGACCGGCCAGGAGGTCGTCATGGATGTGAGCGTGGGCGTAGACCCGCTGCACATGGAGGCAGTTCTGCCCGGCGGCCCAGAATGCGCCGGAGCCGATGCGCTCGGTTGCCAGTTCGAGGTCGGCGTCGTGATCGACGATGACGGCGTTGTTGGCCCCGAGCTCCATTTGGACTCGCTTCAACCCGGCTCGTGACATGATCTCCCGTCCGGCCCTCACCCCGCCCGTGAAGCTCACCATCTTGACGGCCGGGTGAGTCACGATCGCATCACCGATCGTTGCGCCGGGCCCAGTGAGAACCTGGAGCCAGCCAGGGGGCAGACCCGCAGCCATCAGCGTCTCGGACAGAAAGAGCCCGCTCAGGGGTGTATTGCTGTCTGGTTTGAGAATCACGGCGTTGCCGGAAGCGATCGCGGGACCGATCTTGTGGGCCACCAGGTTGAGAGGGTCGTTGAAAGGGGTGATGGCGCCGACTATTCCGAGTGGCTGGCGGACCGTGAAGCCGAATCGGTTCACTCCGGACGGATACTGATCCAGGTTGAGCGTGCGGCCCGAGATCCTCTTCGCCTCTTCAGCCGAGAGACGGAGGGTGGTCACTGTTCGGGACGCCTCAGCTCGGGCCTCTTTGATCGTCTTGATTCCCTCGGTGGCGATGAGACGTGCGGCTTCCTCCAGCGAGTCCCGAACACGGTCGGCTGCCTCGTTGAGGATTCTCGCTCGCTCATGACCCGGGAGCGGGCTCTCGATGGCCTCACCGGAGCCTCGGACGGCCCACTCGACGTCCTCGATGCCGGCCTCGGGCACACGATCGATCTCGACGCCGTTCTCGGGATCGACGACTCCCGTGGAACGCTCTCTCTCCACCCATTCGCCGTTGAGCAGCATTCGTCTCATCGGCGTCTTCCCTTGGAGATCTGATCGAGATCGTTGAGGACTGCGTAGGCGGTCTCCGCCCGCCCTGCCCCCGGCCCGACCAGGGTCACCGCGCCCAACAACTCGGTCTCGTAGGTGATGGCGTTGGTCGGCCCGTTGACCGAGGCGAGAGGATGCGTTTGATCGATGAGCCGGGGCTCCACCTTCGCCTCCCATCGGCTCCCGGCGGACGTCAGCGAGGCGAGGTACTTCCATCTGCGCCCTGTCGATTGCGCCGCGGCGACATCCTCGCTCGTGAGAGATCGCAGCGACGTGCGCCTGACCTGATCGAGGGGAATGACCTCGTCGGTCAGGATCCTCGCGAGGATCACCAGTTTGCCTGCGGCATCGATCCCTTCGATGTCACCAGTGGGATCCGCTTCGGCGTATCCGCGCTCTTGGGCGTCTGCCAGGGCCTGCTCGAAGGTGGAGCCGGCCCCCATCTCGCTGATGATGTGATTGGTTGTGCCGTTCAGGATGCCCATGGCCGACCGGAACCCGGCTCCTCGTATCGACTCGCTGGTGAGGAGAACCGTCGGCGAGCCGCTCATCACCGTTCCCTCGAATGCCAGGATCACGTCATTGGCCTCCGCCGTCCTCTCCAGATCGTCGAGATGAAGAGCGATGGGGCCTTTGTTGGTCGTCGACACGTTCAAGCCGGTCTCGAGGGCGGTCCTTATGTGCGTGGTCGCCGGCTCGCCGGTCACCAGATCGGTGAAGGTCAGCTCTATCAGCGTGTCTGCATCGACCGCGGCGATCGCATCGAGGACGTCGGCATCCGCCATATACCCGGGAAGCTCTGCGAACCCATCACCGTCTGCGGCCCTGAGGAGGGTTTCGGGGTCTAGGTGATCCGGTGACACGACGGTGCCGAAGCGAGGGTCACTGACCGCGACGACGACGATCCCCTCAGTCGACGGATGCCCCTCGGCAATGAGTCTCGTCACGGCCTGTCCCACATTGCCGAAGCCGGCGATGGCGACCCTCTGCCCGTGGGCCAATCAGATCCCCGCCAAGGCCTGATCGAGATCGTCGAGAAGGTCGGTGACCTCCTCGATGCCGGTTGAATAGCGGATCAACCCCTCCGGGATCCCCAGCGCAGCCCGCTCCTCTCGTGGGACTTCGACGTGGCTTGTGGTGGCCGGCGGGCCGATGATCGTCTCGACCGACCCGAGGTTGGCGGCCGCATGGGCCAATCGAAGACGAGGCAGGAACTTCCGCACCTCTTGGAGGTCCTCGCCGAGGCTGAAGCTGAGCATGCCGCCAAACCCGCGCATCTGACGTCTCGCCACGTCATGCTGGGGATGGGAGGGCAGACCCGGGTAGTTTACCTTTGCCACTTTCGGATGGCCCTCGAGGTACTCGGCAATCGCCTGGGCGCTCTCGTTCTGGCGGGCGATCCTGAGGTGGAGCGTCTTCATGCCCCTCAACAGGAGATAGGCGGCCATCGGATGCAGCGTGGCCCCATTGATCTCGCGGTAGTGGAAGATCTTGGTGATCAGGTCGGATGACCCCACCACCACCCCACCCAGCGCATCGGCGTGACCACCCAAGAACTTGGTCGCGCTGTGGACGACCAGATCGGCCCCGAGAGCGAGTGGGTTCTGATTGATAGGCGTGGCAAACGTGTTGTCGACGACAACGGGTGCACCTTCCCGGTGGCCGGCTTCGATGAGTCGCTCCAGGTCCAGGACCTTCAGTGTCGGGTTGGTCGGTGTTTCCAGGTACAAGAGGTCGCAGCCGTCGACGATGGCGCCCTCGATCGCCTCGAAGTCGGTCGTGTCACAGAGAACGGTTTCCACCCCGTATTCAGGGAGAAAGTGGGTGAAGATCTTGCTGGTTCCACCGTAGGTGTCCTTCACACTCACCACCCGTCGGCCCGGTCGAAGCAACGCGTAGATCGTGTTTGAGATAGCCGCCATCCCGGTCGATGCGGACGTGACGGCCTCCCCGGACTCGAGCAGGCGCACCTTTTCCTCGAACGCATCCACCGTCGGGTTGGTGTTGCGCCCGTATATGTGGCCCTCGGCCCGTCCCAGCGCAACATCGATCCACTCGTCGAGGTCGTCGTAGCCGTACGAGACGCTGTGCACCACGGGGACCTGTGTTGCCCGGTCGACCAGGTAGCGGTCCTCCCCACCCCAGACTGCGATCGTCCCCGGAGAGTCGTGCCTTTCGCCCATCAACTATCTCCTCGATCGATGCCCCGGCTCATGCCGGAAGCTTGGGGAACGTGGTCATCCGCTGGTTGAAACGGCCGAGCAATCGGTTCATGTGGTCGACACGGATCTCGGCCAGGCGCTCACCCGAGTCACCACGCAGCGCATCGAGTGTCTGGACCACTTCTTCCTCCATGACTGCGATTTCCTTGTCGAGGTCCATCTCGGGCAGGAATTGCATCCACACGCGCGCCGTCTGCACATACAGCAGGTCCTGGATCCGAGCCAGGGCAGCGTTGTCGACGACGTCGAGCATCGCCTCGTGATATCGGTTGTAGAGGGCGCCGAGAGCGCGCATGTCTCGACTCGCTCGCACTTGTTCCAACTCCAGGCGCACCCTCTCCACTTTCTCGATCACGGCTGACTTGGCGGGCAGATGGGCGAAATCACCGACCAACTCGGCCAAGCGAAGGCGCACGGCCCAGACGTCACGTAACGCCTTCGTGTCCAGATGGGACACGCGGGCCCCGGCTCCAGGCACCTGCTCTACGAGACCCTCGAACTCGAGCCGATCGAGAACCTCGCGAATGGGGCCGCGACTGACCCCGAAGTGCTCGGCAAGCCTCTCCTCGCGGAGACGGGCGCCGGCGGGGAGATCGAGCAGGAGTATCTGCTCACGGAGATTGCCGTGGATGTCCTCCTTATTGGGTCGGGTCGTCATGCGGATGGGCCTCTTGTGTCTGGCGCGGTCATGCCGGTCGGCACCCGAACTGTAGACACTCTGTAGACAGTTCGTAAACACTCTGGCTACAATCCGCTGAGCGATTGGAGGAGGATCAATCCGCGACGGCATCGAGGCCAACTGGGACATGGTTTGTTCCGCCCTGCCGACGGAGTCTTCTTTGCGTGGCACGCCTTCTCATCGGTCGCTTCTGGATGTCAGGGTTCGGTCAACGGCCTGACGCAAATCAAGGAACACGAGGAGGAAGACAATGCGAATCAACAGGCGCCCAAAGGCGCTGCGCGTTGCCTCGATCGTGGCCGTGCTGGCCATGGTTTTGGCGGCCTGCGGTGGTGGCAGCGGGGGTGACACCACTACGACTGCCGGTGCTGACACAGGATCCGACGGGGGGTCCACAGGTCTTCTCAAGGAGTTACAGGACTCCGGGACCGTCACTGTCGGGATCGCAAACGAGATCCCATATGGCTACGAGGACGAGGCGACCGGTGAGATCACCGGCGAGGCACCTGAGGTGGCCAAACGGGTGCTCTCGGAATTGGGCATCGACAACATGGAGGCCAAGGTCGTCGAGTTCGGGGCACTGATCGCTGGGCTACAGGCCGGCAACTTCGACATGATCGCGGCGGGCATGTACATAAACGCCGACCGCGCCGAGCAGATAATCTTCTCGGACCCTGACTACTGCATCAATGAGTCGATGCTCGTCGCCGAGGGAAACCCGTTCGGGCTGACCAACTACAACTCGGTGGCTGATACCGACGCCAAGCTGGCGGTCGCATCGGGCACGGTGAACGTGGACTATGCCCACTGGGCGGGGATCCCCGACGATCAGATCGTCGAATTCGCCGGTATCGAAGACCAGTACGACGCTCTGTCGGCCGGCCGGGTCGACGCCGTGTCCGGCACTGTTCTCACCGTCACCCAGCATGCCGACGTGATGAACGGCTTCGAGGCGTTGCCGAGCTTCCCAGCACTCGACCAGGATGGAAATCCGATCCTCGGGTGTGGTGGCTTCGGGTTCATGGACCAGGGCTTCCGTGACGCCTTCAACAACGTGCTCAACGACCTCCAGGACCAAGGAGTCGTTCAGGACATAGTTGCCGAGCATCTCGGTTCCCGTGAGGTGGCCGAGGATGCCGTCGACATGACCGTCTCGGACCTGACGGGCGGTTGATGACCGAGCGACGCAGCTGACTATCGACCGGTGTGACCCGGGCTCGCCCCCGGGACACACCGGCCGACGAGGGCGAGGCATGACCTAGTTGCTACAAGACCTGATACTCAATTCGAGGCAGTACTCGAATCTCCTGCGCGGCACCGTCGTCACGATTCAGGTGCTGCTGGGCTCGATCGCCCTCGGGACGATCATGTCGCTCGTCTTCGGTGTGGCCCGACTCTCTGTGAAGAGATGGGTTCGCTCGGCGGCATTGGTCTACATCGAGTTCGCCAGGGGCATCTCCGCCATCATTCTGCTCTTCTGGATCTTCTTTGCCCTGCCCATTCTCTTCGGCCTCCCCTCGATGCCACCAATGCTGGCCGGGATTCTCGCGCTGGGCCTCAATATGGGGGCCTATGGCGCCGAGATCGTCCGCGGGGCAATCCAGGCGGTCCCCAAAGGGCAGACAGAAGCCACCATCGCATTGAACATGTCGGCGAGCCAGCGTCTTCGCCACGTCGTGCTTCCACAGGCGATACCCATCATCCTGCCGCCGTACGGGAACCTGAGCATCGAAGTGCTCAAGGGGACAGCACTCGTATCGTTGATAACACTCTCGGATCTGGCCTTTGAGACCCAAAAGCTGAGGATCAACAATGTGATCTCCTCCGATCCGATCCCATTGCCGATCCTCTATCTCAACACCCTGATCATCTACCTCGTCCTGGCGCAGATCCTCGCCCAGATGTTCAAGTGGGCCGAGAGGAGATCGGCTCGAAGATTCGGGAGTGGGGAATGAACACTGCGTGGGATTGGAACTTCGCCTGGGAGATCTTGCCGGACCTGGTCAAGGGGATGCTGGTGACGATCAGATCCACACTGGCCGGGATCGTCATGGCGGTGATCCTCGGCTTGTTCCTTGCGCTGGGCCGGCGAGCGGAGCGAAGATGGATCTCGTATCCCTTCGCCTGGTTCATCGAGTTCGTGAGATCGACCCCGCTCCTGATCCAGCTCTTCTTCCTGTACTACGCATTGCCCAAGGTGTCGTTCCTGCCCGATGCCATACGTCTTTTGCCTGCGGACGGAGCCCTGATCCTCGGTCTCGGCGTCCACTACGGCTGTTATGCCTCGGAGGCATATCGGGCCGGGATCAACAGTGTCCCCAAGGGACAGTGGGAAGCGTCCACGTCGTTGAACCTGGCGAGCATGACCAAGTGGCGTCGCGTGATCCTGCCCCAGGCCATACCGCGAACGCTTCCAACGCTGGGCAACTACTTCGTGGGGATGTTCAAGGATGCGCCTCTGGGTTCGGCCATCTCGGTGGCGGGAGTCCTGTTCGTTGCTCGAGCGTTGGGCTCGGCGACCTTCAGGTTCGTGGAGCCGATGACCATCGCCGGAATCCTCTTCCTCATCGTCAGCATCCCGGCCGCGATCTTCGTTCGTTCGCTGGAAAGGAGAACGTTCTATGAATCCTGAGATTGGACGACCCAAGCGAGTCGAGGCCGATCATGAGCGGTGCCCAGGCTCCGCGACCGGTCGGAGCGTCGGCTCGCACCGGCGCCGAGGTCCGAATGTCGAAGGTGGTGAAGGCCTTCGGGGACCACGTGGTGCTCAACGAGCTCGACCTCGACGTGGCCCCCGGTGAGGTGGTCGTGATCATCGGTCCCAGTGGCTCTGGCAAGACGACGATCCTTCGCGTGATCATGACATTGGAGCGAATCGACGCGGGGACCATCGAGATCGACGACATGCATCTCTATCACGAAGTGAGAGATGGGGAGCTGGTGCCTGCCGATGAGAAGCACATAAGAGAGGTCCGCTCCGAGATCTCGATGGTCTTCCAGCACTTCAACTTGTTCCCGCATATGACTGCTCGCCAGAACGTCATGCTGGCGCCGATGAAGGTCAAGGGCCTGAGCGAGGAGGAGGCGGATGTCAACGCCCGGCGTCTCCTCGACCAGGTCGGGATGGGTGACAAGCTCGATCATCGGCCCTCCGAGTTGTCGGGGGGCCAGAAGCAGCGCGTCGCCATCGCCCGTTCGCTGGCCATGGAGCCGAAAGTCATGCTTTTCGACGAGGTGACGTCTGCGCTCGACCCCGAGTTGGTGGGCGAGGTCCTCGGGGTGTTGCGAGAGCTTGCGGCGAGTGGCGAGATGACGATGATGCTGGTCACCCACGAGATGGGCTTTGCCAGCGAGATGGCCGACCGGGTATTGATGTTCGACCATGGCCAGATATTGGAGCAGGGGCCCCCATCTCAGATCTTCAAGGAGCCGGCGCATGAGAGGACCAGGGCCTTCCTCCGTGCCGTCTTGAATCACTAGGCGTTCAGGCTGATCGGAGGCGCGAACGTCGTGGTCATGGCACCAGAGTTCAGACTCACACGGTAGGGGGCCGATTCCCGAGAACAGAGCGGAGACCGACCGACATGTCCAATTCTTCATTGCCCTTCACACTGGAGGAATACGGGGCACGGCTGACCAAGGTGCGTTCGGCCATGGAAGCCCAGGGCCTCGATGCCCTGGTGTGCGCCGACCCGTCGAACATGGCATGGCTCACCGGTTACGACGGATGGTCGTTCTACACCCATCAGGCGGTGATCATCACCCATCATGACGATCCGATCTGGTGGGGGCGTGTCCAGGACGGCAATGGCGCCAGACGCACGGTCTACATGGACGAGTCGTCCATCGTCGGCTACCCGGACCACCTGGTCCAGTCGACCGACCACCATCCGCATTCGCACCTGGCCGAAACCTTGAGCGAGCTCGGGGTGAAAGGTCGGATCGGGGTCGAGATGGACAACTACTACTACACCGCGGCGGCACATGCTCATCTCACCGAAGGCATGCCCGAATCGTCTTTCCATGACGCCACCGGGCTGGTCAACTGGCAGCGCGGTGTCAAGTCGGAGCGTGAGCTGGAGTACATGACGGCGGCAGCGCGAATCGTGGAGCGGATCCATCACCGCATCCTCGAGGTGGCTGAACCGGGGATGCGCAAGAACGACTTGGTGGCCGAGATCTACCAGACTGCTATCTCTGGCACACCCGAGCACGGTGGCGACTACCCGGCCATCGTCCCGCTCCTACCCACCGGTGTCGACGCCTCGGCTCCCCATCTCACCTGGGATGACCGGCCCCTCCGTCGGGGCGAAGGAACGTTCTTCGAGGTGGCGGGTTGCGTTCGCCGCTATCACGTGCCTCTGTGCCGGACCCTGTTCTTCGGCGATCCACCGGATCGGATGGTCAATGCGGAGAAGGCCCTGGTGGAAGGTCTGGAGGCGGGTCTCGAAGCTGCGAGACCCGGTAACCGGGCGAGTGACGTGGCCAATGCGCTGCAGGCCTCGCTCGAGCGCGCTGGAATCGAGCGAGAGGGTAGGTGTGGCTATCCCATCGGGCTCAGCTACCCCCCGGATTGGGGTGAGAGGACGATCAGCTTTCGGCCCAGCGATCACAGCCTGCTCGAGCCGGGGATGACTTTCCATTTCATGCCGGGACTGTGGATGGAGGATTGGGGGATGGAGATCACGGAAAGCATCGTCATCCAGGAGGAGGGACCTGCCGTCACACTCGCCGACTTCCCACGGCGTCTGTTCGTGAAGCCCTGATGTCTCTTCCCGGCCCGGTCCTCGAGGATGTCGAGAGTGCGCGGAGGCGAATTCGCGCCATTGCCCACCACACACCCCTTGTTCCGTCATTCGCTTTGTCACACAGCAACGATTCAGAGATTCGGCTGAAGCTGGAGAGCGTCCAGGACACCCGGTCGTTCAAGGTGAGGGGGGCGGCCAATGCCATCATCGCCAAGAGGGAGGATCTCGGTGCGACTCGGGTCGTGACCTACTCCACCGGCAATCATGGCCGTGCCGTGGCTTACGTCGCCTCTCTTCTCGAGATGTCGGCCATCGTCTGTATGTCGCACAACACCACCGACGACAAGCAGCGATCCCTTAGGGCGATGGGTGCCGACTTGCGTCTGGTCGGCGACACGCAGGACGAGGCCCGGGAGCTTGCCATGAGTCTGGCCCAAGAGGGAGCAGCACTGATCGACCCGATCAATGACCCGATGGTCACCGCCGGTCACGGGACGATCGCCCTCGAGCTGCTCGAGGACTGGCCCGAGATGGAGACGGTCGTCGTCCCGGTGTCGGGTGGTGCCCTGATCGCGGGCATCGCTCTGGTGATCAAGAAACTGGCCAGCCAGGTCCGGGTGGTTGGCGTGTCGATGGAGCACGGCGCAGCCATGTATGAGAGCCTGGCTCGTGGCAAACCCACGATCGTCCCGGAACACGAGAGTCTCGCCGACAGCCTCCAGGGTGGCATCACGCTGGACAACACTCACACGTTCGACATGGTTCGGGAGCTGGTAGACGACCTGCTTCTCGTCTCGGAGGATGAGATCGCGATGGGTATGACCGAGGCACTGGTCGAGGAGGGTCTCGTGCTCGAAGGGGCGGGTGCAACACCCATCTCTGCTCTGCTCTACCGCGCGAGAGAAAACTTCGGTCACCGAGTGGCCCTGGTGGCGAGCGGTGGTGTGGTGGCGGCCGGTCGACTCTGTGAGCTTGCCCGAAGTCGTGACGGCTCGCTCGGCGCGATGCTTGGTGGGCAATGAGCAGCCAACGTGACGCGGCCATGATGATCCTGGGCGACCTGGTCGGATTTCCCACGGTCACCTCCGAGTCCAACCTGCCGCTGATCGAGTACACAGCGGCTGTCCTGGAGCCACTCGGCGCCGATCTCCGGGTGACGTACGACGACACCGGGCTCAAGGCGAACCTCCTGGCCACCATCGGCCCGGCGACGGGAGGTGGTGTGGTCCTCTCCGGTCATTCCGACGTGGTCCCGGCGGAAGAGCCGGACTGGACCGGATCGCCGTTCCTGGCCATGCGCCGCGACCAGAAGATCTATGGCCGAGGCACCGCCGATATGAAAGGCTTCATCGCCTGCGCCCTGGCCATGGCTCCCGTCTACGCAGCCGAGCCCTTACGTCGCCCGGTGCACATTGCGGTGACGTTCGACGAGGAGGTCGGGTGCAAGGGGGCCCCCCTCCTGATCGACGACATGGTGCGCAACCTTCCGATGCCCGGGGTGGCAATCGTGGGCGAGCCGACCGGCATGCGTGTCGTTACCAGTCACAAAGGCTGTTACGAGTACACCACCACGATCACCGGGCTCGAGGGCCATGGATCAGCGCCGGGTAGGGCGGTGAATGCCGTTCAATTCGGGGCGAGATACGTGTCGCGTCTGATGGAATTGGCAGAGACTCTCCGATTGAGCCCACCCCCGGGAAGCCCATACGACCCGCCGCACACCACCATCAGCGTAGGGCGGATGCATGGGGGCACGGCGCGGAATGTGGTCGCCGGGGAGTGTGTCATCGAGTGGGAGATGCGGCCCGTGCGCAACGAGGACGCTCGAATGGTTCTCGATGACATTGCAGGATTCGAAGCCGAGTTGACCGCCAAGATGCAGGCCGTGTCTCCACAGGCCGCCATACATACGGTGACCGAGGGTGCCGTCGACGGCCTGGAAGATGTCGCATCTCCGGCGGTCGACCTGACGACATCGTTGCTGGGCGCAACCGAAACCGGAGTCGCCGCATTCGGGACCGAGGCCGGGCTCTATCAGATGGGCGGGATCCCGGCGGTCGTCTGTGGCCCGGGTGAGATCGGTGTGGCCCACCGACCGAACGAGCACCTCAGCCTGGAGCAGCTCGAGACATGCCTGGAGATGATGGACGTTTTGATCGGAAGGCTATGCGAGGAGTGAGCCGCCAGCCATGAAGATCCACCCTCTCCACTGCCTCGACAGGCACGTATCCGGGTCCCGCTAGCCGACTTCGATCGGCCTCGGTGTCGTGGTGATCAGGTGAGCGCCATCTTGCTCGACGACTGCGGTGTCCGAGACCAGATAGTCGCCCATGTCCTCGTCGGTGATCCAGGAAAGGATGTGAAAGGCCATTCCGGCTTCGACCCGCGCGCGGCCATCCTTCCGAATCCCAAGGACGGTCGAGCTTCCCACCCAACTGGGTGGAAAGCCGATGCCGACCGAGTATCCGCAATGATGACGGCGAAGACGGGAATGCCCGAGGCCCTCGTCCACCACGTCTTGCCATGCCTCATAGACATGCCGGGTCTCCACACCTGGACGTAGCGCTCCCACCACCGCATCGAGGGCGCGGATGGCCAGGCGACGGACCACTTCGGCTCCTGGCGTGACCTCCCCCACGAAGGCCATCCGCCCCAACGGGGCGTGATATCGAGCACTCGATCCGGACAATTCCAAGAAGAGCTTCTCCCCTCGTTGAAGGGCACGATCCTGCCAGGTCGAGTGCTCCTCCCTCAATGTCGAGGTGGTTCTGATGAAGGGCGCAAACCCGGGGTACTCCCCACCCCCCAGGATCATGGCCCGATAGACCTCCGCCGCGACCTCCTTCTGGCTGACTCCCGGACCGGCTGCTTCCAGCCCTGCAAGGGCCGCCAGGTCGGAGATGGCCGCTGCTCTCCTCATCTGCTCCAACTCGGCCGGCGATTTGACGAGACGGATCTGATCGACCAGGCCGGTCCGGAATCGGTCGTCGGATTCCTCGGTGCTCCCCGTGTCGACCCAATCGACTCCGGGTAGATCCCGTTCCATGTGCATCCAGACGTCGGCGGGGAGAAACATGCTCGATCGATCGAGCCCGATGCGGGAGCCCGCCAAACCGAGGTGCCGGATCGCCAAAGCAGAGAATGGGCCGGCTTCCTCATGATCCTCGTACCCGACATGACGCACTTGGGGGACCTGCTGGCTGATGGTGTGCCGCTCCATCTTTCGGGCAATGAGAGCCGGCTCGCCGTCACGTGGCAATAACAGCATCGTGAACGCGAAGTACCCCTGATGACTCAGACCGATCAAGTAATAGATGTTCTCCGGGCTGTTGACGAGGAGGGCCTCGAGTCCCCTCTCGTCCATCTCGGCCTTGACGGCCCCGACTCTCGCTGCCAGCTCGGCGTCGGAGAACGGAGACGTCGCTCGGAGACCACGGCGTCCCCATCGCTGCGGATCCACAACCATCCGCGGACTCTAAGGGTTGACGAAGGTCCAGTCCTTGCGTGATGCCCGTCCTTCCTCGACATCGACGCGGAAGAGCAGCACCATCCCAATGACCAGGAACCCGATGACCGAGAGGATCGCGGGACGCCCCGAGCCGGTGCTCCCACTAACGACGGCGAAGACCAGGGGGCCCCAGATCGCTGAGAACTTGGAGAAGACCGTGAAGAAGCCGAAGAACTCCGCCGACGCCTCTTCGGGGATCATCGAGGCATAGAGGCTGCGTGACAGGGCCTGAGCGCCGCCGAGCACCAAACCCACGACGACACCGAGGGCATACAGGGGGAAAGCCTCTCCGGCGGGGAGGAAATAGCCCGCGATGGCGACACCTATCCAAATCACGAGCGTCACGACGATTGCCGGCTTGGTGCCGATTCGGTCCGCCACGACCCCGAACAGAAGCGCCCCGCCGAAGGCCACGAACTGGACGATCAGGAAAGTGATGATTATCTCGGTCGTGCTGAGCCCGAGAGTCTCCTCGGCATAGGCCCCGGTCACCACGATCACCGTGTTGATCGCATCGTTGTAGAAGAAGAAGGCGACCACGAAGAGCAGGATCTGCTTGAAGCCGAGCAACTTGCGCCCTGTGACGATCGTGCGGCGGAAACCGATCCGGGCATAGCCGGCCCAGCCAGGGTCGTCGTTGTCGGTCGGCAGGAGCGACACACCGTCTGGCGGCAGACGTCGGAGGGAGAACGCACCGAACGCCAGCCACCAAATGCCGGCTCCGGCGATGCCGACTCGGGCCGCCGCATCCTCACTGAGGCCGGTGATTCCTCCGTCGCCACTCAGCAAGATCACGACCAGGGCCAGCAATACATAGATTCCGCCCCCGATGTAGCCGAATGCGTAGCCCTTGGAGGACACGCGGTCGACGGTGTCGTCGGTCGCTATGAGTGGCAGATAGCCGTCGTAGAAGACGTTGCCCGCGACGAACCCGATCTGGGTGACCAGCACGACGGCGAGAAAGACGATCACCGCGCCGTCGGGGACCAGCGGAAGAAATACCGTGGTCCCCGCCCCCAGCACCGCGAAAACGGTCAGCAGTCGCTTCTTGGCCGATGCGTAGTCCGCCACGGCCCCCAAGACCGGCATGGCGAGGAAAAGGATGAAGGCCCCGATCGAGACGACCAATGACCAAAGCGTCTCACCCGACAAACCGTGATATCCGCCGTCGGGGACGATGACTCCGGTGAAGAAAGCGGCGACGATGGCGCCAAAGGTCGTGATGTAGGCCGAGTTGGCCCAGTCGTACATGGCCCATCCGAAAATGGTCCGCGGATCGTTCTTGATGACATTGGTCACGATTGGGCGAACCTAGGCATATGGTTCGAGAGGATGCGTCGCCTCACCCTGTTGACCGCCCTGATGCTCACCGCATGCGCCACCTCGGCCTCCACTACGACCGTGCCCGCGACCGCAGTAAGCCCGACCATCGCGCCGACGTCGACAACGACCGGATCCGACGGCACGGCTTCTTCGAGCACGGGCACTTCCGGCGCGACGACATCCAGCACGATCTCCATCGGCGCGACCGTACTGCGATACCAGGATCTGGCCGGACCTTCGTTCCCCGTGCAGATGACTGCCCGCTCCGGAGACGACTTTTCCTATCTGATCACGAAAGATGGCCGTGTCTGGCTGTTCGACGGAGCAAGTGTCTCTTCGGACCCCGTGTTGGACATATCGTCCGAGGTCAGGGACAGTGGGGAGCAAGGCCTGTTGTCCATCGCCCTCCACCCGACCGACGCGACGAGGCTGTTCCTCCACTACTCGGACCGCTCCGGGAACACCGTCGTCTCCGAATTCGAGATGATTGATCCGACCAAGGCCGACCCGGGCAGCGAGAACGTCCTGTTTCGCGCTTCTCAACCGGCCGCCAACCACAACGGGGGGATGCTGCTCTTCATGCCGGACGGCCGTCTTCTCCTCGGCCTGGGGGACGGTGGGGGCGCCGGTGACCGCTTTGGCAATGGGCAATCGGACGACACCTTCCTCGGTGGCCTGGTGGCACTGGACCCGGACGGTGCCACCGATCCCATGCGCTTTGCGAAGGGCCTGAGGAACCCGTGGCGATTTTGGATCGACGAAGGACAGCTTTACATCGCCGACGTGGGCCAGAACAAGTACGAGGAAGTGTCGGTGGTGGGGCTCGAGCCGGGCCTCAACTTCGGCTGGCCCATCACCGAGGGCATGCACTGTTACATGGACCCCAACGGCTGTGACACCGACGGTTTGGTCGAGCCGGTGATCGAGATCGAGCACGGTGATGCCGGCACGTGCTCGATCACGGGCGGGGTCGTTTATCGCGGCGCCGGTATCCCACAGTTGGATGGTCAGTACTTCTTCTCCGACTACTGCGGCGGCTATCTCCGCAGCTTCGCCTATCGAGGTGGCGGGCGGGTCGAGTATGTCGACTGGACCGACCAGGTCGGCTCTGCAGGCAGTGTCACCGGATTCGGGATCGACGGCGCAGGGGAAATCTACGTGACCACCACCAAGGGGCTCTACCGGCTCGCCGCGGCCGGGTGAACGTCGCCCGATAGGCTCGGGCACATGACGACTCTCTTCACCCGAATCATCGAGGGAGACATTCCCGGAACCTTCGTCTGGCGGGACCCCGAGTGCGTTGCATTCATGTCGATCAACCCGATCCGGTGGGGTCACGTCCTCGTCGTTCCCCGGACCGAGGTCGATCACTGGCTCGAATGCCCCCGGGAGCTCTTCGAGCATCTGGTGGATGTCTCCCGGACGATCGGCGCAGCACAGAAGCAGGTGTTCCGACCGGATCGGATCGGTCTGATCGTGGCCGGATTCGAGATCCCTCACCTTCACATCCACGTGGTCCCTGCCGATGGCCCGGCCGATATCGACTTCGCCAATGCCGCCCAATCGGTCGACCCCGCCGACCTCGAGGACGCTGCCGCCTCGATTCGGTACGTCCTCCGATCACAGGGCTTGGAACAGGTCTCCGACTAGTGCCGCACTAGATGGAGGTCGTCCTCGGGGCCATCGGCTCACTTCTGTACGGGGTGGCCGACTTTCTCGGTGGCGAGGGAGCCAAACGCGCCCCGGCGGCCTCGATCGTGCTTTGGTCCGGTCTGGTCAGCTTTCCGCTCATCGCCACAGTTGCCCTCTTGTTCGGAGGCGTGGCGGGAGGCGCTGATTACCTCTACGGGGCCATGGCCGGATTGTCGGGTGCCATCGGCCTCGTGCTCCTATTTGCCGGGCTCGGGGCCGGCCGTGCCGCGGCGGTCGCCCCGGCCTCCGCCGCCGTGGGGGCGGTGCTGCCGGTCTTGGTTGCCGTGGTGGGGGGGGAGCGGCCGAGCGTTCAGGCGTGGATCGGGGTGGGAATCGCCATACCTGCGATCGTCCTCAGCGCCTGGGGTGAAGAGTCGGGGCCTGCATCACGGCTCGGCGGTCTCCTCTACGGTGTGGGCGCCGGCATCGGATTCGGCGGATTCGCCATTCTGATACGGAACACGACACATAGCTCGAATCTCCTCCCACTCATTGCCACGAGGGCTTCGACCGTGGTGGTCGTAGGAGCCCTGGGCATCATCGGTGTGTGGCGGATCACCAACTTCGCCCGAATCCCGCGGTCTCTCGTCACAGCCAACGCCGTTCTGGACGTGAGTGGGAATATCGCGATTCTCTTCGCCATCCGGGCCGGCTCGCTGGCCCTTGCCGCGGTCTCCGCCTCCTTCTACCCGGCGGTAACGGTGCTGATTGCCCGAGTCGTCAATGGTGAGGGTCTCCTGGCTCGACAGATAGCAGGTGTGGCGCTCACCCTGTTCGCCCTTGCCGTCATCGCCACAGGCTGAGCGGACGTCAATGGCTATGGGCCAGGGATCGGCTCACATATGCGCCGATCGTGGATTCCAGGTATGCGATGGCGGAGTCATACCCATGGATGGCCTCGGTGGTCGTGTAGGTGAGCACGCGGGCGAGCCAGAGCCGAAATGCGAGCGCCTCCCAAGCCGGATCTCCGAGCCGGAAATGCCCCAGAAGATGGGCCACCACCTCGATCCAGGCGTCGGCGTCCAGGAAATCTGCGCTTTCCGGTCCTCGCACGGCTTCGAGCCTGAGCCCGACATCGCCGGGGAGGCCCATTGCCAACTCCAGCTCGTCGGCAGACCAGGGGTAGGCGAGCAGCCTCGAGGTGGCACTCAGGTCGTAGCCGACGACGCGCTTGAGGTCTTCGGGCACCGGCGCCGGTCGGTCGACGTCGTGGAGGGCATCGGGGGAAGGTGAGGGAAGACCCGAGAGGCTCCCGGCTGCGTCGAGGCACTCGAGGGCCATGTCCCGTATCTCATCCAGTGACCCGTAGAGGGTATGGCGCTTCCCATCCGGCACATGATGTTCGTATAGGCCCAGGTCCAGTACCGATGTTGCATAGGTCAGCACCGTGTCGATGCCCCAGTCCGAGCGTGCGGAGACCAATGGGGAGGAGGCGAGGGCCTCTACGGCATCGCCACGGAGCAACAACTCGCCGCCGAGGGGTTGGCCGACCATGGGGAGAAAGCTGCCCGGGAACAGCCAGGCCAGAGCGGGACGGGTGATCATCCAGGTGATCATCGCGTCGGTGGCCGCCCTCGGGAATCTGTGTCGGACCACGCCGAACCCTCGATCGGCGGCTCTTTCCGCCCCGTCGATCCAGCTGTCGTCGAAGTTGGTGATGTCTGCGTCGTAGAAGTGCACGCGCTCCCGGCCGTTCTCGGCGGCGAGCCTGATGGCGGTGTTCATGCCATCGCCCTTCCCCGGTCGGAGGTGACCGATGCGCTCCTGTCTGATCACCCGCACCGGCTTGGACTCGGCGGAGCCGATCTCGGTGGCGCGATGCCTGATCAGGTCGGTGAGGTGACCCTCCTCGGCGGCGATGGCCCACACCTCGTCGATGTGGAAGTTACCGGTGGCGATCGCCAGGTTTCGGCTCACGACCTCGGCGTCCTCACGTTTGAACGGAAAGACCACGAGGCTCATCGGGGTGGAGCCTATAACCGCGCTTCGTGTACCTGACCGGGTCTACGCTCGGCTCATGGAGGAGATGGTCGGAAGAGTCCTCGGCACCGTCGATGCCACACCCCTGGAGTTCTGGGTCGGTGTGGCCGAGGGGGAGTATCTCGAGTTAGACGACGTGGTGGCCCTGGAGCGTGTCCTTCCCACCGGTGAGCTGGTCCGGATCTTCGGTGCCGTCAGTCAGGTCAGGGCGCGTCACGAGGGCGCGCGATTCGACTCAGACGTCTTTCTCATCGAGGACGGTGTTCTCCCCGCCGAGGTCGTCGAGGCGGCCCAGGTGACCACCACCCGGATCGAGCCCGAGATCTTCGTGCCGCCAAGACCCGGCCAACAGGTGCGCAGGGCTCGGGGTGAGGAGAGAGACCAGGCACTCTTCTTCGATCGCATGGAGCGGAGATTCCCGGTCGGGTCGTCGAGGAATGGAGAAGCGCTTTTCGCCAACTTCGAGTTCCTCAACGGCCAGCGCGGCGCCCATGTCAACATCTCGGGCGTCTCGGGCGTGGCGACCAAGACCAGCTACGCAACATTCCTTCTCCATTCGCTCTTCACGTCGCAGGTGCTGGGCCAGGCGGCAGTCAACACGAAGGCCTTGATCTTCAACGTCAAGGGTGAGGACTTGTTGCACATAGATCGTGCGAACAGCAGTCTCGACGAGGACGCGATCGACATGTACCGCGACCTGGGTTTGCCCGCACAGCCGTTCTCATCGGTGGCCATGTATGCCCCTCCTCGACCCGGCTCAGATCGCGGGGTGGCAGACGTGAGCTCTCGTTCGGACATCACCTCGTTCTTCTGGACTCTGGCCGAGTTCTGTCAGGAGGACCTGATGGTGTTCCTCTTCGCCGACGCCGAGGACGAGCGGGCTCAATACACGATGGTGGTCTACAACGTCATGGCACAGCTCAAGCGTGCCGAGGAGGCCGACGGGGGAGCGGTTCGGGTCGAAGGCGAGACCACACGCACCTTCCGTGAGCTGGTGGATCTCATCACACGCAAGGTCCAGGACGATGAGTCGCGATATGACTGGGCGGGCCCCCACATCGGCCAGGGCACCGTCAACGCATTCATCAGGAGGCTGCAGGGGGCCGTTCGCCATGTCGATCGCCTGGTCAGGGGGGACATCCCCAACCCCGAGCGACATCGAATCGATCTCCAGGGCCACCAGGTCACAGTGGTCGACCTGCACAACCTCAACGATCGGGCGAAGCGGTTCGTCGTCGGTGTCACCGTGCGACGGGCGTTCGAGGACAAGGAGCGAGCAGGCCAATCCGACGAGCTGTTGTTCCTCGTCCTCGACGAGCTCAACAAATATGCGCCACGTGAGGGCGCCAGCCCCATCAAGGAGGTGCTTCTCGACGTGGCCGAGCGTGGCCGCTCTCTCGGTGTGATCCTGATCGGGGCACAGCAGACGGCCTCCGAGGTCGAACGTCGGATCATCGCCAACTCGTCGTTGCGCGTGGTGGGGAGGTTGGACTCCGCCGAGGCCTCGCGTGAGGAATACGGCTTCCTGCCACCGGCGCAGCGGGCCAGGGCGACCATTCTCAAACCGGGCACGATGCTCTTCGCACAACCCGAGATCCCCATACCACTCGTGCTGCAGTTCCCGTTTCCGGCGTGGGCGACGCGGGCATCGGAAGCGATACGACCTCCCGCCGCCACCGATCAGCCGGAGGATCCTTTCCAGGATCTCTGAAGCTCCCGGATTCTGTCCCACCCCCTTCCTACGATCGAGGGAGATGGAGATCTGCTCCGACAAATGAGGCTGTTGCACACCTCCGACTGGCACGTCGGCCGAAAGATAAGAGGTCGGTCGAGGGCGAGTGAGCATCGCGACGTTCTCGAGGAGATCGTCGGGACTGCACGCGCTCACCATGTAGACCTCACCCTGGTGGCGGGCGACCTGTTCGATACGTCATCACCGGCTCCTGAGGACGAGGCGATCGTCTATCGCGCCCTTCTCGACCTGGCAGAGGTAGGCCCCGTCCTGGTGGTTGGGGGGAACCACGACAACCCGGGCCGTCTCGAAGCCGTTCGCCCGCTGCTGGACCTCGGTCGTGTCACCGTGGTCGCCCGCCCCACCCACCCCCGTGATGGCGGCGTGATGGCGATCGAGTCTCTCGGGCTGAGCGTGGCGTTCCTTCCCTTCGTGTCTCAGAGGTCGATCGTCAGGGCCGAGGAGATCATGAATCTCGACCCTGACCAACACGCTCAGAGCTACGAGGACCGCGTGAGGCGGATCATTGCCTCTTTGACCGAGGACATGGGCGTCGAGACGGTCAATGTCCTCACGGGTCATCTCACGGTCTATGGGGCGACTACCGGTGGTGGGGAGCGCGAATCGCATGTCTTCGGTTATGCCTTGCCGCCGCAAGCCTTCCCCGGCTCTCTCTCTTACGTCGGGTTGGGACATCTCCACAGACAACAGCGTGTCCCCGCAGCCGCACCGGTTTGGTACAGCGGTTCCCCGCTTCAGATGGACTTCGGTGAGACCGAGGATGCCAAGGGGGTTCTGATCGTCGACGCCGAGCCCGGGCGGCCGGCCAACGTAGAGCAAGTCCCGCTCGTCTCGGGAACCCGTCTCGTCCAGCTCAACGGAACTCTCGCCCAGGTCCTCGCTCGAGCCGACGAGGTCGAGGGAGCCTATGTCAAGGTCGTTCTCGACGAGAAAGCTCGGTCCGGCCTCAACGAGGAGGTCCGCGATGCCATCCCCGGCGCCGTAGACGTCGTGATCGCCTCCAATTCGATAGAGCGCCGCAGGGAGCATCCGGTCGACCGCGGCAGTTCCCCCGTCGAGTTGTTCCAGACCTATCTCAGATCGAAGGACGTGGACGATCCGGCAGTGGTCGAGCTGTTCCGCGAGCTCGAGCAGGATGTGACGGTGTGAGGCCGCGCAATCTCGTCATGGAGGGGTTCCTCGCATATCGCCATCGGACACACGTCGACTTCTCGGACACCGATCTCTTTGTCCTATCCGGGCCGACCGGTGCGGGAAAGTCCAGCGTCATCGACGCGATGACCTTCGCCCTCTTTGGCACGATCCCGCGTCTCGACGACCGCCGTTCGGTGGCGCCCGTCATCTCGGCGTTGTCCGACCAGGCACGGGTCTCGTTCGAATTCAGCATCGACGACGAGACCTACACCGCCGTGCGGCTCGTCCAACGCAAAGGCTCGGGGGCGAGCACCGACGAAGCGCGTCTTCAGCGTGGGGACGACGTCCTGGCCTCGGGAGCCGACGATGTGACCAAGGCGGTCACCGCGCTCATCGGGCTCAGCTATGAGCACTTCACCAAGGCCGTCGTGCTCCCTCAGGGCGCCTTCGCCGACTTCCTGACCGATCGGCCGAGTGACCGGCAGGCCCTGCTCCGGGCTCTGCTCGACCTGGGTCTCTTCGAACAAGTCAAGGTCCTGGCCAACGAACGGGCCGCCGTGTCCCGGGCTCGGATCGAGGGAATGGAGGAGAGCTTGGCCAAGCTCGACGTGCCGACACCGGGTCAGATCGAATCGGGTCGGCAGGTCCTGGAGAGCCTGATCTCCACTCGGACGGTCGTGGCCTCGAAGCTGGATGAGCTGAAACGTCTCGAGGAAGAGGCGGCCTCGGCCGATGAGACCCGACGGTTGCGGGTGATGACTCTCCGGGCCTTGCAGGACGTGGCGATACCGGACCTGGTCGAGGGTCTGGTCGACGAGCGGGAAACGGCACGGGCACAGATCACGGAATCGAGGGCTCGCATCTCCGCTCTGGATGGGGAGATGACGGCTGTCGAAGCCGGGCTGCGGGAAAACGCCGAACTCGGTCAGCTCGAGACATGGCTCCAGCTCCGAGCCCGGGTGACCCAATTGGGTGAGCTGCGGGAGACCCTTCAGCTACCCCGGTTGGAGGAGAAGATGCAGTCGGCGACGGCAGAGCGAGACCGTGTGCGCGCCGAGGTCGACAGATACCGGGTCGAGCACGCCGCCCACTCCCTCAGGGCCCAATTGGAGGATGGCGGCATATGCCCGGTGTGCATGCGTCAGGTCGACCGGTTGCCTCCAGTGGAAGAGAGTGAAGTCGACCTGGACTCGATGATCTCGGAGATGGAGAGTCTCGCCACCGCCGCCGACGTCGCCCGGGATCAATTCAAGGCTTCCGAGGGCGAGTTGCGACAGATCGAGGAGCGGATCGTCGAGGCCGAGGCGCAGCTCGCCGACGCTCCATCGTCAGCCGAGTTGGAGTCGCTGGCCCGGTCGGTGAGCGACCTGATCGATCGAAAGGCCGAGCTGACCGCCACGCGGGCGAAGATGGATGACGAGATGGCGGATCTCGTGGCGAGAGAGGCCGAGATCGTCAGGAAGTCGAAGGGCCTGGCCGATCAGCTGTTGCGGGCCCGTGACGCCGTCGCAGCGGAGGAACCACCGTTGCCCGGCGAGGACCCGGTTCAATCGTGGGTTGCCTTCCTTGGTTGGCGCGACGACTTGATCTCGGTCCGGCGAGAGGAGCTGGAGAAGGCGGTTGCCCGGGCGAAGACTGCGGATGATGCGGTGGTCGAGATGCGCGACGCGATCGACGACATCCTGAAGGACATGGTTGTCGAGCGATCCGGTTCACCCGAGACCGACCTTGCCCTGGCCGTGGAGCGAAAGACCGCAGAGTTGGAGGAGCTCGAGAGGACCGTGCTCGAGGCCGAGGAGTTGATGTCGCAGCTGAAGGCCGAGGGAGATCGTGCCCGGGTGGCTACCGCATTGGGATCCCACTTACGGGCTAACAACTTCGAGGCCTGGTTGATGGAGGAGGCGCTCGACGTCCTCATCGATGGAGCGAACCGTTTGCTCGACGAGTTGTCCAACGGGACGTACTCGCTGCGGGCCACACGCGGTCAGTTCGAGGTGGTCGATCATCGCAATGCCGACCAGGTCCGAAGTGCCCGGTCTCTCTCGGGCGGTGAGACTTTTCTGGTGGCGCTGGCTCTTGCGTTGTCCATGGCAGACCAGCTGGCACAGCTGACCGGGACTTCCAGCAGGTTGGAGTCGGTCTTCCTCGACGAGGGCTTTGGAGCTCTCGATCAGGAGTCTCTCGAACTCGTGGCTTCGGTGCTGGACGAGCTGGCGGGGCAAGGCCGGATGGTCGGTCTCGTCACACACGTGCGGGAGCTCGCCGAGCGGATCCCGGTCCGATACGAGGTCACCAAAGGCCCGGACACCGCGCGGATTCACAAGGTGATGGCATGAGATTCACCGTCGAGTCCTGGGACCCCGACTACGGCTCACAATCCGAAGCGGATCTGATCGACTCCACGGAGAACGTCGATCCTTCGGTCGAGTTTGCCGCCGATCAATGGCGTCCCTTGCTTCCGGATGTCGATCCCGCCCCCGACATCCTCTTCGTCGACGGGGTGCGTCGGGTCGATGCCAACCTTTGGATCGACCGTGATGGCCAATTCCCGGGCTTCGCCCTCGCTGCCACCTTCGCCGCGGGCGCCGTCCGCTGCAATGGTGGGGCGCGTGTCATGGCAGCCGAGGTCCGTCGTGGCATCTTCACCGGGATCGACGCCGAGGCGGTCGCCACAAAGATGGGCACCTACGAGGTCATGAGCACCAGGGGCTCGACGCCCGAAGAGCTCTGGCTCGGCATCCAGGAGCGGATGGGTGACCTCGAGGGCGAAGTCGCCGAGAGCCACAAGGACGTGGCGCTGGTGGTGGTCGATGGGCCGCTCTCACACAGGCGGCATGTCGAGGGGGCCGTCGGATATGTCAAGACCCAGCACGTCCAGTACCTGCCGGACGAGTTGAGATCAACCTTGACCGCTTTGCCCGTCGGCTATCGCACCCCTTTGTTCCTGACCACGACCTCGTGGAGTCGTTTCTCTTGGTATCTCCGTCTCTCCAACGACGCCGGTCCGGCCGGAGGATTGGTTCGGTGCGAGGTGAAGGCCGACATGCCCGTCGGCCACGCAGCACGGCTCGCCAACCTGGTCAGTGCGTCTTTGCCACGGTATGCCTCGGCGCGGCACAAGGACCCGCGGGCGCCACAGAACCTGTACCCGATCGGTGGGCTGGAGAGGGAGCTCCGCCGCCGGTTGGGCGATCGAGAGCTGGCCATGCGGGCGTTGCGCGGGGCGGCTGCAGCCTGAAAGCGCAGGAGGGGCGGGATTCCCGCCCCTCCCACAGTGTGGAGGACCGCAAAAACGTTGCAATTGCGGTCGGGCCCAGGGATCTCACCCGGATCGTTTGACGGCACCCTGCGCGCCGCTTCACTCAGTAGCACTCGGGAGGAATGCTTCTCTGCGGTCTATTCCATGGCCAGGGTCGGCGTGTCCGGATTGTCGGCCACTTGAACAGCCTCAGAAGCGAGAAACTCATCCACCGGGATCCGGTCGAGGAAGTCGTGAGGCTCCGACCAGAACATCCTCGGGGCTGACGGGGCGGACAAGAGGGCACTGCCCGTGTCCGGGGCGCTCAGAGTGCCTGGGGCGACACCGACAGCCACGATGATCGCCAGTGACGTCAGGACCATGGCACCGCTTTGTAGGACCGGGGCCAAGAAGGCGCGGATGTCCTTGGCGACACGATGGACGAAGGTCGGAAGTGAGGTGTGAGGAGTGCGGGGCACTTCATCGCGAAGTCGAAGATCCAACTGAGAGACGAATGTCTGGATGTTGACGGGCCCCGGCCGTCTCATCTCAGAGGGCATACTCCGCCTCCTCTTTCGTCGCACCGACCACTGCACTCGAATCGAGATGTGCCCGTACTGCCCGACGCGCCCGGGAGAGTCTGAGTCGGGCGGCGTTTGGCGTGATATCGAGGGCGATTGCCGCCTCCGACGGGGTGAGGCCGTCGTACGCCACCAACTCGAGGACGTCCCGCTCTGACCTGGTGAGACGCGCCAGCGCCTCCTCGAGGATCGGCGCCTGGCGAGAGGCGTCGATGGCCGAGGCGACCGCCTCGTCCTCGCAGGCTGTGAATGCGGGGAAGGTGTTGCCGGCCTTGACTTCGAGACGGCGGTTGCCTGCGTATTTCCGACGCTGCTTGGCCAGGAGCCTTCGCGAGATGCCAAAAAGCCAGGGGAGAGCCGTGTCGGTCTCTGGCACATAGCGATGTGAGGCCTGGAGGGCGACGAGAAAGCACTCGCCCACGAGATCGGCGACATCATCGGGATTGGGGCAACGTCGAACTGCATAACGAGTGATTGCATTGACATGGCGACGGAAGAAGACGGAATAGGCATCCGCCGATCCCGCCGATGAAGCACGGAGCAACTCCGCGTCTGAACGGTCCACCACGTATTCATTATGCACGGAGCCGCAATCTGCATGTCATCTTCGACCATCACCCGACAAACCCGGACACTCCGGTCACAGGTCAGAGTCGATGTCCATACGACCGAGCTGTGCCCGAAAACGGGTGAGCTCGTCGTCCTCGAGACGGCGATCGAGCAAGATCCTCCTCTTCCCCGACCTGGTCACCAGTACCAAACCCCTTCCCCGAGGCCTGGCGATCATGACGATGTCGTCCCAGGGAGTGTGCTGGCGCCGCAGGATGCAGATCCGATCGACACCTGTCTCACCGATCTCGATGGAGCGGGCGTAGTCGAACAAGGCGACATAGCCGAGCAGAGCGGCGAGCCCGGCGAGGGCAAGCGACAGGAGCACCGGGGCGTCCACCAACTCGGATCCCCATGCCATCGCCACCAGAAGTGGTGGCGTGAACATCGATAGCGCCAACCTCCAACGCGACTCGTCGAACTTCACCTTGGAGCTTCGGCCTGGTCGGTCATCGGAGCTGCGGGTGGTCGGGGATGGATCGACGTGGTGGGCACCTCCCGCCGAGATGCGAGCAGTGCGCCGACGATCACGAGGACTGATCCGACGATTGCCACCGGTGATATGACCTCATCCCGAAATATGACACCGAGCAAGAGTGCCACGACCGGTATCAGGTAGGTGATGAAGCTGGCACGAGTTGGCCCCACGCTTCCGACCAAGGTCCCCATCACAACGAAGGCGAGCCCGGTGCCGAGAAGACCCACCGCCGCCACGGCCAGTAGCGAGTCCCATGCAAACGAAGACCGCGTGAGCCCGTATATGCCGTAGGGCGTGACCAGGGCGAAAGCCGTCCACAGAACCCGGGACATCACGGCCAGGGAGCCGTATCTCTGCTGGAGCGGTGCCACGATGTTGGTGGCGAACCCGTAGCAAATTGTGGCGACCAGGACCAGTATGACCCCTATGGCGCCGGTCGCCCCTGCCTCTGCGGAGGGGAGGGCGATGCTCACGATTCCGCCGAACCCCACGAGGAGCCCGACCATCTGCAAACGCCCGGGCAGATGGCGGAGCAGCACGGAGGCGATTATGGCGGTGAACAGGGGCATGGCCCCGTTGAGCATCCCGGCCACCGCCGAGTCGATCCATTGCTGTGCAATGGGAAAGAGGGTGAGTGGCACGGCGATCCATATGAGACCGAGTGCTCCGAGCCTGATCGTGTCTTGGCGAGGGATCGCCGTTCGACGAGCCTTGGGGACCGCAGCCATGACGGCCGCGCCGAAGCCAACTCGCAGCCAGGTGACCAAACCGGGGTGGAAATGATCCAGCCCGATCGCCATGAATAAGAAGGAAGCTCCCCAGATCAGGCTGAGACTGGTGAACATGGTCCAGTCCATCGAGGTGAACGCCTCTCGGTTGGTCCCGTGCGATGTGGTCAGCAGTCGATTGGACATATCCTCAGAACACCTGTCGGGTCGAGATGGTTGCAGACAATCTCAAGAACCTCTGAAACCGGTGAGATAGCCCGGGGTCTCGAGACCGGGCTCGAGGTCAGGCGCCGCGACCGGTGATCCATATGCAATGGTGACGGGCACCACCCCCGCCCACACGCCACTCCCGAGGTCTTCCGTCTCGTCCTCCGGAGGGCCGTCGGAGATCTTTGAGGATGCGTCGGCGAGCGACACGGCGATGACAGATGTCTTCCTGAGCTCTTTCGGTGTCGGGGGCCGGACATCGGCGAGCCGTCCCGGTATCAGCCCTTCGACGATCAGGTCGAGGGCGGACCGATGTTCCGGGCCGTCGAGCGCCCTCCCGATGCCGTGGATGACGACACTCCTGTAATTGATCGAGGACTGAAAGCCACTCCGAGCCACGACCACACCGTCGACGTGTGTGACGCCGATGCTCAGAGGAGAGCCTCGCTTTACCGCCCTCATGATCCCTGACGCAGGCGAGCCGTGAACCAGGATCCGATCACCGTCCCGGACGTAGAGCGTGGGTATGACCACGGGCCGGGTTCCCGCCAGATAGGCGACATGACAGAGGAAGCCGTTGTCGAGTATCTCGTCGATGACACTCCTGTCACTGGACCCCAACTCTGGATGGCGGTGTATTCGGGTCTTTTCGGACATTGTCAGTCCTCCGGCTTTGCATCGCGGGTCATGAGCGACATGACTGCCTCTCGGGGGTGCATGTTCTCATAGAGCACTCTCCCCACATGGGTGGCGATCGGCATGTCGATCAGGTTGCGGCCGGCCAGGTCGAGGACTGCCCGTGTCGTCTTGACACCCTCTGCCACCATGCTCATCTCGGTGACGATCTCGTCCAGTGTCTGGCCCTGAGCCAATCGGAACCCGACCCTGTGGTTGCGGCTCGATGTCGAGATGCATGTCGCGATCAGGTCCCCCATCCCGGCAAGCCCGGCAAACGTCGACGGTTGACCTCCGAGTGCGATGCCCAACCTCGTCAGCTCGGCCAACGAGCGCGTGATGAGAGTCGCCCGTGTGTTGTCACCGTATCCGAGGCCATCTGACATTCCGGCCGCGATGGCCATCACGTTCTTCAAGGCCCCACCCAACTCGCACCCGGTCACATCGTCGTTGGTGTAAACACGAAAGGACGGCGACATGAAGACGCCTTGCAGGCGAGTGGCCGCATCGATGTCCGCCATGGCCATGACCGATGCGGTCGGCTGACCGGCAGCGATCTCGCTCGCCAGATTCGGTCCGGTCAGCACGCCGATTCGACCTGGATCGTGGTGGGGAGCAACGTCAGTGATCACCTGGGTCATGGTGGCCAATGTCCCCTGCTCGATACCTTTGGTCAGGGAGACGACGGGTGTCTCCCGATCGAGCTCCGACGCGACCTGTTCGAACACATCTCGAAAGCCGTGTGACGGAACCGCCATGACCACTGCGCTGGCCCCGCTGGCCGCCTCCGCCAGGTCACTCGTCGCCGATAGGGACCCGGGAAGGGTCAGGTCGGGTAGATACTGGGCGTTTCGACCGGTCTCGTTGATCTCATCGGCCACCGACTTTCGTCGAGCCCAAAGGATCGTGGGGTGACCGCGACCGGCCAGACATGCGACGGTGGTGCCCCAGGATCCCGCCCCGACGACGGCGATTCGCTCCATGGCGGCACGGTAGTGGGCTAGTACCTGTGCGGTTCCTAACCTGCCCGGGCATGAGCCTCTCGATCGGGATCGTCGGTCTGCCAAACGTGGGGAAGTCCACCCTGTTCAACGCATTGACGAACGCGGGGATCCTGGCCGCCAACTACCCCTTTGCCACGATTGAGCCCAATACCGGTGTGGTGCCGATCCCGGATCCGCGCCTGGACCGGCTGGGAGAGCTCTTCGAGTCGAAGCGCCTCGTGCCGGCCACGGTGACCTTTGTCGACATCGCCGGTCTCGTGAAGGGGGCGAGCGAGGGTGAAGGGCTGGGAAACCAGTTCCTGGCCAACATCAGGGATGTCGACGCCATCTGCCACGTGGTGCGCGTGTTCAGCTCTCCGAGCGTCTCACACGTGACCGACTTGCCCGACCCGCAGTCCGACATCGAGGTCATCGAGACGGAGCTGGCTCTGGCCGACCTGCAAACGATCGACAAGAGGCTCCCACGTCTCGAGAAAGAGGCGACTCTCGACAAGTCGCTCGGTCAAATCGTCGATCTGCTGCGTGGGATCCGGGCAACGGTGTCAGCCGGGCAGATGCTCAGCCGATCTCCCGAGCTGATGTCGAGGGCAGGTGAGTTCGCCGACTTGCATCTCCTGACGGCGAAGCCGGTGGTGTTCGTATTCAATGTCGACGAGGCAGGTCTTGCCGATCACGAGCTGCGAGGGCATCTCGAGGACCTGGTGAGCCCATCGCAGGCTCTGTTTCTGGACGCCCAGGTCGAGGCCGAGCTGGGCGAGCTGGGACCAGGCGACCGGGCCGAGCTCCTGGCGGAGATCGGACAGGATGAGCCGGGTCTGAATGCCGTGATACGCGCCGCCTACGATGCACTCGGGCTTCAGTCCTTCCTCACGGCCGGCGAGAAAGAGTCGCGTGCCTGGACCATCACTGCGGGCGCCACCGCTCCCGAGGCGGCCGGCGTGATCCACACCGACTTCCAGCGAGGATTCATCGCTGCCGAAGTGGTCGAGTTCGATGCTCTCGTCGACGCAGGGTCCTGGGCTGGGGCGCGGTCCCGCGGTCAAGTGCGAACCGAGGGCAAGGGCTATGTGATGCGCCCCAATGACGTCGTGGATTTTCGATTCAACGTGTGAGGCACCACCGGTGATCTGGTCGGCCGCCCAGAGCGAAGGGGCCTTGGGTGCCCCGCTCAGCGAGCACGAGGTGCTCGTCTTCCTGGTGCAGCTGATGCTGCTTGTCGGTGTGGCTCGAATCTGTGGCTGGTTGATGAAGTCCATCGGGCAGCCACCGGTCGTCGGTGAGCTGCTGGCCGGTGTCTTCTTGGGCCCTACCGTTTTCGGCCGGCTTGCTCCCGAGACCTTCGATTGGGTCTTTGGCGAGCCCTCGGTGAGGTCGGTGATGTTCGGGCTCGCATGGCTGGGTGTGATCGTCCTTCTCATCGTCATCGGATTCGAGACCGACCTGGGCATCATCGCCCGATACAAGGTTGCAGCCGTCTCGGTAGCGGCGGGAGCACTCTTGATCCCGTTCGGGGTCGTGATTGCGCTCGGATTCTCGGTCCCGGAGACCTTCGTAGGCCCGGGAGCTGATCGGGCAATCTTCTCCGGGTTCCTCGCCCTCTCATTGTCCGTGTCCGCCCTGCCGGTGGTAGCCAAGATCCTCCAGGATCTCGGGTTTCTTCGACGAAATTTCGGCCAGGTGACTCTGGCCGCCGGTATGACCATGGATTCGATCGGATGGCTGATCCTGGCAGCCCTCTCCGGGATCGCCCTCGAGGGGTTCCAGCCGGAGCTGCTCGTTCGATCATTCGTCGGCCTGCTGATATTCGTCGTGGTGGTGGTGACCATCGGGCGATGGGTGATCGATCGTCTCTTCCGTTTCGTGATGGCCCGTGGATCGTCGATAACAGCCGCGGTGACGATCACGATCGTCGCCGCTCTCTTCGGTGGCGTCGTGACCCAGGCACTCAACCTCGAAGCGATTCTCGGCGCCTTCATCGTGGGGATCCTCGTCGCCGGTCTCCGCCATCAGCTGCCCCAGGTGCGTTCGACCCTCGAGACGATGACCGCAGCCTTCTTTGCCCCGATCTTCTTCGCCTTCTCGGGGCTGCGCGTCGATTTGGGCTTGCTGCGGTCCACCGAGGCAGTCGTGTGGACTATCGGGCTGATAGTCGTGGCTGTCATCGCCAAGATGGCGGGGACATTCGTCGGTGGATGGTTCGCCGGCATCAGGGGAAGGGAGGCCCTGGCCTTGGGAGCGGGTCTCTCGGCCCTTGGTGCCATGGGGATCGTCGTTGCGATCATCGGCCTCAACTTGGGGGTGGTCTCCGAGACGGGCTACACGGTGATGGTCCTGGCCGCCATCGTCACATCGGTGGTGTCGCCCCAGCTTCTGAGGACCGTGGTCCGCGGTTGGAAGATCCCACCTGAGGAGGCCGACCGGCTCCAGCGTGAGGAGCTCCGGGCCTCGAGTGAGATCCTGGGAGCGAAGAGGATCCTGATTCCCACCCGTGGAGGCGCCAACTCCAGGTTTGCCTCCCAGTTGGTCACGGCCGTTTTCCCCGAGGCCGAAATCACGGTGATGGTCGTCGATCTGGTGAAACCGGGCCTATGGCGGCGTCTGCTCCGCCAGGTCGAGGGAGAGCCGGGAGATCCGTCCGACGTCGTGGCACAGCTGTCGGAGCCCCGTCTGATCAGACGTCTCGCTCGTGACCCGGCCACCGCGATCGTCCGGGAATGCGGTCTGGGTTACGACCTGGTGGTCCTCGGGGCGACCGAGTCGAAGGAGGGGACGTTCAATTCGGTGATCGACCGGATCCTGGCGAGAGTCCGAGTCCCCACCGTGGTCGTGCGATTCCCGGATTCCTATCAGGTCTCGGCGACCTTGCCGCGAAGGGTCCTGGTCCCCGTGGCCGCGACCCGGTCCACCCGCGCTGCCGAGGAATTCGCATATTCGGTGGCCCGAGCGGCCGAGGGGAATGTCTTCGCCTTGCACGTGGTCAATCGACCGGAGGGCCAAGGTCTCATGGTTCGTGGTGCCGCCGTGGACGACAGCTTGCGCGCCGGTCAGGAGATGGTCAGCACGGCGGCGGCGTTCGGTGAGCGGCTGGGCGTCTCCGTCGAGGTTGGGGTCAGAGTGGCGCCGAACGCGGAGGAGGAAATCGTCAATTTCGCCAACTCGGGCACGTTCGAGTTGCTCGTCCTGGGTACCTCGTCCCGTGCCTTGACGGATCGACCGTTCTATGGCCACCGGGTCTCCTACATACTCGAGCAGTCGGAGCTGCCGGTCGCAGTGATAAGCCTCCCCCCCACGCGTCTGGGACCGGGGCCGATCTGATCCCGGCTTCGGGGGAGGCGCCCCTAACATGATGTCGCCGTCGACGCCGGACGGGAGAGCCCCACGTTTTGGGGCGCCGAAGGGGCAACACCTCCCCGGAAACTCTCAGGCACTTGGACCGTCCGGTCGAGGCACCGCTGGAGGCTACGACAGCGGGGGAGGGCATCGATCTCGAGGAGACAAATGCCCAACCCAAACGAGAGATTCGCAGATCGGCACATCGGTCCCCGGCCCGAGGACATCGAGAAGATGTTGGCAACGGTCGGTGTCGCCACTTTGGAGCAGCTGGTGGCCGAGACGGTGCCTTCGTCGATCGTCTCGACCGACCTCGATCTCCCGCCTGCCATGAGCGAGTTGGCGGTGATCGAGCGACTGAGGGGGTTTGCCGACGGCAACCAGGTGCTCACCTCGATGATCGGTCTCGGATACCACGACACGATCACTCCGCCCGTGATTCAGCGAAATGTCCTGGAAAGCCCCTCCTGGTACACCGCGTACACCCCCTACCAACCGGAGATCTCCCAGGGCCGTCTCGAGGCACTCCTCAACTTCCAGACCATGGTCTCCGACCTGACAGGGCTCGAGGTCGCCAATGCCTCGCTGCTCGACGAAGCCACGGCGGCCGCAGAGGCAATGGCCATGTGCCGTCGTCTCTCGAAGAGCGACAGGACCGTGTTCTTCGTCGACGACGATTGCCATTTGCCGACGATCGAGGTCGTGAGGACCCGCGCCGAGGCCGCAGGTGTTGAGATCAAGCTGCTGTCGGAGGGCTTTCAGCCCGACGCCGGCTTCGGGCTCCTGCTCCAGTATCCCGGGTCCTCGGGCCGGGTCGTCGATCATCGCTCTCTGATCCGAACAGCGAAGGCCGCCGGCATGCTCGTCGCTGTCGCCACGGACCTGCTGGCCCTCACATTGTTGGTGCCGCCGGGTGAGCTGGGTGCGGACATAGCGATTGGCTCGGCGCAACGCTTTGGCGTTCCACTCGGGTACGGCGGCCCGCACGCCGGCTTCATCTCAACGACGGAATCGAATGTCCGCGCCATGCCTGGACGGCTAGTGGGCGTGTCGAAGGACACATCGGGCCGGGTCGCTCATCGCCTGGCGCTGCAGACTCGAGAGCAGCACATCAGGAGGGAAAAGGCCACATCCAACGTGTGCACGGCCCAGGTCCTGCTTGCTGTGATCGCCGGCTTCTACGCCTGTTGGCACGGGCCTGAAGGTCTCAAGTCGATCGCCTCTGAGGTGCACAGACTTGCCTGTTTGCTGGCAGACGGGCTTGCCTCAGGTGGTTTCCACGTGGTGAACGACTCTTGGTTCGACACGCTCACGGTCGTCGTTCCCGACGGTGCGGGGCCGGTCCTGGCGCGAGCCGCCGCCCGTGGCATCAACCTTGGAACGGACGGGGGCGATCAAATTCGAATCGCCGCGGATGAGAAGACGACGGAGGAGACCGTCGCGGCGGTCCTCGACTCCTTCGGGATCGACCTACCGCCTGATCGAGATCAGACGAGGATCCCCGACGAGCTGTCCAGGAGGAGCGAGTACCTGACCCATCCGGTATTCACCATCCATCGATCAGAGCATGCGATGCTGCGATACCTGCGTCGTTTGGCCGACCGCGATCTCGCCCTGGACCGAAGCATGATCCCACTCGGGTCCTGCACGATGAAACTGAACGCCACCACGGAGATGATCCCGATCTCCTGGCCCGGGTTCGCCGGCATTCACCCATATGCCCCTGACGATCAGGTGATCGGTTACAAGGAGATGATCGGGGAGCTTTCCGACTATCTGTGTCGGATCACCGGGTATGACGCGATCTCGCTCCAGCCCAATGCCGGTTCACAAGGTGAGCTTGCGGGGTTGCTCGCGATCCGCGCCTATCACCGCAATCGAGGCGACGTCGAGCGTGATGTCTGCCTGATCCCCTCGTCGGCTCACGGGACCAATGCCGCCTCGGCGATCATGGCCGGCATGCGGGTGGTCGTCGTGGCTACCGATGCCGGTGGCAACGTCGACCTGGCGGACCTCGAGGCCAAGGCCCACGAGCATAGGGAGCGCCTGGCGGCGGCCATGATCACATATCCGTCCACACACGGCGTTTTCGAGGAGTCGGTGAAGCGTCTGATCGACATCGTCCACCGCAGTGGAGGTCAGGTCTACGTCGACGGGGCCAACCTCAACGCCCTGGTTGGGCTGTCGAAGCCCGCTGAGTTCGGCGCCGATGTGGGTCATCTCAACCTGCACAAGACCTTCACCATCCCTCACGGGGGTGGCGGCCCGGGGGTGGGACCGATCGGCGTGCGACAGCATCTCGCCCCGTTTCTCCCCAATCACCCGCTGGCCCCCGACGCGGGACCGGTCACCGGGATCGGGCCGGTCTCCGGTGCTCCGTTTGGCTCGGCCGGGATACTTCCGATTCCGTACGCCTACATCCGTCTCATGGGGCCTGACGGCCTCCGCAAGGCGACCGAGGTTGCGATTCTCTCCGCCAACTATCTGGCACGACGTCTCGATCCCTATTTTCCGGTGCTCTACGCCGGTCGGGGGGGTCGGGTGGCTCACGAGTGCATCGTCGACCTTCGCCCCATGACGCGGGCCACCGGGATCTCGGCCGAAGACGTAGCGAAACGACTTGCCGACTACGGTTTTCACGCACCAACCCTGTCGTTTCCGGTGGCCGGCACCCTCATGATCGAGCCCACGGAGTCGGAGACCCTCGAGGAATTGGACCGCTTCTGTGAGGCGATGATCGCCATTCATGGCGAGATGGTCAGAGTGGAGTCGGGGGAGTGGCCCCGGGACGACAACCCCTTGGTCGGAGCCCCCCACACCGCCGAGGATGTTGCTTCGGACGAGTGGACGCACCCCTATCCCCGGGAATTGGCCGCATACCCGGTGGATGGGGCCCGTATCGACAAGTACTGGCCACCGGTGGGGCGGATCGATGGCCCCGGTGGGGACCGAAACCTGATTTGTGCTTGTCCTCCCCTCGATTCATACCGATGATTCTCCACTTGACTTTGTCGACCAGGATGGGATCGTGATGGGTGCCGAAGGCGCGGGTAGGGACGCAGAAACAACGGTGATACGGTGAAATTCACCGGTCAGGTTCGGGTTCCCGAGGTGGATCACCCCGGCGTGCCGGCATCGATCTTGGTCGAAGAGGACCAGGCCGAAGTGCTTCTCGAAGGAGAATCGCTCGGCCGTTGGTCGCTGTACGACGTCCATGCCACGCGTCTGCTCTCCAGCGCGTTCTCACTGTCTCTGGGTGACGAGGAGATCACCTTCATCGCCGACGAGCCCGTCGATTTCGCCTATCGGGGTGTTGAGCACATGGCAGAGGTCTGGGCCACATTCAAGGCCATGTCCCTGCCCCGGAGAACTATGGCCGTCGGTCGCTCGCGGCGCGGCGCATCACCGTCGCGGATCGAGGATTTGCGCCAAGCGATGCTGCAGAACCTCGATGCGATCGAGGTTCCAGATGCGCCGGAACCATGGACGGACGCGCCGCAACCGCAAGCGGAGTCGCGAGACGAGCGCCGGATCTCAAAGCGCCCATCGGAGCCGATCTACAGGCCGGCGGATGTTGAGCAGGTCGAGGCTCCGGTTCTACATGAGAAGGAGCCCGACGTGGGCGCGCCTCCTGCCCCCACACCACTTCCCTCGGAGGGGCTGGTGCCCGAGGAACCTCTCCCGGTTCGGGCCGATCTCCGACCGGGACCGGGGTTGCTCCGGTCGCGTCCATCTCCCGGTGACCGAGACGACGAGGCCCAATCGCCATCGCCGGTTGAGCCGGCCGAGGACGTCATCCCGGTCGAGCCGGATGGGGGCCAGTACCAGATCGAGGAGATCGAGGTCCCGGTCGACACCACGACGCCGGACGTCATGTCGACCTCCCATCCCGAAGTCCCATCGGAGCCTCCGATCGAGGATGACGGCAGCGAGGGGCACATTTCCAGCCCCCCCAAAACCGAACCGGATGATGCGGCACGCCCCACAGCCCCGCCCGAGCCGATGGTGGTGGATCTCGGCCGATACGAAGATCGCGGGGAAGAGCCCGACGAAACGACGCCGAGCCGGCCGGACGACTCGCCCGACAAGGAGCCGGCGCTCGCCGCGGCCACCCCGTCGGGCGACCGGAGCGGGCTGCTGGGGGCGGTTCGATCCGCCTTCGTGAGGAATCGCGTCGAGCACGAGCACCATTTCGTCGAGGCTCCGGGGGGCATAGGCATCGTGCGCCAGATCTGCGAGGAGTGCGGGTACATATCCATCGGCGTCTCAGACTGAAAGGTCTGTCAAGGCCCGAACGCTAGGAGTGCCGGGCTACCCTCGCGTGGTGGAAACGTCAGTACGCCCGGTCATCCTCTCCGGTGGTGCGGGGACCAGGCTTTGGCCGATCTCCACTCCCGAGCATCCGAAGCAATTCATCGAGTTGCTGGATGAGTCGCTCTTCGACTCGACCTTGGGGCGGATTTCCTCCCTGGGCGATGCCGGCCCGGCCACTGTGGTTGCCGGTCCGGATCATGTGGAGAGGATCGAGGCGGCCATCGAGCGGACCGGAGCTCGAGTGGACCAGGTTCTCATCGAACCTCGCCCCCGAAACACCGGACCCGCCGTGGTCGCCGCCGCCATGGCCGCAGATCCGGACGACGTCTTGGTGGTCCTGCCGTCGGATCACATGATCCAGGACGCAGAGGCGTTCGGAAGGTCGGTGAGTGATGCCGTTGACCTCGCTTTACAGCATCGACTGGTGACGTTCGGAGTCGCACCGACCCGTCCGGAGACCGGGTACGGGTACATGGAGATCGGCGAGCCGATGGGCTCGGGATATCGGGTGTCGGCATTTCACGAGAAGCCGGATCTCGAGGCTGCCACTGCCTACTGGGAGGACGGTCGGCATCTGTGGAACTCGGGGATGTTCGTATTCAAATCGTCGGATCTTCTCGAGGAGGTCCGCCGTCTGCGCCCGGCGTTGGCAGACGGTGTCGCCGCCTCCATGCCGGATGAGAGAGATGGTTTGATCCACCTGGGCTCTGCATTCGAGCGGGTGGAGGCGATTTCGATCGACCACGCGGTCATGGAGACGACAGACCTTGCCGCAGTGATCCCCATCGACGTGGGCTGGAGCGATCTCGGCTCGTTTCAATCCCTGTGGGAGGCGGTGGACAGATCTCCGGAGGGAAACGCTCAGTTCGGGGACGTCGTGTCGAGAGCTGTGACCAACTCGCTCATGTTCGCCACCTCACGACGGGTTGCGATCGCCGGCGTTGATGGCCTCGTTGTGGTGGAGACCCCGGAGGCGGTCCTCGTCCTGCCTCTGGCGGAATCCCAGATGGTGCGGGACCTGGCTGTCACCAATCCAGATTCGAATCCTGCCGATTGATGCTTTGACGAGGCCACCCATACGATCCGTGCAAATGAGGCGTCTTCTCCTGGTAATCGTGGTCGGCATGCTCGTGACGGCATGTGTGGGCCGGCCCGCAGATGATGCGACGGGTCAGGAGATCTACCTGCAGCTCTGCTCGAATTGTCATGCCGATGATCTCAGCGGCGCTCTGGGGCCTGGTCTAGGGGCCGGGACCGACGCAGCTCGCGAGCCGGACGAGTTCTTGAGGATCACCATCACCGACGGCAGGGGCCGTATGCCGTCCTTCAAGTCTTCGCTGTCCGACGATCAAGTCGAGCTGCTCATCGGATACATGCGTGAGGAGCAGGGAACTTGAGCGGGATCCTCGAAGTCCTGGAGCTGTTCCCGGTGAGGATCCCGATGCGACATCGATTCCGCCGGGTCGATCACAGGGAGGCAGTGCTCATCAAGGGCCCAACCGGCTGGGGAGAGTTCTCACCCTTTCCCGAGTACCCCCCGGCCGTCACGACACGTTGGCTGGCGTCGGCCCTGGAGGCGGCTTGCAGCCGGCTGCCGGAGCCCGGCCGGACTCACATACCCGTCAATGTGACGGTTCCGGCCGTGAAGCCGGAGGTTGCGGTTGGCCTCGTGCTCGAGTCGGGTGCGACGACGGCCAAGGTCAAAGTGGCGGAGCCCGGGCAGACCCCCCAGGACGACATCGCCAGGCTCTCTGCAGTCCGTGATGCAATGGGACCGAATGCCAAGATACGGATCGATGCCAACGCGGCGTGGGACGTGGACACGGCCGCAGATAGATTGGCCGAATTGGATCGATTCGACCTCGAGTACGTCGAGCAGCCCGTGGCAACCCTCGAGGAGATGGTGACACTCAAGGGTCGGACCGACATCCTCCTGGCCGCCGACGAGTTGGTGCGACTTCGGCCCGATCCGCTAGAAGTGGCCGAGATGGGAGCGGCAGACGTCTTGGTGGTGAAGGTGCAGCCCCTGGGTGGTGTCGGGAGGACGATCGATCTCGCTCAGCGAGCAGGTGTCCCCGTTGTCGTGTCGTCGGCCCTGGAGACTTCGGTCGGGATCTACTCCGGTCTGCTGGCGGCGTCGTTGCTGCCGGTCCTGCCCTATGCCTGTGGGCTGGGGACGGTCGCCCTGATCCAAGGGGACCCGACCAGGGAGCCGTTGATCACCATGAATGGGATGCTCGAGGTCCGGCGTCCCGAGCCGGACCCCGATCTCCTGGAGCGCTGGAGACCGGAGCGAGACCGCGCCGCCGAGATGCTGCGGAAGGTTCGGTCGGCGGCAAAGGTGTTGACGTGACGAGCCCGAACCCCAGCACCGCGCTCGCCCGGACCGTCGTTGATGAGCTCCACCGCAATGGCGTCGACTACGCGGTGATCTCCCCGGGCTCTCGCTCTGCTGCTCTGGCGATCGCTGCCGACCAGCACCCGGGGATCTCGACGACCGTCGTGCTCGACGAGCGTTCGGCGGGGTTCCATGCCTTGGGCCGCTCCTTGGCAACCGGGCGGCCGACGATCGCCATCGCAACCTCGGGCACTGCCGTGGCCAATTATCTGCCGGCCGTGGTTGAAGCCGACATCTCGTGTGTCCCGGTGATCTTCATCACTGCCGACCGGCCGCCTGAGCTGTCGGGGGTTGGTGCCAACCAGACGATCGACCAGGTGAAGATCTTCGGGAGCCGCGTCCGTCAGTTCGCCGATGTTGGGCCCGCGGGCGGTTCATTCGATCAAAACGGCCTGTGGCGCAGCCTCATGTCGCAGACGGTGGCGCGGGCGAAGGGCCATGGAGGCCGACCCGGCCCCGTTCACGTGAACGTGGCATTTCGCGAACCGACCGTTCCCGTATCGGACGACGGGAGGACCACTGCCGCCCCATACCCCTTCCCCACGCCCGGCCGGGAGGACGGGGGACCGTGGCAACGCCACGTGGTCAGCCCGCCGGCCGGCTCGGAGCCATGGGGCCTGCGCCCGAAGAATGGGCTGGTCATTGCCGGGCAGGGCGACTACGACCGGGACGGGCTTCTCGATGCGGTTGAAAGGGGGAATTGGCCGATACTCGCTACGGCCGCCTCGGGGCTGCGGTCCTCGAACGACGTCGTCACCACCTACCACCACCTCCTGGTGGACGGGATCCCCGGCCCGCTGACCCCCGACTTGGTGCTCACCGTGGGCCAGATCGGGCCCAGCGATCGGCTCTCTGCGCTGACCGCATTGCCGGTCCCGCAGATTCAGGTGGATCGGTGGGGCCTGTGGCAGGACCCGCGGCGCCATTCGACGCATCTCCTCCAAGGCGATCCGGTCCTGTTCCTCCAAAGGCTCGGCGTGATGAGCGCCGCGTGGGGAGATGCATGGGCCGAGGCAGACGATGCAATGACCCGAGCTCTGGGCGACACACTCGATCATGTCGGGGCATGGACGGGACCGGGAGTAGCACGTGCGATCTCAGGCATCAAGACAGCTCGACTCATGGTTGCCTCGTCGATGCCGATCCGGGACGTCGACGCGCACACGAGGGTCACCGGCAGGCGCATCTATGCCAATCGCGGAGCCTCAGGCATCGACGGATTCGTGTCCACGGCACTCGGGGTCGGTTCGACCGGTGGTCACACCCTGGCCCTATCCGGCGATCTGTCCTTCTTGCACGACCTCGGCGGATTGGTTGCCGACCCTCTCCCACCGGTCGTCTTCATAGTCATCGACAATGGCGGCGGCGGGCTCTTCGACCTTCTGCCCCAGGCCGAGCACGCCCCTGACTTCGATCGTCTCTTCTTTGCGCCACACCATCGGGATCTCGAGACCCTTGCCATTGGGCATGGGCTGGAGGTCACGACTTTGGGAGACGAGGATCTCATGACCGAGATCCTCGATGCCCAACCCCGAGGCGGTCCACGGGCGATCCTGATACCCGTCGATCGCGAGACTGATCTGAAGACACGCAAAACCCTCGACGCCGAGGCTCGTTTGGTCGTGTCCGGGCTCAGCTGATGCCGAGGGCCCTCATCATGGGGACGAGCTTCATGTCCGTCTCCTCCAGCTCCCGCCCCGCATCCGAGCCCGTCACCAGCCCGGCGCCGGCGTAGAGGGTCACCGCGGCCCCTTCGATCAGGCCACAGCGAAGGGCGATGGCGAACTCACCGTCGCCCTCCCGGTCGAGCCACCCGATTGGGCCGGTGTACCTCCCGCGCTGGTGGGTCTCGATCTCCCGGATCAGCTCGATGGCGGACTTGGTCGGGGTGCCGGCCACTGCGGCCGTGGGGTGGAGCGTTGCGAGCAGGTCGGTGATGACCGTGCCGGGGTGTGCCAGCCCGTCGAATCGAGTTGCCAGGTGCTGGATCTCACCGAATCTGGCCACCGTGCTCTTCGACCTGTCGAGATGTGTGCAATGCGGCGCCAGGGCGTCCTCGACGGAGTCGGCCGCCAGCCGGTGCTCGGTCGCCATCTTTGCCGTCGAGAGGGCGCCACCGCCCTGTCCACTTGGGGCAGAGCCCGCCAGTGACAGGGAGCTCACCCGACTCGATTCGAGTGAGACGAGGAGCTCGGGACTCGATCCGATAAGTGAGTCGACGAGGTAGGTGTGTGAGTCGGGCTCCGTTGCGAGCAGCGACTCCAGGACGGGCAGGGCGTTCACATCGGTGGCGAATCTCGCCTCGACCACGCGTGAGAGCACGACCTTCTCCACCTCGCTCCCGGCTATTGCTCGCAGCGCCGCCTGGGCGGAGCTCATCCATGCATTGAGGTCGGGAGGCGACAGCCGGCCCCTGTTTCCTGGCTCGATCAGGCCGGGACCGGGGAGGCTCCCCCAGTCTCCGATAAGGGGCTGAGCGCCGTTCTCATCGACCCTGATCAAGACCTCGGGGACGATCAGGACCGAACCGCTGCGCTCCTCGTCGAAGGTGAAGCTGGCCAGCGCCATTGGTGAACCGGTGGCGCGCAGCTGACGCAACGCCTTGTCAAAACGATCAGGTCCTGCGCCCGGGTCGATTCGGTGCTCGACACCCCAGCCGAGCAGGGTCAGACCTGGGCGAGCCCATACGGAGGACGGGTTACGCAGAAGCAGATCGGTGACGAGCCCGTCGTCGGATTCACTTCTCATTCCATCTCCAGGCTAGGACGGGTTGCGTCGGCCGAATCCCGACGACGTTCTCCGCGAAGCATTCGAGGCGCGACGGGTCGCCGGATGTTGCCATCATCAGCTCTCCTTGGCCACCCAGGGCGGGCGCGATCCGAATCAACTGCCTGGCGATCGCCGGTGCCGGCTCGAGAATGGTGACGTCGGATCCGGCGATTCGCCTTATCACCGGCATTAGGAAGGCGAAATGGGTGCAACCCAAGACCAGGGTGTCGGCACCCTGATCGAGAAGCGGCTGGAGACAGGCCCCCACCGCCTCTTCGGTCTCCGGCCCCTCGAGTTGGCAGGATTCCACGATCTCGACCCAGCGGGGACAGGCTTGAGCTAGGACTCGCGCTCCGCCGGCATGACGTTCCACCACGGAGGCGAAGAGCTCACCCTGGAATGTCGCTGAGGTGGCGAGAACTCCGATGACACCGGTGCTCGTGGCCATGGCGGCCGGCTTGACAGCAGGCTCCATTCCAACGAATGGGACTTCGGGATGCTTGTCCCGCAGAAGATGGAGAGCGGCAGCCGAGGCGGTGTTGCAGGCGATGACGATGGCCGTAGCACCATGATCGAGAAGCCACTCGGTGACCTGTGCGGACATGGCGGCCACCTCGTCGAGGCTCTTGACCCCGTATGGGGCCCGGCCCTGGTCGGCGAAGTAGATCAGGTCGGCGCGAGGAAGCTCGTCACGAATGTGGGACAGGACGCTGAGCCCGCCTACGCCCGAGTCGAAGACCCCGATCATCGCCTTCATCTCAGCAGGAGCCGGGGCTTGTCACTGGTAGCGTCGCCATGCGGAGGTGATCGAATGGAAGTGAAGGGTTCCGTGTCCGTGATCACCGGGGGTGCCTCAGGTCTCGGCCTGGGCTCTGCTCGGAGACTGGTCGCCGGCGGTGGCTCGGTCATCCTGCTGGACATCAATGAGTCGGCGGGTCTCGATGCCTCACGGGAGTTGGGGGAGCAGGCGCGCTTCATCCCATGTGACGTGCGGGACCAGGAGAGCGTCACGGTCGCGGTGGAGGCGGCCGTGGAGGCTTTCTCGAGAATCGACATCCTGGTCAACGCAGCCGGCGTGGCACCGGCGCAAAGAGTGGTCGGCCGCGACGGTCAGTTGTTCGACCTCGAGCTATTCCGCTTCGTGATCGACGTGAACCTGATCGGGATGTTCGATGTGATCAGAAACGTGGCGGGCGAGATGTCCGGTAATAAGCCCGGGGCGCTGGGGGAGCGCGGCGTGATCGTCAATGTGGCATCGATCGCCGCCTTCGAAGGACAGGTGGGCCAGGCCGCCTACTCTGCATCCAAGGGTGGGATCGTCGGGATGACGCTTCCGCTCGCCCGGGACCTCGGCTCATATGGGATAAGGGTCGTCACCATCGCGCCGGGCATCATGGACACGCCGTTGCTGGCAGGCGCGCCCGACGAGTTGAAGGAGTCCCTCTCCAAGATCCAGGTATTCCCGCAGCGTCTCGGCACTCCTGCCGACTTTGCCCATCTGGTTCAAGCGATCGTGGAGAACCCGATGTTGAACGGAGAGGTCATCCGCCTCGACGCGGCGGCGCGGATGCCCCCGCGCTGACGATCCACCGCCCCTTTCTCCCGTCTCTCACACCCCACTACGCGGAACGGCCGAATCCCGACAATCAGGACACTCGCCCCGGTCTGGCCGAATAAGCCGTGTGACCCCGGATGGGGTTGCCCGGGCCGACGGGCCCGCGCTGGTCAAAACACGAAGACAGACGGAGGAAAACGTGCAGATCCCTCACCGGAGGGCTGCGGCGCGGCTATCGCTCCTCACCGTGTTGGTCTTGCTAGTCGGCGCATGCGCCGCAGGCGACACGACCGACACGACAGGGGGCGGTGCGACCACGTCGTCGGCTCCATCTACCACTACCACCACCCAGGCTCCGCCGAGCACGGTCGTCGGCGATTGTCCTGACGCCTTCTGTGTCAAGTACAACATCCATCCCGACGCGGCCTGGGCCGATGGGGAGCCGGTGACGGCGAGTGACTTCGCATTCACCTATGACACGATCATGAACGACCAGCTGGACATCACCAGCCGTGATGGATACGACAAGATGACCGGCTACTCGGTCGTCGACGACAAGACCTTTCTCGCCATCTTCGGCGAGGTGTATGCCCCCTGGCAGAACCTGTTCTCCACGGTCCTTCCCGAGCACGAGTTGGCAAGCAAGCCATTCAACTCGTATTGGGACGAGGCGGTGACGCTCGGCTCGGGACCATTCGAGTTCGTGGAGTGGGTGCCCAACGAGCGTCTCGTCCTTCAGCGCAACCCCAATTACTGGGCGGACCAGGAGCGTGGTTCCGGTCTGCCGTTGGGAGACGTCCAGACGATCAGCTACGTCTTCATCGAGGACAGCCAGACGATGGTGCAGGCACTGAAGGGCCAGGAGGTCGACTTCATCAACCCGCAGCCACAGGTGTCTCTGGCCGCCGACGTCGATGCCATCGACGGGGTCGATTGGCAGGCCACGCTGGGCAACGTGTGGGAGCACTTCGACTTCAATCACAGCGACCCGCTGTTGTCCCAGAAATTCGTCAGACAGGCCATCGCGCAGGGAATCGATCGGGACTCGATCGTCGAGGCGATCGTTCGACCCCTCAACCCTGATGCCGAGTTGTTGGGCAGCTCGGTCTGGATGACGACCAGCGCCTACTACGAGGATCACTTCAACGAGAAGTTCCCGTTCGACCCGGCCGCCGCCGAGCAGCTTCTCGTCGACAACGGGTGCACCAAGGGATCGGATGGGATCTACGAGTGCGGTGGGCAACGTCTCTCATTCCGGTGGACGACCACCGCAGGGAACGAGGGTCGCGAGCTTCAATTCGAGCTCGCACAAGCCAATCTCGCCCAGATCGGGATCGAAGTGGTGCCGGCCTTCGGCCCCGCATCCGAAGTCTTCGCCGACGAGTACTTCTATGGCGACTCACAGGTCTGGCAGATCTTCAACTTCGGATGGGTGGGCAACCCGGACCCATCGGGTGGGAACACGCTCTATTACTGCGAGGGCGATGCACCCTCGGGCTTCGGGGGCAACAACAACCTCCGACTCTGCGACGAGCAGGTCGACCAGCTCATCCATTCCACCGATGCCATCGTGGACCCGGCCGAGCGGGCGGCGGTCTACAACCAGGCCGATGAGCTCTTCCTCGACGAGGTTGCCCTCATCCCGATGTATCAGAAGCCACAGTTCCTGGCTTGGAACTCGACGATCCAGGGTGTGATGCCCAACCCCAACAATGTGACCGACACTTGGAATGTGGGTGCCTGGTCGGGCAAGGAAGACGTGATCTTCGGGGCCGAGCAGGAGCCAGAGTCACTGAATCCGTTGGAGCCCGACGGGAACCTGCAAGCCACGTCGTTCATCGACTCGGCGATCCTCGAGGGGGCATACACCAACACGCCCGATGGCCGGTACGTCCCGGTGTTGATCGAGAGCGCCGAACCCATCGTCCCTGCCGGCTGAGAGACGATCCAGAGCCTGCGGGGATCACGCCAGTGGCGTGATACCCCTCAGGCTCTCCGGGTTCTCGAGACTGGAGAGATCCCCGGGGTCTTGGCCCAGGGCCAAGGCCTTCACCACCCGTCTCATGATCTTGGCCGATCGGGTGCGTGGCAGGTCGTCGGTCCATTGGATTGTCTTTGGCCGGAACGCCTTGCCGAGAACGTCCACCACGGCCGATTCGACCGCCGTCGTCAGCCCGTGATCCGGGGCAACCCCCGGGGCCGGCACCACGAACAATGCGATGGCCTCTCCCTTCACGTCATCGGGAACCCCGATCGCCGCGGCCATCACCACTTCCGGGATCGCCACTGCGGCGGACTCGATCTCGGCTGGGCCTATGCGCTTGCCGGCGATGTTCAGAGTGTCATCGGATCGCCCGTGCAGGTACCAGAAGCCATCGTCGTCGATGGACGCCCAATCGCCGTGGACCCACGTGTCGGGGAATCGAGACCAGTAGGTCTCGAGATAGCGCTCGGGCTCGTTCCAAAACCCGCGTGTCATCCCCGGCCAAGAGCCCCTCACCACCAGCTCGCCGACTTCGCCATGCAGTTCGCGCCCTTCCCGGTCGTAGACGGCCGCATCGATCCCGAAGGAAGGGGCTCCGAGGGACGTCGGCTTTATGCCTTGAAGGAGATTCACCGACAGCAGACATGCGCCGATCTCGGTCCCTCCAGAGAGATTGACGATCGGGCGCGTAGAGCCTCCGACGTCTCGGAAGAGCCACCACCAGGGATCGGGGTTCCACGGCTCGCCGGTCGACCCAAAGCTCTTGAGCGCGCTCAGGTCGTGCCTGTGGGCCATCTCGGCTCCATGAGGCTGCAATGCCCTTATGAGGGTGGGCGAGACACCGAGGAAGCTCACACCGAGATCCGAGACCACTTCCCAGATCCGATCGGGCCCGGGATGATCGGGTGCCCCGTCGTAGGTGGCGATCGTCACCCCATTGGCCAGACCGGCGATCACCATCCACGGCCCCATGATCCATCCCATGTCCGTGGCCCACATGAGCACGTCGCCCGGTTGTAACTCGGCCTGGAAGGCGCCCTCCTCGGCGATCTTCACCGTGAGTCCGGCTTGGACGTGGACCGCACCTTTGGGCCGTCCCGTGGTTCCCGATGTGTATGCGATCAGAACCGGGTCCTCGCTACCGGTGAGGGTCGGTTCGACTGGCTCGGCCCCGGCCATCAGATCATGCCACCAGTGGTCCCTGCCCTCGAGCATCGGAGTCGCGGCTCGATCGGTGTAGTCCACTACGAGGAGCTTCTCGATCCCGCCGGCCATCCCGGCGGCACGGTCGGCCACCTCCTTCATCTCGACCACCCGCCCACGCCGGCGGAAGCCGTTGGCGCAGATGATCGCCTTCGGCTTCGGGTCGACCAGACGGCTCGCCACCGCCTCGGCCCCGTAACCCGAGAAGACCGGGATGAAGATCGCCCCGATCCTGGCCACCGCCAGCAGGGCGACGACCGCCTCCTGGCCCATGGGCAGGTACACGGCGACGGCGTCGCCGCGGGTGACACCGAGATCGAGGAGGACACGTCCGAGGCGACCCACCTCGTCGCGGAGCTGGGCGAACGTCAGCTGCCGGATCTCACCGGTCTCCTTCTCGCTCTTCACAGCCGCCCTGTCGGGAGCGCTGTCAGCCCATCGGTCCACACAGGCGCGACTCAGGTTGAAGTTCCCGCCCACGAACCAGGTTGCCCATGGATGGCCCCGGGAGGTGTCCCTCACCGTTCGCCACGGACGATCGAAAGGCAATCCGAGATAGTCGACCACTGCCTCCCAGAACCACTCCGGGTCTTCGGCAGACCGGGTCCTCAGCCCGGGCAGATCGGCGATTCCCTGGGCGCTCATGAATCGCGCCGTGTTGGTCGAATCCGCTTGCTCCCGGGTTGGCTGCCAGACGACTTCGAACTCAGACATCGCCGGCGAGGCTAACTCCCGTGGCGCCCCACCGTATGCTCTAGTCTCGCTCGGATGACCAGCGAACAGCAGCGTCGGGACAACGCGAGGTTCCGACGCAGGACGCTCGTCGTGGCGGCCGTGCTACTCGCCACCGCGGCCGTGGTCTGGCTCTTCTTCGCCCTCTCCAACCTGGTGTTCATGGTCTTCGTCGCAATGTTCGTGGCCGTCGCATTCGAGCCCCCTGTCCACTACCTGGCGAAGAGGGGTTGGAAGCGTGGAGTGGCAACGGGCGTCGTCTTCCTCGTGGCGTTTTTGCTCGTCGTCACCTTCTTCGTCGCCCTGGCGCCCCTCTTCGTTCAACAGATCAATCAACTGATCGCATCGCTTCCCGACTACATTGCCTCCGTCTCCAACCTCCTGCACAGCTGGCTCGGCGTCGAGCTGTCCACCGAGCAGCTGCAACAGGCGGCGTCAGATCTGCCCGGTCTGGTCAACGGGGCGGGAGGGACAATCATCGGAGGAGTGGTCACCGTCACTGCGGGTGTCGCCAACTTCCTCTTCTTCGGGGCCACGGTCGCCCTGTTCTCCTTCTACATGGTGGCCGAGCTTCCGGAGCTGCAGCGCACCATCTTGTCGACGATGCCGGAGAAGCGGCAGAGAGACGCACTCCACATTTGGGACGTCGCCGTCGAGAAGATGGGCGGGTACATCTACTCGAGATTGATACTCGCCGTACTCAGCGCCACGGCTTCGAGTGCCTTCCTCTCGCTGATGGGGGTCCCCTTCGCATTGTCTCTCGGCATCTGGGTCGGTGTCCTCAGCCAGTTCATACCGGTCGTCGGGACCTATCTGGCGGCGATACTCCCTGCAGTGGTGGCTCTGTCGTCCAAGGGGACGACCACGATGCTGTGGGTCATCGTTTTCTTCGTCGCCTATCAGCAGATCGAGAACTTCCTGTTCTCACCTCGGATCACGAAACGAACCATGGAGATCCACCCTGCGGTCTCCATCGGAGCCATCATCATCGGCGGCCAGCTACTCGGTCCGCTGGGTGTCGTGCTGGCGCTGCCCATGGCCGGGATCATCCAGGCACTCATCTCCGAGACGCGGAATCGTCATGAAGTGATCCTCGACGAGCCCGATGCGGTCGCGGAGGACTGACGGATACCCGACGTCGGCGTTTGGAGTTGGGGCGCGACTGCTTTACCTTTTGTCCCTACCGGGATATATTCCCGGGGCTGTTCCCGGAAACCATTCGGGAGCGACCGTGGGCAAAGAGCCCCGCTCCTTGCCCTGAAGTAAGCCACAAGGGAGGAAACAAATAGTGCGAGCCCTGCGCACATCGCGGGTCGCCCGATGGGCGTCCCTCCTCGCCGTCCTAGCCATGGTTGCCGCCGCTTGCGGTTCCGGCACCACCACGGAGACGACGGTCGCGGGAGAGACAACCACCACGGCACCCGCCGAAACGACCACCTCGACTGCTCCACCGGAGACCACAGTCGGGGAATGCCCTGATGTCTTCTGTGTGACGTATCACATACGTCCTGAGGCAGCGTGGGCCGATGGGACCCCGGTGACCGCGAATGACTTCGCCTTCACCCAGGACACCATCATGAATGACCAACTGGATCTGACCACCCGTGAGGGCAACAACAAGATCTCGGGCTATGAGATCGTCGACGACAAGACGATCACCTTTGCCTTCAGTGAGATATATGCCCCCTGGCAGACGCTGTTCGGCACCGTCCTTCCCGAGCATGAGCTGGCTGGAAAGCCGTTCAACTCGTATTGGGACGATGCGATCACGCTCGGCTCGGGCCCCTTCCAGTTCGTGGAGTGGGTCAAGGATGACCACATCCTCCTCGAGAGGAACCCGAACTACTGGGCTGCCAACGATCCGGCTTCTGGTGCCGCCTTGGGTGACGTCCAGAAGGTGAACATCGTCTTCCTCGAAGACTCCCAGACGCAAGTCCAGGCCCTCAAGGGTCAGGAAATCGACATGTTCTACCCGCAGCCTCAGGTTTCGCTGGTGGAAGAGGTCGATGCGATCGACGGTGTCGACTGGGAAGCCGGTCTAGGTCCGGTGTGGGAGCACTTCGACTTCAACCAGGATGTCCCGCTGCTCACCAACGAGTACGTCCGTCAGGCCATTGCCCAGGGGATCAACCGTGACGCCATTGTGGAAGCAGTGATCCGTCCGATCGCCCCCGATGCAGAGCCTCTCGGAAACACCGTTTGGATGAACGGGACGACCTATTACGAGGATCACTTCAACGAGCGGTTCCCGTATGACCCGGTAGCTGCCGAGGCACTTCTCACCGACAACGGTTGCACGAAGGGTGACGATGGGATCTACGTGTGCGACGGCGAGCGGCTGTCGTTCACGTGGGCAACGACCGCAGGCAACGAAGGCCGTGAGCTCCAGTTCGAGCTGGCGCAGGCCGACCTTGCCCAGATCGGTATCGAAGTCACCGCCAAGTTCGGCCCGGCCTCGACGGTTTTCGCTGACGAGCACTTCTACGGTGGTGCGGATCAGTGGAACGTCTTCAACTTCGCATGGGTCGGGTCGCCTGACCCCGCCGGCGGTAACACGCTGTATTACTGCGAGGGAGACACTCCGTCCGGGTTTGGTGACTCGAACGACTTGAGGTACTGCGACGAGCAGGTGGACCAGCTGATCCACTCGACGGATTCCATCGTGGATCCGGCCGAGCGGGCAGCCGTCTACAACCAGGCAGACGATCTGTTCCTGGCACAGGTCCCGATGATCCCGATGTATCAGAAGCCCACGTTCTTCGCGTGGAACTCTGACATCCAGGGTCCGAAGGACAATGCCACCCAGATCGGTCCGTTCTGGAACATCTCCTCGTGGACCGGCAAGGAGTCGATCACGTTTGGCGCCGATCAGCAGCCGGAGTCGCTGCAGATCCTCGAGCCCGATGGCAACCTGTTTGCCGCCGGTCTCATCGCCACGGCGATCCTGGAGGGGGCGTACACCGTTACGCCGGACTTCCAGTACGTGCCGGTGCTCATCGAGAGTGCCGACCCGATCGTCCCAGCGGGTTGATCGACTAGGCAGTAGTCAATCGAAGAGGGGGTTGTCTTTGAAAGGGCAACCCCCTCTTTGCATCTCACACACCCTGCGTTCTGGCAGGTGCCGGATTGGATGCCCGGTGTAGAGTGTGAGGGCTCCTTAGTTCGGACGGAGGCAAGGCATGGGAACTTTCATCGCGCGGCGATTGCTCTACAGCATCCCGGTGTTGATAGCGGCTTCCTTGTTGGTCTTCTTTGGGATGTCGTTGGTAACGGACCCGCTCTCACAGCTTCGGCTCATACCAAACATGAGTCAGCAGACGTTGCAGAACATCATCACTCGAAAGCACCTGGACGACCCGATCATCATCCAATATGGATTCTGGGTGAAGGACATGTTCTTCAACCAGTTCGGGACCACGGCCATCGGTGACCAGGCGATCTGGCCAGACCTGAAGCGCGCCATCGGCAACACACTCGAGTTGGTGCTGGTGTCGGAGGGCATCGCGGTGATCCTCGCCGTGATCCTCGGTGTCACCTCAGCCAAGAGGCAGTACAGCTTCTTCGACTATGCCACCACGACGATCAGCTTCTTCGGCTTCTCCGTCCCCATCTTCTGGTTTGCCCTGGTCCTGCAGGCTTTGGCCACGGCGTTCTTTTTGAAAACGGGGATCAGGCTCGTCTACACCTTTGGGCAGACCAGCCTGGATGCTGCCAACCCCTTCCTGGATCGCATACAACACATGGTGCTACCCATCACCACCCTGGCCTACGTGTCGATAGCCACCTACAGCAGGTATCAACGAGCGTCGATGCTCGAGGTCCTCCATTCCGACTACATCAGGACGGCACGGGCCAAGGGGCTGAAGGAGCGGACCGTCACCATGAGACACGCCCTTCGCAACGCCCTGATCCCCACGGTCACCATTGCCGCCCTGAGCTTTGGGGCCGTTCTCGGTGGTGCCGTCATCACCGAGACCATCTTCTCATGGCCGGGGATGGGGAAGTTCTTCATCGACGCCCTGGTCCGGGGTGAGATCTACACGCTGATGGCATGGCTGATGGTGACCGCAGTCGCGGTGATCGTGGCCAACCTCGCCGCCGACATCATCTATGGATGGCTCGACCCGCGGATCCGCTATGACTGATCAGCAAGTTCGGTCGGACCTCGAATTGGAGACGGCCGCCACGCAGGCGGCCCTCGACTCGGTCCACCTCGAAGGTCTCGAAGTCGAATCACTCACACAGTGGCAGTTGGCGAGGAGGAAGTTCTTCCAACACAGGCTGGCGATGGTCTCACTGGTCCTGTTGCTGGTGATCACCCTCGCCGCCTTGTTCGCCGAGGTCGTGGCGCCCTACGCGTTCGACGTGCCCAACGTCCCGGATCGCTCGTTGGCGCCGACCTTCGAGGGGTTTCACATATTTGGAACCGACAAGATCGGTCGCGACTACTTCTCCCGCACTCTCTTCGGCACCCGCACATCGCTCTACGTCGCCTTCATCGTGGCGAGTGTCTCGACCATCATCGGGATCATGATTGGAGGTATCGCCGGCTATTACGGCGGCTGGGTAGACAACCTGTTGATGCGGATAACGGACCTGTTCCTCACCTTGCCATTCCTGGCGATACTGCTCGTGTTGTCTGCATTTCTCGGAGCCGGCAACCCGGTTCGGGTTGCGTTCATCCTCGCGTTCCTTTTTTGGACTGGTTTGGCTCGAATAGTGAGGGGAGAGTTTCTCTCCCTGCGCGAGAAGGAGTTCGTCGAGGCGGCCAAGGTCCTCGGTGCGTCCGACAACCGGATCATCTTCCGGCACATCCTCCCCAATACGATGGGCCCGATAATCGTCAACGCGACGCTGACGGTGGCATCGGCGATTCTCGTGGAGGCGGCTCTCAGCTATCTCGGGTTCGGGATTCAACCGCCGTTCCCGGCACTGGGAAAACTGATATCGGATGGCCAGGACGCCCTGACCACCCAATGGTGGCTGGCGACCTTCCCCGGTCTCACCATCGTTCTCATCGCCCTCTGCATCAACTTCATCGGCGACGGTCTTCGCGACGCCCTAGACCCCAAGCAACGAGTCAAGTGACGGAGCCGGTTCTCGCAATACGCGACTTGGTCGTGGAGTTCGACACGGCCGACGGTGTGGTTCATGCCGTGGACGGTGTCAGCTACGAGGTCTACCCCGGTGAGACCATCGGTGTGGTGGGGGAGTCGGGCTCTGGAAAGAGTGTCACGGTCATGTCGGCACTGGGGCTGATTCAGATGCCACCCGGGAGGATCGTTCGTGGTGAGGTCCTGTACAAGGGCCGCAACATCATCGGCCTGCCCGTGGACGAGTTGCGAAAGATCCGCAACAAAGAGGTGGCAATGATCTTCCAGGACCCGATGACCTCCCTGAACCCGGTCTTCACCGTCGGCTTCCAGATCGCCGAGGCCCTCCTCGCCCACAACGACGGCATGTCGGACGCCTCGGCGAGGGCGGAGACGGTGGGTCTGCTCGAATTGGTCGGTGTGCCCAACCCCGAGCGGCGTTTCGATCAGTATCCGCATGAGTACTCCGGTGGTATGCGGCAAAGGGCGATGATCGCCATGGCCATGGCCAACAAGCCTTCGGTCTTGATCGCCGACGAGCCGACGACTGCACTGGACGTGACCATCCAAGCTCAGGTGCTCGAGGTCATGAAGGTGGCAGCCGAGGAGACCGGCGCCGCCACGATCATGATCACGCACGATCTCGGCGTGGTGGCGGAGATGGCCGACCGTATCGCCGTCATGTATGGGGGCAAGGTGGTGGAAACCGGAACCGTCGACGAGATCTACCACGCACCGCGTCATCCGTACACGCTGGGGCTGATGATGAGTCTCCCGAGGATCACCGGTGAGATGAAGCGTCTCCTGCCCATCCCCGGAAATCCGCCGTCACTCATCAACCGGCCCCCGGGTTGTGCCTTTCACCCCAGGTGCCGGATGTCGGAGGGCCGCGAGCTATGCCGCACCGTCATCCCGGAGCAGTTCGAGGTCTCACAGGGCCATTTCACCGCTTGTCACTTCCGGGATGAAGTCGCCGACGAAGTGCAGCGCGAGGCGATCGAGACCGGGATCGCGGTGGAAGGAGGCGAGCTTGTCTGACCAAGCGATCACCTATGCGGAGGAAGCAGACGCTTCCGATGACATCGTCCTCAAGGTCGAGAACCTCAAAGTCCACTTTCCGATCAAGGAGGGTGTGCGCCGGAAGACCGTCGGCTACGTTTATGCGGTCGATGGGGTCTCGTTTCAGGTCGGTCATTCGGAGACTCTGGGGCTGGTGGGTGAGTCCGGCTGCGGGAAGTCGACCACCGCCCGGGCGGTGATCCGACTGGTCGACCCGACCGAGGGCTCGGTGATCTTTCAGGGGAGAGACATCACCTCTCTGAGTCGGAAGGAGCTTCGTCCCGTGCGCAGGGACCTCCAGATCGTGTTCCAGGATCCCTATGCCTCGCTGAATCCGAGGATGACGGTGCGGGAGATCATCGGCGAGCCCCTCAAGATCCATGGCCTCTGGGACGACGGTGGCGACGATCGCGTCGCCGAGTTGCTCAGGCTGGTGCAGTTGTCACCCGAGCACGGCAACAGGTTCCCCCATGAGTTCTCCGGCGGCCAGCGTCAGCGAATCGGTGTGGCTCGGGCCCTGGCTCTCAATCCGAGGATGCTGCTCCTGGACGAGCCCGTGTCCGCCCTGGACGTCTCGATCCAGGCCCAGGTGATCAACCTGATGGTGGAGATCCAGGACGATCTCGAGCTCTCCTATCTGTTCATCGCCCACGACCTTTCGGTCGTCCGGCACATCTCTCAACGCGTTGCGGTGATGTATCTCGGTCACATCATGGAGACCGGGACCCGGGAAGAGATCTTCCAGAACCCGACCCATCCCTACACACAGGCCCTTCTCTCCGCGGTGCCGATCCCGGACCCGCGCGGAAGACAGGACCGGGAGCGGATCGTCCTCCAGGGTGATGTGCCCAACCCGGCGGATCCCCCTTCTGGATGTGTCTTTCGCACAAGGTGCTGGAAGGCGCAGGACATCTGTGCCGAGGAGACCCCGCCCCTCGTGGAGCAATTCGGGCATCTCGTCGCCTGCCACTTCGCCGCCCCGGTGGAGATCCTCTCCTCCACTCGCGCCTCGGCCTGAGATCGATGTCGTCGGTCGTCGGGGTTTGACTCCTCGCTGGGCTCCCTGATGGGGGGACCGCTCGAATCGATCCGCGTCGTCGAGCTCGCCGGCATCGGGCCTGCCCCGTTCTGTGGCATGGTCCTCGCCGATCTCGGCGCCGAGGTGATCCGGGTCGACCGTCCCGGTAATGGGGATGTGGTGATCGACGATCGCTTCGACCTCCACGGGCGCGGCAAATCGTCCGTGGCGATCGACCTCAAGCATCCGGACGGCCCCGGCCTGGTGCTGAGACTCGCCGCCGTGAGCGACATCTTGATCGAGGGCTACCGACCCGGTGTCGCCGAACGTCTCGGTGTCGGTCCCGACCAATGCCTTCGCGAGAATCCGGCTCTCGTCTACGGTCGGATGACCGGCTGGGGGCAGACCGGCCCACTTTCCGCCAGTGCTGGGCACGATGTCGATTACATCGCCGTTTCGGGCGCTCTCCACCCCATTGGCACCGCCGCAGCGCCCACACCACCCCTCAACCTGGTCGGTGACTACGGGGGCGGTGGGATGCTCCTCGCCGTTGGTGTTCTCGCCGCCCTCACCCACGCCCGCAACACCGGATCGGGTCAGGTGGTCGATGCGTCAATGGTCGACGGGTCGGCCCTGCTGACGACTGCCATCCACGGTCTCCTGGCTTCGGGCATGTGGCGCGACGAGCGCCAATCGAATCTGCTCGACGGCGGTGCTCCGTTCTACACGACCTATCGGACGGCCGATGATCGTCATGTCGCCGTGGGCGCTCTGGAGCCCGCCTTCTATGCACGACTGCTCGACGGCCTCGGTCTCGATCCGTCTGCCCTTCCCTCGCGTGAGAGCCCGGCCAACTGGCCCTTTCTCCGGGAGGTCATCCAGGAGGTCTTCCTCACACGAACCCGGGACCAATGGGCCGACCTGTTCGCCGGCGATGATGCCTGTGTGGCACCGGTCCTCTCGCTGAGCGAGGCGTCGATGCACCCGCACAATGTCCAACGGATGACCTTCGTGGAGATCGACGGTGTCATCCAGCCGGCGCCTGCTCCGCGATTCTCGGCAACCCCCACCGTGCTACCGACCGGGCCCGTCGGCCGCGGTCGGGATACCGACCGCATCCTGCGTGACCTGGGCCTTAGCGACGACGACATCGGTAAGCTCCGCCGGGTCGGAGCTGTGACCTGACCCGGAGGAGAGATGACCCAAGAAGCGGTGCTGGTGGAGAGTGCGGCGATCGACGCCGAGGTCGAGGGTAAGACGATCGTCGACTACCTCAACAGGAACGCCGAGATCTACCCGGATCAGCCGGCAATCCATTTCAAGGACGGGGAATGGGACAGCCTCACCTGGCGTCAATACGTCGACGCCATCAACCAGGCGGCGGCCGGTTTGCAGACCCTTGGCGTGGGGCCAGGCGAATTCGTCGCGATCATGGCCGGGAACCGCCCGGAGCACGGAATCGCCGACTACGCAGCCATCCACACCGGCGCCACCGGTGTGACGATCTACTCGACCCTCACCGCCGGTCAGATCCAGTACATAGCGGACAATTGCGGGGCGACGGTCGCCATCCTGGAAGACCTCGACTACATGAAGCGATGGGACGAGATCAGGTCCCAGCTCCCCAATCTGCGCTACATAGTGCTGCTCTCAGGTGCCGAGAACTACGACACCGCCGACTGGGTGCTCAGCTGGGAAGATCTGATGGCACGCGGCATGGCCCACCTGGCCGAGGACCCCGAAACGGTCACCAGGGCAGCCAAGTCGATGTCGCCGGACACATTGGCCACGCTCATCTACACATCGGGGACCACGGGCACACCCAAGGGTGTGATGATCACACACCGGAACGTGGTCTGGACGGCGGAGTGCCTGCGGAGAGCCGCTCAGATCGACCTCGGACCGAGAATGGTGTCCTATCTGCCACTGGCCCATATCGCCGAGCGCATGGCGACTCACTATCTGGCCACCTATCTGGCGGGGCAGGTTTGGTTCTGTCCGAACCTCTCGGGTGTCCTCGAGTACATACAGCAGGCGAGGCCAACCGTCTTCTTTGGTGTTCCCAGGGTCTATGAGAAGTTCCACGCTCGGCTCTCGGCCCGGTTCGATGACACACACGGCGTCAAGAAGTTCCTGCTGGACCAGGCCCTTTCTGCCAATCGCAAGAGAGTCATAGCCGAGGAGGCGGGGAAGTCGGGCCCACTCCTGGCCGGTCTGCTCGATTCCATCGTCCTCTCCCAGGTGAGGGAGGGCCTGGGCCTCGATCAGGTGCAGATCGCCATCACGGCGGCCGCGCCCATCAATCCTGACCTCGTCCTCTTCTTCCAGACCATCGGGATTCCACTGTTCGAGTTGTACGGGATGTCGGAGACGACTGGCCCGGCCACTACCAACCTCCCAGGCGCCAGCAAGATCGGCTCGGTGGGAATGGCTCTCCCCGGAGTCGAAGTCGATCTCGGGCCAGACGACGAGTTGCTGATGCGGGGCGGCGTCATCACGCCGGGCTACTACAAGCTTCCCGAGGCGACCGTGGAGACCTACGATCCGGACGGATGGCTTCATTCCGGTGACCTGGCCCGAATCGACGATGACGGGTTCGTCTGGATCATCGGACGCAAGAAGGAGATCATCATCACCGCGGCCGGGAAGAACATCGCACCGGCCAAGTTGGAGACCGCCCTGGGCAATCATCCCCTCATCTCCAAGGCCTGCATGATCGGCGACGGACGGAAGTTCCTCGCGATGGTCATCGCTCTCGACCACGAGGAGGCGCCGGCGTGGGCCGTTGCCAACGGCTTGGAGTACACGGATCCGGCCGGCTTCTCACAGCTCCCGGAGGTGAGGTCCGAGGTGGAGAGAGCGGTGCGGGATGCCAACGAGTCGGTCTCCCAGGTCGAGAAGATCAAGAAGTGGATTGTCGTCCCCGACGAATGGACCCCGGACTCGGGCGAGGTGACACCGTCACTGAAATTGAAGCGCCGGGTGGTCCTCGAGAAGTACGCCGACGAGATCGACGGGCTCTACGTGGGGGTCTGACCCGAAGCGCCTCCAGCAAGATGAGACGAGTCCTTTTCGATCCAGATCACGAGATCTTTCGTGAGTCGGTACGCCGTTTCGTCGAGGTGGAAGTCACCCCCAATGTGGCCAAGTGGGAGACGGACGGCCGGGTGGACAAAGAGATGTTTCGACTGGCCGGTCAGGCCGGCCTCCTGGGCATGGCGTTACCCGAAGAGCACGGCGGCGGGGGTGTGCCCGACTTTCGATTCAATGCCGTGGTCATCGAAGAGCTTGTGAAGGGCGATGCGTTTGCCTCCGGTATGTGCATCACCCTCCACAACGACGTGTGTCTCCCCTATTACATACGTCTTGCCGATGACGAGCAGCAGGCCCGATGGATGCCGGGTCTGGCAAGCGGCGACTTGATGTCGGCGATAGCCATGACAGAGCCCGGAGCCGGTTCCGACCTGGCGGGAATCCAGACCACCGCCCTCCGTGACGGCGATACCTACGTGGTCAACGGCTCCAAGACCTTCATAACGAACGGCATCAATGCGGACCTTGTGATCACCGTGGTCAAGTCGGATCCTTCACAGAAGCACGCCGGGATGACCTTGCTCGTGATCGAAGACGGGATGGAGGGGTTCACCCGTGGGCGAAATCTGGAGAAGATGGGGCTCCACGCCCAGGACACCGCCGAGCTCTTCTTCGACGATGTGCGTGTCCCGGTTCGCAATCGCCTCGGAGAAGAGGGCGAGGGCTTCGCCTATTTGATGGACAACTTGCCCCAAGAGCGCTTGGGTCTGTCGACGGGCTCGATCGCACACGCCCAACAAGCCTTCGATTGGACCCTCGATTACATCCAGGAGAGGAGGGCCTTCGATCAGCCGATTGGCTCCTTTCAGACGGTCAAGCACGCCATGGCCGAGATGCGGACCGAGCTGGACGTGGCCCAGACCTTCGTCGACACGCAGATTCACGCCTTGAACGAGGGCAGGTTGTCAGCCGACGATGCCGCCAAGGCCAAGTGGTGGGTGACGGAGACGGAGAAGAGCGTGATCGATCGCTGCCTCCAATTCTTTGGAGGCTACGGGTATATGGAGGAGTTTCCGATAGCGCGGGCATATCGCGATGCTCGGGTACAGACGATCTACGGTGGAACGACCGAGATCATGAAAGAGATAATCGCTCGCTCGCTCGGTCTCTGAGGGCGAGAGCGACTGGAGGAGTCAGACACAAGTGAGTGAATCAATCACGTTCGATGGCCGTGTGGCCGTCGTCACGGGAGCAGGTGGCGGACTGGGCAGAGAGTATGCGCTGGAGCTGGCGCGTCGTGGTGCCCGCGTGGTCGTCAACGACCTTGGAGGCGCCGTCGACGGCAGTGGCTCGTCGAAGAAGGCAGCGGACCTCGTTGTCGACGAGATCGTCGAGGCGGGGGGGGAGGCCGTCCCCAGCTACGACAGCGTGGCGACGAGGGACGGGGGCCAATCCATCATCGAAACGGCGATTGACGATTTCGGGACCGTCGACATCGTGATCAACAACGCCGGGATCCTCCGAGACAAGTCGTTCGCCAATATGACGATGGACGAGGTCGATGCGGTCATCGACGTTCATCTCAGGGGTGCTTTCCACGTGTCTCATCCCGCCTTCCGGGTCATGAAGGAGAAGGGCTACGGTCGGTTCGTCCATACGACATCGGCGTCGGGTCTCTTCGGCAACTTCGGCCAAACCAACTATGGGGCGGCCAAGGCGGGGCTCGTTGGGCTGTCCAACGTCCTCGCCATCGAGGGCGCCAAGTACAACATCAAATCGAACGCCGTGGCGCCGACCGCACGCACGCGGATGACGGAAGACATCCTCGGCCCCTTCGCGGAGATGTTCGACCCCCGACAGGTGATGCCGATCGTCATCTATCTCTGCTCGGAGCCGAACCAGTTCAGCCACGAGATCTTCACCGCAGGTGGGGGGAGATACGGACGGGTGTTCATCGGAACCAACACCGGCTGGTTCGCCGGGCAAGGGGTTGTGCCCACCATCGAGGATCTGGCCGATCATCTCGACGAGGTTCGCGATATCGGGGATTACATCATTCCCGGCAACAACAACGACGAGTTGATGATCCTCGCCCAGCTGGCATCAGGCTGACATGGCGATCGACCTGGAAGGAGTCCTCGGGGTCGAGCTCGAGCCAACGTCATTCTCGTGGGATGAGGAGGATGTGATCCTCTATCACCTCGGCATTGGCGCCGGTGACCCACCGACCGATCCCGGTGAGCTCAGATACACCTACGAGGGTGATCTGCACGTTCTCCCGACCTACGCCACGATCCCCCAATTCTCGATGATGATGAGCTTGACGCTCGTGGAGGGCATGGACATCAACCCGGCGATGATCCTGCATGGCGAGCACGAGGTCAGCCTGGATTCCCCGATCCCCACCAGTGGGGAGGTCTCCCAGACCGGCAGGATCACGGACGTCTTCGACAAAGGGAAGGGCGCTCTCGTCGTGATCGAGATCGAGTCCGTCTCCGTGAAGACAGGAGAGCGCCTCTTCACCAATCGTGCCTCGATATTCGTGCGTGGCGAGGGCGGGTTCGGTGGCGAAAGCGGCCCGTCGTCGTCGTTCGTGGAGCCCGGAAGGGAACCCGATCATGTTGTCGAGTCGCCAACCCTCCCACAGCAGGCGCTTCTCTATCGCATGGCCTCAGGGGACAAGAATCCCCTTCACGCCGACCCGGGGTTTGCCGCCTTTGCCGGTTTCGAGAGGCCGATCCTGCACGGGCTCTGCACCTACGGGATCGTCGCCAAGGCGGCCGTCGACCATGCCCTGGGGGGCTCGCCGGAGACCGTCAGGTCTTTTGGCGCTCGTTTCTCGGGTGCGTTGTACCCGGGGGAGACCATCGTGACCCGAATCTGGGACGAGGGGAGTGACCTGATCGTCTCGGCGACGTGTCGGGAACGGGGGACACCGGTCGTCTCGAATGGTGTGGTATCCAAAGCTTGATCAGGGTCGGATCTCGACGGGGGTCCCCACTGGGACGATCTCGTGGAGGACGGTGATGACGTCGTTCGGCAGGCGCACACATCCCAGCGATGCTGCCCGGCCGATCGAGCCGGGACGACTGGTGCCGTGGATTCCGATGATCCCGTCCCCTCCGTTGTACTCGGTGATCGTGTTGGATCGAGCCGAGAGCCCCAGGGCGGCCGGGCCCCATGGGCCACCCGGATCCTCCAACGTGACCTTGTCGGTGACGAAGAACGCCCCGATCGGCGTCGGGTTCCGATCGGTGCCCACCGCCACGGGTGTCTCCAATAGGGCTTGGTCCCCTTCGTAGTAGGTCAACTCCCGATCGGAGAGGTCGATCACCAACCGCCCCGGCACGATGTAGAAGCTGACGTCCTCGGCTTTGACCCAGCCTCTAGACCCGTTTGGCCTTCCGGGGAGCATGACGCGGGCCCAACCGTCCCGGGGGCCATCGACGACGTCGACCACGGTTTCGGTCCCCAGAATGGTCTCAGGGCCCAGGGTGCGAGTCGGGCGGGTCCCGCCTGCGATGGCATATACCTGGAGTGAGCCGTTGGCCCTGGCGACCAGGGTCGCACCGTCCGCCAGGGCGTCGACATCTGGCATTGCCCTGGTGGCCAATGCCGTCTCCACCGGGCGTGGTCTCGAACCGGCAACAGCGGCGATGGGTGCGACAGTGGTCGTGGTTGAGGGCGGGCCGACAGTGGTCGTGCTCGTCGGGGCGGGCGAAGTGGTCGGCCCGGCGTCCGGCGACGACGCCAGGCCGCAAGCTGCGAGCGTGAGAAGAATCCCCACCAGAAGAGCCGTGCGCCGCATCATCTGTGATGGTATCGGCGGTGTGGACCTCGATCTTTTGTGTTCCGCCCAAAGGAGGCGGCACTAGCCTTGCCGGCCGTGCGGGCCTTCGTCAGCAACCACATCCCCGAAGACATCCTCCGACCGCTCCACGACGTGTGCGAGGTGGTGATCTCAGACAGTCGGGGGCCGGTGCCCCCGGGTCGGCTGGCGATGGAGCTGTCCGGCTGCCAGGGTCTGCTCTCGATGCTCACGGATGTCATCGACGAAGACCTGCTCATTGCCTCACCCGATCTGCGTGTCATCTCTCAAATGTCCGTTGGCGTCGACAACATCGATATCGCCGCCTGTCGTCGTCGTGGCATCCCGGTCGGTCATACCCCCGATGTCCTCACCGAGACCGTCGCAGACGCCGCTTTCGCCCTCATGGGAGCGGTGATGCGTCGTATCCCCGAGGGAGGGGCCCGGGTGCGCAGTGGCGTATGGGGGCCATGGAATCCGTGGGATTTCCTGGGATCCGACCTTCATGGGTCTGTTCTCGGGTTGGTGGGGATGGGGCGCATCGGCCAGGCGATAGCACGGAGGAGTCGCGGCTTCGACATGCAGGTGATGTATGCCTCGCCCTCAAAGATGCCCGTGCCGGATGCGCTCCGGGTGAGTCTCGATGACCTGTTGGCCGGTTCGAACATCGTCGTCCTCGCTGCCCCTCTCACAGACGAGACCACGGGCATGATCGGAGCACGGGAGCTGGCACTCATGGGCCCTGACACGTTTCTCGTCAATGTCGCCCGCGGACAGTTGGTCAATACAGAGGCCCTGGTCGATGCCCTCCAGCAGGGGGCGATAGCGGGTGCGGCACTGGATGTCACCGACCCCGAGCCATTGCCCGCCGACCACCCATTGCTCGGGTTTCGCAACTGTCTGGTCGTTCCTCACATCGGGAGTGCGACCGTCGATGCCCGGAGGGGGATGGCCAGAATGTCAGTCGCCAACCTGGTCGCCGGGCTGCGCGGGGATCCAATGCCGGCTCAGGTGCCCGGGAGTGGGTCACAGGTGGACTGACATGGGCCGCCACCGCTCAGGTGGCGGGTAACACGACGAGAAGGCAGCCTGACGTGATTGCTATCTCTGCGACCGGTGAAGTCATGACGTTGCTGACACCCAGCGTGGTCCCTTCTTCGAGCACCTCGTCTTTGAGCTCCCAACGCAGACCGCTCGTGGTGACCCCGAGTGCTGGGCCACCCATGGGGACCAGGCTCACGGTTGCGCCTATGTCGGCATGGATGATGCGATGACGATGAACGACGTGGGCCCAGCCTCTCGAGGAAACCCAGTCGATCTCTCCGGCGCCCTCCCATCGTGGCGAGCAGATCAGGCCGGCCGCCGCCAGCTCGTGATCGAGACGGCCACCATCGCCGCCGACCACCACTATTCGGGCTGGGTCCTCCCGTATGGCCAGCTCGAAGGCGAGCTCGAGGTCGGTTTGGTCCTTGTCGGGGGAGTGACGCTCCACGACCACGGTTTCGGGTATGTCGGTGGCCTCGATCGAGTCCATGTCCCCCACCAGGATCGCAACGGGATGATCGAGCCGGCGAGCCAGGTCATATCCACCATCGGCGGCGATGGCAAGATCCGCCGCAGGCAGCTCGTCCGCCAGTTCGGCACCCGGCTGTTCCCCACCGGCGAAGATCAGGATCGTGCTCATGAATGACAAAATCGTCTTACGCGCGTTCTCGCGGGTAAGGGATAACCGTCAAGTAGAGGTTTAGGGTTCGGAATCATTGCGCACACAGCGGTTTTGGAGTGAGGGCTCATTCGATGATCAGCCTCATCGACGACATCGCCTCGCGAAGATTTGCCTCCACCGGGGCCGGTTCGGGGCCTTTGGCGAAGACAAAGCCCAGATACCGATCCCCGACCGGAGGGGGGGCCACCTGCTCTCCGAGCGGGATGGTGATGTCCACACCTGTGATCCCTTCCAACCCCCGCACCCGGTCGATCCCGTCGACCGAGACCAGTCGCCCGGCGCGTGTTATCGGGATCATGAGGACGCCACTCGAGGTCGGTTCCCGGTGGAGCTCGGTCTTGTCCATTCCGAGGGCGTTGCGCAGGATGAGCGTCTCGAGCGACGTGCCCATCAGGCCGAAGTTGAGACTTCTCGAGCACAGTCCGCCGATGGAACGGGCCGCCACCTCGATGACCCGGGCCACGTCGTTGTCGACCTTCATCTCGATGTGCACCGGCCCGTGGGTCAGGCCGAGGGCGCGTACCGAGGCTTCTGCCACTCGCCGGCACTCGTCCTGGGCGACCGGCCCGAGCCGTGACGGGGTGACGAGGATCGTTTCGGGGAACGACGGCCCGGAACCGGCATCGGGCTTGTCGAAGATGGCCAGCTCGACCAGCCGGCCCTGCATGATCAACCCTTCGAGCGCGATCTCGGCTCCGGGCATGTAGGACTCGACGAGGAGAGGGGCGTCCTGACCCACGATCGCATGGACCTGGATGACCGCCTCTCGCAGCTCGTCCTCGTCGTCGGCTTTCACGACGCCCTGAGCCGCCGAGCGATCAAGGGGCTTCACCACCAGCGGACACCCGATGTCTCTCGCTGCCTCGACCGGGTCGTCGTCAGGCCCGAGCGTGGCAAATCGAGGCTGTGGCACCTCACCGACCGCGAGCAACGACCGCTGGGACGACTTGTCACGAGTCGCACGGGCGGCGTCGGGATGATTGGCGCGCAGGCCGAGTCTCGAGCCTGCCAGGGCGGCGACGACCACCCCACCGTCATCGGCTGCGACGATGCCATCGATGGAGACCCTGTCACCCGCCCGGACGATCGCCTCGGCGGCGATCTGCGGGTCTGTGCAGTCGATCTGGAGATAGGAATCGCCCATGTCGAATGGCGGCGGCTGCTCGGAGGCGACGATCAGGTCGATCCCGAGATCGCCGGCTGCGCGCACGAAATCTGCCGCCCGATAGGTGGTGCTGGGAAGTACGACGACGACGGTGGGCATGGGCTTGGCCTCGAGACGAGTTACCATCCTGGCAGATGTCAGAAAACAGCGTTCTAAGCATCGATACGGACGCCCTCGACATGATTTTGCAGCTGAGGGACCAGGAGCCCGGCGACGGAGAATTCGCCCTGTCGATCGAGGTGACCGGTTTCAGGGGGCCGCAATTCACCTACGAGCTGGCCTTCGTGGCGCTGGATGACATGAAGGACGGTTGGGCCGTCGAACGTCATGGTGACCTGGCGGTGATCTTCCCCGAGCACGATCGGGAGAAGCTGGACGGCGCCGCCCTCGAGCTGACCGACCAGGGTCTCTCGATGAACAACCCGAACAGCCCTGCGCCCCCCAGCATGTCGGCCCCGCAAGGGGATCTCAGCGGGCCAATGGTGGATCAGGTTCAGCAGGTCATCAGCGAGCAGGTGAACCCTGCAATCGCCGCCCATGGCGGTGGTGCGGAGTTGGTGTCGGTGGATGGGACGATCGCCTACCTGCGGCTCTTCGGTGGTTGCCAAGGTTGTGGCCTGGCCCAGGTGACGCTCAAACAGGGGATAGAGAGGATCCTCCTGGAGTCGATTCCGGAGCTGACCCAGGTGGTCGACGTCACCGATCACGCCTCGGGCGACGATCCGTACTACCAGAGTCAAAAGAAGTAGCCGGCGCCAACCCTGCCGATCTGGTGCAGGAACAGGCACCTTTCCCTCTAACCTGACTCGTCGATGTCGTCTCGCCCCGTTGCCCCTCCTTTCCCCATCGTCGCGTGGCTGGATCGACGGACCCGGTTTCAGCGCAGATTGGGTCTCCTCGCCGTAGCCCTCGTCGCGTTGTTCGGGCTGGCCCGGATCGTCGCCGACATGGTGCTGGACAAGTGGTGGTTCGACACCGTCACCAACAGCGACGTCTGGCCCACAAAGGTTGGGGCCCAGATCCTCCTCGCATCCGCCGCCGGATTGATCTCGGGTGTCGCACTCATCGGCTCGGCCATCGTGGCGTTGCGGACCGGGCCTGCCCCGGACAACGCCCCCAACCGAGTCGTCGTCCGGTACAGGGAGCGAATGGGCCCGGCCCATGGATGGGCCCTCGTCGGAATCGCCGTCTACCTGACGCTACGGATCGCCGTTACCGCGATGGGACGCTGGAAGCCGTGGTTGCTGTTCCTCGAAGGCCCCCACCTGGGCGTGACGGCTCCGGACGTCGGCTGGGATCTGGGCTATCACTTGTTCCGGCTCCCTTTCGTGGCAGTCCTGAGCAGCTGGCTCAGGCAGCTGGTCGTGGTGGCTTTCTGCCTGGCCGTCGTCGGTCAGGTCGCCAATGGTGCGCTCAAGCTCCCTCGGCAGGGTCGGCAGTCCTCGAGACGGGCTCTCCGTCATCTGGGTCTTCTGGCGGCGGTGTTCGCCATCCTGCAAGCCCTGGACTACTTGTTCGTTCGGTGGCCTGCGACCGGTACGAACCAATATGGCGCATTCGACGGTCCGGGTTACACCGAGGTGAAGCTGCTGATCCCGGGCTATTGGGCCCTCGCCGTCGTCGCCGTGGCCACGGCAATCCTCCTGGTGCGCGGTCTACTCGGCGGTCGCTGGCGAGCCCCCCTCATTGCCATTGGAACCTGGGGGGTGGTCCAAGTCGTCCTGTTGGGAGTGGTACCTGGGCTCGTGAACAGGTTGGTGGTGGCGCCTGCGGAGGCCGAACGCCAGCTTCCCTACATCGCACACAACCTCGAGGCGACCAAGACCGCCTACAGCCTCAACTCCGTCACACAGGTCACGGAGACGTTTGCCGACGGGTTGAGCTCCCCGCCCGATGTCACGCGAAACGAAGAGATAAATCAGTTGCCACTGTTCGGGGAGTCGATGCTCGTGGCACCGCTCCAGGTGCTGCAAGGCACCACGGGCACCCGCATCACAGATGTGGACCTGGATCGCTATCGGGTCGACGGGGACTTGCAGCCGGTCCTGATCGCCGCACGCAACGCATACCGAGCCGACCTCCCCGAGCGGGGGTGGGTTCAGCTCCACCTGGTCTACACCCATGGCGACGGCATCGTGGCGGTGCCTGCGGACTCCACGTCGAGCGACGGGCGACCCGATGTCGATGCCCTGGCAAACGAGCTCGCGCCGACCCGGTCGGAGCTGTACTTCGGTGAGAACCTGGCAGGGTGGTACGTAATCGTCGGAACCAAGCGGACCGAGTTGGGAGACTCGACGTTCGCTGGGGAAACCGGGATCCCCCTGTCGAACTTCTGGCGGAGGCTGGTGTTGGCGTTGAGGGTCGGGGAGATCGAGCCGCTGGTATCGGCCGAGTTGGGGCCGGGCTCGCAACTCTTGTTCAGGCGAGACGTCAAGGAGCGACTTGGCACCGTGGCGCCCTTCCTCTCCTTCGACGCCAACCCCTACCCGGTTGTCGCCGACGGCCGGATCACCTGGGTCGTCGATGGATACACGACCGCCAGCACCTATCCCCACTCACAATTCGCACGCGATGTCGGCCTCCCCGCCGAGAGCGGTTTGGCCGGTCACGCCTTCAACTACGTTCACGCCTCGGTGAAGGCAACGGTCGACGCCTATGACGGTTCGGTTCACCTGTATCGGACCGAGGTGGGCGGCTCGGATGATCCGGTGCTCGATGCCTGGTCGACCATATTCCCCGGCCTGATCGAGCCGATCTCGAACATGCCCGACACACTTCGCCAGCATCTTCTCTATCCGCAAGACATGCTGACCGTTCAGACCGCGATGCTCGGGCGTTACCACGTGTCAGATGCCGAGACTCTCTTCAACGGGTCGGACAGCTGGGCGATAAGCGCCAGCGCCGGTGAGGGCGTCGCACGGCTCCCCTCGACGGCGACGACCGATGCCAAGACGATTCCCGCGCCACCGGTCTCCTTGTTCATGCCCGGCTCCGAGCCGCTCGGAGGGCACTGGGTGGCGATACGACCCTATGGGCCCGGATCGGCGCTGAATCCGACCTCGACACGTGACGAGTTGGCCGCTCTCGCCATTGCCGACCACGACAATCCCGAGAATCTGGTGCTCGTGAGGATCGATGTCGAGTCCGGCCGCCTCATCTCCAGCCCCAAGGTCGCCCAGGCCGCCATCGACACGGATCGCGACCTGGCCGCCCTGTTCACTCTGCTCAACGCAAACGGGTCGGCCGTTCAGTTCGGCCCGATGACGCCCATTCCCCTCGAAGGCGCTCTGGTATGGGCCCGCTCGGTGATCGTGACCGGGACAGCCGACACCACCGCCCCACGGTTGTACGGGGTCACGGCCGTCTCCAATGGCCTGGTCGGTCAGGCCGACTCCGTGGCAGATGCCCTCAACGAAGCCGTGAGAGCTCTGTCCGGTAGCTGAGCCTCGGCCGGTCAGGTTCGCGCAGCGTCGGCGTACTTCTCGTACTTGGCAATGATTGCCGCCGCCGGGCCGTCGGCGCGTAGCCGCCCCTGCTCGATCCAGAGGACACGCGGGCACTGCTCCTCGATCTCGTTGAGGGAGTGACTCACCAGCAGGAGAGTCCCCGCCTTTTCCAAAAGACCGTCGATTCGCTCCTTGGACTTCTTTCGGAACGCATAGTCACCCACGGACAGAGCTTCGTCGATCAGGAGGATGCGGGGTTGCACCGACGTGGCGATCGCAAAGTGGAGGCGACCACGCATGCCCGAGGAATAGGTTCGTAGGGGTCGATCCAGAGCCTCTCCCAAACCGGTGAACTCGGCGATCTCCGGCATCCTCACTTCGAGCTCGTCGTTACTCATTCCCAGGGCGAGACATCCGATCCGGATGTTCCGGTAACCGGTGGCGGTTGGTATCAGAGTGGCACCCACTCCCAAGAGCTTTGGCTCGTCCGAAACCAATATCTCGCCGGATGTGGGTGGCAGGAGCCCCGCCATCGCCGCCAGCAGTGTGGACTTGCCCGACCCGTTCGATCCGATGATCCCGACGGCCTCGCCCTCGAGCACGTCGAAGGAGACGCCCTTCAGGGCCCGGACGATCTTGCGGCCGGTCCCTTGGCGTTTCAGGATCCGATCTCTGATCGCGGCCCGGCGGTCCTCAAAGATCTCATAGTCGAGGAAGAGATCGCTGACTCGGATCGAGATAGGCCGGCTCATGCCCGTCCGTAGCGCCATTCCGCCGCCCTGAAGAAGCGGAAGCCGAACCAGAGGAAGAGGCCGGCGATCACGGCAGTCCAAGCCATCGAGCCCCAATCGAGTGTCGTGCCCAGGAAGACCCATCTGTACATCTCGATGATCCGTGTGATCGGGTTGAGTTTCACGAGCGTCGTCGCCCAACCGTTGTCACCGAGGCCCGAGAGAAGGCGCTCGATCGGGAACATCACACCGGAGAGATACTGGAGCAGTCGGAACAGGAAGGGGATGATCTGTTGGACGTCCTTGAAAGCGTCGTTGAGCCTGGCCGAGATCAGAGCTCCGCCGAGGTTGAGTGCGGTGTGCACCGCAACCACCAACGGGAGGAGTAGCCACCTCTGCGACAGTCCCAGACCCGACAGCAGCACGAGGGCGCCGATCACCCCCAATTCAATGAAAAAGGTGAGCAGCTGGCTGGTGACCACCGACATCGGGAGCAAGGCCCGGGGGAACTTCATCGCCTTGATCAAGCCGACGTTCGATGTGATTGCGTTGGCGCCGCCGAGAACGGTGCTGCTGGTCAGACGAAAGGCAAACACCCCGATCATCAGCCAGAGCAGGAAATGGTCGACTCCTCGGTTCACCTCGAAGATGACACCGAATATCAGGTAATACACGGCAACCGACAGGAGTGGGTTCCCGAGGTGCCACACGTTGCCGAGAAGGGTCAGCTTGTGTGCCGATCGGAGCTGTTCGAGTGGCACCTCGATCGCGAACTCGCGTCGATCCCACATCGCCGCCAGGTACTTGGTGGTCGAGAGGGGGGCGTTGATCGAGGTCAGCCGGGACGTCGCGCCGGTGTCTTCGGTATCCATTGCTGGGTCTCCGTTGGAGATGAGCGGTCCCGGAACGTTACTACCAGACCTTTGTCAACCCGTGGGCATGCCGGCTCCACGACTGGTGGGAATGGTGGGTTCGGGGCGGTCCACTTATGGTGCGGATGATGGGATTCACGAGGGAGGAATTGGCCCAATTCGCCGGGGAGACGGTTGACGATCTGCTCGGTCCCGAGGTCGCGCTGCTCTTCGTGGGGATCAACCCCGGGCTCTGGACGGCGGCGACCCGCACTCATTTCTGTCATCCCTCGAATCGGTTCTACCCGGCGATGCGTCTGGCCGGGTTGATCGACCTCACGGTGGACCCGGACATCGGGATGACGAACCTGCAACGCAAGGCGCTCACGGACGCCGGTGTGGGGATCACGAATCTCGTCTCCCGCGCCACCATTCGTGCCTCAGATCTTCGTGCCGACGAGCTGCGCGAGGGCGGGATCAGAGTCGAGAGGATGGTCGACCGGCTTCGACCTGCTGTCGTCGCGTTCGCAGGGATCACGGCCTATCGAACGGCCTACCGACGGCCGGCGTCCCATCTGGGGCCACAGCCGGAGGGCATGGGCGGCTCGGAGCTCTGGGTCGTGCCCAATCCGAGCGGTCTCAATGCACACGAGACGATCGAGTCCCTCGCCGACTGGTATCGGGCGGTTGGGAGGGCCGCCGGCATCGTTTGAGTGAGCCAACTCCTCGACAGGTTCTCTATGCCCTGGTGGCGGGGGGCTTCTTCGTCGTGGTGCTCATCTTGGTGGTCGGAGCCGCACTCTCCGGGTTGGTGCCGATGTGGTGGACCGTCGTGGCAGCGGTCGCTTTGGCCGGTGCGTCCGTCTGGTCAGCCCTCAATTGGAAACGGACCGCCCCTGTGCTCATCCTGGCGATGGCGTTTTTTCTCATATGGGCCTTGGTCACCCTGATCGTGGCCGGATGAGCCCCCTCACCGGGTTGGGATTAGGACCTATTCGCCGGGAGGCTGGTCGTTTAGCATCTTGAGCCGTGTCAAGTGAAGTGACTGCTCCGGAGTCCTCCGCCTCCGAGGCGATCAAGAGGATCGGCCCTGCTTTGGTCGTCGGTTCCGTGCTCGGCTCCACTCTGGGGATCGTCGTTGCGCAGTTCCTCGATGATCTCGGTGACGGCCTCCTGGCCAAGATCCTGGGTGGCAACGCGGTCCTGTTCAACAACAAGGTCACCATCACTGGTGCCACCGACGTCGCTTGGGCGGGTGGTTTTCTCCTGTGCCTGATCGTTGGGTTCCTCTTCCTCTTCTCGTATCCCACGGCCCGGGGGCATGGGGTGGCCAGGCTGACCTTGCTTTGGATGGTCTTGCACGTCTTGCGGCAAGCCTTCGCACAGGCTGTCCTGCTGCCATTCGACGCGAACAGCCATCTCGCCCTCGCCTACAAGACCCTCGACGCCCCGCCCGGTCTGGATGTGGTGATCGCCGCCGGTGGCGGAGTCGGGCTGCTGCTCATCGCGCTCTCGGCCGCGTCGGCGTTCCTCACGTTCACCCCACATCACCGTCTGATTTCCAATGGTCGGAAGCGGTTCACCTTCTCGCTGTGGATCGCTCTGATCCCGGCGGTCGCCTCCGTCTTCCTGGCCATCCCATTCTTCGTGCCCGATGGTGGAAGCGGGGTCATACCGGCACTGCCGCTGACTGCGGTGATATTCCTGGCGACAGTCGCTGCTGCGCCGGGGACCACCACCGTCTTCGGGCCCGAAGACGAGCGCTTCACGCCCTGGCCCTGGGGGCTGGCGGCAACCCTCGTCGTCATCCTGCTCGTCGAGCAGTTGATCCTCCGGGGAGGCGTCTCGATCGATCCGACCCAGTGGGGCTGACATCCACACCGCCTGCGTGATAACGGTCAGTGACGGTGTGCACGCCGGCACACGTGAGGATCTCTCCGGCCAAGCGCTGGCAGCCCTGCTTGCTGGAAATGGGTTCGAGGTGGCGACTGCAGTGGTTCCCGATGAGCAGTCGGCCATCGTCTCGGCGCTGCATGACGCCTCTCACGCCGCCCGACTGATCGTGACCACGGGGGGGACTGGCTTTGGCCCCAGGGACGTCACACCGGAGGCGACCGACCTGGTCCTGGAGCGAGAGGCACCGGGTCTCACTCATCTGATGCTCCAGGCCGGCCTGAAGTCGACCAAGATGGCGGCGCTCTCCAGGGCCCGAGCCGGGTGTCTCGGTACCAGTCTGATCGTGAACGTCCCCGGCTCGACCAGGGGTGCCATCGAGAGCATCGAGGCAATCATGGACGTGATCCCCCATGCCCTCGACTTGCTGGAGGGCAACACGCAGCACGGTTAGCGAGGGTCGACGCCGGTTCACTAGCGTTGGCCGACCAGGCCGTTGCGAGGAGAGACATGAACATCGAGCAAGAATTCGTCGTGGAGCGGCCGCCCGCCGTCGTCTGGGAGCTTTTCCAGGACATACCCTCCGTGGCGCAATGCCTGCCGGGCGCGGAGCTGCAGGGCCAATCCGACGACGGGTCGTACGACGGAAAGCTGTCGGTGAAGTTGGGCCCGATGGAGGCGGCATTCGAGGGCAAGGCGACCGTATCCCCGGATCCCGACACCAAGAGCGCGGTGATCGAGGGCAAGGGTGTGGACAAGCGAGGAGGCTCACGCGGCCAGGTACGGGTGAACTACGCCATCGTGCCCGAAGGCTCAGGGGCCAAAGTAAGCGTGAATGCCGATGTGACGCTCTCGGGCCCGGCCGCGCAGTTTGGCCGCACCGGCCTGATAAATGAGATGTCGAAGCGACTCATAGGTGAGTTCGTCGACTGTCTGGAGGCAAAGTTGGGTGCTACCAACCAAGCGGAGGCGGGAGCGATCCAGGCAGGCGAAGTGCGTGGGATCTCACTCTTCTTCGCCTCTCTGTGGAGCTGGCTCAAGGGCCTCTTCGGACGAGGAGACAAATAGCCTTGAGAGGGCTTGCATTGGCCCTCGTGGCCGTGCTGCTCCTGGCTTCGTGCGGGGGTGGGGACGACGGGGGAGAATCGATCGAAGGTGAGAACGTCACGGTGAAGATGTTCGACAACCGCTTCGAGTACACCGAGGTGAGGATTCCGGTCGGAGGCACCGTTACCTTCGTGGGCGCCGGTCGGAGCCCACACAATGCCAATGCCGCCGACGGCTCCTGGTCCACCGAGGACGTCTTTGGCAGTCTGAACCAACTCGAGGGAGACTCGGCGAAGCTGACCTTCGATGAGCCCGGAGAGTACGTCTTCTTCTGCACTTTCCACGGCAACGCACAAGGTGAGGGGATGGCGGGCAAGCTGATCGTCGAGGGGCCATGACGTGAGGACGGCAAGGGCGATGCTCATCGCGGCGGGAGCCCTGGCCTTGGCTGCTTGTGCCGGGCCTCCGGTGGGCAATCCCTCGCCGGCGGCGGTGGGTGATCCGACTACGGATGCCCCCATCGAGTGGACCGGGACGACCCGTCATGTCCCACAGGACTATCCAACCATCCAGTCGGCGGTCGACGCTTCAGCACCGGGGGACCTCGTCCTGATCGACCGCGGGACATACCGTGAAGAGGTTCAGGTCACCACCCCGGGCCTGACACTGCGTGGTGTCGACCGGAACCAGGTGATCATCGATGGCGAGTTCGCCCGGCCCAATGGTGTCACCGTCCTCTTTGCCGATGGTGTCAGCGTGGAGAACATGACTGCCGTCAATGCAACCGGCAACGGCTTCTTCTGGACCGGCGTGCGTGGGTACCGCGGCTCCTATCTCACGGCGGTCAACAACGGTGTCTATGGCATCTACGCATTCGATTCCAGCGACGGTCTCTTCGAGCACTCCTATGCCTCCGGATCCCCGGACGCCGGCTTCTACATCGGCCAATGCGACCCGTGCGATGCGACGATCACGGACTCGATCGCCGAGTGGAACGGTCTGGGCTATTCGGGCACGAATGCGTCGACCGATCTGTTCATCGTCAACTCCGTGTTCAGGCACAACGTGGCCGGAATCGTCCCCAACACACTCGATGGCGAGCTGCTTCCCCCTGTCCACGACGTCAACATCGTCGGCAACCTCATCCACGACAACGGCAATGTCGATGCTCCGGCACTCGCCTTTGAATGGGCAGGGCAAGGCAACGGGATCATCATCGCCGGAGGCGGCGACTCGTTCGTTGCCAGAAACCGGGTCTTCAATCACCCCCAATCGGGGATCGCCATCTTTCCGATCCTGGACAAGAACTTCTACATGTCCTCGAGCAACCATGTCGAGTCCAACGTGGTCGAGGGCTCTGGCTTGGCCGATATCACCCTGGGTGGCCCATCCGGATCCGGGAATTGCTTCCAGGACAACGTCTACACGTCCACACTGCCGGCGGCCCTCGAGCTGAAACAGCCCTGTGAGGGCCTTCGTCTCCCATCACTGTTCGAGATCGGCTCCACTACCGCGCAACTGGGCCGGCTCTTCGAGAGCGGTCTCGATCTCCAACCCGACATAGACGTCGCCGATCTCCCCGTGCCGGGGCCACAGCCACAAATGCCCTCAGGGGCCGACGCACCCGTTTCTCCGGCCGTTGCTGTCTTTGCCAACACGAAGCCAGACCTGGACACGATCGGCGTTCCCGACATGCCAGGCGATATCCAAGTCACCCAATCGAAAGGAGTGAATCTGATGGGCGTCACCTTCGCCTCCGCCGCCGGAGTCTTCTTCGGGCTGTACGCATACGTCCTTCCCCTGGTCCTCTACACCTCTTGGGTGGTTCTCGCCCTCTGGGACCTCTCCCGGCGGGAGGACCTCACACGGGGACGGGTGATCGCTTGGATGGCCGCGATCCTCGTCATACCCTTCCTTGGCGTCGTCGTCTATTACGTGCTCGGGAAGAGCTCGATACCCAGCTGGCAGCGATGGGTGTTCATGGCCGGTGGGATCGGTGTCTACGTGCTCTTCCTCGGGCTCGGCCTCGTGGTGGGCGGCATCGTCTGAGTGCCGATGAGCGAGGGTCTCTCCCGTAGAGAGTTGTTGAAGAAGGCCGGGCTGGGCGGAGCCGTCTTCCTGGGAGGATCCGTCTTGGGCCATACCGTTCAACACGCCCAGGCGGCTTCCGCAGATGAGTACACGAATTCCGGGGTCATTGGGCACTCGACCATTCACGACAATGGCGCACCCGCCCTCTACGGGTCGGCTCATGGCCCGCCAATGGGGATCGGGCCTGACTCCCTCGACCTTCACACGTTCCCGCCGCCGGCCGACGGCCTCGCGGCCGGCTCGGTGCGCCAGATCGAGATCACCGTCGAGGAGCGTCTCCTCGAAGTTGCGTCCGGAGTCCATTTCGAAGCTTGGACCTACAACGGATCCGTGCCGGCACCGACCATCCGCGCCACGGAGGGAGATCTGGTTCGCATCCGTCTTCAGAATCACACCGGTCATTCCCACAGCCTGCATTTCCATGGTGCACATGCCCCGGAGCAAGACGGTTGGGAGCCCGTGCCGTCCGGTGAGGAGACGACTTACGAGATCGTCGCCGGGCCCGCCGGTGTCCATCCTTATCACTGCCACACCGCACCCCTGGCAGAGCACATTTCGAGAGGCCTCTACGGGATGCTGATCGTTGACCCACCGGGTGGGCGGAAGCCGGCCCAGGAGGTGTCTCTGCTTCTCTCCGGGTTTGGCAACGACGAGATCGGGCGCAACGCCGTGGTGGCCTGGAATGGCGTTGCCGGCTTCTATCACGATTTTCCCATCAAGATCGTCACCGGCGAGCCGGTCCGCCTCTACGTCGTGAACATGCTCGAGTATGAGCCGGTGGCGTCGTTCCATCTACATGCGCAGACATTCGACGTGTACCCCGCAGGCATGGGCGACACGCCGACCTTCAGAGACGACACGATCGCCCTCGCCATGGGGCAGCGGGCCATGCTGGAGCTGACGCTTCCCGATCTGGGGCGATACATGTTCCATCCCCACCAGCACTGGCTGGCCGATGCCGGTGCGATGGGCTGGCTGGCCGCCATCTGAGGATCGGGTGTGCTCAACTATTCGCTTCTGTATCTCGAGCAATTGACCGAGTCCGATCTCGTGCTCATCTCCGGTGCGGTCGGTGAGGCCAAGGAGCGGATTCGCTCCGAGTTGGGAAGCGACCCGGCCGCCCTCGATCAGTGGCTAGGCTCCTCCGAGCTCTTCGACAGCATTTTCGAGCCCCATTCGGGCGACCTGGGCCCGTTCCCATCACCGTTCCTGCTCTTCGGCGTGATGGTCGGCAGGGCGGCCATGGTGCTGTCGAGCACCGTCCAGATCTCCGAGTGGTCCGGGCCGGGGAGGCGGATCCCGGTGTTCGACGCATCCAACCTGAGTGACTTCCTCCAGTCGGGCTTTCGTCGCTTCTTCCTGGTCGAGGTGCTCGCCTCATTCACCAAGGTCGCCAGCGGAAGCTTTTGGGTCAGGACCGACCGGGGCTATCGACGCAGGCGATTCAGCGAGTTGGACCCGGTGCAGATGCTGGGGATGGTCGAGCAGCTCCCTGAGGCCCAGAGGGCCGCCGGCTATCGGAGGCTCGGAGACGTGGCACTGTTTCTATCAGGGGTCTTCCCTGACCACACGTCGCGTCATCCCTATCGCCCCATGGAACGGGATCGACTGGCGCGATCGGCATCGATCCCACCCGGGAGTGCGCTCATCGATGATGCGGTGACCTTTCTCGAACTGGCCGGGTCCGGGTGGTATCGGCGCTCGGAGGCGGCAGCCGAGCGGTATGCGGGTGCCCGTTGGGGATTCCTCGGAGACATGGCGGAGCACTTCCGGCAGGCTCGCAGAGTGCTCAACTATTTGGCCGACGAGTACTTGTTCCGCCGGGAGACCGGATTGATGCGACCCGCCGGGTGAAGGGGATCGTATGCCCGAGATGATCTATCACTGGTGCCCTGGGCGGGACTGGGACGCCGCCATCGATGAGTATCTGGCTCCGAGCCTGGAGACGGAAGGATTCATCCATTGCTCTCATCGCGATCAGGTGGAGAGGACCGCCACGAACCTCGAGCGCTGGAATCGAGGGTTGGTCGTTCTCGCCATCGACCCGACCGGGCTACCCGTCGTGGAAGAGGATCTCTATGACGAGGGGGAGACCTTCCCCCACGTCTACTCGGCGATCCCGGTCGAGGCCGTGCGGGAGGTTCGACCGTTCGAGCCCGAGCCCGACGGATCGTTTCGACTTCCACCCGATCTATAGGACCGCCCGCTCGGCTCAGTCGATGTCGAGCTCGATCACGGAGTCTTCGAATATGCGGAACGCTCGCACCTCTACGAGGTCGGTGACGACGTAGAGCCACTCGGGGCCGGGGCTCCCCCGGACATCGATCATCGAGGGGCGGGCCGGGCCGTGGGGATGGGAATGAAAGACCCCGCCTATCTCCCAACCGTTCGACTCGGCATGCATCACGGCATGGAAGTGCTCGTCGGGGTCGATGGTGAAAGTCATGGGGGAGGGGTTTGCATTGGTCACCGGATAGATGAAGCGGACCCGCCCGTCGGCGTCGAGTGCCAGCAAGCCACAACACTCGTCGGGGGCACTGGCGCTCGCGTGCGCCAGAATCGCCTGCCGGCCCTGGTCAGGCAGATACAGGGCGGCGCTCAACATTGCCGGCGTGCCGACAGGCGTCGTCGTATTCCACGATGACAGGAGGCCGGTCGCTGTCCGCGCAGGCGGGACATCGAGGGTCCCGGCTGACCCGGACACTGGTGAACTCCTGTTCCAACGAGTCATATATGAGCAATCGACCGGTCAGGCTTGTGCCCAACCCGAGCAGGAGCTTGATCGCCTCCATTGCCTCGATCGAGCCGATGATCCCGGGAAGGACGCCGAGCACCCCAGCCTCGGCGCACGACGGAGCCATCTCCGGCGGTGGTGGCTCGGGGAACAAGCATCGATAGCACGGGCCTACATATGGGTTGAACACCGCCGCCTGGCCCTCGAATCTGAAGATCGCCCCGTGCACGACCGGTACCTGCAGGTGAAGCGATGCGTCGTTGATGAGGTAACGGGTCGGAAAGTTGTCCCCACCATCGACGATCACGTCGTACCCGCTCATGATCTTCAACACGTTGTCGGCTCCGAGCCGCTCGTTGTGTGTCACCACCTTCACGTCAGGGTTGAGTGCGGCGATCGTCTCACGTGCCGAGTCGGTCTTCGCCATGCCGACGCGATCGAGGTTGTGGAGGATCTGTCTTTGCAGGTTGGTGGCATCGACCGTGTCGTTGTCGACTATCCCGATGGTCCCGACTCCGGCGGCCGCCAGATAGAGGGCAGCGGGTGACCCGAGGCCCCCCGCGCCGATCAGGAGCACCTTCGAGTCGAGGAGGGTTGTCTGTCCCTCCTCGCCGACCTCGGGTAGCAAGATGTGCCTCGAGTACCTGTCACGCTGCTCCGCCGTGAGCCCTTCTCCGACACGCCACTCGCGGCCTTCCGCTTTCCATCGCTCGAATCCCCCGATGAGGGAGGCGACATTGGTGAACCCCATGTCCACGAGGCTGGCGGCGGCCAGCGCCGATCGTTGCCCGGCGGCGCAGTAGAGCACGAGCGGTGAGTCGGGGTCGGGCACGATCCCGGCCACGTCACGCTCGAGGACACCGCGCGGGATCAGCCTCGCTCCGGGGATGGCGCCCTGGGCGTGCTCGCCGGCCTCACGGACGTCGATGACCCTCACCCGATCGATGGTCTCCTCCAACTGTCCCGGGGTGATCTCGTCGATCCGCTTCCGCGCTTGGTCGACGAGCTCTCGATATCCGGCCATCAGTGTGCGTGGGCGGGATCCGGCCCGTCAGGATCGATCTCGTAGCGATGAAGTGCGTCGTCCACCGCGCTCTTGGAGACCATCCCCTCGCTGGCCAGGGCCGAGAGGGTCGCCACGACGATGTTGCCGGCATCGGTCTCGAAGAACCTTCGTAGTGCCGGCCTCGAGTCGGATCGCCCGAAGCCGTCCGTGCCGAGGGTGACGAATGGGGGCCTCACCCACCTGGAGATCTGATCAGGGACCAGTTTCATGTAGTCGGACACTGCGATGATCGGTCCCGTGACGTCCTTGAGGATCTGGGACACGAGTGGGGTTCGCCGCGGCTCGCCGGGGTGGAACATGTTCCAACGGTCGACCGACAGGGCTTCTTCGCGAAGATGCTTGTAGGACGTTGCCGACCACAGCTCTGCGGCCACCCGATAGTTCTCGGCCAGTTCTCGCGCAGCCTCCCTTGCCGCGAGATTGGCCGACCCGGAGAACACGATGGTCGCTTTAGGCCCATCCACTTCGGGTGCACGCTCCCACCTGTAGAGACCGTCGATGATTCCCTGTTCGACGCCTTCGGGCCGAGGAGGCTGCGGGTAGTTCTCGTTATAGAGAGTCAGGTAATAGAAGACGTCCTCGGGATGGGGCCCGTACATCCGCTTCAGCCCGTGCTCCACGATGGTTCCGACCTCGTAGGCAAAGGCGGGGTCGTACGCCTCGCATACCGGGACAGTCGAGGCGAGCACGTGGCTGTGGCCGTCCTGATGCTGGAGACCCTCGCCGGCGAGTGTCGTTCGACCTGCAGTCGCACCGAGCAGGAAACCTCGTGCCCGGGAGTCGGCGGCGGACCAAATGAGGTCCCCCACGCGCTGGAAGCCGAACATCGAGTAGAAGATGAAGAACGGGACCATCGGGACGCCTCGAGTCGCATATGAGGTCGCGGCGGCTATCCAAGAGGCAACCGAGCCCGCCTCGGTGATCCCCTCCTCGAGGATCTGGCCATCCTGGCTCTCGGCATAGGAAAGGAGCATGGCGGCGTCGACGGGCTCGTAGAGCTGTCCCCGCGAGGCATAGATCTTCAATTCGCGGAACAGCGAATCCATGCCGAAGGTCCGGGCCTCGTCCGGGACTATCGGAACGACGCGCTGGCCGAAGCCCTCCGCTCGGGCGAGACCGCGAAGGAGCCGGGTGAAGGCGGTGGTGGTCGATGCCTCGACCTTTCCCGACCCGGCGTGGATCTCCTCGTAGGTCTCCGCCGGGGGAAGTTCGATCGGCCCCGTCCCTGGCGACCGCATCGGCAGGTACCCGCCCAGCGCCTGGCGACGACGGTGCAGGTACTCGTGCTCGGGCGTTCCCGGGCCGGGCCGGAAATAGGGAGGTTGCCCATCCCCCTCGAGGGACTCGGCAGGGATCTCCTCCTCGAGGTGGAGGGTCGAGCGCAGGTCCATGAGCTGCTTGTTGGTCAACTGTTTGATCTGATGGGTGGCGTTTCTCCCCTCCACGTCGGGGCCGAGGGTCCATCCCTTGATCGTCTTGGCGAGGATCACCGTGGGCTTCCCGTTGTCCAACTCCGTGGCGACCTTGTAGGCGGCGTAGATCTTGCGGAAGTCCAGCCCACCGCGACGAAGTGCCCAGATCTCGTCGTCGCTCATGTCGGCGACCATCTCCTTGGTCCTGGGATCCTTGCCGAAGAAGTGCTCCCTGACGAAGGCGCCGTTCTCTGCCTTGTATCGCTGATATTCGCCATCGACTGTGGTGTTCATCACGGTGATGAGGGCACCCTCGTCGTCGCGTTCGAGAAGCTCGTCCCAGCCAGAGCCCCAGATCACCTTGATCACGTTCCATCCGGCGCCGCGGAAGACCGCCTCCAACTCGGTGATTATCTGGCCATTGCCACGCACCGGGCCGTCGAGACGCTGCAAGTTGCAGTTGATCACCCAGGTGAGGTTGTCGAGCCCCTCGCGGGCGGCGAGAGAGATTGCCCCGAGGGTTTCGGGCTCGTCGGTCTCGCCATCACCGATGAACGCCCAGATTCGAGACTTGGACGTGTCGTCGAGGCCCCGATTCTGGAGGTACTTGTTGAATCTGGCGTGATATATGGAGTTGATCGGGCCGATCCCCATGGAGACGGTGGGGAACTCCCAGTAGTCGGGCATGAGCCGGGGATGGGGGTACGAGGAGAGGCCATGGCCGCCGATCTCGAACCGAAAGTTGTCGAGGTGCTCCTCGTCCAGACGGCCCTCCAGGAATGACCGGGCATATATCCCGGGCGCGGCGTGTCCCTGCATATAGACATGATCTCCGCCCCCCTCGGCGTCTTTCCCCCGGAAGAAGTGGTTGAAGCCGATCTCATAGAGCGTGGCCGACGAGGCAAAGGTGGAGAGGTGCCCACCGATGCCCTTGTAGCGGTGATTCGCCTTGATGACCATGACGGCTGCGTTCCAGCGGATGAACCGGCGGATCCGTCTCTCGATGTGCTCGTCGCCGGGAAACTCCGGCTCCTCCTCGGGAGGAATGGTGTTGATGTATGGAGTGGTGATGGCTCCGGCGATGCCAACGCTCGATTCGTGCGCCCACTCCAGGAGCTTGGCCACGAGATACTTGGCGCGGTCCGGTCCCTGCTCGGCGACCACGGCATCCAGCGAGTCGATCCACTCCTGAGTCTCGATCGGATCGGAGTCGGGCATCTGGTTGACGTATTCGTCACCGAGCGTCCTACTGAGATCACCTGCCATGAGGGGAAGCCTAGTTAGCGGGCCGTGTTTTCAGCCCGGGACTCCTCAGGCTCCGACGACCGCCTGACGATGCCGGCCCAGCCACTTCGAGACCACCTCGACCACCCGCAGCGGGGCATCCATCTGCGGGGTGTGGCCGGTGTCGTCGAGTTGCACGTAGGCCCAATCGGGGCGCAGTGAGGCGAGCCATCGAACCGCGGTCGGGGACACGATGTGGTCTGAGGCGCCCTGGATGATCAATGTGGGGGCTTCTATAGACTCGATCATCCTCACGAATCGGCCGCGCCGGGCGTAGTGCCATGCGATCGACGAGGCGGTCCGCGCCGTCGCAGTGCCCGCCCAGGGAAGGTCCTTCCTCACTCGCGCCATCTGCCGGGACGCCTCGATCATGCTCATGGGGACCCGGCCCGGGTTGTGGGTGATCATCTTCAAGCTCTTCCGAACCAACTCCTCGGGCGTGTTGACCGCGATGAATCGCTTTCCATAGAGCTCTCCGATGACCGGCGTGGCCTCGATCGTCAATCGGATGACGGTCGGCCAATCCAGCAAGGGATCCGGAAGTCGGGGAGGCGTTGCCGGGGACACCAGGATCAGACCTTCGACCAGGTCCGGACGTCGCGCTGCCACCATCTCGGCCACGAGCCCACCGGTGGAGTTCCCCACGAGTGTCGAAGTCACTCCCAGGGTCTCCAGATAACCGATCACGGAATCGCGATGGGTCTCCAGGCGATAGTCGCTGCGTGGCGGTGTGAGGCCGAAGCCGGGCAGGTCGATCGCCCTGACACGGCTCTCCCGGGCCAGCGGAGGGGCGACGGCGCCCCAATTGCCTGTCGAGCCGCCGAGACCGTGTATCAGGACGAGGGACATCCCTTCGCCACCGAAGTCGACTTCATGAATCGGTCCCTGGGGAGTGGCCACGTACATACCCACGGGTGGAAGGGTACCGATGGGTGGCTCGTACACTCGCCCCGTGCGGCTTCTCCTCGCATCGACATACGAGCTCGGTCGGCAGCCCGTTCATCTGGCTTCACCCCAGTCCCGGCTGAGGGCAAGTGGAGTCGACACGATCCCCATCGATCTGTCGGTCGATGAATTGTCGCCGGATCTCCTCGAACAGGTCGATGGCGTGGCCTTCTCGGTCCCGATGCACACCGCGATGCGGCTCGCCGTCCCGATCGCCCGACGAATCAAAGAGTCGTGGCCGGAGCTTCCGATCGCCTTCTACGGGCTGTATGCAGCCGTGGGGGCAGACGAGAACCTCGGGGTGGTCGCCGACGCCCTGTTCACAGGTGAGTACGAGGGGCCTCTCACCGATTGGGCCCTTCGGCTCGGTGAGACCTTCGCACCGATCAAGACGACGAACCTCGCCAACACGCCATTTCTGACACCGGATCGCTCGGGCTTGTCCTCATACGAGAGCTATGCCCGGCTCGAGTGGGAAGGAGAGGCGAGACCGGCTGCTGCCGTGGAGGCGTCTCACGGATGCCGGCATCGATGTCGACATTGCCCGATCCCGGCCGTGTACGACGGTCGCATGCGTGTGGTCGGGAAGGAGCCTGTCCTACGAGACATCGATCAACTGGCGGTGTCCGGAGTCCGGCATGTCACTTTCGGTGACCCTGACTTCCTGAATGCTCCCCGGTACTCGATCGACATCCTGCGGGAGGCCCACCTCGCCCATCCCGACATGACTTTCGATGTGACGGTGAAGGTCGAGCACATCCTGCGTCATCGTGCCCTGTGGGCCGAGATGGCCGATCTCGGCGTGCTATTCGTGGTCAGCGCCTTCGAGACCGTCGACCCCACGAGCCTGTTGATTCTCGACAAGGGCCACACGGTTGCCGACATGGTCGAAGCTGTCACCGTCCTTAGGAGTGCCGGCATTCACATCAGACCCACGTGGCTGCCCTTCCTCCCGTGGACCGAGCCCGGTCATCTGAGCAATCTCGTCCGATTCATCGATGAGAGCGACTTGTGGGGCGCGATCGATCCCGTGCAATTGGCGATCAAGTTGCTCATCCCGGAGGGCTCTCTCCTCGAAGAGCATCCGGCCGTCGTCCCCCTGCTCGATGAGTACGTACCGGAGTCGCTGACCTGGTCTTGGCGTTTCGCCCACCCGGCGACCGGGCGGATACACGAGGTCCTGGAAGGCATTGCGGCCAACGCGTCCGATTGCGGGCAAGAGGCGACCGAGACCCTCGAGGCGATTCGATCTCGTATCGGGGAGTTGACCGCCACTCCATTCGGCACCATGCCGGCTGCGCGGCCAGCGCCGCGGTTGACGGAGAGCTGGTTTTGTTGCGCAGAGCCCACGGCATCGCAGGCCGAGAGCGCCGGGCTCCAGATCGCTAGGGTGCCGGTCACCCAGAGGTAAGGGCGATCTTGGGACCCATCCTCCAGGCGGAGGGCCTGGTCAAGAGATACGACGAGCTGACAGCCGTCGATGGCGTCAGCTTCGCGATCGACCCTGGTGAGACATTCGGGCTCCTCGGGCCAAATGGCGCGGGGAAGACGACGGCCATCTCGATGGTGGCCGGGCTGCTGCGCCCCGATGCCGGCCAGGTCACTGTGGCGGGGCTCGGGATCACCACCAATACCACGGCCGGAAAGGGTGCGATCGGGCTCGTTCCCCAGGAGCTGGCCATCTACCCAGATCTGACCGGTGAGGAGAACCTCGCCTTCTTCGGGAGGCTCTACGGGATGCGAGGTCAAGCTCTGGCCGGCCGGGTCGACGAGGTGCTCGAGGTGATCGGTCTCGTCGATCGCAGGAGCGATCTCACCAAGGAGTACTCGGGCGGGATGCAAAGACGCCTGAACATCGGCATCGGTCTTCTCCACCAGCCGAAGCTGTTGATCCTCGACGAGCCCACGGTCGGGGTGGACCCCCAATCGCGGAATGCAATCCTGGAATCGGTCGAGCATCTCTCCGATGCCGGCCTCGCCGTCCTCTACACGACCCATTACATGGAAGAGGCCGAGCGGCTCTGCGATCGCGTGGCTGTGATCGATGAGGGATCCGTCAAGGCCGCAGGGACCCGGCGTGAGCTCGTGTCGCTGGTGGGGGAGAGGGATCGGATTCATGTCGTGGCAACCGGGGACCTGGCGGGCGCCGCACGGGTGGCCGGGGACCTCGCCGGCGTGTCGAGCGCATCGACGTCGGACGAGGGCCTCGAGATCCTGGCATCGGACGCCGGCTCCCTGTTACCGGGCCTTCTCGGCAAACTGGCCGGCACCGGCCTGAATGTCACCGGTGTCCAGGTGATCGAGCCGAACCTGGAGGCCGTCTTCCTCCATCTGACCGGCAAGGCGCTACGCGACTAGTGCCCTGTCTCAAGCCGGCAAACGTTGTGGGGCGGGGCACTAGATGAGTGCCGCCACCCAGATCGCGGCAAAGGACCTGAAGCTCCGGATCCGGGACCGATCCGTGTTCATCCTCGGTCTCGTGGCCCCATTGGCGCTCGCCCTGATCTTCAATGCCATTTTCGGCAATACCTTCACGACAGGGCAGGTCGACCTCAATTACGGCCTGGTCGACCTGGATGGGTCGCATGTCTCGGAGTCGTTCGGCGACCTGCTGCGTCAGATAGCGGCGGACGGCACCCTCGAGGTGACCGAGTTCGAATCGAAGGACCAGGCGGACAAGGCAGTGGAGGATGGCGACGTCGATGCCTATGTGCTCCTGAGCCCCGGTCTGGAGGAGGCTGCCCTGGCCGGCGATCCCTACACCATCGAGGTTGTTGGTGATATCGACGAGCCGACCTCGACGCAGGTCGCCACCTCGATCGCACAAGGATTCGGGTCCCGAATCGGGGCCGCCCAGCTCGCGGTCGCCACCAGCTTCGGGCTCATCTCCGGCCCACCGTCCGGCGACGCCGCCACCTGGGGCGAGGAGGCCGCTCAAGCCCCACCGGCATACAGTCTGGCCGACGTGTCGGCAGATACCCGTCAGCTGGACGGGCCTACCTACTTCGCCGCCGGCATGGCGGTCTTCTTCCTCTTCTTCACGGTTCAGTTCGGGGTGGTGGGCCTGCTCGAAGAAGAGCGCCAGGGCACGATGGCCCGTCTGCTCGCGGCCCCCATAACGCGTTCGAGTGTGATCGCGGGGAAGGCGATCCTCTCGTTCCTCCTCGGAATCGTGTCGATGATGGTGCTGGTCGTCTCCACCGCCCTTCTCATGGGCGCCGACTGGGGGCCACCTCTCGGTGTGGGCCTTCTGGTGACAACGGGAGTCCTCGCCGCGGTGTCGGTCATGGGGCTCGTCGCCGCCTTCGCCAGGACGCCTGAGGGTGCCGGCAACCTGGGATCGATCGTTGCAGTCATCCTCGGCATGCTGGGGGGCACCTTCTTCCCGATCGGGCAGGGTGACGATCTGTTGAGCAAGCTGAGCTATCTCACCCCTCATGCCTGGTTCATTCGTGGCCTGGGGGACATCTCGGGAGGAGCCTCGTGGACTGCTGCCCTACCGGCAGCCGGTGCAATGCTTCTCTTTGCGGTCGTCCTCGGTGGCGCCGGTTGGATGGTGCTGGCCCGGAGATTCGACCGATGAAGGTCCTTGCCATCGCCGGGTCGAACGTTCGTCGGATGCTGCGGGAACGCTCCAACATCTTCTTCGTCTTCATCTTCCCGGTCGCCCTCATCCTCCTCATCGGCGCCCAATTCGGGGGCGACTTCAAACCGCCCGTCGGGATCCACACCGCAGACTCCGATCCGCTCGCCATGCAAGTGGCCGCCGAGATCGAGGGCGAGGACTCGCTCGACGTGCGGCGCTTCCCTACCGCAGATGCATTGACCACCGCGGTCGAGCGCGGAGCCGTGCAGGCGGGGGTGCTGATCCCGGCCGGCATGAGCACCACGGCCGAGGACGGGAGTGGTTCCCAGATCGGCTACATCGCACGCCCTGACGGGTCAGGTCAACAGCTCGCGTCGGTGGTCGATGCGGCGATAGCCCGGGTCATGACCCCGGTCGGGGCGGCCCAGTTCGCCGTCTCGAAGACCGGCGCCGAATTCGGGGATGCCCTGGCCGTGGCGCGATCGTCCGGGGACTCGGCCCCAGGTCTCGACGTGGAGCAAACCGCAATCGGCGAGGCCCTGTTTCCGTCGACACTGGGTCGGTTCGATCTCGGCGCCGCCCAGCAATTGGTGCTGTTCACCTTCCTGACGGCCCTTGCCGGGTCTGCGGCACTCATACGAAGCCGCCAGCTGGGGATAACGAGAAGGATGTTGTCGACGCCCACATCCACCCGCACCGTGGTGATGGGGGAGGGCGCCGGCCGCTGGGCGGTCGCGATGGTGCAGGGCCTCTACATCGTGGTGTTCACCTTGCTTGCCTTTCGTGTGAACTGGGGAGACCCGATCGGGACCTTGGCCATCCTCATCGCCTTCTCCGCGGTGGGGGCCGGGGCGGGCATGTTGATGGGTTCGACCTTCAACAACGATCAGCAGGCGAGTGGCGTTGGGATCGTTCTGAGCATCGGTCTCGCCGCACTGGGCGGCTGCATGCTGCCGATCGAGCTATTCCCTCCAACCCTCAAGACCATCGCTCACGTCACGCCGCATGCCTGGGCGCTGGATGGTTTCGCCGAGCTGGTGCGACGGGGCGGGACCGTCCTCGACATCCTGCCGGAGCTTGGCATCCTCGCCCTCTATGCCGTGACCCTGTTGCTGCTGGCCGCCTGGCGCCTGAGATCAGTCATCACACGAGAGTGATGTTTGAATGAGCCCGGTGGATGGCGAGAGCAGCACTCCGAATGCCATTGGGTGTTTCGGTCAGGCCCTGAGCCTGATCGGGTTTGCCTGGGCGGGTCTCGTCGTCCTCGGCGGCCTCGGGATCCTGGAAGGGCTCGGCATGAGCCCGGCTCTCGTGGCCGGGCTGGCCGGTTCGATCATTCCGGCGTTCCTGTTCATCGCCGTGGGCCGAGCGATCCGGAGTCGCTCCCGGCGCGAGACACGAAGGGCCCCTCCGACCGGTGCTTCGACTCCCGGGCCGGTTCGGGCCGATCCGTCGGGACGAAGGCCCAATCTACCGGCGACACCTCCCATCCTGCCAGGCCGCAACGAACCCCGCCCGGCGGTACCGCCGGCAAACCCAGCACCGGCACCCCGACCGACAATGCGATCTGAGCCATCACCCAAACGCCCGGTGGCGACGGCTCAGACAGACGAGACGCCTGCTCCTCGCGCGACCCACGAGCCGGATTACCGTGTCGAATACCCGTCGACCACGCCCCGTTCGACAACCCCGGGCATGGCCAAGCCCAAGACGAGTCAGGAGATGATCGAAGAGGCGCGTAAGAAATGGGGGAGCAAGGGCCGATAGTGCCTCAGAGCCCTGCCGCAGCCAACCTCCTCGCCGAGCGCACCTCGGCGGCGAACTCCATTCGCCGATGCCCCGTCTCGGGCCCTTCTTCGATAAGGTGCCGGTTCCTCGCCAGCGCGAGGGCAGACTTGAAGAGGACTTGACTGGCACTCTCCCCGGAAATGAGCCGCTCCTCGATCCGATACATACGCGCTCGATCCAGACACGCTTTGAGGAAGGACTTCTCGTCGAAGCGCCCTTTCATTGCCTCGAGCTCGTCTCCAACGACCTGATATGCGTCGAGGAAGGGCAGCACCGACCAATAGGCAAGCGGCTCCGCCATCCCGTCCAAGACCGCAGCCGGCCCGTCGCCCCGAATCATCTCGGCCCACCCCGGGACGTCTATGGAGATGTCCCCGGCCACCTCCTCCAGAAACGCCTCCTTCTCCGGGAAGAAGAACTCGAACTTCAGCAGGTCCCTGAGGGCGAGCATGGACCTCTCGACCGTCTCGATATCCCTTGCGCCCGATTCCACGGCGGCTCTGAGTGCGATTTCGGCGAGGGCCCGATTCACGAAGTAATGGACGATCACGTTCCGGTAGTAGGAGATGCGGATCATCTGATCCTCATTGAGCCAGAAGACCCTTCTCCCCAGGGCTTCATGCTGGCTCACGTACCCGTTTTCGGACAGCCAGTCGAGGATCATCTCGACGTTGCCGGCATCGAATTCCTCGGTGGTGGGGATGTCGCGCGCCTCGATGAAGCCGATGAGCCCGCGACTCTCGTCCTCGACTTGCTCGACCGACCGGGCTGCTCCTCGGGCCGCCAGGAGCGAGACGCTGACGATCGCCGTCGGTGTCACCGGAGTCACCCGAGCGATCCTGTACATAACCTCGAATGCGAGTTTCTGCAGTCCCACGGAGCTCTCGTCTTCACCTTCGATCGACCCGATCACCGAGCTCACCGCCACCGGCTCGGCGAAGCGGATGTGAATGTCGCCATAGCGGCGGCGAAGGGAGCGAATCGCCCGGAGCAGCCAGCCGAGCGACTCCTTCTCCTTTGCCTTCCCCTGAGCCTCCCGGGCGTAGTCGGGCACGTCCTGGATCTGGTCGTATGCAATCGATACCGGCACGAGCTGAATCTCCTCTGCCTTGCCTCGTCGATAGGCGTCGACCACATAGCTCAACAGCCCGAGCCGGGGTGGCAGCAGCTTCCCGGATCGCGAGCGCCCGCCCTCCATGTACCACTCCAACGGGAATCGCTTCTCGACCAGATAGTCGATGTATGCGAGCAGGACGGTTCGGTAGAGGGGGTTGTCCTTGAACGTTCGTCGGATGAAGAAGACCCCGGTTCGCCGGACCAAGGGCCCAATCGGGAAGAAATTGAGGTTGATGCCGCCGGCAGTGTGGTTGGGTGGGAGATCGTTCTCCCAGAGCATGAACTGCAGACTCAGGCGATCGAGGTTGGACCGATGCGAAGGCAGGAACACGACCGTCTGTCCGGCCAGCCCGGCAATCATCTGAACGTCGGCCCCCGAATAGCGAATCTCCGAGTAGCCCTGGCTGTAGAGCTTGTGTATGGCATTGGCGATCAGATCGATGACATGGGGCGAGTGGGTGGCTGCGATCTCACGGAGGTATCGCTCCGCCTTTTCCAGGGCGACAGCGTCGGGTGTGCCAGTTCGCTTCGCCACGTCGGACACCGCTTCGACGAATTCGCGGCGTGACAGGATCGCCTCCGGGACGAATCTCGGGATCTTGTAGCGGTTGCCACGCAGTTTGCGCTCTGCCCGGTCGAGTACGAGCCAGGCTCTTCGGGTCACGTAACTGGTGAGAGGCTCCACCTGACCGGACGTCTCGTAGTCTCTGGTCATCTCCGAGCCCTGAGCGCCACGGGCCGCGATGAATCGGACCCGTCCGGGGCGAAAGGCGCGAATCCACCGTGCGCGTAGACGTTTGGGGTCACGTGGATCGCCCAGTCGAAGCAGCTCGAACCAGCTGACCGACCTCCGCCCGTCCTGTTTTGGCGCAAGCCAGACCACCCTGGCGGGAATCAGAAACATCTCCCGGGGCGAGGCGAGCAGGTCGGCGAGCCCTTGGGTGTCACCGCCCTGACCCCTGCGAGAAGAGGTGATCCGAAGCGTCTCTGGGTCGGAGCCCAGCTCGGAGCGGAGCCATTTCGACAGCATCGCGACCTCGAGGTCTGAGGCTGCGTCGAGGAGATATACGACCGCTGCATCAGGCGGGCCGGTCAGGAATTCGGTGCTTGGGCTGCCGTGTCTCGCCACAGGGTCACTCTATTGGCCTGCCACAATCCCATTCCGTGCGATTGGTGGTCCAGCGAGTCTCTTCTGCTTCGGTGACCGTCGGGGAATCCCGGGTCGCCTCGATTGGCCACGGTCTGCTCGTGCTGGTCGGCATCGCCCCCACCGACACGCCTGGCGACGTCGCCGTGGCGGCCGAGAAGCTTCCCTTGCTGCGGATATTCCCGGATGAATCGGGCGCCATGAATCGGTCCCTGCTCGACATTGGCGGTTCCATCCTGGTCGTCAGTCAATTCACTCTTCTGGCCGACGTGACGAGGGGGCGGCGCCCATCCTTCACGGCTGCGGCCCCGCCCCAGGTGGCAGCTCCACTGTTCGACGAGCTGGTCATGCGTATCGCGGCCGGCGGCGTCCCGGTCGAGAGTGGTGTCTTCGGGGCACACATGGAGGTGGAGTTGGTGAACGACGGGCCGGTGACTCTCACCGTCGAGATCACTCGGGGGCGGATTCTCTGAGCGGGTTCCGGGCGTCGTAGAAGTGCTTTTGAAACAGGACCAGGCTCGCCCCGACTCCAAGCACCGGGAGGAGGGTGAGGTCATCGATTCCCCAGGCCGTGCTCAGATCGAGAGGGCCCCAGAGCAGCGATGACACCGACAGCAGGCCCAATGTCGCCAGCGTGCCTCTTCCGGAGGATCGCGTCAGGTATGTGACGACGACAAGGAGCGCCAACAGGAATGGCAGGACTGTCGGCCAGGCTCCTGCCAACACACCGGCGGTGATGCTGAGGCCCTTGCCTCCCTCGAATCGATACCAAACGTTGTAGACGTTGCCTCCGATTGCCCCCACTCCACACGCCACTGCCCCCACGTCGCCGCCCATCAGATGACCTATGGCCACGGCGAGCAGCCCCTTTCCCACTTCGACCACCAGGACCGCCAGGCCGAGCGTCGGCCCACCGACCCGGTTTGCATTGTTGGCTCCGGGGTTCTTCGAGCCGGAGCTTCGGAGGTCGACACCTCGAAGCCGTGCCAGCCAGCCGGCGGTGGGGAGAGACCCAACTGCGTAGCCGACGAGGAAGCTGACGAGGATCACTCCCCGGACAACTGCTGCCGACCCGGCTCGCAGAACCTCAAGAAATCGCAATGCCGGCACCATGGGCCCGGCGTCGCGTCGAATTCTCGGGCTTCGATGGCCCCAGTCAGGTCCTCGAGGTGAGTCATGGCTCGGCGCCGCCATTCCCGGTCTGCAAGCTGGCTGCTCACCTCCAGGCCACCCCCGAGGTAGACGAACGAGACAGTGACCTCCTCTGGCTTCGGCGGGCCGAAGTCGACCTGGAGTGCGGCGACCGCATATGCCTCGAGTTGCACGACCCGGGCCGGGTCATCGCTGGGCCGGCCGCTCTTGAAATCGACGATCTCCCAAGAGTCGCCGTCTATGTAGACGGCGTCGATTCGGCCCCGAACCTCATAGTCATTGGATAGCTCCAGGTTGAATGGTGATTCGACGAGAGTGGCGTTGCTCTTTCCGTATCGGGAGCTCTCGAAAGCCTCGAATCCACCCCCAACCATCCCCCCGCCACCAACAGCGTCGTACATGTCGGGCCGCATCTCGTCGAAGGGAACCTGGCCCCGTTGATGCAACTCGATCTTCCGGTGCAGCTCGGTGCCGGCGACTGCCGCAGGGTTGCGTCGTCTCGGGAGCGGGTCGACCTCGCTCCAGAAGTAGCGCTTCGGGCATTGCGCATAGGTGACCAAGCCGGTCACCGACACCTGTCGTCTCTCCGGGCCTGCGGCCGACCCGGTCTCGAGAGTCTCCAGGTCGAACAGGGTCTGGAGTCTCTCCCCGGCGCGTCGACGCATCTCGTCCTCATGGCCCAGGCCGCGTGCCAGGCTGGCCGGGTAGTCCTCATCGTGGATAGCCCGCCTCAAGGCGCCGTCCCAACCTTCGTCGAAGAGGGGATCGGGCGTGACTCCTTCGAAGGTCGTGGTGAGCAATTCCGGACGGGGAGTCTCCGCGGCATGGCCCTCGACGGAAGTGCCCTCATCCTCCTCGATCATGGTGAACAGAGCGGATGGCTTCTTGGCCGTGGTGGATGGCTCGGGCAATCCATACCAATAGGCGCCGGTCACGATCAGGGTCGAGCGCGCTCTGGTGGTGGCGACATATGCCACGCGCCACTCCTGAAGGTCATTGCGCTCCTTGAAGTACTCCTTCCGACCGGCCTCGTCGTCGAGCGGCATGTCGTCGAGGACTTCGTCGATTCGAAACTCGGGAGGTAGGTACTCGGCGAACCGAAGGGGGTCCGGGTATTGCTGGGATTGTCCGGGGAAGCTCTTCTCAGTGACGGCCGGGACGACCACGACCTCCCATTCGAGACCCTTGGCGCGATGGACGGTGACGAGTGTCACGGCGTCTTCGCCCGAGAGGTGGGCCGAGTCGAGCTCCTCGGCCGGCTCGTCCTCCATGGCTTCGAGATAGTCCAGGAATGCGCCCAGCGAGGGCCGCCCGACCAGAGGGCTCCAGTCCTCGGTGAGGTCGAGAAGTCGGTAGAGATTGAGGCGGGCGGTTGTCCGCTGGCTTGGGGGCAGCGCCTCGACGTCCTGCCAGGCTCGGGTCCGATCGAGGGTGAGGCGGGCGGTCTCCACGAGGCTCATTCCCTGGGTCTCGCTGAGCAAAGCCCGATAGGTGTCGAGGAAATGGGTGAGGGCCAATCTCGCCCCAGGGCGCAGGTCTGGGACCTCGCTCATGTCCTCGATCGCCTCCAACAGGGAGACAGGTGGGACGTCGTCGGCGTCGAGATCCAGGTCACGATCGTCTCTGTTGCGTTCGATGAGCCAATTGGTGAGGGGGGAGATATCGGCGAGGCCGAGTCGATAGCGGCTCCCAAACAAAACCTGTGTCAGTGCGCCACTGTCCTCGGGTCTCTCGAGGATCGACAGCCATGACCTGAGCTCACCGACCTCCGGGACGGAGAGGAGGCCTCCGAGGTTGGCGACTTCCACCGGGATGTCGTGTCGCGACATCGAGTCGACTACGACCGCGAAGTCCTTGTTCTTTCGGAAGAGAATGGCCATCTCGTTCCACGGAGTTCCCTCTTGATGCAGTGCGTCGAGTCTTCGGGCAATCCAATCAGCCTCGGCGATTGCATCTGTCGCCCAATGGGTCATCACGACACCGGGTGCCCCTGGGTCTTGCGAGATCAACTCGGCCGCCTCCGGGTTGGCTCGCTTCCGGACCTGGTTGGCGATATGGAGAATCGGGTCTGCGGATCTTCGATTGAGGGTGAGGGTGAGGCTCTCGGCCGGGACTCCGCCTGCGTTGCGGAAATGATCCGGGAATTGTTCGAAGTTCTCCGCCGAAGCCCCCCTCCACTCGTAGATCGTCTGGTCCTCGTCGCCAACGGCTATAACCGGGGCCCCCGTGGCGAAAAGGGTCGTGAGCAGCGCCCTTTGCGCCGGGTTCGTGTCCTGGTACTCGTCGAGGACCACTGCCTGGTAGCGGCCCCGTATCTCCGTGGCGAGGTCCGGGTTCTCTTCCATCAGCCGATGAGAGAGGGTCACCAGATCCGAGTAGTCGACGACACCCAGCCGACGCTTGTCGACCTCGTATCGGCCCAGTGTCTCCAGCATCTCCAGCCGCTTCGCCCATATCTCGTCATCGGGTCGGGCCGATCCCAGCAGGTCGACGGGCATCAACAGATGATCACCGAGCCGATCACCGAGAAGCCGGATCTTGTCCACGCCACCCGCATAGGTGATGTCCAGATGTTCGTAAGACGTGTGCTGGAAGGACTCCGTGAGGATCTGGCGTGAGAAGGTCGGTGTGATCACCCGCAGGGCGCCTCTGAGACCGGCGAGAGCGCCAAACTCCCCGAGGATCTGGGCGGCGAACCCGTGATAGGTATGGACCTCGGCCTGGCGGCCCTCGTCGATGTCTTCTCCCAGGAAGACCTTGACCCTCTCTGCCAACTCCGCCGCCGCCTTGTTGGTGAAGGTGATGCCGAGGACGCGCTCGGGCTCGATACCGTGATTGGCGACCAGGTTGGCGATCACCATGGCAACGGTGGTCGTTTTTCCGGTGCCCGCTCCTGCCCTGATGCGCATGCTCTGCGGGCCACGCGCCAATATCTGCCTCTGCTCCTCGGACGGGCGTATCTCGATCACGGTATGAACGCCCCTCGGCCCTCCGGCCACGCCGGACATGACAGGCGAAAATCACACCGATTGCACCGATCACTGACCTTCGGCTCCCAGGTCTCTGATGTGATGGCCCTGGTCACTTCTTCCATCACCTGCCGAAGGTCATCGGAGCGACTCATGTCGAGCCTCCGGATCGAAACGCTGTTGGCTTTCGTCCTCGGGAACCACATCTCGGCTTCGACGACCGGCTCACCCATCTCATCGGTCACCGCCGCTGCGTAGAACCCGAGTTGAATCGACTGCTCCGCATCGGCGATCGTTGGAGCGTTCCTCGTGGTCTTGTAGTCGATGACCCTCAGTCCTTTGGGGCCACGCTCCAACCGATCGATGTACCCCAGCCAAGGGACTCCGTCGACTGTCATCTCGACACGACGCTCGACCTCGAGGGGGATCGCGTTGGGTGCCGGCCAGTGCTCATAGAGTTTGGTCATCGCCTCACGGGCATGTCTCAACCATGCCTCGTTGAGCTGGGGCGTGCCGAAGTCGGCCTCCGCCCAAACCGCCTCCAGGTGCTCGAGGGCGTCCTCGAGAGGAGCATGTGGAGCCCCGGTTCCGAGATTCTCTCGCTCTGCTCGCTCCAGCGCCGCATGAACCAGCGTCCCGAATTGCGCATATGGCGAGCTCGAGTCGCCGAGTCGCATACGCCGCTCCAGGGCATATCGGCGTGGGCAGCTCGTGTATGCGTCCGCCTGACTCGGGGAGAGACGGATCGTCTCGGGAAGGATCGGTCTGTCCGGGCCTTGCTCCGACACACCGGCGAACCGGGCTGGTTCCCACCAAGCCCGAGGCGCCGAGGTGAGGACCTCGAGGGCGACCAGGCGATCGAGAGCCGGCGCCGCCGGGTCGAGCATCGTGCGTCTCAGCCGGATCTCGGCCTCGCCGAGTGTCACCGCCGGGCGTTCCTCCTCGGCGGGTGGCCCGGGCCGGCCGGCTCCCGGCTCCGCCGCGGCGAGGAGGAACCGGGACGGTCGATGCTCACCCTGATCGACTCCCGCCTCGGTGGCCGTCCACACCACGCGGCTCCTGGCACGGGTCATCGCCGTGTAGGCGAGCCGCATCTCCTCCTGCACCTGAAAGAGGCTCTGGGCGCTGGGATCGGTGGTTCTCTCCGGAGAGAGCAACTCTGGGCGGAGCATTCGTCGGCCCCGAGTGAGGTCGGGGAACACCCCTTCGACGGCATTGGCGATGTACACGACATCGAATTCGAGCCCCTTGGCCTGATGGAGCGTGGTCAATGTGACCCGGTCCCCCTGTGGCTGGAACGAAAGCAAGGGCTCGGACTCGAATCCGTCTTCCTCGGTCAGGCGAAAATAGCCCGACAGGGTCACGGAGGAGTCTCGCTCGGCCTGACGGTCCAGTACCTGGGAGAAAGATGTGAGGGCCAGGCGCCAGTCGGCCCTCTCCGGGTCCTTCACGATCGAATCGACCCCCTCGAGACTGTTCCATAGATGCCAGAAGCCGTCGATGGCAGGACCGTCGACGGCCCAGGCAGGATCATCTAATAGCTCGGCGAGACTTGGGTGGGAAGGCAGGGCTCGTGCGACGACTGCGGACCAGGGGTCCCATGTCCGGCGCCGATCCCGAAGGATCTGACGCTCCTGCCCCAAGCCGGCAGACACCAGTGGCCCCAGCATGACCCGGCGCATGGCCTGATCTGCCTCGGCGGCCTCACCGGGGCTGACCACCGGGATGCTTCCGCCTGATGTCGCGGCGATCACCAGATCGTGGACGAGTCGGATGGCAGGATGTTCCACCAACCGCGAGTCCGGGGCATCGTGGGGGATGTGCCGACGTGTGAGCGCCCGGCTCAACTGGTTGAGCATCTGACGCTTGGACCTGACGAGGACGGCGACCTCCGATGGCTTCTTGCCCTCGACGCGGATCGCATGCTCGATGTCCATGGCGATCCACTCGGCTTCCGCGGTCTCCTGGTCGAAGATGTGGGATTGGACGAGGCCGACGTGGTCGGCAGGCTCCACCGGCCCGGCCGCACCCGGTAGATCGCCACCGGAAACGACCCTGAGGGCAGAGCTGAGGATTTCGGCCGGAACCCTCTGACTCTTGGTCAGGACGATGCGGTGGGCGCTCGGGTGTGTCTCGGTGAACTCCGCCACGTTCCGGACTTCGGCGCCTCGAAACGAGTAGATCGACTGGTAGGGGTCGCCCGCCACTGTCAGGTTCCCGCCGGGGATCGAGAGGAGGCGGGCCATCTCCGCCTGAGCCCGGGACGTGTCCTGATATTCGTCGACCACCACGTATTCGAACCCTGCAGCCAACTCCGCTCCCTCCGGCGTCGTCAACAGTGAGACCGCGGATACGAGCATCGTTCCGTAGTCGGTGCGATCGATGGAGGCCAGGAGGTCGCGGTACTTCCGGAACAGACCCGGTATGCCTCGCCAGTCCGAGCGGGATCGAGCGCGTTCGCCCAACTCGTCGGGAGACAGGAGACGTTCGGAGCACCTCATCAGGAAGTCGGCGATCTCGGCGGCGAATGCGGGAGTCCCCAGGATTCCCCGGTAGATCAGAGGCCACTGCTCGGGGTCTTCCGCCCTTAGCAACTCACCTACCAGGGAGACTTGCTCTGGCGTCGTGAGGGGGACCGGCCGTTTGCCACCGCTCCCGGTCTCGAGGAACCGGAGTGCGAGTGAGTGAAACGTCGAAGCCTGGATCGGGATCCCCGAGCGGCCGAGCAGGTCTTGCACGCGTCTCTTGACGTCGGCCGCCGCTCGTCGTGAGAAGGTCAGAATCGTGACCTGGTCCCTTCGGGCCTGACCGCTCTGGATCAAATGGGCAACCCGCCGGACCAGGAACTCCGTCTTGCCGGTCCCCGGGCCGGCGACAACCAATTGATAACCGCGTCCCTCGGGTATCACCAGATCCCAATCCTCGGGCGCGACCCGGGTCTCCCTCAACGACACGCCATGGATCGTAGGCTCAGGCTGCAGAGGGCATATGGCCAATCTCGTCTATCAGCTCGCACTCGATGCCGAGACCGGCCAGATAGGAGACCGGGTCATCGAACGGATCGGGAACGCCCCAGGGTGGGCTGGTGATTTCGCTGTTTGGCCGGCTGTCGAAGGTGATCGAATTGCTCATGTGGGTCAACGTACGGCCCGGGTGTGACAAGAAACACAGTCGGCGTCGTCTTGCTTAGGATGGGTTGCGTGCGTGTAGTTGAACGGAGGATCCGGTGACCATATCCACCGGTCATGAGTTTGAGTCCCCGATGTACAACGAGGCAGCGGGTCAATTCGATCGAGTCGCCAGGTTGATGGGGTTGGACGACAACGTTGCCGATCGGCTCCGTGTCCCACAGAAATCGACGGTTGTGAGCTTCCCGTTCCGTCATGACAATTACTCGGAGGTCGACACGCTTTTCGGTTACCGGGTCCAGCACCTGACGACCATGGGGCCGACCAAGGGTGGGATCCGCTTCGCCTCCGACGTCGATCTGGGCGAGGTGGCGGCCCTGGCGATGCTGATGACATGGAAGTGCGCCATCGTCGGTGTCCCGTTCGGTGGAGCAAAGGGAGGCGTCCGCGTGGACCCAATGAGCCTGTCACGGGCAGAGCTGCAAAGGGTCACCCGCCGTTTCACCATGGAGATCATCAATGTCATCGGACCGGAGACCGACATACCGGCTCCGGATCTGGGGACGAATGAGCAGGTGATGGCCTGGCTCATGGACACCTACTCCCAACACGTCGGGCATTCCGTCCCGGCGGTCGTGACCGGCAAGCCGCCGGCCCTGGGTGGCAGCGTGGCCCGACGGGAGGCAACGGGGCGCGGACTGATGTTCCTCTTGCCGCAGGCGGCGGCCGTCCGCGACCTCGATCCCAAAGAGGCCACGGTGGCCGTGCACGGGTTCGGAAACGTGGGTCGCTATGCGGCCCTCGCCGGGCACCAGATGGGGATCAACATCGCAGCGGTATCGGATATATCGGGTGCCCTGTACAACCCCGACGGGCTGGACATCGAGGCAGTTGGGAAGTGGGTCGACGACAACCGATTTCTCGAGGGGTACCCGGACGCCGACTTCATCGACGGCAGCAAGCTCTTCTCCTTGCCTATCGACGTGCTCGTCCCGGCGGCGATCCAGAACGTGATCCGCAAGGACAATGCGGGAGACATCCAGGCGAAGATCATCATCGAGGGTGCCAACGGCCCCACGACCATCGAGGCCGACGACATCCTCCGTGAGAAGGAGATCCTCGTCATCCCTGACATCCTGGCCAATGCGGGTGGCGTCACAGTCTCCTATTTCGAATGGGTCCAGGACGTCCAGAAGTATTTCTGGACCGAGAACGAGATCGTGGCGAGACTTCGTGAGATCATGACCCGGGCTTTCAGCGACGTCCACAACATCACCCTCAACGAGAACGTGGATATGCGCACCGCTGCATTGATCAAGGGGATACGTAAGGTGGCGGACGCCAAGCTGGTGCGGGGGATCTTCCCCTGATCACCGCCGAAGGCTCTAAGCGTCACCGCCGAAGGCTCTAAACATCGCCGCCGAAGGCTCTAAGCATTACCGCCGAAGGCTCTAAACATCGCCGCCGAAGGCGGGGCAAATCTCCTGGAACGAGCACCAATTGCACAGTGTCCCCGGTCGTGGTGGGAAATTCCCACTCGTCATGGCTCGCTCGATGGCATTCCAAAGCGCTCTGAGTTGGGAGTCCATGGCGTCCAACTGGCGCTCGTCGACCTCGAGGCGATACATGGTTGGCCCATTCAGGTAGAGCAGTCTCAGCTCCTTCGGTGTCTCGTTCATCCGACGACGGATGAGTAGCGCATAGATCTTCAGGGCAAAGAAGGCCGGCAGGGCAAAGCGCTCAGGTGGTGCCTTCCCGGTCTTGTAATCGGTGATAATCAACCGCCCGTCGGTGTCACGGTCAATCCGGTCGAGGATCCCCCTGATCGTGATGCCATCGAGATCCTCGAGCATGTCGAGCTCGCGATCGACCGGGTCGAAAGAAGTGGGGTCCTCGATCCCGAAGTAGTTCGCCAACAGCTCGAGTGACTCGACACCCCATTGGCGCTCATCGTCCGTGTCCGGGAATAGTGCTTCGAACTCCTCGTCACCACGCATCTCGGTCCAGGCGGCACGGAACAGATCGAACAGGAGCTCCGGTGTCCGCTCGGGCGGTGGATGATCGAAGAGCCTCTGCAATGCGAGATGAGCAGTGGTTCCCCTGGCTTGATAGACGGAGGTGGGCTCCGGCAGCCGCTCGATCGCCCGAAACTCGAACAGCTGCGGGCAAGTCTTGAAGTCTCCGGCGCGGCTGGGCGAGAGGGTTTCGAGACGGGGTGGTTCCAAATCAACAGTCACGTTGGCGAGTGTAAGGACGCCGTGTGACAGGAATCGGCGTTTCGTCGTCGAGATCTCGCCCGCCAACCCGGCAATTGCCCCAGCGCGCGAAAACATCTCTTAGGACGCGAAAAAGAGTTCGTGGTCCTGCTTGACGCTCGTTTCTCGCTCTCGTACCTTCGGATGACCAAATCCGGGGCAACCTGGAGTTGGGGAAGGAGAGGCTTCGGTCGCTCTGGATTGCCGCCCGACTGGGGGCCCGCTTTCCTGGTCGGTGGCACTGAGAGCCCCGAGAGGGCTGAGGCTTCGGCCGACGCTCCCTCGGGGTTTCTCGCGTTTGGGCATTCCCCGCCTCCCGAAACTCGAGAATCGCCGGCCGGCGCCGGCTCGCGAAAACTGAAAATCCAATCGCGAAAAACAATCACGGTCTGAAGTTGCATGGGTTGGGGCGAAGGTCTACTTTCCTCGTCACGCCAAAGGGGAGACCCGGCGGCGCCCCGAACAAACGGGTACGGGACGGTGAGAGCCGGCCCGGGAAGAAACCCCGCAGTACGGGTTCCTGGCCAAAGGGAAACCAGAGGCCCAGGAGACCGGAGAACGACCGGGGATCCTTCGGGATCGTCGAGCAGTTACCGGTCAGCGGATTGAGGTCGCATTCGCCTGGAAACGGGCTGGAGGCACATCGCAGTTCGCAGGGGTGATCTTCGGATCGCTCCACCGGAGACTTCGGTCACCGGACTCCGCTCGGAGTTGGGTCCCCGGCCCGACACCGACGGACGAGAGTCCCGAGAGGGTTGAGACTTCGGTCGAGGCTCCCTCGGGGCTTTCTCGTTTCCGGGCCCGAAGTCTGTCGCCTTCCCAGCTTCCGCTCCACGCTCTCGACCCTGCATTCCCCAACTCTCGGATATGGTCTCGGTATGTCGGCCGGCAACAAGGCCATCGCCCGAGGGTGGTTCGACCAGGTGATGAATGGGCGGGATGTCTCCGCCATCGACCAGTTGTATTCCGAGGATTACAGCTATTGGGGGCCGGAGGGCCGCACCGCGAGGGGTCTGGAACAGACCAAGGCGATGGCCCAGATGCTCATCGACTCGATGCCGGACCGGGTGTCGATCGTCGAGGACCAGATAGCCGAGGGTGACAAGGTGGTGACCCGATGGGTCAGTCGCGGCACGCCGAGCATGCCGTTGTTGGGCCGGCCTGCCGACGGGAGGCGAATAGCTGTGCACGGGATCACCATCAGCCTGATCTCGGATGGCAAGATCGTCGAGGACTGGGAGATCTTGCGGATGGTGGAAGAGGCCGACCGGGCGTGATCCGGCACCGACGGCCGCTCTCAGCCCGCTACTCGATCACCCACAGGCTCTCCTGGCGGCCATCGAGGAACCGGCAGGTCTCACCGTCGAACCAGGCATCTTCCTCCAGCATCACCTGAATGGGCTGATGATCCCACTCCGGGACGGACGACTCGGTCATCAACTCGATCGACCACATCGTGTTGGCACTGATACGTCGATCGCCGGGCCCCGGCACACCGTTCTGCTGATCCCACAGGCCGACCGTTGGCCCGGCGCCATGGCCATGGATTCCGATCGGATGCGTGTAGATCCGTCCGATCAACCCTTCATAGGTGGCCTGCTGGAGTGACTCACGCAAGACATCGTTGCCGGATCTCCCGATGGCGAAGTGACCGGTGAGGATCTCCTGGAGTCGGTTGGTGTTGGCCAGGGCCGCGGTGAGCCCCGCTGGAGGAGCCGTCTCGACATCGTCGAGCACGTAGCCGTGCTGCTGCTGATCGGTGCAGAGACTTTTCCAGTTGATGCCAAAGTCGATGTGGATCAGGTCGCCGGGTCTCACCACGACTGGTCCCGGTCTCGCGGCCGGGGTTGGCTGTGGGCCCCGACTCCGTCCCTGAACGGTCACCGTCGGATGGAACCAGGTCGTCGTCCCGAGATCTTGGATCCGATCCCTCAGCCACCACGCGAGGTCGGCCGTCGTCGTCTTTCCCGGATGCACCGCCTCCTTCGACAGGGCCCTTCGTAGAAGGCCATGAGCCAAGGCGCACGCCTCCTCACCGATCGCCCGCTCTTCGGGGAGACGGCGCTCCAGCCAGGCGACTGCGAGTCCCTCACCGCTGACCAGGCGATCCGACAGATCAGGGCCAAGGGCTCCGACGAGACCCTCGCGCTCTGATGCGGTCAGACCGTCGGCGTGAGCGAAGGAAACCGATGTGTCGACCGCGATCGTGGCGGGATCGATCTGACGAACCGCGTCGGCCAACGTCTGCCATTGATCCGGTTGGCGTCCCGGGTCCCATCGAGATTCGAAGAGGTCGTCGATTTGGTATCGAGAGATCGAAAATCGCATTGTCCGGTCCCCTTCGCGTGCAAAGACCAGGATGGTTCGTCTTCGTGAGCTCATCCAGGTCGCCGGGAGCATCGACATGACCACCGGGTCGTCCGCGTACTCGCGAGAGACCAGGACCCAGCAGTCCACTTCCGCCTCCTCCATGATCCGCGGCACCAGCAGATCGAGTCGTCGTCGGGTGAGAGCGTCTCGATCCTCGGCTGCCTGGCGAAGATGCAAACGAGTCACGACCGTGATCCTGCCACGTCGGGCCGGGCAACGATCGCCGCGATCGGTACTCTGGGCACATGCGCTATCCAGAGAAGCTGCTCAGCCCGGGCGAGAGAGTCGTCACCGAATTCAGGCCTCATTGGTCGAGCATTCTTCGAGAAGGGACGTTGTCGGTCCTGGTTCTCGTCCTCATCGTCATAATCGCGTTCATGGACTTCTCCTGGCGTGGATGGCTGATCGTGGGCCTGGTCGTCGCCTGGTTCGCCCTGATCATCAGGGGGGTCGTCCGCTGGTGGAGCACCCTCCACGTAGTCACCAACGAGCGTCTCATATACCGGGCGGGTCTCATTGCCAAGAACGGCAAGGAAATCCCACTCGAGGTGATCAATGACGTCACGTTCAACCAGGTGATGTGGGAACGAGTGCTGGGGACCGGTGACCTCGTGATCGAGTCGGCGGGCGAGCATGGCCAGACACTCTTCACCGACATCCCCAACCCGGAGGGTGTGCAGTCGCTGGTCTATCAGGAGAGGGAGAGGCGAAAGCTGGAGCTGGAGGGCGGTGGTGGGCGTGCCGCCGATGAGAGCACGGCGTCGCAACTTGCCACGCTCGCCCGTCTTCACGACGAAGGCAAGTTGACAGACAATGAATTCGAAAGCCAGAAGGCAAGACTCCTTGGAGGCGAATGATGCACATGCAGGACGACTTCCCGTTGATCCTCTCGACCCTTTACGACCGTGCCGTCTGGCTGTACCCGGGCCGCGAGATCGTGTCGGTCGAGGCCGATAGGTCACTGACCCGCACCACCTATGGCGAGACCGATGACCGGGTCCGGAAACTGGCGACCGCTCTCGGTGGCCTGGGTGTCACCAAGGGGGACGCCGTTGGGACCTTTGCCTGGAACAACCGGAGGCATCACGAGCTCTATTGGGCCACGGCCAACATGGGCTTCGTTTGTCACACGATCAACATCCGCCTCTTCGCCGACCAGATCACCTACATCGTCAATCACGCCGGTGACAAGGTCCTCTTCGTCGACCCCGATCTCGTGCCCCTCCTGGCTCCGATAGCCCCCACTCTGGAGAGTGTGGAGATATACGTGGTGATGGGGGACAGCGCTTCGGATGCGTTGCCCGGATCAATCGCATACGAGGACCTGATCGCCGACGCAGAGCCCCAAGGGGCCTGGCCGCAGCTCGACGAGCGGTCCCCGATGATGTTCTGTTACACGTCCGGGACCACCGGCAACCCGAAGGGCGTCGCCTACACGCAGCGATCCACCTACCTGCACACGATCTCCAACCTGGCCAACTACCCGATGACCGCCAGTGACAACGTGTTGCCCGTGGTGCCGATGTTCCACGCCTCCGCCTGGGGGTATCCGTTCATGGCCGTCACCCAGGGAGCGAAGCTGACCTATCCGGGCCCGGATCTCACCCCGCAGGGGCTCGTGCCGTTGCTGGAGAGCGAGAAGGTCACCTTCTCGGCCGGTGTGCCCACCGTCTGGCTGGGCATCCAGATGTATCTGGAGGCGAATCCGGATACCGATCTGTCGTCGATCCGCGCTTTTCTGTGTGGTGGCTCCGCCGTCCCCCGGTCCCTGATCGAGTGGTTCTGGACCGAACGCGGCATTCGAGTCATTCAGGGCTGGGGGATGACCGAGACCAACCCGGTGGCGTCGACCGCGGTGCTGAAGCCGGAAATGGAGGATTGGGACCTGCAACGGCAGCTCGATTTCATGGAGACGGCGGGAATCCCGATCGCAGGTCTCCAGGTCAAGATCGTCGACGACATCGGCGAAGAGCTCCCCAAGGACGGTGAGGCCTTCGGGGAACTGTTGATACGGGGGCCATGGATCGCGGCCGAGTACTACAACGACCCTCGCTCCTCCCAATCGTTCGAAGATGGGTGGCTCCGCACCGGTGATGTGTGCAAGATCACGCCCGAGGGCTATATCCGCATCACCGATCGGGCCAAGGATGTGATCAAGTCCGGTGGCGAGTGGATCTCATCGCTCGACCTCGAGAACACCCTGATGGCCCATCCCGCCGTCGCCGAGGCCACAGTGGTTGGCCTCAAGCACGTCAGATGGCAGGAGCGGCCTGTCGCCTTCGTCGTGCTGCGGGAGGGGTCGGAGGTGTCGGAGGAGGAGTTGCTCTCCTTCCTGGAGGAGCGTGTCGCCAAGTGGTGGCTGCCGGACAAGATCGTGTTCATCGATCAGATCCCCAAGACCGGCACCGGCAAGTTCGACAAGAAGGTGGTGCGCGACCAGTACGCCGATCTCCTTCTCGACGAGTCCTGACGAGAAGGCCCCGCGCAGGCGGTAGCCTCACGGGGAGACCTGGTCGAGGAGGGCTGTGACGGAGCAACCGGAGACGAGCCCGGGCATGGCCGAGTGGCCGGTATCGGTCGTCAGGGCCGTGAGACTGTCCTGCCTCGCGGGCTATGGTCTCGCCCTGGCCGGTCTCATCGTCCCCCTGGGCGGTTCGGATCTCTCGGTCGGCAGGTCGTTGTACACCGGGATGGTGGTTGCGGTCCTGCTGGCGGTGCCCGCCACTCTGGCCCTGCTATCCCACCCGAGCCGGCCCCTAATGCTGCTCCCGGCCGCCATGATCGGATTCGCCGGGCTGTTCGGCGTCCTCTCAGTTCTCGGGTTGCCCCTCGTCGTTCTCGCCGCGATCTGGTTTTGGGCAGATATCAAGGTCGTCCCGCGTGGAATGTGGCCCAAGCGTCTGGCGATGATCGTGGTCCCCTTGCTCTGGTTGGCGGCGGCTTCCGCCCTCTGGGCCCACATCGATCCCGTGTGCGAGCAGGGATTGGCCGACGGCACCGTGGTGAGCGTCGATCCGGCCACCCGATCTCTGGAGACCGGTTGGGTGTGGCAGATGAGCGACACATTCTCGGGCTCGGGGTCGAACTCGAGTGACGTCGTCTACGAAGTGTGCGACTCCAACGTCGTGGTGCCATGGGAGGCGGCCCTTTCGATCCTCCTCAGCGGAACCGCGGTCCTCTATGCGTATTGGACTGCCAGGCCACCGCAGACGGCGTATGGAGAAGATGCGCTAGGTGAGACGGCGAGAAAAGAGCCTCCCGAATTCCGGGACCAAGACCTCTGAGTCGTCAGTGGATCGTGTTTGCGATCAGACTTCGACCAGTTGTCCCGTCGCCAGGTCGAGCACGAACTCCTTGTCGCTTCTCGAGTCGGAGATGAACTGGGCGAGTCTGGCGCCTTCCTGACGCACAACCCACCAGGCAAAGTCGGCGGCGCCGGAGTCCACGAACTCCAGCTTGGCCTGGCGGGCAGCCTTGACGGCTCCCATCTCGTCCTCGAACTGGCCGAGCACACGTTCGTCCGGCTCTTCACGACCGCGGACCTCGATGAATTCAACCGCCTCGAACATCTACCTTCCTCCTCATTCCTATTTTAAGCCATACGCGGGGCAGTTGTGGAGTGCTGTGTCGCCAAAGTGGTGATGACAACCTATTCAAGTGACGCACCACTGGTTCCCTATGCTCAAACCGGTGAGTCACTTCCATTCGGTGTGGGGCTACGTCGCAGTTGTCATCAGTGGCTTGGTTGGCCTCTGGGGGGTGCTCATGTCACGTCGGCCTCGACCGCCACGAGCGTTCTTCTACGGTGTGGGTGTAGCCATTGCTGCCCTCCTCCTCCAGGTCGTCCTCGGCGTCATCGTCGCCAGCAGTGGGATCGACCCCGGCAATCAACATGTCTTCTATGGGGTGGTGGTCGCCGTGACCTTCTCTTTTGCATACATCTATCGAGCCCAGTTCCGGAAGCGCCCGGCGCTCTACTTCGGCCTGCTCCTCCTGTTCACCATGGGCCTGGGGATCAGGGGCATCATGACGTTTGGCGGCAATTTCTAGGAGGTCCCCATGTTGTTGGAGAACAAGAGACTGCTCATCACCGGTGTGCTCACCGATGACTCGATCGCCTGGCATGCGGCGCGCATCGCCCAAGAGGAGGGAGCCGAGATCATCGCGACCGGTTTCGGGCGAGGTCTACGCCTTACGGAGCGCTCGGTGCAGAGGCTTCCCCAACCGTGCCCCGTACTCGAGCTCGACATCAACGACCCCGCTCAAGTCGAGGCACTGGTGGCCGATCTCACCGCCCGATGGGGCTCCATCGACGGAGCCTTGCACGCGATCGCTTTCGCCCCCGAGGACGCCCTCGGCGGAAACTTCCTGAACACACCGGCCGAGTCGGCCCAGACCGCCTTCGTCACCTCGGCTTTCTCGTACAAGACCCTTGCCGTCGCCCTTCTCCCATTGCTCGAGGCGGCGGGGGGAGGGTCCTTGGTCACTCTCGACTTCGACAACAGCCAGGCCTGGCCCGCCTATGACTGGATGGGTGTCGCCAAGTCGGCGCTTCAGAGCGTGACACGCTATCTCGCCCGCGATCTCGGCTCCCGGAAGGTGCGGGTCAATGCGGTTTCAGCCGGGCCCCTTTCCACGGTGGCCGCCAAGTCGATACCCGGATTCGATGCTTTCCACCGGGTGTGGAACGATCGGGCCCCGCTCAAGTGGGACGACACCAACCCGGACCCGGTTGCCCGGATGATCTGCGTCCTGCTCAGCGACTGGGCTCCGATGACCTCGGGTGAGGTGATCCATGTCGACGGCGGCTTTCACGCCATAGCCGCCGGAATCGACGAGGGGGCCTGACTCAGTCGACGGTTTGCAACGCGGGGGCGAGCGGGAGCTCGACGAGGAAGGTTGCGCCGCCGCCCTCGGTCTGCTCGACGCGCACCGACCCATGCATCACTTCGGCCAGGCTCTTCACGATCGAGAGGCCGAGACCGGTGCCACCCTTCGATCGGGTATCGGACTGGTCGATCTGGGTGAAGCGCTCGAAGACGCGGTCCTTTTCGTCCTCGGGTATCCCCGGCCCATGGTCGACCACGGCGATGAACGCCTTCTGGCCACGCTCCCATGCATACAACTCGACCGGGCTGTCCACGGCGTACTTGGCGGCGTTCTCGACCAGATTGATCAGGATCCTGATCAGATGGTCCCGGTCTGCCTCGACGGCCATGTTGCCCGGCTCGATGGTGAAGGTCGGCTCGATCGACACCACCCGGTTGACTTCGTCGAATGCGACCTTGATCGGAACCGATTCCAGGTGAACCGGGATGGCGCCCCGGTCGATCCTGGACACGACGAGGAGATCGTCGATGAGTCTCTGTAGCCGCCCGGCCTGTCGTCTCGCCGTCGACAGGAGTTGTTGGGCCGTCGGCGCCGTCGGTGCCAGCTCGGGCCGGTTGACTGTGTCGAGTGACCCGATGATGGATGTCAGCGGAGAGCGAAGCTCGTGACTCACCGTCGACACGAAGTCGGTCTTCATCTGTGCTACCTCCTCCAGCTTCTTGGTCATCTCGGTCTGTGCCTCGTATCGGCCGATTTGAGAGAGGACGAGCCCGGCCGGCGCGGCCAGAGATCCGAGCTGCTCGAGCTGGTCCTCGTTGAACTCGCCCACATACGGGTCTCCGACGATGATCGCCCCGACTCGCAGTGACTCGACCTTGAGTGGTGCCACGAGAGCCTGTCTGAGGCCCAGCTCCTTCAAGAGCACATGGGCGTCGGTGTCCCGGTCGACCTCCTTGACGAAGAAGGGCTTGCCCGCCCGATAGACCTGGGCGACGATCGCCGGGCTCGCCACGTCGAGCATGATCGGGTCGGCGTCGAGCGGATATCCATTGACCCAGATCGGGCTCATGACCTCGAGACGGTGCCGGTCCGGGTTGTAGAGGAGGACCACACCCACCTGAGCGTCGAGGTACTTGCAGATGGTCCCCACCAGGTGTGGCACGATCTCCGCGAGGGACTCGGCGCGGGCCAGGGTCGCGCTGACCTCGTACAGTCGCTCGAAGTCGAGTCTCTGCTGGTCGATCTGCCCCTCTCTCTGAGCCGACCTGACCGCTTCTCGCTCGAACTCGAGACCGACCAGCGCCGTGGCTGCCGAGACGACAGCCACCGTGAGGACCTGGGCGAGCACGTCGGCAGGGGCGCTGATCTGGCTCACCCGCAGCGCGATGAAGGCAATCGCCGCCCCCACTAGCACCGTCATGAAGGCGTGAGCCCACCAGACGAGCAGCAGGCCGGAAACGGCGGCGATCCCGTAGAGGATGGGGGTGGACGTGGCCGTGAGCTCGGGGACGAGCGCAAATGCCGTGAGACCGAATATCAGCGAGCTCAGCCATCCGACCGCGACCCATGGGGCGAAGCGCGTGGCCATGAGACGGTCCCATCTGGTGGCAGTCGATATCACGAGGAGGCCGCCCAATGCCGCCATGGGCACCCAGAAGGTCGGTTGGCCGAACACCTCCCTCCTGACCGCCTGTGCGGAGATGATGATCAGCACCACCCAGGCAACGGCCGAGGCGCGCCGAAGAAGCGAGGCGCGAAAACGGGCCATCGCCTGATTAGTGGTCGGCATCGAAGCTTCCATAACAGTTGAAACTTGCGTCTCGACTGTATTCTCGGCACTTCTGTCTTACCGATCGAGGATTGATACGTGGCTTTGCGCGCATACGCTGACGGCGCACTGTTCGCAGAGAACCTCGGCGACGAGCCCTCGCAGGTGCTGGCACTGCACGGTTGGGGTCGCCGGGGCAGTGATTTTCGCCAATCCCTGGAAGGGATCCCGGCCCTTGCGGTCGATCTTCCCGGCTTTGGTGCCTCACCCCCGCCACCGACGGTGATCGGCGCCGAGGGGTATGCGAACGCTATGACACCGATGCTCGCCCAACTGGCGGATCCGGCGGTCTTGGTAGGTCATTCCTTCGGTGGCAGGGTCGCCGTGGAGCTGGCGGCGGCCCATCCCGGTCGATTTTCGAGGTTGATCCTGACCGGTGTGCCGTTGGTGCGGACCCACCCTCCCAGTCGTCCCTCGGCGGGTTTCAGGGCGTTGCGGGCGCTTCACAAGACCGGGCTCATCTCTGATGACAGGATGGAGGAGATCAGGAGGAAGAGGGGCTCGGCCGACTATCGGGCAGCCACCGGGGTGATGCGCGACATCCTGGTCAAGCTGGTCAACGAGAGCTATGAATCCAGCCTCGAGACGATCCAGAGCCCGATCGAGCTGATCTGGGGTGCTGAAGATGCCGAGGTTCCCGTGGGGGTCGCCGAACACGCGGCGGAGATCGTGCGCGGCTCGGGTGGGACGGTGAGCCTGCAGGTCCTCGATGGCGTCGGCCACCTGTTGCCCCTGCAATCGCCCGAGTCACTTCGACTTGCGGTGGAGCGAGCCCTGGGCGAATGACCTGGGCGCTCGTCTTCCTTTGTGCCCTGGGTGCGATCCCGAGCGGGCTCCGGTGGCTTCGGGTGGCTCAGCGCGAGCACTACCTGGCACCATCGACCACCATTTTCGCCGTCCGCTGGTGGAGCAGCAGCGCGGCGAACATCGCCCTCGCGACGATCGCCTCGATCGGTGTCGTCGGCTCGATATGGAGCGTCTGGTGGGGTCTGCTCGTGGTGGCGGCGCAGGTAGGCCCTGTCGGCCTCTCGATCAAGGGGACTACATCGCCACTGGCGTGGACGAGACGTCTCGTCAGGCTGACGCTCACCGCGGCGACTCTCACAGTCGTCGTATTCGTCGTCGGGGGGGTGACGGACTCGCCCGTAATCGCAGCAGCCGGGCTTTACCTGCTCCCCGCGGTTGTCGATTTGGCGTTGTTGGCCTTGAAACCTGTGGAGCGTGGTCTCGGCGGGAGGTGGGTGGACAGGGCGGCAGCCCGTCTTCAGGCCTCGGGCGCAACGGTGGTCGGCATCACCGGCTCGTATGGGAAGACCACCACCAAACAGTATCTGGCTCATCTCATCGAAGGCGCGAGACGGGTGGTCGCCAGCCCCGCCTCGTATAACAACCGAATGGGCCTGGCCCGCGCCGTCAATGAGCAACTGGTCCCCGGCACCGAGGTGTTCGTGGCCGAGATGGGCACATATGGTCGAGGGGAGATATCCGATCTGGTCAGCTGGCTCCATCCCGCCGTCTCGGCGATGGTCGCCATCGGGCCGGTCCATCTCGAGCGGTTCAAGACCGAGGAGAACATCGTCGTTGCCAAAGCCGAGATTCTGGAGGGCGCCCGGGCAGCCGTCATCTCGATCGATCACCCGTTGCTGGCCGACCTTGCCCGTAGTCGTTCGAGAGATCTCGACATCCTCACCGTCTCGACCGAGTCCGACCAAGCCGACGTGGTGATCCGCGACGGGTCCTTGGTCATAGCCGGAGAGCCCGTTGCCACGGTCCCAGACGATGTCTTTCCGCTCAACCTGGGAGTCGCGGTGGCCCTCGGGCTGCAGCTCGGTGTCGAGCGGGCTTCGATCCTGGCCCGCATCGGCGATTTGCCAAGGGCGGAGCATCGCCAGAACGTGATCGTCTCGGAGCGTGGCTTCTGGATAATCGACGACACCTTCAACTCGAACCCCGCCGGGGCCAGATCGGGGTTGGCCGGTCTGGCCAGGCTGGCCGGGAGTGGCCGAAAGGTGGTGGTCACACCGGGGATGGTCGAGCTCGGGCCACGACAGGTCGGGGAGAATCGCGATTTCGCATCGTTGGCGGCCGACGTGGCGGATCACCTCCTGGTCGTCGGTCGCACCAACCGAGCGGCCCTAATCGAAGGCGCGAGTAGCGGGAAGGCTTCGGTTACCGTCGTGGGGTCGCGTCGAGATGCGGTGGATTGGGTGCGTCGGAACCTCGGCACCGGTGACGCCGTCCTCTACGAGAACGATTTGCCAGACCATTATCCGTGAGGTGAGTTGATGGCCAAGCCGGCGGTGATATTCGGCGGTCCCTCCGACGAGCACGACATCTCCATACTGACCGGGCTTCAGGTCACCCATGCCCTGGGCGATGTTCACGCGGTCTATTGGTCCAAGCTGGGCGACTGGTTCCTCGTGGACCCCGAGTCGGAGGCTGGAGACTTCGCCGACGGGGTTCCGGCCCGCTCCAGGGAGCTCACCTTCGTGGCAAGCCCGGGTCAGGGGCTCTTGCTCAAGAGGAAGCCCCTCGACGTGGATGCCGTCCTGGTGGCGTGTCATGGCGGGCCGGGAGAAGACGGAACGCTCCAGGGTCTGCTCGACATGGTCGGTCTTCGCTATACCGGTCCGGGTCAGGCCGCCTCCGCCCTGGGGATGGACAAGCTCGCCTTCGGGTCGGCCATGAGCTCGGCGGGCCTGCCCACGCTTCCGCGAGCGATGGTCGTGGCCGGAGACGAGCCTGCGCCGGACTTCGATGGCCCGTACATCGTCAAACCCCGCTTCGGTGGCTCCTCGATCGGAATCGAGGTGGCCGATGACTGGGCCACGGTCCTCGCCCTCAAGAAGAGCTCCTCCTTCTTCGACCAGGGGGCGGTGGTCGAGCCGTTTCTGACCGGCAGCCGAGATCTCCAACTGGCGGTTCGGACCTATCCGACCTGGGAGTCGTCGGCGATCGAGGCTCCACTGCGGGCCGAGAGCGGGATCTACTCATATGACCAGAAGTACCTCGCATGGGGTGGTGAGGTAGGGGGTGGACGCGAGCTGCCCGCCAATCTCGCTCCCGATTTGGAGCAGACCGTGCTGGGCCTCTCGAGACGCGTCACCCAAGTCGCCGGTTTGCGCGGCATAGCCCGGATCGACTTCCTGGAGCATCGTGGAGAGGTGGTCGTGAACGAGGTGAACACGATTCCGGGATCGATGGCGGCGTATCTGTGGATCGATCCGCCGATCAGTCGCGAGAAGCTCTTCTCCGACATGCTCATGGAGGCACGCTCCGCCCCGGTTCGTGTCTTTTCGGTGGCGGGCAGCGACGGTACGGCGCTGAGAAGCGCCGGTGCGATTGCCTCCAAACTCGGTTGAACAGGGGGGATCGATTCGGGCCCGATCCCGGGTGGCCGTCTCTAGCTCAGATCAGAGATGTACTACGGGGCAGGTCAGGGTGCGGGTGATGCCATCGATCGCCTGGATCCTTGCAACCACCAATTTCCCGAGCGAGTCCACATCATCGCTCGTGGCCTTGACGATCACGTCATAGGGGCCGGTCACGTCGTCGGCGGTGTCGACGCCCGGGATGTCACGCACTTCCTCTGCGACGAGGGCGGCTTTGCCGACCTCGGTCTGGATCAGGACATAGGCCTGGACCACTGAGCCTCCTTAGGGTCTCGAGTGGCCCGGACCCTAGTTGATGGATCCGATGGGGTGCATGCCGTGGGGCTCGGGCTGTTTTCGGAAAGTCGATCGCCCATTCATCTCGACGTACCGAATCGAGCACTAGCTTCGACCGCCCTGGCCGCGGAGGGCTCCCGATGGGCAACGAATACGAAGTCTCGACCGACACCACGAGGTTCGACAGAGACCGTTACCGCCACTGGATGTCTGACCTCGCCTACTGGGCGAAGGGGAGGGCCCGCGCCACGTCGGAGGCGGCCTGCGACGCCAGCGTCCTGTTCGGCGCCTATCGGGTCGGCGGCGAGATGGTTGGTTGCGCCCGGGTCGTCACGGATGGTGTGACTTTCGCCTGGCTGTGTGACGTCTTCGTCAAAGAGGGCCATCGTGGGCGTGGGCTGGGGAAGACCTTGATGGATGCCGTCATGTCCTACCCCGGCATGGCAGAGATGAAGAGATTCACCCTGGCAACGGGTGACGCCCATGGCCTGTATCGACGCTACGGGTTCGGGCCCATCGGCGAACCGGGCCGGTGGATGATTCGGCTTGGTGCGAATCTATGAGCGGCCCGCCTGATTCAGTAGCCGTCCTGGCCCAGTCTCACTGATGAGATGAAGTGGCGCCCGTCTTCCTCGACGGTATCGAATATGAGACGCTGACCCTGACGGAGTGTGCGAAAAACGGACCCCTTCAATGATCCGGGCCGGAGGAACACCTCCGAGCGGTCGTCGTCCCTGACCACTATGCCGGCGCCGGTCACCGGGTCGTAGCTCTTGACGACACCCTGGAGCATCTCAGGCCTTCTCTACCTTCCCGGCACGGATGCAGGATGTGCAGACCCGGGCCTGGCGGGTGTTGGACCCGTGGCGAACCCGCACCTTCTGGATGTTGGGGAGCCAGCGGCGGTTGTTGCGTTTGTGGGAGAAGCTGACGGATTTCCCGTAGCTCGGCTCCTTGCCGCAGATCTCACAGCGATAAGACATCTCGAAAACTCCTGGGACGGTCTGGAAGGCAGACGGGCCACAGACCCGTCACGACCGCACGCCAGGATAGCGATCATCCAGGTCAACTCCTAGTCCGGCGGTACCGTGGGCACGTGGGGACATCACATTTGACGTACCGCAGATGGCAACCCTGAGTCGTCTCGCCGAGGTCGAGGTCTCACAGGTCAAGGGTCTCGGCGGTCAAAGAACCAAGACGCTCGAGAAGACCGGCATCACCCGGGTTTCCGATCTGATCCAGCACGTCCCTCGCCGCTACATCGATCGGTCGAGAGTCGAGCCGATCGCCGACGTCCCGTTGGGGGGCGAGGTCACCATCATCGGCGAAGTCAGGTCGGTTCACACGCGACGGCCCAGGAAGAACCTCCTGATCATCGAGGCCCAGCTCACCGACGAGACGGCCAGCATCAAGGCGATCTGGTTCAATCAGCGATTCCGCGTCAAACAGCTCGGAGAGGGGACACAGGTCGCCCTTTCCGGCCCGGTCGAGTCGTTTCGGGGAAGTCTCCAGATGACGAACCCGGCAGTGGACGTCCTGAACAGTCGCTCCGAGTCCTTGGTCACAGGGCGAATCGTCCCGATCTATCCGGCGATCGGTGACATCAAGTCGGGGGTGTTCCGACGTGCCATCCACAACGCCCTCAACCGTTCGCGGCCCATCGAGGACCCGGTGCCCGGCCCGTTCCTGGAAGAGATCGGCCTGATCGGGCGAGATCAGGCTTACGCAGACATCCACTTTCCAGAATCACTCGAGGCTGTCGGCCCCGCCCGGGAGCGTCTCGTCTACGACGAGCTGTTCCGGTTGGAGCTGGCCCTGGCGCTCCAGAAGCGTCGGCAGATGCTTGCATCCACGGGCATCGCCCATCAGCCGACCGGGGAGCTCGTTGATCGTTTTCTCGGAGGTCTTCCCTTTCGGCTCACTGCGGCCCAGTCGAAGGTGGTGGGGGAGATCGACGCGGATCTGGCCATGACCCACCCGATGCATCGACTGCTCCACGGCGAGGTCGGCTCGGGCAAGACCGTCGTGGCCGTGATCACCCTCCTCCATGGGGTGGAGGGCGGTTGGCAGGGTGCCATCATGGCCCCCACCGAGGTCCTGGCCGAGCAGCATTACTCGGGCGTCGTCCGTCTGCTCGCCGAGGCCGGTCTATCTCCCGAGCCTTATGCATCGGTCAGCGACCTGGGTATGGAGAGCCTGTTTGCCTCGGATGGGCCGGCGGTGCACGTCGGGATACTCACCGGCTCGTTGGCCGAGGCTAACTACAGGACGGGCATCACGAGAGAGCAGTTGGTGGCCGACGTCGCCTCGGGGCAGGTGGACCTCGTCATCGGGACCCATACCTTGATCCAGGAAGGCCTTCACTTCGCAAATCTCGGTGTCGCCGTGGTCGATGAGCAGCACCGCTTCGGCGTCGCCCAGCGTGTTCAGCTCAAGGACAAGGCCAATGCCATCGACCCGGATCTCCTCATCATGACGGCGACACCCATCCCCAGGACCCTCTCGATGACCCTGTACGGAGACCTCGATGTGTCGATGATCGACGAGATGCCACCCGGGCGCTCCCCGGTCGCCACCCGTGTCGTCTCCAAGACAGAGGAAAGCGTCGCGTGGAGGGCAATCGTCTCCGAGGTGGAGAAGGGCCATCAGGCCTTTGTCGTTTGCCCGCTGGTGGAGGACAGTCCCAAGGTCGAGGCTGCGTCGGCCAAGGCCGAGTATGAGCGTCTGTCGGCGCTTCTGCCCGATCTGAGGGTCGGGCTGATCCATGGCCAGCTCCGGCCTGCCGACAAGGACTCCGTGATGACTGCATTCCGGCGAGGTGAGATCGACGTGCTCGTGGCCACCACCGTCATCGAGGTTGGCATAGACGTCCCGAATGCGACCGTGATGGTCATCGAGGATGCAGATCGATTCGGCCTGAGCCAATTGCATCAGTTGCGGGGCCGGGTCGGCAGGAGCGAGGCGCCAGGGATGTGCATTCTGGTGGCCGACCCCACCACCGATGAGGGCAAGGGCCGGCTGGCCGCCATGTCGTCCACCACCGACGGTTACCGGCTGGCGGAGGAGGACCTGAGGATTCGAGGCCAGGGCACGGTGTTCGGAACCAAACAGTCCGGTCTTCCCGATCTGAAGCTGGCGGACGTGCTCGGCGACATCAGACTGCTCGTCTCCGCACGCCACGACGCCTTCGAGCTGGTCGACCATGATCCCGACTTGAAGGACCATCCCGAGTTGGCCGCCGAGGTGAGGTCGATGTTGGGCGAATCCGTCGCATGGCTGTTCGTGAGTTGACCCTGAGATGAGGGTCATCTCCGGTCGGGCAAAAGGGCGACGACTGGCCGCGCCGTCGACTGAAGCCACACGGCCCGTCCTGGACCGTGTCCGGGAGGCGGTGTTCTCGATGATCGGCGACTGGGTGGTCGATGCGGCGGTACTCGACCTATACGCCGGGTCGGGGTCATTCGGGATCGAGGCTCTCTCACGCGGCGCCGGGTCGGCCACGTTCGTCGAGAACGCTCGTGTCGCCCTCGAGGCCCTTCGCTCCAACATCGACGCAGTCGGCCTTGGGGGCACGATCGTGTCGTCGTCAGTGGCAGATTTCCTGGCCGTCGGCAGCGCGACCTTTGACATCGTCTTCATCGACCCCCCTTGGAGCATGTCGTCCGAGGCGCTCTCAGATGACCTGACCGCTCTCGACCGTTTCCTCGAGCCCAGAGCGGAGGTGGTCCTGTCGCGGCGATGGGGGGACGAGACCCCTACGCAACCCGAAAACTGGCGGGTTGCCACCGATAGGCGGTACGGAGATACCAGAATCCTCAGATACGAGAAGGAAACGGACGCCAGTTGACTGTCGCACTCTGCCCGGGGAGCTTTGACCCTCCGACCAATGGCCACATCGATGTGATCGAGCGGGTCATCGGAGCCTTCGATGAGGTGGTGATCGCAGTCGTCGACAATCCCTCCAAGGCCTCGATGTTCTCCGTCGCAGACCGGGTCGGGCTCCTGGAGGAGATCTTCGGCGAGCGCGCTCGCGTGGATTCGTTCGCCGGGCTGCTCGCCGAGTATGCGCATCGCATCGGCGCCGACGTCGTGGTCAAGGGTCTGCGCACCGTCGACGACTATGAGTACGAGATGCAGATGGCGCAGATGAACCGCCATCTGACCGGAATGGAGACGGTCTTCATGGCCACGGGGGCCGAATGGAGTTTCGTCTCGTCGTCCCTGGTCAAGGAAGTGGCGAAACTGGGCGGCTCCGTCGAAGGTCTGGTACCAAGTGTTGTGGAGAGAGCCCTCAAGGAGCGGTTGGCATGACGGACGAGCATCGAGCGGAGCACGAGACCGAGCCCGAGCAGGAGCCACGCCCCGAGCCCGAGCACCGCACAGAGCTCGGTGACCTCCAGGACATGGTCGACGATCTGATCGTCTATCTCCATGAGGCCAAGTCCGTCCCGCTGTCCGGGAACGCGATCGTCGACAGGGAGCAATTCCTCAGCCTCCTCGAACGAATCCGAGCCGAGCTGCCCGATGAGTTGAGAGCGGCCCGTTGGATGGTGCGCGAGCGGGAGGCGTTCATCGCACGAACCAACGAGAAGTCCAGGGAGATGGTGGACCGCGCTCGCAAGGAGGCCGATGAGCTCGTCTCCGACTCGAACATCGTGGCGGAGGCGGTCGAAGAGGCCAACATCCTCGTTCGACGTGCCGAAGGGGACGCACGTCGTCTGCGTCTCGAGACCGAGGACGAGATCGAGAAGAAGCTGCAGCGGGTCGAAGTCATCCTCAACGAGGCCATGACCCAGATCCAAACCGCTCGGGAGGAGTTGCACCAGGCTCGGCCCAAGCCCCCAGACGTCCCCATCTGATGACTTCGGAGATGACGGTCCCCGTCGGTGATCTCCTCGGGTCGCCAGGAAAGAAGCGCCCATTCGACGACGAGCTCCCGGTCTCATTGCATCTCGGCGAGGTCACCGTTGACGGCCCGATGCGGGTCGAGGGAGTGATGATCGGGCTCCTGGACGCAGTCAAGGCCGACTTCGATGTCGGGGCGGAGGGCCATTTCACATGCACCCGCTGTCTCGTCGAATGGGACGAGAGGGTCGAGACCCACTCCGAGCGATACTTCCGGATGGCGGCCGACGAGGACGGCTACGCAATCGTCGACGGCGAGATCGACATATACGGGCCCGCCCGTGACGAGCTTGCCCTGTCCCTTCCTGCCGCTCCGGTCTGCAAGTCTGCGTGCTTGGGACTTTGCCCAACCTGTGGAACCGACTTGAATACAGACCCTTGTGACGGCCATGGCGACGAATCCCAGTCTCCTTTCGCCGTCTTGAAAGACCTGTTCGAATCCTGACCGAGGAGAGCACCATGGCGGTGCCCAAGAAGAAAATGTCGCGCTCACGGACCAGACAGCGGAAGTCCGCCTGGAAGGTCGCTCGTCCGAGCACCGTGGCCTGCGAGCAGTGTGGCAAGCCCAAGCTGCCACATCGCGCCTGCCGTGAATGCGGCACGTACGCCGGCCGCGAGGTCATCGAGACCAACTGAGCCTTGGTTCGCATCGCCCTCGACGCAATGGGGGGCGACAACGCCCCATCCGAGACCGTTGCCGGCGCGGTTGAAGCAGCACGCGCCGATGTGGACGTGGTGCTCGTCGGGCATCACCACATAATCGAGGCAGAACTGGCCAAGCACGACGTCAGGCTGCCCATCGTCGACGCACCTGAGATCATCGAGATGGGCGAGGACCCCGCCCGGGCGCTCAGAGAGAAGCCGGGCGCCTCGATAACGGTCGCGGCGAAGTTGGTTGCGGAGAATTCGGCCGAGGGTCTCGTCTCGGCCGGCTCTACCGGGGCTGCCATGGCGGCCGCCGCCATCCTCATCGGCAGGATCAAGGGCGTGTCCCGCCCTTCGATAGCATCGATATTCCCCACTCCGGGAACGCCGACGCTCGTCCTCGACTCTGGAGCGAATCCCGACGTCAAACCCGATCAGCTGGTGCAGTTCGCCATCATGGGCTCTGTGGCGGCGGAGGTGCTCCTCGGAGCGAAGGAGCCACGTGTGGGCTTGCTGTCGATCGGTGAGGAGAAGGGAAAGGGCAGGGACCTGGAGAGGGCCGCTCACGACCTCCTGGAGGATGCACCAGTCCGCTTCGTGGGGAATCTCGAGGGAAGGGACGTGGCCACCGACAAGGCAGACGTCATCGTGACCGATGGGTTCACGGGCAACATATTCCTCAAGACGATGGAGGGTGCGGCGCAGGTCGTCATCCGGTATGCCATGGAGGAGGTTGGCCGGCTCCCACCCGAGGTACGGGACGCGGCACTGCCCGCACTCGATCAGGTGCGATTGCGACTGGACTATGAGACATACGGTGGTGCGCAGCTGCTGGGGGTCAAGGGTGTCGTCGTCATCTCCCATGGAGCGTCGACTCGTGTCTCGATCGCCAATGCCCTGCGGATGGCCCACGAGGCAGCCGAGCAAGATCTCCCCGGTCGGCTGGCCGCCCGGCTCGGCTCGTGACGACGCTGGAAGACAAACTCGGGTACAGCTTTCGTGATCCCTCGCTTCTCGAGCTCTCGCTGACCCATCGATCGGTGAGCAGTGAGAACCCGGGCCGCAATGACAATGAGCGACTGGAGTTCCTCGGAGACGCCGTTCTGCAACTGGCCGTCACCGACTACCTGTACTCCGCATACCCCTCGCTCGCCGAGGGCAAGCTGGCAAAGATCAGGGCCGCCGTCGTGAGCCGGCCCACCCTGGCCGACGTGGCACGGAGCATCGATCTGGGAATCCACCTGGAGCTGACCCCCGCAGAGGATCGGACAGGGGGTCGCGACAAGGACTCGATCCTGGCCGACGCCGTGGAGGCTGTGATCGGCGCGGTCTTCATCGACTCGGGGCTCGAAGCGTCTCGCCGGCTCGTTTCCAGGCTCCTCGGCGGCCGCGTCGACGAACGGGCGAAGCAGCCAGGCCTCAAGGACTACAAGACGAGGCTGCAGGAGGTGTTGGCCAAGGAGGGCAAGCGTCCGGATTATGTGACCGAGGGCTCCGGCCCCGACCACGAGCGGACGTTTCGGGCAAGTGTCTCGACCGACGGGGTGGCGATGGGTGAGGGGTCGGGGCGTTCCAAGAAGGAGGCGGAGCAGCAGGCCGCCAAGCAGGCATTGAAGACCCTCAGCTCAGACTCGTCGTGAACAGTTGCTCGGAGCGGGCTCGCAGATCTACGTACCAGATGGTGAGCATCACCAGGATGGCTGCAGAGACGAATCCCTCGACGACGATGAGGAACACAAATGCCAGCCCGACCACCAGTGACACGTCACCGGCGCTGAGCGCGGGGAGGGCAACCAACTGAACCAATTGGGCGGCGACCGTGCCCATCAAGGCAACCATCAAGAGGAAGCCGAGCGTCTGCCACCAACGCCCACGGACGAGTGAGAAGCTGCGGCGCATTGCCTCCAGGGGGCTGGCATGTTCCAGCGCTATCACCGGGGTGATCATCGACAGGGAGATCGCCAGCCAGACGCCGGGCAGGATGAAGAGGACCAGGCCCGCGGCGACCGCCAGTCCGGTCACCACTATGGCAAGAACGGCCCGAGCCAGGTTGCCCAAGGCGAACAACGATGCGGCGCCCGGGCTCACCGGGGCGCGTGCCAGCTCGGAGCCGACGAGACGGTGAACGGCGACGCTCAGAAACGCCGTCGCAATGGCGTTCAGGGCCAGGACGATGAAGACGGCCAGGAGGAATCGCATCGTCGGCTCGAAAAGCTCCTCGGGGGTGTATTGGTCCACTCCGCCCGGATTGGAGATCACCATGTCGATGAATTCGTCAGCCCCGGTGAGGGCGAAAGTGACGATGGTCGCCGCGCCGAGGACCACATATGTCCAAAAGGCAGGAGGGATCAGCTTTCGCCAGACCAATGCCAGGACACGCATTCCCTCGCTCAGGACCTCGCCTACCTGCCTTGGAGATATGAGCATGCGCCGGGGTACGGTAACCGACCCACATACCGGGAGCGTCACGTTGCCCGAGTTGCCCGAAGTCGAGATGACCCGCCGACACCTGGACCATGCAATGCAGGGGCATCGTATGGTGGAGGTCGAGACCACCCACCCTCGGACGGCGCGGCACAATGACGGGCCTCGTCAGCTCGACGAGCGTCTGCGTGACCGACGTGTCCTCTCGGTGGATCGCATCGGCAAATTCCTCACCGCCCCCCTCGACGACGGTCAGACGATGGTCGCCCACCTCGGGATGTCGGGTCGATTCTGGGTGGGCGAGCCCGATCAGCCCGAGCCGATACACACACACTTCCGCACGCTGCTGGACGATGGGAGTCAAGTTCGATTCATCGACCCGAGGACCTTCGGGTTCGTGGCCGTCGTCGCCGAGGACGAGATGGCCGGTTCGGGTATCGCCAGACTCGGCCCGGATGCATGGCTGTCCGCACCGACACCGGCGGCCCTTCGCCAGGCTCTCGCCCGGCGAGTCGCTCCGATCAAGGCTTTGCTGCTGGACCAGGTGATCCTCTCGGGCCTGGGGAACATATATGCCGACGAGGCCTTGCATCGCGCCGGAATCCATCCGCTCCGCCCGGGAAGCAGCCTCGATGAGGAGGAGGTGACCCGTCTCCTCCAGACGGTGAGGGCCGTTCTGGCCGAGGCGCTCGAACATGGCGGGACCAGTCTGGACGACCTCGCCTTCCTGCTCCCCGACGGACGCGCCGGTGAGAATCTCGATCGACTCGGGGTCTATGGCAGGACCGACCTGCCGTGCCCTGCCTGTGGGACACCGATCCAGCGTGTGATCATCCGAGCCCGCTCCAGTCATTTCTGCCCGAGCTGTCAGAGCGAGTCGGGATGAAGGCCGTGCGTGCGCTGATATCGGGTCGTGTGCAGCAAGTGGGCTATCGCCAGAGCTGTCGGCAGGTGGCGCGCAGCATGAGTCTGGTCGGGTGGGCCCGGAACCTGGCCGACGGGAGGGTTGAGGTATTCGCCCAGGGAGACCCGGATTCGGTCGATCGTCTGGTCGATTGGCTTTGGGGAGGCCCGGGCATGGCGCTGGTCACCGGGGTCGAGTCGGACCCGGTGGCGATAGACGCCACCCTGCGTGACTTCTTCATCCAACCCAACCCGGCGAAAGACCACTGATCCGATGAGGCCTGTTAGCCTGCCCGGGTAATCACACCTTTGTCATTTGCCAGGGAATTACTGTGTATTTGAAGACTTTGAAGCTCGTCGGGTTCAAGTCGTTCGCCGACCGCACCCGTCTCGAGTTTCGGCCCGGGGTCACGGTGGTCGTGGGCCCAAACGGGTCGGGCAAGTCCAACCTGGTCGATGCGCTGTCCTGGGTGATGGGGACCCAATCCACCAAGGCTCTCCGCACCGGGAAGATGGAGGACGTGGTCTTTGCCGGCACGGCCACACGGCCGGCGCTGAATCGGGCCGAAGCAACCCTGGTGATCGACAACGGTGAGCGTTTGCTCCCGCTCGACCTCGATGAGGTGTCGCTGACCAGACGGCTATACCGCGACGGGTCCAGCGATTATGAGATAAATGGGATGACCTGCCGGCTCCTCGACATCCAGGAACTGCTCAGCGATTCAGGTGTGGGTCGTCATCAACATGTGATCATCGGACAGGGCCAGGTCGACGGCGTGCTCAACGCATCGCCGGAGGACCACCGCGCCATCATCGAAGAGGCAGCAGGGATTCTCAAACACCGTCGTCGCAAGGAAAAAGCCGAGCGTCGCCTGGAGCGAACAGACGAGGACCTTCTCCGGCTCCGCGACCTCACCGGTGAGATGGAGCGGCAATTGAGGCCCCTGAGACGTCAGGCGCGGGCAGCGGAGAGATATGACGGGCTCAAGGCCGAGGTCCGCGGCCTGAAGCTCTATTTGTCCGGCATCGCCCTCGAGAGTCACGACCGGGAGATGACCACAGTCGGTGTGTCATTGGAGGAGCTGAGGCATTCGATCGCCGGCGACGAACAGGCCGTCGAGGGCCTCCAGGGGTCAATCGACGGGTTGACAGCGAAAGCCGCCGATCTCGCCGCCGATCTCGATCGGGACACGACCGCCGCCGCAGTGCTCGAGACCACCGTCGAGCGAGTCAGGCGTCTTGGGGCGGTTGCTCATGAGAGAAGCAGGGCGGTCTCCGGGCGACGCGAGGCGAGTGTGGAACGACGGGCCGATCTCGAGATGGAGCTGGGGTCCATCAGGTCCGAGTTGGTTGAGATCCGATCGGAGGAGATATCGGCGGATTCGGAGGTGGCGAGCCGGGAGGCCGAATTTCGCCGTCTCGAGGATCGTGAGAGATCGATATCCACCCAGCACGACCTCTCGCCCGAGGGGGCGTTGGCAGCAGTGCGCGGGGAGCTGGCGGTCCTGCAGGCGTCTGCGTTGCGAGATGGCCGGGAGAAGGATGCCGTCGACCATCGAATCGAGGTGGTGGCGTCACAGCTGAACGGGGAGATCGGGGAGATCGGCCGGATCAACGACGAGGTTCGGCGTCTCGACGAGGGCCTGGGGCTCCTGCAATCCGAGTACGGCAAATCGACCCGGCGCAGGGAGGGGGACCAGCAGAGATGGGAGGCGGCCGAGTCCGGTCTGACCGAGGCGAAGATGACCCTGGCGGGAGCCGAGGCCCGGACCGATGCCGTCAAGGCTGCGCTGTCGGGAAGGTTCGATCTGGGTGCCAGGCGCTCGATCGAGGGATCCAGTGGAGCGTTGGGGAGCCTCGTGTCGCTTCTCGACATCCCCGATGGGCTGGAGAGGGCCGTCGACGCGGCACTTGGCCGTTGGGTCGACTCGGTGGTCTTTGTCGACGGGACGGTGTTGCGACAAGCGGTCGAGCTGGTCAAGACGTCCGGTGGCGGAGGTGTCCCTCTGATCAACGGGAGCGGCGACCGGGTCGAGGGGACGGCATCGGCGATGGCTGGAAAACTCGGTGTGACGGCGCTGGTCGACCAGCTGGGCCCGGATGCGAATCGCAATCTGGCCAATCGTCTGTTGGGTGATGTGTTGCTGGTCGAGGGTTGGGCGGGAGGCTGGTCCCTGGTCACACGACATCCGCATCTGAGGGCGGTGACACCGGAGGGTGACCTCATCGATGCCGACGGCATTCAGATCTCCCACCCCGACGGAGCCGGGCCGGCCATGTTGGAGGCAGCGGAGGTGGCGGTGGAGCGGGCCCGAACCGAACTGTCTCGTGCCACGTCGATCCATGTCGCCGCCAAGCGGGATTTCGAGACGAGCCGTGAGAAGGAGAGGTCCGACCTCGAGCGGCTGGAGGCGGCGGAAGCGGAGTTGGCGGGAAAGACCGAGGCCATGGCCCGTCTCCAACAGTCGGTCGACGCCCTGGAGAGCGAGCGTCAACGGCTTCGCCAGCGGATGACTTCACTCCAGGAGTCGGCCACCGCCCGATCCGACGACATCGATGAGCTCACCCGGCGTCTCCGGTCACTGGAGGGGGAGGAAGCCGATCGCGCCAGAGTGTGGGAGGAATTGCAGGAACGACGGGATCGAATGGCCGGCGAGAAGGAGTTTGCCAGATCGGCGTGGCACGACTCGGCAGCCGGTCTCCATGGGCTCATCGAGCGACGCCGGCTTCTCGAGGAGCGACTCGCCCATGTGGAAGCAGAGTTGGGGCGTTCGGAAGCCGATCAACCAGGAGCCCCGGACACGAATGGGCTCGAGGGCGTCGTCCACTACGCCCAAAGAGCGGTCGAGGTATTGCAACGCCGGGTCTCCGAGCTGAGGGATCGCCAGTCCGGGCTGCGCGCCGAGAACCAGCGGATCGTCGCCGAACTTGGGTCGAAGCGAGCCGAGCACGACGCTCTGGGGCGCTCGCTCTCGGTCGCCCGTGAGAGGGTTGGCGAGATGCAGGTCCGGCTCACCGAGCTTCGGTTGACCAGGGAGAGCTTGGCGGAGGGAGTGCGGAGGGACGCCGATTGCGACCCCGAGGATGCCTATGGGGCTCCGAGACCCGACTATCCCGACGACACCGATCTGGATGCGATGCTGGACGAGAAGGCTGCACAGCTTCGGCGCCTGGGCCCGATCAATCCGCTCGCTGCGGCCGAGTACGCCGAGCTCGACGAGAGATACCAGTTCCTCCTTGATCAGATGCGAGACGTCGAATCGTCGAGATCCGAATTGAGGAAGGTGATACGGGCTCTCGATGCCGAGATCGAGGATCGGTTTCGCCAGGCATTCAGCGAGGTGGAGACCGCCTACCAGCGATACTTCTCACTCCTCTTCCCCGGGGGACGCGGGCGAATCCGCCTGACCGATCCCGACGACCCGCACTCCGGGGTGATCATCGATGCGCAGCCGCTCGGGAAGAAGGTGAGCCAGTTGAGCCTTCTCTCCGGCGGAGAGCGGAGTCTGGCGGCGCTCGCCTTCCTGTTCTCCGTGTTCGAGGCGAGACCGAGCCCCTTCTATGTGCTGGACGAGGTCGAGGCCGCTCTCGACGACGCCAATCTGCGTCGTTTTCTCCGGATCGTCGATGAGTTTCGCCAACGTGCCCAGCTCCTGGTCGTCACCCATCAGCAGCAGACGATGGAGGCAGCAGACGTTCTCTATGGAGTGACCATGGAGCCGGGCGGCTCCTCTCAGGTGGTACGCAAGGACATGGCCGCCGCCACGTCCGCTCTGTCCGGCTAGGTCCGTGCCACCTCGCCAAGGTTCCCGATAGCAGTATCTTCCGCCGACATGGACACGACCACCCTGGTGATCCTCTTGCTGGCCGCATTGGTGCTGGTGGCCGTGGCGATGCTCCTGATTCGGTCACGCCGGCCCGATGCCGAGATCGAAACCTCCGAGCCCGAAGTTCGCGGCCGCTTGGCTCGCAGCGCCACCGTCATCGGTGCCGGGCTGAAACGGGCTTGGGGATCAGGTCTCGGGGAAGAGACCTGGGAGGAGCTCGAGGAAGTCCTCCTGGCGGCAGACGTCGGCGTCGAGGCGACGACCGTGGTGGTGGCCGGGGTCAAGGCGTCCGCTCCCGGGACAGCCCAAGATGCGCGCACCGAGTTGGGCGTCCAGCTACGCCGGCAATTGAGGGGAGGGGCGCGACAGCTGACCTTGGAGGGCTCGCCATCGGTGATCCTGATGGTCGGTGTCAATGGGAGCGGCAAGACGACGTCGATTGCGAAGCTGGCTGCCCGTCTCCTCGCCGAGGGCAAGACTGTCGTGTTGGCGGCGGCCGACACGTTCCGCGCCGCGGCAGGAGCCCAGTTGTCCGCTTGGGGGGAGCGTCTCGACGTCCGTGTCATCGCAGGTGAGGAAGGGGCGGACCCCGCTTCCGTGGCATTCGACGCCATCAGTTCGGCTCGAGCCGGCGGGACCGACGTTGTGATCGTCGACACAGCCGGGCGTCTTCACGCCAAGAAGAACCTCATGGCCGAATTGTCCAAGATCCACAGGGTGGCGGCGGGCGAGCGTGGCGAAGTCGATGAGGTCCTGGTGGTCCTCGACGCCACTGGTGGTCAGAATGGCCTTGCCCAGGTCAGGGTGTTCGCCGAGGCGGTGCCCGTCACCGGCATCGTCCTGACGAAGCTCGACGGGACGGCCCGGGGTGGAATCGTCATCGCGGTCGAGAAGGAGCTGGGAGTGCCGGTAAAGTTCGTCGGTCTCGGTGAGGGCCTGGATGACCTGGTGCCATTCGACCCGGACAGGTTTGTCTCCGATCTCCTGGAGTTCTCTTGAGTCAAGATCAATTGGTCGTCGCAGCCCGTGATGCCGCCCGAAATGCCTACGCCCCCTATTCGAACTTCAGGGTGGGGGCGGCGGTCGTCACGGCCGACGGTGATGTCGTCACCGGGGCCAACGTCGAGAATGCCGCCTACCCGTCGGGGGCATGCGCCGAAGCGACCGCCATCTACACCGCCGTGGCCGCCGGCGCTCGTCGGATCGCCTCTGTGGCCGTCGCTTGCATCGACGCCGAGGAGGTCGACGATGCCTATCCATGCGGCCGATGCCGACAGGTGATGTCGGAGTTCGATGTCGAGACGATCCTGGTGACGGCCGGAGACGGCTCAGAGGTCCGTCGGCACACCCTGGACGACCTCATCCCGCATCGGTTCACCCAGTGACGCTTGCAGGGCCGGGAGGCCAATCCTCTCGGTTCTCTCGTCGCACCACGAAGCGGAGCCCTGACCAGGTCTCGTCGATTGCGCACACTTTGTTGTCCACCATGCCGGTGGGCAAGAACAGATCCCGAAGAGTGTCTTCGGTGATGTCGGTTTCGACTTTCGATGCCTTCTTGGGCCAGGCAACCCAGATCGCGCCGTCGGGAGGCAACATCGTCATGGCACGTTGGAAGCCCCTCTCGGCCTCGGCCGCCCGATCGGCAAAGATCAAGTAGATGTCGGCCGGCCGTTCCGTCCTGTGGACCTCGACGGCGTCCGGGAGGTCTCCCAGGTCGAAGTTGAAGTAGTTGGGGGCGCCGAGGATGCCGACGGTCATCCCCGACCGGATGCCGAGCTTCTGGGGCAGTGGGGTTCCGCTGTAGCCCGCCATCAGCCAGTCGGCAGGAGATCGCGGTGCTCGACCCGGCCGTCGGCATGGATGGCGAAACGCCCCTCTTCCCTGGAGTGGACCGGGTCACGGCGAGACCAGGGCCAGCCGCCGAACTGGGTCCGGTGATAGTCGTCGACGGCCTGTCGCAGCTCTTCGGCCGAGTTCATCACGAAGGGGCCGAGCTGGAACACCGGAGCCCCGATCGGCTGGCCTTGGAGCAGGAGGAAGCGTGCCGGTCCGCCGCGGTTGTGGATCTCGGTCTCCACGTCCGGCCGCAACTGCACCGCCACGTCCTCTTCGATCGTGGTCACGCCCACCCTCACGTCGTCGCCCTCGTGGCAATGAAGCATTCGATTGACTCCCTCGGGTGCGAGAGGGAGTCTCCAGGTGCTGTCCGGCTCGAGCTCGATGACCCAAATCGCCAGATGAGAGTCGCGGCTCGAAGCCCATGAGTCAGGCGGCGCGTCAGGTGGGACATGGCCTTCGATGGCACCGGAGACGATGTCGACGGTTACACCGGGTGATGGGTGGATGGTCGGGATGTCCTCCGCCCACAGCATCCCGAAGTGAGCCGGGACCATCTTCGACGAAGGTGGGAGATTGAGCCAGATCTGAAAGAGCTCGAGTGGGTTGGGCGCATCCTCGTTGAGCAAGGGGAACATCTCGGCATGCATGATCCCGCCTCCGGTGGTGAGCCATTGGACGTCGCCCTGCCCATATCTTGCGGTCGCGCCAAGCGAGTCGGAGTGGTCGACATAGCCGCGTCGGACCACGGTCACCGTCTCAAACCCCCGATGCGGGTGCTGTGGGAATCCCGGGACCACGTCACCGTGATACATGCTCCATCCGTCCACATAGGAGAAGTCGGCCCCGATATTGCGCCCATGAAGCGGCTGTGACGGGCCCAACGCCTCGTTGCCGTCGGGATAGGCGTCGACGTGGTGGACGGTGAAGATGAAAGGGTCGAGGCCCTGCCAGGGAAACCCCAGCTCGACCAGACGGATCACGGGGTCGGTGGTCATGTCGCCATGGTAAGCGACGCCCCGATCTGGTTGTGCGGGCCCGGAGGGCCGGTCAGGCGACTGCGATCCGGAATTCGCGCAGCTTCACGGGACCGCCGAGGAGCGAAGCCTCTTCTGCGCGGGACATCAGTCGTCTGCTCAGCGTGTCGATGACGGCATCGCGTCTGGGGTTCGGGCCCTGGCCGAAGGCGAGGAGGGCGGCCTCGGTCGATGTGGTCGCCGCCCTGATCGGATCCGGCAGGATGGAGTTGAGGGCGACCAGCCATACCGATCTGTTGAGGGCGGTGGAAGCATCGAGGCCGGCGAGGAGGGCGCGCTCGATGCCCTCCAACTCTCCATCGCGATCCGCGATGATCAGCCGGCGCGCCTGGTTGAGAAGCCGATAGAGCAGGTCTTGGGCCGATTCGGTGAGATCGGGGAGATGCTGGCGATAGACGATCGACGCACAGTCGTTTGCGAAGAGCCGGGCGGTTGTGGCGTCCCATCCCTCGAGTCTGACTCGGTCGATTCCGAGCATGTCTGCAATCGAACCGAGGCTGTCGATCCGGGTTTCCCGCTCCCGCCCCGATCCAGACCAGTCATTACCCCGCATCAGTGTCCCAGTCCTTCCCGGTGTCGTTTTCCCTGTCTTGTGGATAATTCCAAATCGCGGGCCGAATGTAGATGGGCCGGGTGGCTCATTCTCCCAGGTAATGACATAGTTCTTCCGACCTAGGTCGTCAGGCCCAGGAGCCCTCTAGATGTTGAGCACGATCACGGAGCACCCGGCGGTGGATAGCAGTCGCTCCACCTTCGGTCCGAGATACAGACGTTGAGATCCCGCCCTCACCGCCGTGCCGAGGATCATCAGGTCGATGTCTCCTTCGTCGAGCCGAGCCAGGATCGACTCGGTCGTCTCACCGCCCAATCTCACCTCCGAAAGCACTCTCGCCCCGAACCCCTCGCCTACGGATCGCAGATCTTCGACCACTTCCTGTCCGATGCCGAGCCGGACGGCGGGCAAGGACGGGACACCCGTTGCCATCCGCGTCGTGAGGCTCTGGTCCACCACATGGAAGATCACCACTTCGCCGTCCTGACCCGCCAGGGTGAAGGCGAGCTCGGCGGCCCTACGCGCCCAGGGCGAGCCTCCGGTGGGAACGAGGATTCTCCGTGGCGGCCATTGGCCCGCACCGGCGCTGAAGACCAGGGTGGGACAAGGCGCGAGCCTCACTACCTCATCGACGATCGAGGAATAGAAGTGCTCCCCATGTTCGCCTCGCTCGGTTGCGCCCATCGCGACCATGTCATAGCCAGTGTCGATCTCACGGAGGATCGCCCTGCCGACATCGCCGGGCGCCACCAGCTTGGTGGCGATCTCGGTCCCGGTCGGGAACAGATCTGCCAGCTGGTCGAGATATCGGCCGCCCTCTTTGCGATCGCCTCTCGCGACACCGCTGAGCAGGGTGACGGCCAGTCCCTTGCCGGCAATTCGCGCCAAGGCGGCCGCTTCCAGGGCCTGTGCCCCCGACTCGCCTTCGGTGCGAAGGCGGACCGGCACCAGAACACGACGGATGTCTCCGAGCATGCCACCCTCGCCATCGGGTGTGTCAGAGCCCGGCTCGTCCACACCGAAGACGAGCCGGATCCCGATTGGGGCGGCGACCGAAGTCAATATCGACACCACCACCATCATGGAGTAGATCTCGACTGAGAAGATCTGCATCGAGAGACCGATCGAGGCAACGATGATCCCCAGAACGCCGCGAGCGTTCAAAGCAAGCCCGTAAGCGATCCCCTCACGCCGTGTTGTGGACGCCCAGCGGGCACCGAGGTAGGCCCCCACCAACTTTCCGGCGGCGGCCACCAGCAAGACGGCCGCGGTCAAGGCGAGGAGCCGGGGCTCCAGCAGCTTCGCGATGTCGAGTCTGAGCCCGGCGGTTGCCAGGAATATCGGGGCGAACACGCCATAGGTGACACTCTCCAGCTGCCGCCCGACCTCGAGTGGCATACGCCGGGTCTGCCCGAAGATCACCCCGATCGCAAACGCCCCCAATATCGGCTCGAGGTGGAGGGACTGGGTGAGTGCCCCCCACCCAAAGGCAAGACAGATCACCAGTGTGAGGACGCGATCCCTCGAGATCATCCGATCCTGCACCAGATGGAGAGAGCGACGGGCGACCGGGCGGGCGACGACGAGGGTCGCCAAAACGAAGAGCAGGACCGCCCCGAGTGTCTGTGCGATGGCGAGTAGGTCGAATCGGCCCGCCGCTGCCAGGGCCGTCACGATGCCGAGGAGCGCCCAGCCCAGCAGATCGTCGATCATTCCCGCGGCGAGGACCGTTTGGCCGAATGGGCGACGCATCAATCCGAGGTCGCCGAGGATCTTGGCCAACACGGGGATGGCCGAGAGTGACAGGGCAACCGCGAGGAAGAGACCGAACACACCGCGTTGTGAGGGGTCCGGAAGCAGGTCGTCGGGGATGGCCATCCCCAGAGCGAAACCGAAGATGAGAGGGACCACGAGGCCTCCGAGGCCGACACTCAACGAGATCTTGAGCCGGGATCGGATCAAACCGAGGTCGGTCTCCATGCCTATCACCACGAGGAGAAGCATCACGCCCAAGACACCGACCAGATCGAGGAGCTGCACCTGACCCGGGGTGGAGGGGATCAGCAGCCGCCCAAAGGCCGGGAACAGACCCGAGAGACCGGATGGGCCGAGGACTATCCCCGCCACGATCTCACCTACCACCGGCGGGATGCCAATACGCAGACAGAGCTCGCCCAGGAGGCGAGCGGTGGCCAGTAGCAGGGCGAATGCGATGACCAGCTTCAGCAGATCAGCATGGGGTATGCCGGCTATGGGCTCCATGGAGCATCCCTTCCTCTGTGGCCTACGGGGTTAGCTGACGGGCTCGAACTGGAAGGTGCTCTACCCGGTTGATCCGGGATTCGCCCCAATTTTTCGGGTCCCCCGTCCCGGCTTGGTCGCCGGGTTCGGCGTTTGGCGGAGGATATCGCGGTTTGGCGCCGGCGGAACGCTGTTTCGCAGTGATTTCAGCAGCCGGGCTTGACGGCCAGGACCGTCCCTGACTCCACCGGCACCCGGTCAAAACCCGGCGGGACCAGTGCGAGGCCCATGGTCTCGAATCTGCCCGAGCGAGCGAGGAAGGCGCAGGTTCGGGGATCTTCGGCGGCGGCGAGCACGTCCTCGGCGACGATGCTCCCGGTCTCGATTCTCCCGAAGGAGGTATCGACCAGGGGTGGGTACACCATGCGGTCGGCGCTCCACGCCAGGCCTTGTTGGTCCGTGACCACATAGCTGTCGGCTGGAATGGATCCCAGGACTTCGATGATCTGCTGCTCTTGATCGGTCGGGTTGACGATGTTGGTCGTCGGCGACGTCACCCACTGGAACGGGACCGTGACCAGGACGAACCCCAGGGCCACATTGGTCGGAACCCGCGTTCGCAATGCCAGGAGTATCAGGGGAGGCACCAGGAACGCCGCGAACCTGGCGAAGCCATCGGTCACGGGCGTGATCGAGACGATCATGACCAGGGTCGAGATCAGCCAGCTGCTCAGGATCCAAGTGGGCAGTCGATGGTCCCTGGTACCGGTGATGTCGACCCGGGAGCCGAATGCAAGGAGCGCACCGGCGCCGATAAGTATCAGCAAAGGCAGCTCGGCCCTCCACAACTCGGTCATGAGGCTGCCCGTGTTGGCGACGAGGTCGAGGCTTCGCTCCTTGGCGAGGTGGAATGCGACATACTGTTCCCAGACGCCTTTGACGTCCCAGACGAGGGTCGTCATCGCCCCGGCGACGATTCCCGAGATCCAGAACTCGGCGATCGATCGTTTCCTGGCGCGGAGCGTGATGACCACGACGACGACTAGTGCCAGTGGCAGCAGGTTCAGGCTCTTGGTCGCCACTCCGAGTGCGAGGAGGATGCCCGACGCCGGTGCCCGCCACCGTTGGGTTCGAAGGTCTCCCAGGGCCGTGGCCAATGCGAGCAGGCCGAGGGCCAGAGCAAGGCCGTCGCTCTGCAATGGGCCCGCCGTGACGAGCAAGATCCCGCTCGAGGCGGCGAGCAGCCCACCCACCAGCGATCGACCGGGGTCATGGTCGAGACGCGCCAGCAAGTACATGCCGACGGCCAACAGGGCACCGGTCGCAACCATGGCGAGACGGCTGGACCTGAGACCCCCGATGCCGAGCATGTCGAACAGGCGAAGGGCAGGGAGGAAGAAGGGCCCCTGGCTGGAGAAGAAGTCTCGAAAGGGGTCGAGCCCGTGTCTCATCAAGAGGACCGACGACGCATAGACCCCGTCGTCATAATTGAGATGGCGGGGTGAGAGAAAGGCCGGTAAGCGAAAGGCGACGGCGATCAGTGCCACGATGCCGGCGGTGACGATTCCCCCCATGCGCCTCGATGGCATGTGACCAATGTAGAGAAAGGCGTCCGCTAGCCGATCACGGGTACTGGTAGAACCCCCTGCCCGTCTTTCTCCCCAACATCCCAGCCTCCACCATCCTGGTCAGTATCGGGGGTGAGGCGTAGAACGGCTCTTTGAACTCCTCGAACAAGACGTCCGCGACGAGTTTCATCGTGTCGAGACCCACGAAGTCGGAGAGCTCGAGCGGTCCCATCGGGTGATTCGCCCCGAGTCTCATCCCCGTGTCGATGTCCTCTTTGCTCGCAATACCGGCCTCGAACATCCGGATCGCACCGAGCATGTAGGGGACGAGCAGCATGTTCACGATGAAACCGGCCCGGTCCTTCGCTTCGATCACGACCTTGTCGAGGGATTCGGCGAATCCCCTTGCTCGCTCCGCCGTCTCGGGCGCGGTCATGACTGTGGTCACCAACTCGACCAGCGCCATGACCGGCACCGGGTTGAAGAAGTGGAGCCCGACCACGCTCTCCGGCCGCCCGGTCGCAGATGCGATCCGAGTTATCGGGATCGAGGACGTGTTGGAGGCGAAAATCGCCGACTCGTCCTCGACCGTCCGATCGAGATCGGCGAATATCTGCTTCTTCAGGGCCTCGTTCTCCGTCGCCGCCTCGATGACGAGTTGCCGATCTGCCTGATCGGAGAGGTCGGTGGAGAGGGACACCCGGTCGAGTATCGAGTGTTGCTCCGCCTCATCCAGCTTCCCTCGCTCCAGGGCACGGGCGAGTGACTTCTCGATTCTCTGTCGGGCCGCCTCCGCGGCGGCGGCATCGATCTCATGCACAACGACATCACAGCCCGACCTGGCGCAGGTCTCGGCGATGCCGGAGCCCATCAGCCCGCCACCTATCACACCCACGCGCTCAATCTTCATGATCGACCGAGCTCCCTGTCGGCTCCGGGTCCAGCTCGCGATAGTCGCCCGTTCGCAGATGACAGGACGCCACGTGGTCTCCCGACCCGCCGTCGCGCGATCGAAGACTCGGCTCGAGCACGTCACACACTCCCGAGTGCGCGATGGGGCAGCGTGGGTGGAACCGGCAGCCTGAGGGCGGGTTGATCGCACTCGGGATCTCCCCACGCGGCATCGGCTCTGTTCGCCGGTGGCGCGGGTCGGGCACAGGAACGGCGTTGAGCAAGGCTCTGGTGTAGGGATGGGTGGGAGACTCGAAGACGTCCCGGAGTGTTCCCATCTCCACGATCTCGCCAAGGTACATGACCGCGATCCTGTCACATACGTACTTGGCAGTCGCCAGATCGTGGGTGATGAAGAGATAGGTCAGGTTGAACTCTTGCTTGAGCTCCATCATCAAATCGAGGAGAAGGGCTCGCACCGACACGTCGGCCATCGCTATCGGCTCGTCGGCCACGATCAGGTCCGGTTTGGTGATCAGGGCCCTGGCAATCACGATGCGTTGGCGCTGGCCACCCGATATCTGGTGGGGGTACTTGTCGTAGAACTGCTCTGGTGGCGACATCCCGACGGCGTCCAGCATCTCGAACACCGTCTTCCGCCTCTGGTCCGGGGTCATGTGGGGCATGTGGATTTCGGCCGGATGTCCTATGGCTTCTCCCACCGTCATCCTGGGATTCAGGGAGGCGAGCGGGTCCTGGAAGACGACTTGCATCCGGGAGCGAAGACGTCGTAGCTCCTCTTCTTCGAGCTCGGTGAGGTCCATCCCGTCGAATTCGACGGTGCCCTTGGTGGGGGAGAGAAGGCCGAGAACCAGCCGCCCGACCGTGGACTTGCCCGAGCCAGACTCACCGGCCAGGCCAAAGACCTCACCTCTCCTGATGTTGAAAGAGACATCGTCCACGGCCCTGACCTTTGGAACTTCCCCACCGCTGAACAGACCGGCCAGGAAGCCCGTCTGCAGCGGAAACCACTTGGTCAGCCCGGACACCTGGACCAATGGGGTTTCGGTCATCTCCGGGGTGGTTGTCCCCGTCCGGTCCGGTGAGTGCTCAACCACGAGTAGAGCTCCGGGCGCCGGTGGTCTCATAGAGCCAACAGGCGGCGAGGTGACCCTCGTACACCGGGTCGAATCCGGGGTCGGTGGTCGTGCATATCTCCATGACTTCGGGGCAACGAGGGTTGAAGGGGCACCCACCAGGTGGATGGAGCAGATTGGGCGGCGCTCCCTCCATCTTGTAGAGGTCGTCCTGATCGAGGCTGATGTTGGGAACCGATCGGAGGAGGCCCCGAGTATATGGATGCTTCGGGTCTCCAAATACGTCGTTGACCTCGCCCAGCTCCATCATGCGCCCTGCGTACATGACCGCGACGCGGTCGGCGACCTCGGCCACCACTCCGATGTTGTGGGTGATCATGAGGATGGTGAGGTCGAATTCGGCCTGGAGCTCTTTGAGGAGATCGAGGAATTTGGCCTCGACGATCACGTCGAGTGACGTCGTGGGCTCGTCGGCAATGACCAGATCTGCCCTGAGAGCCAGTGCCAGGGCGATCATCACCCGTTGCCTCATGCCACCCGACATCTGATGCGGGTACTCATCGAGTCGCTCGGGTCTGATGCCGAGACGTTCGATGAGCTCGGCCGAGCGCTTTCGCGCCGACTCCTCGCTGGTCCCCGGCTCATGGGTGACGATGGTCTCGATCAAGTGGTCTGAGATGCGTTGTACAGGATTCAGCGACGTCATCGGGTCCTGAAAGACCATCCCGATGCGTCTCCCCCGGACCTGACGCATCTGGCGATCGGAAAGTGTCATCAGATCGGTGCCGTCGAATATGAGCTGCCCGTCGATGATCTTGCCGGGGTGGGAGAGCCGGAGCAGTGCCTTGCCCAGAGTCGACTTGCCACACCCTGACTCGCCGACGAGACCGAGGATCTCACCTCGTTGGATGTCGAGGCTCACGCGATCGACCGCCCGGACCGGGCCATCACGCGACTCGTACTCGACGATCAGGTCGCGAATCGAATAGAGGACGTCGGTCAAGACACCAAACCCTTCACGACGCCACTCCCGGCGAGACGCTCGGACGCCCGTGCTTCACAGATGGACGTCATCGCTCTCTCAGCTTCGGGTTGAAGATCTCCATCAGTCCCTCACCCATCATGGTGAAAGCGAGCACGACCAGCATTATCGCCACGCCCGGGAACGTGACCAGCCACCAGGCAGATTGGATGAACTCCTGGCCGCGGGCCACGTCGATTCCCCAGTCTGCGGTGTTCGGCGGGAGACCGAGACCGAGGAAGGAGAGCCCGGCACCCGTGAGGATGGCGTCGGCGACGTTCACCGAGAAGATGATCGCCACCGAGGGGATCACATTCGGATAGATGTATCTCCGGAGTATCGAGCGTGAGCGGGCACCAATCGATCGGGCCGCCTCGATGAACACCTCTTCCTTGGTCGAGAGGGTCTGTCCACGGACGATCCGGTAGTAGGTGGGCACATAGAGGACAGCGATGGCGACGATGACATTGAGGACCGATGGCCCCAGCACGGCCGTGATGGCGATGGCGAGGATCAGGCCGGGGAATGCATAGAGACTGTCCATGAGAAGGGTCAGGGCCCGATCCAGCTTCCCGCCCCGGTAACCGGCGATCAAACCGAGTGGAACCCCCAGCACGAGGGCGACGAGGGACGACGAGAACCCGATGATCAAGGCGACCCGGCTACCCCAGATGAGACGGCTGAACAGGTCCTGACCGATCTGGTTGGTGCCCAGGACGAAACCGCCCTGATTGGCCGCCTGTCCCGTGATCGAGTTGCCCGTGACGAGGGAGGGGAACTCGTCGGCGACCGTTTCGTATTCGACAGTCTGGACGACCGCCGCAACCACTTCGCCGTCGACCGCTGCCTGGAGTGTCTCCTCCAGGGTGTCATAGCGTTCGATCTGTGGCCGAAGTCGGAGGTCGCTTCCGTCGTCCTGGAGTCGGGAATCGATCTCCTGGGATCTCTGACGCAGGGCATCGGCGGTGGGAACACCCCTGACTACGGCTATGGGCACCCGGCCCTCGTCGGCCGGGAGCGCCAGATCTTCGAGATCCTGGTACTCCGAGCCTTCAGGGATTATCAGGACGGGGACGTCTGGCTCGGCGCCGGGAGAGAGAAAGCGAGGTCCCACCTGCGTGTAGGGGTCATAAGGAGCGAGAAGGCCCGGGATCAGCGCGACGATGATGAAGCCAACCACCATCACGGCCGAGATGGCGACGAACCACCAGTCGGCGCCGTACCACCGTCGGGCCCGCAGCATTCTCCTGACCAGGCCCACGCGACTGAGATCGTGTTCCCATTCCTGACGGTCGGGGGCCTCTGGAGTCATCTGATCGGTGGAAGACATTCGTTTCTCCTAGTACCTGACCCGGGGGTCGATCAATGAGTAGAGGATGTCAACCGCCAGGCTGATCAGGGCCACGAACAGGGCAAAGACCGTCACCACGCTCTGCACTGACGTGTAATCCCTGGCGGATATCCGCTGCACCAGATACTGGCCCATTCCCGGCCACGAGAAGACAGTCTCGGTGAGGACTGCGCCTGCGAGCAGGATGGCGACCTGGAGACCGATGAGGGTGACCACGGGGATGAGCGCGTTTCTCAAGGCATGGCCGTAGACGATGACCCGCTCCCTGATCCCGCGGGCGCGGGCGGCGCCGACATAGTCCTGCTGCAGCGTCTCGATCACGTTGATTCGAGTCAAGCGGACGAAGACCCCCGACAGGACGAGGCCCAGGGTCACAACCGGGAGGATCAAGTGACCGATCACCGACTTGAAGGCAGCCCAGTTTCCGGTGATGACGGAGTCGATCGTGTAGACGTTTGTGATGTGGGTGAGGGTCGTTCCCGCCACCGGGTCGATGCGGCCCGAAATCGGCAGCCATCCCAGTCGTATCCCAAAGACCAATTGGAGTATCAATCCCAGCCAGAAGATGGGTATTGCGTAGATCACGACCGAGTACAGGCGGAGCCCGTAATCGGTGGTCCGTTTTCGGCGCGCCGCGGCGAGGGCGCCGCCAAAGATCCCGAGCAGCAGTGCGAGGGCCGCGGCGGGGATGACCAATTCCAGTGTGGCGGGGAATCGCTCACTCATCTCATCGATGATCGGGCGCCTGCCGCCCGTGAGCGCGCGGCCGAAGTTGAAGGTGACCATGCCTCCGAGGAAGCGCCCGTATTGGGTGAGTATCGGGTCCTCGAGACCGAGTTGCTCTCGCATCCGGGCGACCATCTCGGGGGTGCCGCGGGGACCGAGGGCCGAACGCACCGGGTCGCCGGGCAATACCCGAAGCACGAAGAAGATGAGTGTTCCCAGGATGAAGACCATGGGAAGGGTGAGGGCGATGCGAGCCAGCATGAATCGACGCAGGCCGGTGCTCCCTCTGGCGAAAATGTAGATCAGCCCTATCAGGGCCGGGATCCCGATGATCAGAAAGATCAGGGCGAGTGGGGACATGAAAGTGCGGTGACCGTGAGAGGGGGATGGGTGGCCGAGGCCACCCATCCCCCTACCGACAACTAGTCGTTCCTGGAGAGGAGCGAGTAGTTGAACTCGATGGTTGGGCCGATGTTCAGCGTCTCAGGCGAGGCGAATGCGTCGTCTCCGGAGATGTATCCGGGGAAGACGACATGCTCGGCCTCGAAGAACAGCGGCAAGGTCACCACTTCGTCGGCATAGACGTCCTGGGCCTGACCGTAGATGTCGGCACGTGATGCCTGATCGTTCTCGGTCGCACCCTGCTGGATCAGGTCGAGGAGCTGTGTCGACAATTCGTCGATCGGCTCGCCAACCGTGCTGCCTTCAGCTGCCGGTGCCACGTTCGTGCCCAAGCCTCCGTTGTAGATGAAGGGCTCCAGGTAGTTGGACGGGTCCGGGTAGTCGAAGAACCAACCCAGGACGCCGGCGGGATACTCCTCACCACCGGTCAGAGCGGTCACATAGGTGCTCCACTCCTGCGCCTGGAGAGTCACATCGATGACACCACTGGCCTCGAGCTGTTGCTCGATGACACCCATCCACTCGGCGGTATTGGCGCCGTAGTGCTCGGGTGGGTACCAGAGAGTCAACTCCAGATGGTTGGACTCGTCATAGCCGGAATCGGCCAGGAAGCCGAGGGCGGCATCCGTGTTCGGCGATGCATAGAGACTGTCGAACGCCTCATTGGATCCAAGGAAGCCCGGTGGCACCATGGAGTAGAGGGGCTCGACCTGTCCGCCGTAGACCACATCGGAGATCTCATCGCGATCGATGAGGGACGCCACGGCCTTCCTCACATTCGAGTCATCGAATGGGGCCATCGTGTGGTTGAGGATCAGATAGCGGATCGATCCACCCTGGACCGTTCCCACGCTCAGACCTTCCACATCCTGCATCTGAGCCGAGAGCTCAGGGCCAAGGATGCGCCATGCCACGTCGATCTCACCGTTCTGGACGGCGAGCGCCATGGTCTGGGGATCCGAGAAGTACTTGATGATTATCTGATCGACCTTGGGTGTCAGATCGCCGGTGTAGTACGGGTTTGGCTCCAGGACCGTCTGCTCGCTTTGAGTGTACGAGCTGATGTACCAGGGCCCGACGCCATAGATCGGCGCCTCCGGGAACAGGACACACTCGTCAGCCGGGAAGTTCGCCGGGCTGCTCGGGACGTAAGGCGCCCCCGCCAGGATCTGTGGGAAGTAGGCGACCGGCTGCAACAGGTGAAATACCACCGTCGAGTCGTCAGTTGCCTCGATCGACTCCACGTACGGCGCCGCCAGGGTTCCGGCAACATTGTTGGGGCATGTCTCGCCAGAGCCGATGGTCAGCAGACGACTCACTTGATCGGCATAGACCTGAGCGGTCAGATCGGTGCCGTCTGCGAACTGAATGCCGTCACGCAGTGTGAACGTGTAGGTCAGGCCGTCAGCCGAGATCTCGGGGAAATCGGTGGCCAGACCGGGCTCCAACTCCGCCGTGCCAGGCTTCCATCTGAGGAGTGGCTCGCCGGTGTTCTTGATGAGCTCCCAGTCATGGACTGCATAGGCATCGGCCGGATCCATGCTGGAGATGGTGTCCGTCGTCCCGATGATGATCGTCCCACCGCCTGAGGGCTCGGGCGCAACCGATGTGGTCGTCTCCCCGGCCGTCGTGGTCGTCTCTCCGGCTGCGGTGGTGGTCGTCTCGTTCGTCGTCGACGTGCCACATGCTGCGGCAACGACGGCGAGTACTGCGACGAGCACCAGCCAGCGCATTCGTTTCATAGATTTTTCCTCCCTTGTTGGGTTGTCGCGCAAGTCTCCCCGCGCGAGACGGTCACGGTACAGGTTTTGTCGCCGATCCGCCTATGTGTGAATGGCAAGGACGCCCATTTCATGTCGAACGGCAAGGCCCATGGCGCAATTAGCCTGGTGCCGACATGTCATACGACCACAAGGCGATCGAGGAGAAATGGCAGGACCGTTGGGAGGCCGACGGCACTTTCATTGCGGTCGAGGACGAGTCCAGGCCCAAGTTCTACAACGTTGCCATGTACCCCTACCCATCTGGTGAGCTTCACGTCGGGCACATTCGCAACTACACCTACATCGATCTGATCACCCGCTACAAGATGATGCGGGGATTCAACGTTCTCTGCCCGATGGGGTGGGACAGCTTCGGCCTGCCTGCCGAGAACCGCGCTATCGAGACCGGGATCCCGCCGAAGGTGAGTGTGGAACAGCAGATCGCCAGCATGAAGCGGCATTTCCGCAGACTGGGTGCCGCTTTCGATTGGAGCCGGGAGATCGCCAGCCACGATCCCGATTACTACCGCTGGGATCAGTGGATCTTCCTCGAGCTGTTCGATCGAGGGCTGGCCTACAAGGCCAAGGCCCCGGTCAACTGGTGCCCGAAGGACCAAACCGTCCTCGCCAACGAGCAGGTCGTGGACGGGGCATGTGAGCGTTGTGGGACTCCGGTGGTGAAACGCGAGCTGGAGCAATGGTTCTTCCGGATCACCGACTACGCCGAGCCACTCCTCGAGGCGTTGGACGACCTGGACAAGTGGCCCGACCGGGTTCGAACCATGCAACGCAATTGGATCGGGAGATCGGAAGGCGCTCGCTTCGAGATCCAAGTGGACGAGAGCGACCTCTCCTTCGAGGTGTTCACCACACGGCCCGACACCGTGTTCGGGATGACCTTCTGCGTCCTCGCCCCGGAGCATCCCCTGGTGGAGGATTTGGTCTCGGGCACCGATGTCGCCGAGGAGGTGAGGGCCTACGTGAGTGCTGCCGGCCGCGCCTCGGAGATCGAGCGACTGGCAGAAGGTGACAAGACCGGTGTCTTCACCGGTCGTAATGCAATCAACCCGGTCAATGGCGCCAAGGTGCCGATCTACGTGGCCGACTATGTCCTGATGGGCTACGGGACGGGGGCAATCATGGCGGTGCCGGGACAGGACCAGCGTGACTGGGACTTCGCCAGGAAGTACGACCTCGAGATCATCAGGACCGTGGAGCCTCCGGCGGACTGGGATGGGGAGGCATACACCGGTGACGGGCCGGCCATCAACTCGGGGTTCCTCGACGGCTTGACGCCGGTGGACGCCAAGAAAGAGATCATCGCGTGGATGGAGGAGCATGGCATCGGTGTCGGAACTGTCCAGTACCGGCTCCGGGATTGGCTGATCTCACGACAGAGATATTGGGGTTGTCCCATACCGATCGTCAGCTGCGACTCCTGCGGCCTGATCCCTGTCCCGTATGACGAGCTCCCGGTGGTGCTCCCAGACGTGGACGACTACGCCCCCTTGGGCCGATCCCCACTCGCCGCGGTGGATTCGTTCGTCAACACGACGTGCCCCGACTGCGGCGGGCCGGCGAGACGGGAGACCGACACGATGGACACATTCGTCGACTCCTCCTGGTACTTCCTCCGCTACACCGACCCCCACAACGAAGACGAGGTGTTCGATCCCGAGAAGGCGGCCTACTGGATGCCCCTCGACCGTTACATCGGTGGGGTCGAGCACGCCATCCTGCATCTGCTCTATGCCCGCTTCGTCACGCGATTCCTCCATGACATCGGTCTGAGCCCGGTGGAGGAGCCCTTCGAGGGGATGTTCACCCAGGGGATGCTGGTCCGGGATGGGCACAAGATGTCCAAGTCGAAGGGCAATGTCGTGCCACCTGACGACTATTACGACGACTACGGGGCAGACGCCTTGCGTCTGTTCGAGTTGTTCGTCGGCCCACCCACCGACGATGCGGTGTGGAACGACGCCGGTGTGCCCGGGACCAAGCGATTTCTCGATCGTCTGTGGCGGGTAGTGACCGAGACGGAGCCCAAGGAGACCGCCCCTGACCCGGAGCTCATCGCAGACATGCACCGGACCATCGAAAAGGTGACCGGCGATGTCGAGAGCCTCTCCTTCAACACGTCCGTCCCGGCTCTGATGACTTTGACGAATCATCTGATCGAGGTGAGTCGGGAGGGCATCGATCGGGCCACATTCGACGAGGTGGTCGAGACGTTGATCAAGCTTCTCTCGCCGATGGCCCCGCACATCGCCCACGAGCTCTGGGAGCGCACCGGACACGACACGATGCTGGCCACTGAGACCTGGCCCGAATGGGACCCCGCCCTCACCGTCGAGGCCACCGTCACGATGGTTGTCCAGATCAACGGCAAGGTGAGGGATCGGGTCGACGTTCCGGCCGACATCTCCGCCGACGAAGCGGAGGAGGTCGCTTTGGGCCTGGAGAAGGTCAAGGCCTGGATCGACGGCTCTCCGGTCGAGAGAGTGATCAGCAGACCGCCGAACCTGGTCAACCTAGTGGTGGGTTGAACGCCGCCCAGATCCTCGCCGGGTCCGGGATCGATCTCGCACGTTTGTCAGAGACGATCGAGCCGGTGCGGTTGGACGAGGTCCGGGTGAGGGCGGCGCCCCGACTGCTCCGGAGGGTTTGGGGCAAAGGGATCCAGGCCATGACCGTCCGGCGGACGATCTACGTCGACCCGGTGATGTTGGTCGGCCCGCACGAGTCCACGGGCCCCCTGATCGTCCATGAGCTGATCCACGCTCGCCAATGGCGACGACTCGGCGTCGTTCGATTCCTCACCCGGTACGTGTTCGAGTACGTGAGGGGCCGCCTCTCGGGCCACGGTCATCGCGATGCCTACTTGGGAATATCCATGGAGGTGGAAGCTCGGGCCGAGGCAAGCCGCCTCACTTGATCATTCGATGACCAATCCGTCGAGGTCGGCCTCGGGTGGAGGGTATCCCGGCGCCATTCGCTCGAGCGTTTCGATGAGGATCTTGGAGACGACGAGGTTGCGGTACCACTTGCGGTCGGCCGGTACCACGTACCACGGGGCGTAACTGGTCGATGTCCGGGTGATCGCCTCCTCGAAGGCCTCCATGTAGTCGTCCCAGAGCCCACGGTCGTCCAGATCGCCCTTTGAGAATTTCCAACGTTTGTCGGGCTCGTCGAGTCTGGCTTGGAGACGCTCGCGCTGCTCCTCTTTGGAGATGTGGAGGAAGAGCTTGACCACCGAAGTGCCCTCATCGGTCAACATCCGCTCGAACTCGACGATGTGGCGGAAGCGGCGACGCCAGACCTCTTCGGGCGCCAGACCCTTGACACGCACGACCAGGACGTCCTCGTAGTGGGATCGATTGAAGATGGTTATGGCCCCGTCTTCGGGCGTTTCCTGATGAATTCGCCAGAGATAATCGTGTGCGCGTTCCCAGTCCGACGGGACGCCAAAGCTCCGGACATGCACCCCCTGTGGATTCACACCGGTGAAGACATGGCTGATCGTGCCGTCTTTCCCGCCGGTGTCGATGGCCTGCAGCACCACCAGGAGACTTTGCGATGATTGCGCCCAGAGTCGGTCCTGGAGATCGGCGAGATGCTCTCTCAACTCGGGCAAAGCATTCTTGCCCTCGTGTTTGTCGCCCTCGAATCCGGCTTTGGAGTGTGGGTCGCGGGCATGGATGGCGGCCGCCTCGCCCGGTGGCACCAGGAATTCAGAGGTATCGATCATCGCGCCGAGCCTAAGTGGTTCCGTCGGGGCGCACGGAATGACGGTATTCACCCCGGTGGCCACGCCTGGTAGTCAGGACGTGGGAGATGTCGATTAGCCCTGGGGTGGGAGATGAGCAGGGGTCAGATGACGGCGATCGGGCTGGCCCTGGTGGCGGTCGTTGTCGGGGTCGTGACCGGTTCGGGTCGTGGAAGCACAGAACCAGGCCCACCGGCGCGGTCATCGACCGTCGACTCGACCGCGGCGGTGCACTCGCTCCGTGTCTACGTCTCGGGCTGGGTCGCCGAGCCGGGTGTGGTCGAGCTCTCGGAGGGGTCGATCGTGGCCGAGGCGGTGACGGCCGCCGGGGGGGCGCTGAGCGGTGCCGGTCTGGACCAGATCAACCTCGCCCAGGTCGTGTCGGCGGGTGACCACATCCACGTACCGGGACCTGCGGACGATTCCGGTCGGGGCCCGAGCGATGTCAACGATGGGCTCCTCTCCATCAATCGGGCGGAGGCCACAGAGTTGGAGACCCTGCCCGGTGTCGGCCCGGTGCTCGCCGAGCACATCGTCTCGTATCGCGAGGCAAATGGGCCGTTTGAGTCAGCGGACGATCTTCTCGACGTGCCGGGAATCGGGGAGGCGAAGCTGGCCGCAATTCGCGATCTGATCACCGTGCCTTGACCGGGCGGCTGGAGCGAGTTCTCCCGCATTTCTCCCGCTGGTGGGTGGCGGCAGCCATCGGTGTGATAGGTGTCACTCGGCTCGTTGCCTCGAATCCCAGACATGTCTGGCTCGTCCTGCCATGCGTCGTATGGCTCGCCCATATCAGGCACCCGATTGTTGCTTCCGTCATCGCTCTGGCCGCGGTCAGCGCCATTCTGTGGTCGGCGCCATTGCCGCCGTTGGTCGAGGGGCACCTCTCCGAGGAGGGGGTCGTGGTCTCGGATGTGATCGAGGGTCGATTCGGGCCGTGGGCAATCGTCGACATCGAAGGCCCGGTCCTGGCCAACCTGCCCGACACGCCGACTCCGACACGAGGAGATCGCGTGCTCGTAGAGGGCACAGCGACCGGTGAGGCGGGCTCGGCCCGTGGGATGAGGTATCGGGGAACGATCGACGTCGATGCCATCGAGGTCGTGGCCCACAGCGCATCGCCGTTCTTGATCGCCGGTCGTGCTCTGAGGGAGAGAGTCCGGGAGCGTCTGGCCCCTCTGGCCGGAGGCCGGGGGCTGGTTGCCGGGTTCCTGGTTGGGGATGTGACTGGCGTCGAGCCCGTCGACCAGGAAGCGATGAAGCGAGCCGGGCTCTCTCATTTCACGGCCGTGAGCGGCTCCAACGTGGCCCTGTTCCTCACGTTCTTATTCGTGATGGCCGGTCCGATCGGAGTAGGCCCCCGACGACGAGCCGTGGTCGGCCTGATCGGGCTCCCGGTGTTCGTTGCCGCCACCGGATTCGAGCCATCCGTCATGAGGGCGGCGGCCATGGCAGCGATCGTGCTGATCGGGAGGTTGGTGGGAGTGACCCTCGAGGCATGGCAGGTGCTCGCCCTCGCAGTCGTGAGCCTTTTGGTTCTCGACCCGGGTCTGGTCGGAAATGCAGGCTTCCAGCTCTCCGCTGCGGCAACGAGCGGTGTCATCGTCGGCGCCCGCTGGCCGATAGACGGTGTCTTTCGTCGAGCCCTCTCCGTCACCGCCGGTGCCCAGTTGGCGGTAGCACCACTTCTCCTCGTCTACTTCGGCCGGGTACCGCTCCTTTCCCCACTCACCAACATCGCGGCCGCTCCACTCGTCTCGGTGGCCACCGTGTCCGGGGCAATCGGAGTGATCGGGCTCGGGCCGGCCGTGGCGATGGCCGATATGACCGCCGCCGTGGTCCTGTGGATGGCGCGCGTCACGGCAGCCTGGCCGCAGATCGGGTGGCCGGGCCTCGCCCTCGCCGTGGCTCTCGGGTTGGGATGGTGGCGGTTGAGGCGACTGCGCCCGGCGTTGGCTGTGGCGGCGGCCTTCTTGATCGGTGCCGCCCTCGTGCACCCTCCCCATCAGCCTCCCCCGTCCGGCGTTGTGGTCTTCGACGTCGGCCAGGGCGATGCGATCCTCCTCTCCGGTGGTGATGGTCACTTTGCGCTGGTCGACGGCGGGGTCGATCCGGCTCGTCTCCTGGAGAAGGTCCAGTCCTATGGAGTGACCCACCTCGACCTCATGGTCCCGACTCACGGAGACGCGGATCACGCGTTGGGTCTCACGGTGTTGCCCGACAGGATTCCCATCGACATGGCCTGGTGGGCCATGGAGCCGCATGAGACGGAGGCTTCGGTCGAGCTGGCAGGGGAGTTGGACGAGCACGGGGTGCCGGTGCGCACCCCTCATCCAGGCGAGTCGATGCGCCTGGGGTCGCTCGAGATAGTGGTGGAGGGGCCACTCCGTCGCTACGCCGCGCCAAACGATCAATCGATCGTCCTGCTCGTGAGTGGAGCGCGACGGTCGATGCTGCTCACAGGCGATATCGGGTCGGTGGCGCAGTCAGAGTTGATGGGGTTGTCCGCCGACGTCCTCAAGGTGCCTCACCATGGGGCAGCGACCTCGGACCCTTCATGGCTCGAGTCGATCGGAGCCGATGTCGCCGTGATCTCGGTTGGCCCGAACGACTATGGCCACCCGGCCCAATGGGTGCTCGACCTTCTGAAGAAGACCGGGGCGGTGGTGGAGAGAACGGATGAGCTGGGTGACGTGACGGTGGACCTCGATCATGGCTGAGATGGAATTGGCCGCCCCGGGGTGGAAAACTCCCCCCATGTCCGTGTCCCTCGATCTCGGCGTCCAGCGGCTGCCGCTCGGGGACGTCACCTACGTCATGGGTGTGATCAACGTCTCACCCGAGTCGCGAAACACCCACACGTTGGCCCGGTCGGTGGACGAAGCGCTCCTCATGGCCGATCGTTATCGAGCCTGGGGGGCCAGTCTCATCGACGTCGGTGGCCAGTCCTCCCACTTCGAGGCCGAGACGCTCGATGCGATCGACGAGACGTCTCGAGTCGTTCCCGTGATAGAAGCCCTCGCCGCCGAGGGACATCTCGTCGCCATCGACACCTGGAAGCCCGAGGTGGCCGATGCCGCCGTGGAAGCCGGAGCGGTCATCGTGAATGACACCGGTGGCCTTGCTGACCCCGAGATGCGAGAGGTCGTCGCCACACACGGGGTGGCGGCGATCGCCGTCTACGTCGAGGGTGAGAATCCGCACTCCGTCGGCGAGATCGAGATCAGATCGGACAAGGCCGGCCACACTGCCGAGGAGTTTGCTCGTCTCCTCGAGGATCTCGCCGCCTCCGGGATCGGGAACGTGATCCTCGATCCAGGGATCGCCCTCAATTACAGGGGCGACTACGAGGGCTACACCCGGATGCAGTTGGAGGTCATCGCCGGCTCGGACGCTCTGCGGCAACTGGGCAAGCCGCTTCTCATCCCGATTCCCCGTAAGCGCGACTTCCATCGCGTGGTCGCGTACATGAGTCTCGCCCTCGAGCATCGGGCCGACATCCTGCGTGTCCACGACGTGGCCGTCGCCTGTGACCTGACCCGCCTGTTCGGTAGATCGGTCTGATCGGCTAACTGTCCCCGGCGGTGATTACCGTCAACAGAGTGCCACTGGTCCTGATCACATCGCCCTCGAGTGCCGGTCCGGGGGAGCGCCAGCAAATGCTCGACGCCGCCGCCGCCCATTTCGCCAAGATCGGTCTCGATCGCGATGCACTCGTTCGAATTGACGTCCCGGGTCGTGGCGCCGGCGAGGAGGGCGACGGGGCCCTCAGGGGCGAGCTCGAGCCCGTGATCCCCATGCTGCAGTCGGGATCGCTGTTCGGGGAGCGACAAGGACTCGAGCTCGTCGATGCGCAGAATCTCCAGGCCGCCGAGGGAGCATTGATCGGGGATCTGATACGCGGCTCCGATCTCAGCGAGGTCGAGATCGTGATGGTGGCGGCAGGCGCCATACCTCGGGGGTTGGCAACGCTGGTCAAAGAGCTCGGATCAACGGTCTCCATACAGAAGATGAGGGACCGTCAGGCGACCAAGTGGCTCGAGGCGGAGATTCGAGATCGCGGCCTGGTGCTGGAAAAGGGTGCGGACAAGGCCCTGATCCAGCGTTTCGGCACGGACACGGCATCGATGGGCCAGGCCCTGGATCAATTGGAGGAGACCTCGGTGAAGATCACCAAGGAGCTGATCCTCGAGCGTTTCAAGAATCGACCAGACGAGCCAACCTTCTTGATCACGGATGCGATCTCCAAAGGTGACGTCGGCGATGCGCTGCGAAGACTCTCGGACTTCCTGGTCCACGGGCACCCGCTCGTGTTCCTCGCCTCCGTCGAGAGCGATCTCAAGAAGAGGGCTTTGGCGGCGGCCGCCCCGAATGAGGCGGTCCTCAGGGAGTGGATGGGCGCCAAACCCGGAGATCGTGCCGTCTCTCGTGTGTGGAGTCAGCGCGGGCGGGTGAGGGAATCCTCTTTGCGGAGGGCGCAAGAGGCCCTGGTCCGAGCAGATCGGGTCATCAAGTCGCAACCCGAGGAGGTGCATCGAGTCACGTTGGAGCGTCTCACCGTCGCACTCTGTCGTTGGTACGGCTGAGTAGCGGGGTGAGGCCGGAACAGTCCGTCAGCCGGCGATCTTCTTGGCGAGACGGGACTTCTTGCGCGCCGCCGTCCGTTTGTGCAGCACGCCCTTGGACGCAGCCGTGTCGATCTTCGACTGAGCCTCACGAAACAACTCGTCGGTGGGCTCACCGGCCGCCACGGCCTGGTCGATCTTGCGTGTCGTCGTCTTGAGACTGCTGTTGACCGACTTGTTGCGGACGCGTCGAACCTCGTTTTGGCGGTTTCTCTTGATCTGTGACTTGATGTTGGCCATGTTCTATTTCGGGTTGAAAGACACTCGTGGTCGGGGGGTGGAGACGCTCCGCTTTCGGCTGCGTTCCGGGCGGCAGAGTAGCAGGGGGCTTTTCGAAGGTACAATGAGGGGTCTTCCCACCTACCCGTGACTGATCAAACGCGCATACGCAATTTCTCGATAATCGCCCACATCGACCACGGGAAGTCGACCCTGGCCGATCGTCTGCTCGAGCACGCCGGGGCAGTCACTTCACGCGAGATGCGGGAGCAGGTCCTGGACACCATGGACCTCGAGCGTGAGCGTGGGATCACGATCAAGGCTCAAACGGTTCGGCTGACCCATCAGGCTCCCGATGGCGAGACATACACTCTCAACCTGATCGACACGCCCGGGCACGTCGACTTCTCCTATGAGGTGTCGCGTTCTTTGGCGGCGTGCGAGGGGGCCCTTCTCCTGGTCGATGCGGCCCAGGGGGTTCAGGCCCAGACGCTCGCCAATGCCTACATGGCCGTCGAGGCCGGGCTGGAGGTCGTCCCGGCCATCAACAAGATCGACCTCCCGGCCGCCGACCCCGACCGGGTCGCAGGTGAGATCACCAATGTCATCGGGGGCTCGGCCGACGACATCCTCCGCATCTCGGCCAAGACCGGAGAGGGGGTCGATGCCCTGCTCCAACGTCTGGTCGACGCCGTGCCTGCGCCGAAAGGAGATCCGGAGCGCGAGCTGAGGGCGCTCGTCTTCGACTCCTACTACGACGCCTATCGGGGGGTGGTCTGTTACCTCCGCATCATCGACGGGACTCTCCGCGCCGGCGATCGGCTCAGATTCATGGCGACCGGCGAGACCCATGATGCGACCGAGATAGGTGTCCTCACCCCCGCGGCCAAAGAGATGAGCTCCCTCGGGCCGGGGGAGGTCGGCTATTTGATAACCGGCGTCAAGGAAATCGATCGCATCAAGGTGGGTGACACCGTGACCAATGCGGCGCGACCTGCTTCCGGGGCCCTTCCCGGGTACTCGGAGCCGAAGCCCATGGTGTTCTCCGGCCTGTTCCCCACGGATGGCGACGATTTCGAGAATCTCCGTGAGGCCCTGGAGAAGCTGAAGCTGAGCGATGCCTCACTTCTTTGGGAGCCGGAAACGAGCCGAGCCCTCGGATTCGGATTTCGCGTGGGCTTCCTCGGGCTGCTCCACATGGAGATCGTCCGTGAGCGCCTCGAACGCGAGTACGACCTCGATCTGGTCGCCACGGCGCCGTCCGTCGCCTATCGCGTCGCCATGCCGGACGACTCCGAGATCGAGATCAAGTCCCCACAGGACCTTCCGGATCCCGGTGAGCGAAAAGGGATCTTCGAGCCATATGTCCGTGCGATGATCCTCGCCCCGTCCGAATATGTCGGGCCGATAATGGAACTCGTCACCTCCAAGCGGGGAGAGGTCGGGAACATGAGCTATCTCGGCCCGGAGCGCGTCGAGCTCGATTATCAGATCCCACTGGGCGAGATCGTCTTCGACTTCTTCGACCTGCTCAAGTCGCGAACCAAGGGGTATGCCTCCCTCGACTATGAGCCGGCGGGATATCGGGAATCGGACTTGGTCAAGGTGGACATCCTCCTCAACGGCCAGCCGGTCGACGCCTTCTCGGCAATCGTCCATCGCGATCGCGCCGACGAGTACGGGAAGATGATGACCGGCCGTCTTCGGGGCCTGATTCCCAGGCAGATGTTCGACGTGCCGATCCAGGCAGCCATCGGCGGCAAGATCATCAGCAGGGAGACGGTGCGCGCCAAGCGCAAGGACGTGACGGCGAAGTGTTACGGCGGTGACGTGAGCCGGAAGAAGAAGCTTCTCCAGAAGCAGAAGGAAGGCAAGAAGAGGATGAAGATGGTGGGCTCGGTGGAAGTCCCCCAGGAGGCGTTCGTCGCGGCCCTTCGCGTCGACGACGGATGAGCGGAGTCACAGGTGAGCCGGCGTCGCCAATTCCGGTCGCCTATGTCCACATCCCGTTCTGCAGCGCCGTCTGTCCCTATTGCGACTTCGCAGTCGTGGCCGGGCGCGATGACCTGGCCAGGCGTTACATCTCTGCACTTGTCGCCGAGATCGAGATGTCGCCGTCTTGGTCTCCGCTCCACGCCGTCTATTTCGGCGGGGGCACACCGAGTCATCTCGATTCCGGCTTGCTGGGTGTGGTCCTCGACGCCCTGTCACGGCGTCATGGCATAGCCGAGGGCGCCGAGATCAGCCTCGAGGCAAACCCCGAGGACTTCGATCTCCATAAAGCCCGCCGAGTCCGCGAAATCGGATTCAACAGGGTCTCGTTCGGTGCCCAGAGCTTCGACCCGGAGGTGCTCGCCGGCCTCGGCCGTCGCCACGGGCCCGAAGACATTCGGGTCTCCGTCGGCCATGCCCGTGAAGCCGGGTTCGAAAATGTGTCGCTCGACCTGATCTTCGGGACACCCGGCGAGACCGATCGATCCTGGGAATCCACCCTCACCGAGGCCATCGTCGTGGAGCCGGATCACATGTCCTGCTATTCGCTCACCGTCGAGAGGGGCACCGCCCTGCATCGCAGTGTCACGGCCGGGGCTCCTGCCCCCGACCCGGACATCCAGGCCGATCGGTACGAGACGGCCGATCGGGCGCTCGAATCCTCCGGGCTCGCTCGTTACGAGGTCTCCAACTGGGCCCGACCCGGCATGACATGTCGGTACAACCTCACGGTCTGGGCCCAGGGGGAGTACGAGGCGTATGGGAATGGGGCACATCGATTTCGCCACTCCGTGCGCTCCCACAATGTCCGGAGAATCGACGCGTATCTCGATCGAGTGGAGTCCGGTGTCAGGCCGACATCGGGAGAGGAGCTGGTGGAGGGATGGGATCGCGAGTTGGACCGGCTTTTCGTGGGGCTCCGTACGACGCGGGGTGTCTCCACGGGCCCCGGTACGACCGCCCTCCTCACCGCACCTGAAGGCGAGTTGCTCCTACGCGAGAAGGTGATCGAGGTTCGCGACGGCAGAATGAGCGTGATTCGACCACTACTTACCGACGAGGTCTTGAGGGCGGTGCTTGGCCTGCCCGCACCCACAGGAGCGTGGAAGGCGACGGACCTGAATAACGTGTAGGCAAGGAGCCGTGATGCTCGAAGATCGCCGACAAGAGATATTGAGAGCCCTCGTCGAAGAGCACATTCGAACGGGAGAGCCCGTGAGCTCCCGCGCCGTGCTGGAGAAGGCGCGCTTGAACGTTTCGGCGGCCACGGTGAGAAACGATCTCTCGGTCCTGGAGCAGGAAGGCTATTTGATCCAACCCCACACATCGGCGGGTCGCATCCCGACCGCCGTGGCATACAGGTACTACGTGGATCATCTCGGGCCTGGCCGGGTCAGGTCGGAAACCCAGGCGAAGATCCACTCGGTGTTCGGGGAGGTTCACCTGGAGCTCTCGAAGCTGCTCAAAGCGACTTCGGAGCTTCTCTCGGAGGTGACGGATCTGCCATCGGTCGTCGTGGCCCCCGGGTGGTCGAGTGACGTGGTCCGGTCTTTGCACAGTGTCCAGGTGACCGGCGACCAGATATTGCTGATCGTGGTCACCGAGGCCGGCAGGGTCGTGCAGCAACGAGCCAGGGTGCGGGTTCCGATCACACCACATGATCTGGAGGATGCTCGACGTCTGGTGAGTCAGGACGTCATCGGAAGGGACCTGGGCGGGGATCTCACCTTCCCCGAGGACGAGATCGCCCAACTCGACGAGCCGGTCAGAGAGGCGGCCCTGACCATCAAGGACGGTCTTCATCTGGCCGCGTCGGCGGGAACCGAGATGTTCATCGGTGGCACACAGCGTTTCACATCGGTTTGGGACGACTTGAGTGCAGTGCAGCGAATCCTGGAGGTCCTCGAACGCGAAGCCGAGGTGGTGAAGCTGCTGGCCGGTGCCTCGAGCACTTCGATTCAAATCGGCTCGGAGCTCCCCATGACCGATCTTGATCTGGCGGTCGTCTCGAAGGGTTATGAGATCGGTTCCGGCGGCGGGTCCGTAGGCGTAATAGGCCCGATGAGGATGAACTACAAGAGAGTCATCTCCGCCGTCGAGGAAGTCTCCCGCGAGCTCGAGGACCAAATCGGGTCCGAGCAAGACTGAGCATGGCCAAGGATTACTACAAGATCCTCGGTGTGGGCCGGGACGCTTCCACCGACGACATCAAGAAGGCGTTTCGGCGTTTGGCGCGTGAGACACATCCCGACTCCAACCCGGAGGACCCGTCGACGGCGGAGCGATTTCGCGAGGCGGCCGAGGCATATGAAGTGCTGTCCGATCCCGAGCGCCGGCGACGCTATGACCGTGGTGACACGCTCGACCTCTCCGACTTGCTCTCGGGGTTCGGCGGATTCGACGATCTGCTCAGATCGGTCTTCGGCGAGGGCTCGGTATTCGGTTCGGGCGGCGCGGCTCGAAGGGCCAGAGGCCGCGACGTGCTGGTTTCGGTGGAGGTCGACCTGGAGCGAGCCGCTTTCGGGACTGAGGCCGAGGTCGGGTTTCGCGCCAAGGTCACCTGCCCGGAGTGCGCCGGAACCGGGTCCGAAGGTGACGGTGGCCGCTCGACGTGCCCTGATTGCGGTGGATCCGGGTCCGTTCGGATGGCGCGTCGATCGCTCTTCGGGACCATGATGACCGTTGGCCCGTGCCCTACGTGTCAGGGCGAGGGTGTCATCATCACCGAGCCTTGCCGGCGTTGTTCAGGAGTCGGCGCCGTCGAAGAGGACACGACGATCAACGTCGAGGTGCCGCCCGGGGTCTCCTCCGGCACACGTCTCCGGCTATCGGGACGCGGCGAGTCCGGTGGTCGCAGCGGGCCGGCCGGTGACCTGTATGTCGAGGTAGTCGTCGCCCCCCACGACGTGTTCGAGCGGAGTGAGTTCGACTTGATCCATCGCGCCACCGTGGGAATCGCCGAGGCGAGTCTCGGCACCAGAATCGACGTGCCACTACTGGAGGGGGGTGTGGCGGAGCTCGAGATACCGTCGGGGACCCAACCGGGCGCCGTCTTTCGCCTGGATGGGCGTGGTGTGACCAGACTCGGCAGAAGAACCAGGGGTGATCTGCATGTCGTCGTCTCGGTGCAGGTCCCCGAACGACTGTCACCCGAGGAAGCAGACCTTCTCCGGGAGTGGGCCGAGATGCGTGGCGAGCGGGTCGACCGCCCGGCGTCGGCCGGCTGAGTGGCCCATGTGCCCCACATCCTGATCGACCGGCCGTGGCCGGGCGAACGTCTCCAGGTCAGCCCTGAGCAGAGGGACCATCTCGAGAGGGTCTTACGCATGGCTGACGATGAGCCGATCAGCTACACCGATGGAGTCGGTCTGCTCGGGAAGGGCACCTATCGGTCGGGTTGGGTGAGTCGAGGGGAGGAATCCAGCAATCGGTCTCCATCCGACCTGGTGCTGGTGGTGGCGCCACCCTCCTCGCGAGATCGGCTTCGGTTCCTGGTTGAGAAACTCGCCGAGTTGGGCGTGTCACGGCTTCGGTTCCTCGACAGCGTCTACGGGCAGGGACGTATCCCGTCTGGTGACAAGATGAGGGCTTGGGCAGTTTCAGCAATGGAACAGTCACGCGGCTCCTGGTTGATGCGGCTCGACGACGAGTTGACGACGTTGGCGGACCTGGAGCGCCCGTTCGCCGTGTGTGATCCTTCGGGAGGCCCCGAGATCCCTACCGTCCCCACCGTGGTGGTCGGCCCCGAGGGGGGATGGGCGCCGGATGAGATCCCCGATGATGCTCTCCGGCTGTCGTTGGGAGCCACCATTCTGCGGGTCGAGACCGCGGCAATCGTCGCGGCGGCCAGGATGATCTGATTTGCTGGAAAGATGTGTAAGGGACAATTAGCATGACCCCGGGCTCTAGGGAGGCCAATTCCTTGGTCGACAAGTTCAGCGTCACCTTGGGCGTGCGGTTGCGTGCCGCGCGCCGTCAGCGCGGTTGGTCCTTGGGTGAAGTGGAAACGCACACCGAAGGCGAATTCAAGGCGTCCGTCGTGGGCGCCTACGAGCGTGGGGAGCGGGCCCTGAGCGTGCAACGCCTGGTTCGCCTCGCCGAGGTGTACGCCGTTCCACCGTCCGACCTGTTGCCCCTCTTCTCGGCAGATCAGACCGCTCTGATAGACCTCGATGCTCTTGCCGAGGCGGACGACGACGATCTGGTCGAGCGGTACCTCGCTGCGATCCAGTTCCTCCGGCGCGAAGGCAGCCCGGACGAGGTGCGCGATTCCGACAAGGCCGTCATCGCGTCGCTGCTCGGATCCTCGGTCGAGACCGCCGCCAAGGAGAATTCTTAATCCTTGAGGATTAACACCCCTAGAATGTGACGGACGTCACAGACAGGGCGTCTTTCTTGCTATCCGCTGATCACACCGAATCGCGTTTACGCGTCCCCAGTCATCATCTGATGTTGGATCTGCTTGGGGAGGCGGACCGACACCTTCGACAGGTCGAGTCACACTTCCCGGAGGTGCGTTTCGTCGCGCGGGGACGAGATAACCATCAGTGGCGCCGATGCCGAGGTGGAGCGGGCTCGCACCGTCCTCGAAGAGCTCCTCATCCTGGTGCAAGAGGGTCAATCTCTGGATGCCTCGCGGGTCACCGAGATCGTGAAGATGGTCATCGACGACGTGCCCAGCCCGTCGGGAATCCTCTCCGATGGGATCCCGGTCGGCCGGGGTCGCATGATCCGCCCAAAGACACATGGCCAGCACCGGTACATGGAGGCGATTCGCGAGAACACACTCACATTCGGGATCGGCCCGGCCGGCACTGGCAAGACCTATCTGGCCATGGCGGCCGCCGTGGACAGTCTGGTCAGCGGGACGGTGCGCCGGATCATCCTGACCAGACCGGCCGTGGAGGCGGGGGAGCGCCTCGGGTTCCTGCCCGGTGATCTGGCTGCGAAGGTCGATCCCTATCTGCGTCCGCTGTATGACGCACTTTGGGACATGTTGGGCCCCGATGAGACCGCCTCGCTCGTCGAGCGGGGAACTATCGAGATAGCTCCGCTCGCTTACATGCGTGGAAGGACACTCAACGATGCCTGCGTCATCCTCGACGAAGCCCAAAACGCGACGCCGGAGCAAATGAAGATGTTTCTGACCCGTCTCGGCTTCAATTCGAAGATGATCATCACCGGGGACATGACGCAGACCGATCTGCCGGAGAACCGCAGCTCCGGGTTGAGCGTCGTTCGCCACATCCTCAGCGACATACCCGGTGTGTCGTTCATCGAGCTGAGCGCCCGCGACGTGGTCCGTCATCGTATCGTGGCCTCGATCGTCGAGGCATATGCCCGTTTCGAGAACAAGGCGCCATGATGCCGAGGCCGACCGTCATCAGGGTCGCCACCTTCCTAGCCACAGTCGTCGCCGCCTGGGGCGTCCTGTCATTCGCCCCGTCGGACACCAGCACTGACCTGGTCGTCGGGTCTCTCGCTCCTCGGGAATACCGGGCACAGCGAGCCAGCTCCGTGATCGACACTGTCGAGACCGAGAACCAGAAGCAGGCGGCCCGCGATTCGGTACCAGTGGTCCAGCAGATCAGTGAGGAGATCGAGAGCACGGTCACGGGCCAGGTGGAGGCGGTGTTCGACGACGTCCAAACCCTGGCCATTGGCGATCCCGTCGATGTGCCCCAGCCTGTCATTCCTCCCACCGAGACCACAAGCACCACCGAGGCGGATAGCACGGGCACTACGACCGTGGCGCCGGCCCCGGCCACGATCAGCGGGATCGTCTTCCTCGACCTCGATGGAAACGGTGTTCCCGACTTCGAAGCCGACTCCGAGAGGCCCGACGTCGGTGCATCGAAGATCCATGTCTCCATCGTCTCGGGCGAGGCGGCCACAATAGATGCAGTGACTGATGCCAGCGGCGCCTGGTCGGCCGAGGTCCCGGCAGGCACAGTCCTGGTCAGCATCGACCCCGGGGACACCGAGATCCCCGACGGCTACGTGGTGGAGACCGCCAATTGGACACAGCAAGTCGAATGCGAGGCCGGCTCCGAGTGCTCCGTCGAGGCGATTCCCCTCCGAGTGAATCTTCGAGACATCAATGAGGTCATAGCGACGGTCACCGCGACACACCTCGTGGCCAGTGACGCAATCGCCGTCCTCGCGGCCACAGCCTCCGACGATGTGATCCGATCGGCCCTCGGCTTCGATGCCCACCTTCCGATAATTCGCACTGCCGCCATCAATCGCCTCCTCCAGGAGTTCGGTCTCAGGATCGAGCCTGAGGATCTCACCGCTGCTCAGCAGCGCCTGAGGAGCAGCCCGCCGGCCGTCTTCTACCTCGACACCAACCCGCCTGGGCAGGACATGGCTGCCAGTGACGCCGCCGGCGAGGTCGTGGCCACCTTTCTCCAAGCCAACTACCTGATCGACGAGCAGGCGACCGCCGAGGCCAAGGATGCCGCTGCCAATGAGGTGGATCCGATCGAGGTTCCCTATGTCGTGGACCAGTTGATCGTCAGTGAGGGTGAGCCGCTCACCGAGCTGCAGATTGCCGCCATCGGCGCCACCACGACCTTCGGTGGGCAGTCCAACGCCGAAGGGGGTCTGCTGGCCGTCCTTGCGGTACTCGTGGCAGTGATCGGTCTCTATCTGTCCAGGTTCAGGCCCGAGTTCTGGGCTCGTCCCCGCATGGTCGCGTTGCTCGGCATCCTGATCGTGCTCGCCGCCGTCGCCGTGCGGGCCACCGTGGCATTCCATGGGCAGACCAGCTGGTACATCCTGCCTGCCGTCGCCTTTGGCTTCATGACCGCGGTTCTGTTCGATTCGCGAATTGCGGTGTTGATGGCCTTGTGCATCGGTGTCCTGTCCGCCGTGGGCGCCGGCGACGCCGGAATAGCCGTATACGGCACCCTGGCCACCATGGCGCCGATCCCGTTCGTGAGCTCGGTGAGCAGCCGTGGCGCCTTCCGGACTGCGGTGGTCTTCTCGTCGATGGCCGCCGCCGTGATCGCAGCCTCTACGTCGTGGTTCTTCCACTCCACCCCGAGCGACATACCCGTTGACGTGTTTGGCTTCTCGGTCTCGGTGCCGTTGGTGGTCATCGGCACTTCGATGGTTTGGGCGTTTGGCATCTCCGCCATCGCCTCTTTGGTGGGCCTCGCCGCTCTCCAGTTCTTCGAATCGGCCTTTGACATCACCACCAGTCTCAGCCTGCTCGATCTCACGGATCGGAATCACGAGGCGCTCCAACTCCTCCAGGAAAAGGCGTTCGGCAGCTTCAACCACTCGTTGATGGTGGGAACACTCGCTCACGCTGCCGCTCGCGCCATCGGGGCCAACGCCCTGCTTTCCCGTGCCATGGCCTACTACCACGACCTGGGCAAGACGGAGAACCCCACGATGTTCATCGAGAACCAGTTCGGGATCCAGAACCCACACGACTTCATGACTCCACGGGAGTCGGCTCAGGTCATCCGGTCGCACGTGAGTGATGGGATCGCCCTGGCCAAGAAGTTCAAGATCCCCTCGGACGTCGCCACCGGCATCGTCAGCCACCACGGCGACGGGATCATGCGCTATTTCTACGAGAAGGCGAGATCCGAGGAGGGCGAGTCGGTCAACCCCGACGACTTCCGTCACATCGGTCACAAGCCACGAACTGCAGAGTCGGCGATCGTCATGCTGGCCGACTCTCTCGAGGCCGCCTGCCGGGCGGTGTTCCAGACGGAGGAGCCGACACCCGAGGCCATAGAGAAGGTCGTCAATCGGGTCGTCGAGGAGAAGATGAACGATGGCCAGCTCTCCGAGTCGCCCTTGACTCTGGCCGAGGTGAGCCAGATCCGCTCGGCCTTCCTCGACTCACTCGTCGGTCATTACCATCAGCGCATCGCCTACCCGAACTTCCCCGGATCCTGATGGACGATCCCTCCAGTCGAAAACCCGGCGCCGGCCAGTGAGCGTCTTTCTGGCCGACGAGCAAGGTGAGACCGTCGACTTGGATCAGCTGCAGACGCTGGCCGAGTTGATCCTCTCCGAGGAGAAGTATCCCGACCTGACCGAGGTCACGCTGCTCCTGGTCGACGAGACGGAAATGGCGGCCTACAACTCCCGATTCCTGGATCGAACCGGTCCCACCGACGTGCTCGCCTTCCCGGTAGAAGAGCTCGTCCCCGGGATCGTGCCCGACTTCGACCCACAAGGCCCGCCACTCCTGGTGGGTGACGTGATCGTCGCCCCCGCCTATGTGCGGGCACAGGCGGAGAGATTCGAGGTCGGCTTTGACGACGAGATGGCGCTGATGGTGACCCATGGGATCCTGCATCTCCTCGGTTACGACCATCAGACGGACGACGAGGCCGAGACCATGGAGAGACGCGAGACCGAGTTGCTGGCGCTGGTGGGGAGACGACGGAGATGACAGCGCTGGTCTGGGTGATTGCGGTGATCGCTCTCCTGGCGGCCGGGTGGATCCGGGCGGCCGGCTCGGCGATCTCTCGAGTCCCGCGGGCGGACGCCCATCGGGATGCCTCCGAGGATGTTCGCGGGGCTCAACTGGTGGCCGACCTCCTCGATGAGAGAGAGGTGATAACACCTTCGGTGGCCGCCGTCGGATCGGCCCTCCTGGTGATCGCCGCCGCCCTTGGAAGCGCCGTGATCGCCGAAGACGTCGATCTGAGGTCGGCCGTGCTCTACGCGGTGCTGGTGTTCGTCGTGGTGTTCGTGGTGGGCGATCTGGCTCCCCGCCAGCTGGGGCGACGACGCCCCCGGCCCATCGCCTATCGCTCCGGTCGGCTGCTGTCGGCCGCCGTGCGGGTCGGAGGATGGGCCAGCGAGCTGGTTGCAGAGGGCAATGGTGACGCCGATGGCGACGAGGAGCAGGTCCCCGAGGAAGTCGAGCACGAGCGGGAGATGATCCACTCGGTGCTCGAGTTTGGCGACACGATGGTCCGTGAGGTGATGACACCCCGGCCGGACATGGTCACGGTCCCTGTCACCGCCACCCTCAGCGAGGTGGTCGCCATCACCACCGAAGAGGGCTTCTCCCGGATCCCGGTGGTCAGTGATGGTGACGTGGTGGGCATGGTGATCGTGAAGGATCTCCTCCCCATGCTCAGCGACGGGAATCACGGCCTCAGCGTCGCCCAGGTGATGCGACCCGTCGAGTTCGTCCCTGAGACCAAGCTGGCGTCGATCCTGCTGGGCGAGATGCAGGCGGGGCACGTCCATCAGATGGTGGTCGTCGACGAGTACGGCGACGTGGCGGGGCTGGTGACCATAGAAGACCTGCTCGAAGAGCTGGTGGGTGAGATCGCCGATGAGACCGACGAGGACGAGACTTTCCTCACCGTCAGACGCGATGGTGGCTGGGACGTGGACGCCAGGCTGGCGGTCTCCGAGCTCGAGGATGTGACCGGGATCGACCTGCCCGACGAGGACTGGGACACCGTCGGGGGCCTGGTTCTCGGCATCGCCGAGCGTGTTCCCGACGAGGGTGAGCAATTCAGCGTCGGCCCGCTGAGCCTGACCGTCACCAGGATGCAGGGGAGACGAGTGGCCGAGGTCAGCGTGAGCCTGGTAGAGGCCGGGTCGGCAGAAACTGGATGAGATCGGGATTCGTGCCGGTGGTGGGACGGCCCAATGTCGGCAAGTCGACGCTGGTCAATCAGATGGTGGGCTCCAAGGTGAGCATCGTCTCGACCCGCCCCCAGACGACACGCAACGCCATCAGGGGTGTGGTCACCGGCCCGGACGACGGTGACCCCGATTACCAGATCGTCCTCATCGACACTCCGGGTCTCCATAGGCCGAGAAACGAGCTGGGAAACCGTCTCAACTCACTCGTATACGGCACATTGAGCGAGGCGGACGTCGTCCTTTTCGTGATCGACGCCACCGCCCCGGTCGGTCCCGGGGATCGGCTGGTGGCCGAGCGTCTCCAGGCGGCCCAAGCAGATGTGGTCCTGGCGGTGAACAAGGCCGACGCCGCAACCAAGACGGAGATGGTCGATCAGCTGGCCCGAGCGGGAGACTGGGACTTCAGCTCATACTTCCCCGTATCTGCCCGGGATGGCTCGGGGGTCGCCGAGCTCGTGGGTGAAGTGGTTGGGCACCTGCCGGACGGGCCCCGCTATTACCCGTCGGGTATGACCTCTGACCAGCCTGAGAGCCATCTCGCCGCAGAGTTGATACGGGAGAAGTTCCTCGACCGTCTCCGTGAGGAGTTACCCCATTCGCTGGTGGTCGTCGTCGAGGACATCGAACAACGCGACGATGGCCTCATCGATATCTCCGCCGACGTCATCGTGGAGCGCGACAGTCAGAAGGGCATAGTGATCGGGAAGGGAGGATCGCTGCTCGGCACGGCCGGCACCGAGGCACGTCACGACCTCGAGGCCCTCTTCGGCGAGCGGGTGAATCTCCAACTCCACGTCAAGGTGGAGCGCGACTGGCAACGACGACCCCAACTTCTCGACCGTCTCGGCTTCGAAGGAGCCTGAGGCTCCTCAGATCAGGGTGTCGACCTGGGCGGCCAGGTCGGTGTCCTTGGAGGTGAGGCCACCGGCGGAGTGGGTGGACAGGCGAAGCGTCACTGCGTTCCAACGGATGTCGATATCAGGATGGTGATTGGCCTTCTCGGCAGCCTCGGCCACCCGGTTCACGAAGGCCATCGCTTCGGCGAAGCCCGAGAATGAGAAGGTGCGCTCGATGGCCCAGCCCTCTCGAGCCCAGTCTTGGTGGTTGCTGAGGAAGTCCCCAATCGCTTCGTCGGTGAGCAGCTCCATGAGCCGAGTCTACGACGGGCTCGTCGGCCACCGGGCTGCCCGCGAAGACTGATCTTCCACGATCACCGGTCCTACCCTGTTTGCCTCATGGCCATCCGACACGATCAGGGGATCGTGCTCCGCTCCTACCCGTTCGGGGATGCCGATCGGGTCGTGGTCCTGCTCAGCCCCAACAACGGGAAGATCCGAACCGTTGCCAAGGGGATCCGCAAGACCAAGAGTCGCTTTGGCGGGAGGTTGGAGCCGTTCACCCACGTCGACCTCGTCCTCTATGAGGGGCGCAACCTCGACACGATCACCCAGGTGGCGGTGATAGAGCCCTTCCCCCATCTGCGGAACGACCTCGAAGCCGTCATGGCCGCAGCGACGATGGTCGAGGCGGCCGATGCGGTGGCACAGGAGGACGAGTCCTCGATGAGGCTCTTCCTGCTCCTTCACCGTGGGCTGCGTGCCCTGGAGACCGGTCAGCGTGGCAGTGACTTCATAACCAGTTTCCTCCTCAAGCTCGCCGACGTGGTCGGTGTTGCGCCCTCCCTCCTCGTCTGTGCCTCGTGTGGAAAGGTCGATGACCTCCACCGATTCTCCTTTGCCGGTGGTGGTGCGATCTGCGACTCGTGCCGAACCGAAGGAGCGGTCCGTCTTCGCACTGGCTTGACCGCCTACCTGGCGGCGCTGGCCGAGGCCGAATTCGGTGAGATGCCCCTCACCGACGAGAAGTACTCCAGCGAGGCGATGGGTATCGCACGCAGGTTCGTCGAGTATCACCTCGATCGGAAGCTGTCATCGCTGGCGGTGCTGGAGTGACACTCGATCTCAGCCGGGTCGACATCGATCAGGTGCCCCGTCACGTCGGCCTCATCCTCGACGGCAACGGGAGATGGGCCAATGCCAGGGGCCTGCCCCGGACGGCCGGGCACCTGGCCGGCGAATCGGCGTTGTTCGACACGGTCGAGGGTGCGCTGGAGATGGGGATCGAGTGGGTGACGGCATTCACGTTCTCGACCGAGAACTGGGCACGTGCCGAGGACGAGGTCGAATTCTTGATGTGGTTCAACGAAGACCTGCTCACCAGGCGGAGAGACGACCTTCACGCCCAGGGTGTTCGCATGCTCTTCGCCGGCGACATGGACGATCCTCGGATCCCCGAGCGAAACCGCCGTCACATGGCGGAGGCGGCGGAGAAGACGGCGCAAAACGATCGCTTGAAGCTGGTGTTCGCCTTCAACTACGGGAGCCGCCGCGAGATCACCGATGCCGTGCGAGCGGTGGCCTCACTCGTGGCTACCGGCGCCCTAGCTATCGACGAGATCGACGAGAGCGTGGTGGCCGGCCATCTCTACCAGCCGGAGATGCCGGACGTCGATCTCATCATTCGATCCTCCGGGGAGCATCGTCTCTCCAACTTCCTGCTGTGGCAGTCGGCCTATGCCGAGTTCTACTTTCCCGGGATCCTCTGGCCCGATTTCGACCGGCATGCCCTGGTCGACGCCGTGGTGGACTACCAGCATCGTGATCGCAGATTCGGCGGCGCCCTGGACCAACCTCAGGTTGACTAGCGGCACCAACTAGGCCACCGTTGCCCCTTCGTGATGACTGAGCCCACACTCGACACCATCTCCAATCTCGCCAAGAAACGAGGTTTCGTCTTCCAGTCCTCGGAGATCTACGGCGGGATCCGCAGCGCGTACGACTACGGGCCTCTCGGTGTCGAGCTGCTCCGAAACGTCAAGGACGAGTGGTGGCGTTCGATGGTTCGGGAGCGTGACGATGTCGTAGGGATCGACTCGGCGATCTTGCAGGCCCGGCAGGTGTGGCAGGCATCGGGCCACGAGGAAGTGTTCACCGATCCTCTGGTCGAGTGCCGCAATTGCAATGCGCGGCATCGACTGGACAAGTTGGATGACCCCAACACCTGCCCCACCTGCGGCAAATCCGGGACGTTCACCGAGCCGAGACACTTCAACCTGATGTTTCGCACCTACATGGGGCCGGTCGAGGAGGACGACAACCTCATCTATCTCCGCCCGGAGACCGCTCAGGGCATCTTCACCAACTTCGAGAACGTCCGCCGCACCAATCGCCTCAAGCTCCCGTTCGGGATCGCCCAGGTCGGGAAGTCCTTCCGCAACGAGATAACACCCGGTCAGTTCGTCTTCCGGACCCGCGAGTTCGAGCAGATGGAGATGGAGTACTTCGTCCGCCCCGAAGACGCCAACCAGTGGTTCGAGTATTGGAAGGAGCAGCGCTTTCAGTGGTATCTGGACCTGGGCATGACCGAGGCGAACCTGCGGATCCGCCCCCACACCGAGGACGAGTTGAGTCATTACTCGGCCGGCACCGTCGACGTCGAATACCGCTTCCCCTGGGACTGGGACGAGCTAGAGGGCATCGCCAACCGGACCGACTTCGACCTGAAGGCGCATTCGGAGCACTCGGGCCAGGATCTCCGCTACTTCGACCAGGAGTCGAACGAGCGCTTCTACCCCTATGTGATCGAACCGGCGGCCGGCGCCACCCGCACCACCTTTGCCTTCCTCATCGACGCCTATCACGAGGAGACGGTCAACGACGAGGAGCGTGTCGTCATGAAGCTGCACCACCGTCTCGCCCCCTACAAGGTGGCGGTCCTCCCCCTTTCAAAGAAGCCTGAGCTGATCGAGCCGGCCGAGCGCGTGGCCAAGGAGCTGCGGCGCCATTGGATGGTCGAGATGGACGTCACCCAGTCGATCGGCCGTCGCTATCGACGTCAGGACGAGATCGGGACTCCATATGCGGTGACGGTCGACTTCGACACTCTCGACGATCAGGCCGTGACGGTGAGGGACCGGGACACCATGACCCAGGATCGGGTCCCGATGGAGGGCCTGGTCGCCTATCTCACCGAGAAGTTGACCTGATGTTTACTCCCTGTTGACACGGGAACTGGAAACTCGTCGACGATGAAGTTGGCCAAGGGTGTGCTCTGGGCGGCACTGGCCGTCGTGCTGGTGGGGGCGGCGGCATTCGCATACATCTATTTCGCCGGTGGCTCCGGGGACCCGTCCACCGATCTGACCACGCCGACCATCGCCTCCGGTTCGACTACGACTTCGTCGGGAGCCGACCCCGCATCAGGGACCACCGCCTTCGTCATCGACCCCGCTCGGTCGGTGGCAACCTTCCACATCGATGAGGTGCTGCGGGGGAACCCCCAGACGGCGACGGGCAGCACTTCCGAGCTTGCCGGTCAGCTCGAGTTCGATCCTGACGACCTCTCCACCGTCGAGTTCTCCCAGATCCTGATCAATGCCCGGACCCTGCAAACCGACAGCGGCAACAGGGATAGGGCGATTCGGACCCCGATCGTCCTCAACTCGGCCTCCGACGAGTTCGAATTCATCACCTTCGACATCACATCGGTCGACGGCCTCCCGCCGACGGCCACGGTGGGGGAGAAGTTGACCTTCACCATCAGTGGCGATCTCACTATCAAGGGGACCACCAACCCGGTCACGTTCGAGGTCACCGCCACCATGACCGACCCGCAGACCCTGGAGGGCAGCGCCTCGGCCACCGTGCTCCGCAATGACTATGCGATCGGGATTCCCAACGCCCCGGGTGTGGCCGATGTCAGTGACGAGGTGACCATCACCCTGGACTTCGTGGCCAGTTCTGCCTGAAGATCGGTCGTCGCAACATATGATCGGTTGGCGATGGCAGACAGAGCAGACATCGACCGGGTCAGGGAGGCGACGGATCTCGTCGATCTGATCTCTGAGGTCACCAAGGTGAAGCGGTCGGGGAGGAGCTTCGTCGCCGTGTGCCCGTTTCACGAGGAAAAGACCCCTTCGATGTCGATCGACCGGGCTCGGGGGCTCTATCACTGCTTTGGATGCGGCAAGGGTGGCGATGTCTTCACCTTCATCCAGGAGACCCAGGGCGTCGATTTCGGTGATGCCCTTGAGATGCTCGCTCGCAAGGCGGGTGTGACGCTCGTCGCTGACCCCGCCGAGGCCAAGCGCCGGGGGAGACGTGGCGAGTCGGTCGAGGCCCTCAGACGGGCGATCGACGTCTATCAGACACGTCTGAAGAAGTCCGCCGAGGCGGGTCCGGCCAGGTCCTATCTGCGTGGTCGGGGCTATGGCCTGGAAACCATCGACGAGTGGGGTCTCGGGTTTGCCGGGACCGACTGGGACACCCTGACCAAGGAGCTGAGGGCCGGTGGGGTGCCCGATCGCGTCATGGTCGATGCGGGGCTATCTCGGCGGGGCCGACACGGGCTCTACGACGTGTTCCGGGGCCGTCTCATGTTCCCGATCCACGACCTGCGTGGCGACCCGGTCGGGTTTGGGGCGCGCAAGATCGAAGAGATCGATCGTGACGCCACCAACAACCCCGACGCCAAGTACGTCAACTCGGCGGACTCCCAGATCTATCACAAGGCGAATGTCCTCTTCGGCCTTGACCGCGCCCGCCGCGAGATATCGGACGATTCGCCGGCGGTCATCGTCGAGGGATACACCGACGTCATCGCCATGCACCTGGCCGGGGTGAAGACGGCGGTGGCCACATGTGGCACCGCCCTGGGGGATGGGCACTTCGATCTGCTGCGGCGTTTTGGTGACCGTGTGGTCCTCGCCTTCGACTCGGATGAGGCCGGCTCGAAGGCTGCGCTACGCGGCGATGAGCTGGAGTCGCCATTTCGCCTCGATCTCGACCTCAGGGTCGCCGCCATGCCCGATGGCCTCGACCCGGCCGATCTGGTCCAGCAAGACAGGACCGATGAGTTGCTCGCCTCGGTCCAGTCCGCCCGGCCATTGCTCGAGCGACGGATCGAGCACGAGGTCTCCCGTCACGACCTGACCGGGCCCGAGGGGAAAGCCCGGGCCCTTCATGCCGCCGCCGAGCAGGTGAGGCGGGTCGGGGACGAGATCGCCCGCCGCGAGTACATCAGGTTCGTGGCCCGCCTGATCGGAGCCGATCTCGACACCGTGACCGCCGCGGTGGAGGGTGGTCGTCGACGAAGCCGGCCGGCGACCACGGTGAGCCAGCGACCACTCGATCGGATGGAGTCGGAGTTGTTGCGGTTTCTAATCGCCAACCCCGATCGGATGGCCGAGGTGGGCCCCGACGACTTCGTCGACGAGAGGCTCGCCGCGGCGTTCGTGGCGCTGAGCACGGGTGAATCTGCGGAGAGATCGGCCAACGGCGATGGGTCCGCGTCGGAGGCGAGCGGTCTTCTTCGCTCACTGTCCATGGAGGATCGGCCGGCTTCCGGTGAGGAAATCATGGGTCGGATCAAGGAACGGCGACTCGACCGGCTAATCGACACCCTCGAGGCCGAGCTTGCCGAATTGGAGCCCGGAAGCGAACCCCATTCCGACAGCCTCCGGCGCTTGATAGCTTTACAGAAGGAAAAGAGGTCCCTGGCGGAATCGTGAACGAGAAGCTGAACCCGGTCATCGCCAATTTGGTGAAGCGTGGGAGACACCGCGGCTTCTTGACCATGGCCGAGGTCCAGCAGGAGCTGGAGGACGCCGAGGCGTCGGGTGAGGCATTCGAGAAGGTGGCGGACGCCCTTCGCTCCCAGGGCATCCGGCTGACCGAAGAGGGACCGGGGGTCACCGAGGAATTCGTCGAGGTGAGCCAGATCTCGGTCTCCGACCCGGTTCGGCTCTATTTGAACGAGATCGGGCGATATCCGCTGCTGACCAGCCAGCAGGAGGTCGAGCTGGCCATGCAGATGGAAGCAGGCCTCCGGGCGCTTTCCCGTCTGGAACAGGATGACGGCCTGAGCGAGGAGGACCGCTCGTTCCTGAGACATGAGATCGACATGGGTGATGCCGCCCATGACCAGCTGGTCCAGTCCAACTTGCGCTTGGTGGTGGCGCTGGCCCGTCGTTATGTCGGGAGGGGGATGGCGCTGCTGGATCTGATCCAGGAAGGCAACGTCGGCCTGATGCGCGCCGTCGAGAGGTTCGACTATCGGCGTGGCTTCAAATTCTCCACCTATGCGACCTGGTGGATCCGACAGGCGATCTCACGGGCCATCGCCGATCAGGGTCGCACCATCAGGATGCCGATCCATGTGCTCGATGCGGTCAACAAGCTGACCAGGGCGCAGCGTGAGATGACCCAGACGATGGGCCGTGCCCCCAGCATCGACGAGCTCGCCGACGATCTCGATCTCGAGCCCTCCCGCGTTCTCGAGCTGCAGCGGATCGCATTGGACACGGTTTCCCTGGAGACGCCGGTGGGGGAGGACGATGACGGGACACTTGGGGACCTGGTCGAAGACCTCGACTCCGAGAAGCCGCCGGATGTCGCCACCTTCTCCTCGCTTCAGGATCAGCTGGCCATGGCACTCGAGGGCCTGAAT